>JBBAKO010000008.1:0-202142 GCA_040403475.1 Algoriphagus sp. | reverse complement strand
TGTACAAAGTACCCGCCGCGGCGGGCAGGCAAGATCCCTCAGTACCAGAATTCTAGTTCTAATTCGAATCCCTACTTTGTACCTGGTACTTTGTACTTCGTACAAATATTTATCTTTACCTCATGAACTTCCCTACCCTCTCCGATATCCGAGCGGCGCATGCCCGAATTCAGCCTTTTATCCACCGCACGCCTATCCTTACCTCGGAGGCCATCGATGCGATTGCAGGATGCAGCATCTACTTTAAGTGTGAAAACTTTCAGAAGGTCGGTGCCTTCAAGGCGCGAGGCGCGGCCAATGCGGTCATGAAACTTACCCCCAGCGAACGCGAAAAAGGCGTGGCAACCCACAGTTCGGGCAACCATGCCGCTGCGCTCGCCCGGGCCGCCACAGTAGCAGGGATTCCCTCCTACATCGTAATGCCTTCCAATGCTCCCGAAATCAAGAAGAAGGCGGTCAAAGGCTATGGAGGAGAAATTATCGAATGCGAACCCAACCTCAAAGCCCGTGAAACCAGCTTGGAGACGGTAGTTGCCCGTACTGGGGCCGCCTTTATTCCTCCCTACGACTTCATGGACGTGATTGAGGGGCAGGCTACTTGCGCGCTCGAATTTTTAGAGGACCAATCAGATCTAGATATCCTAATGGCCCCCGTCGGTGGTGGAGGACTATTGGGTGGCACCGCCCTCACGGCTCATTACCTGAATCCCCAGATTGAGGTTATCGCCGGGGAACCTACAGGGGCAGACGATGCCTACCGCTCCTTTCATGCAGGATACATCATTCCACAAACAGGCCCAAACACCATCGCCGATGGACTATCGACCTCTTTAGGGACCCTCAACTTTGCCTTGATTCAAGCCCATGTACGGGATATCTTACTCGCTACAGATCCGCAAATCATCGAGGCGATGCGCCTGGTCTATGAGCGTATGAAAATCATCATCGAGCCCTCCTGCGCAGTTCCGCTTGCTGTGTTGCTAGCCAATAAGGAGCGCTTCGCTGGAAAAACCGTAGGGATTATTCTCTCCGGAGGAAATGTGGATTTGGGGAAACTGCCTTTTTAAGGGCCAAATGGCAACGTTATCTTAGCCCCAGACACAAACAATCGGATAATAAATATCTATTCGGCAAGCCATTTTCCAGGACACCAAATCTCCACGCTTGTATGCGAAAATGCTGATGTATTCCGGAGTTTTTACTTGGAACAATCCGTAGTTTTTATGAATGATGGGTTCATAAATATAAGTAAGCTTTTCATCATCCACTTTTTTGCTAAAACGCAGGTTGAAATCGAGTGCTTTCTTTTTCAATTGTTTGGTAACCAGGTTTGCACCTAAAGCTGGCAAATCTGTCAAGGTATGCGGAAGTTCCTCATCCTTGAATTCACAAAATTGGATTCCCCTACTATCCATTTCTTTGAGCGCATAGTGTGTCCAAGTTGACTCCCCGATGAGTTGGTAATGAATTCGAATGCGTTTATTTTTTTGAGAAGAAAAATGGGTATTCAGTAAAGCATACTGCTCCTCGCTGATTTCTAGTGGTAGTTTTTGAGAAAAGGAAGGCAAAGAGAAAATAAAGGAAAGCAAAAACATCTCTACTACTCCCCAAAGGAGGTGATTTTTTTTATTCAGTATGCATTGATGTCCACTCATTTAGATGGATCTTGGATGATTTGTTGCATCATCTTACTTAAGCTTCCCATTCCATGGTCGATGACAAAGTGGAGGGTCTTTTCCTCATCTCCTTTTTTATAGGTTAGAATATCTAAAAAGTACCCAGCTTCATTTTCACCAGAACCCATTTGGCTCAGATTTTCTTTCCAGTACTTAGAAATAAGTACAGATCCATCAACGGGAGAAATCACAAGGAAGGGTCTAACACTGCTCCCATCACCTGAAGCTAAAATAGTCTCACAAATAAGGTCAAACCGTTGTTTATAGACTTCAGCATATTCAGGATTATTCGCCTTTTCGTAGGCTTTCCATAACCCAAAATTCAAAGAGAGACTAACTGGATTCAGTTCTTGTACTAATTTTCCATATTTCAAGACCGTGTCCGCTGGAAACTGTTCGGCTCCCAAAAACGTGCGCTCTAGGCCCACCATTCCATAGGGATTGTAGGTTTTTTGAGCAGTTTGACCAACCAGCAAGGCCAAAAGCTCAACTTCAGAAAAATTCTCTCCCTCTTTTAAAAATCTAGCTTTCAGGGTGGGGTAGAAAAAAGGATTGTTTTCGACTTTAGATTCCTGAAAAAGCCTTGGAAAATCTTGTGAATAGTTAAAGTCCTGAGCAAATCCATTGCCTAAGACAACAAACCAAAAGAGAAATAACGTTATTAATTTTTTCATTTTAATTAGGTTGAAGTTTAGCTTCGATTGACATTAAAAGCCTCCTTTGTAACCGCTATTTTCTAGGTAAATAGGCGAAACTAATTTCACGTCTTGAAGAGCCCTTGAATCAATTAAGGGCTTCGCCTTGGATTGCCCGTTCGAATAACAAAAGGATGTAAAACATAGGTTTGACTTGTATATTCCGAATTAGGTAGTATTCGCTTTAATGCCTGAGGAAGTGAGTTATTTTCTCCTTCAAAGTGAGTCCATTCAATTAGAACAGGAATTACAATCTGATCCATGTTTACAAATTCAAATTCTTTCACCCCTATCCTTTCATTGATATCTTTTAACGCAAATTCGCTTTGCCTTTTGATTATTGGGTCAATCCATTCAGGATAAACAATCTGAACAACCTTACCCTTTTCAATTTTTAAGATGGCATAATACCCTTCATGACTTACATTATGCAAGTTACCCAATGGATTTACGGCAACTATTTTTGTGACCATAGAATTGATTGCAAGCTCAAATTGGGCTCCATTGATAATTTTTGGTGTGTTTACTTCTTGAGTAAATCCATTATCCAATCCAACTACCCAAAAAAGAAAAAGTGTTACTACTAATTTCATTATCGGAATTTCTAAAAATTAATCCTTCTCAAACAAAATACAGTTCTACTGTAGATCTGAAGGAAAAAACAGTCCACATGCATACTCCCAAAGTCCAGCTTTATTCTTTTTTTGAACATTCAAAACTCTAGTTGTTCCTGAAATCAGGAATTGGAAGGAATAATTACCGAGAACTTTTGGTTCAGAAATAGAAGTAACCTGACTATTTTTTGAATTTTTTACTATGTGAAACTTTTCTATTAATTTATCTTGATTAATTTTCTTCACCCCAAAATTTGGCATCAAATTCCTAAATTCATCAAAAGCTTGTTTAAACTCGATATCTTGTAATGTACAGTTACCAATAACCTCCAAATTTTTGAACTCACCTTCTTGAATAAAATTCATCCAACTTTCAAACGGGATGGTTTTCCTAGAAATCTTAATTGTTTTTTCAGGAGAGTATTTAAAAACACTAGTAATAACCAAATACTGCTCATTATTAACTTCTAGTAATCTTTGTGCCCTTGCTTTTTGTGGAAGCCAAAGGTTTAGAAAAATAAAAATTGAATAAATAAATAATTTAATTACATCTTTTTCCATTTGCTTCATAGTTACCCATTGCCTCATTCTCTATTATTTTTCTAATTTCACTCAAACTACTTCCAGGAGGAACCAAATTTTTAGCCTCATCCACAAATTCGGATGTTCCCTCCTTAATCAATCCACCAAAAGCCATCTTACAGTAATAATCAAATCCTAAGCTTCCTCCATTAGGTCCATACTTTTTATCCCAATTATAGAGAGAAATCGCCATTCCTAAAATATATTGGCTCATTAGAGAATGATGCGTATTTCCAATGCTATTTGGATATTTTTTACCAAATTCAATTAGTAATTGATTCATATTTATGTCATTAGCGGTATGAGGATTTGTTTGCTTTCTTAAATAAGCATGAACCGTCTCGTGTATAATTGTTCTAGCAATACTCAATGAAGTTGCGGTTTTAAGATAAGTATTACTCAGAGTAATTGTAATTACTCCATCAACAATAGGAGACGTATTTCCACCAAGAGAAAAAGTTAAATCCTTATTTTGAATCTGATAATCAAACTTTCCACTTTTCTTAAAAAGGTCTAACATCCCAGGAAAAATGTCTAGTCCTCCAAAATTACTTACTCCATCCGTTAGGTATTCGTTTCTTTTTGATAATTCCCTGAAAATATCACTTGCACAAGGGTCTGTAAGTTTATTGATAATGGTGTCGGGTGCTGGAATTTTAGGCGGATCGTAGTCAGGAAGATCTCTTGGGGGAGCAGTAATTGGGTCCTCACAACAAGTAGGCGATCGTAATCATGGTAATCTCCTCCATTACCTCCTTGAGGGGTATAGCCTCCAGCTCCCGAACAAATTACCTCCACAATAACAATTGGAGGCCTCACAACAACTACCCCATCCTTTCCTACATAATTCGCAGAAATCTCTCGGACCACAGTCCGACAATCCCCAGCAATTCTTGACTTTTCACTAGACCCTGCCGGAAGGTAGCGGGAATTGGAAACCAATTCTCCCTGCTCAAAGGTAAATCCAATGAAATGCCGCTCATCGTAGGTCCAAATATCCACCTTACCCGACCAATCGTGGGGGATTCCATCGTAGCTAATTTCTTTGAATTCTTTACTCGCGTACTTATTATTGGGATAATACCTCGCAATTACCGGATCAAATCGCTCTTCCGTAGGATGCTTGATAAATAAAATGTTCTGAATCACAACTTCTGCTGGATTCCGGTTGGGAAAGCTATCCAACATAGTCGTTGGAAAGTACTTGGTTGCATTTGCCAAGCTAATCTCAAATACCTCTCGTCCATCTGGGAAGTAGTAGTGATGAAATTGATCCCAATCGGGCTCCTTTTCAAAAAAAGGCAAAATCAATTCCTGCGAAGCCATTCGCAAATTGGTGCCTCCATCGGAAAGTCGGAGCTTACTTTCGTTTTCTTCAAACCATGCTTTGATTTTGGAAAGCTGCCCCGTTTCTGAACGTATCGCCGTAGGCACTTCCGCTTCTTGTACACAAGAAATCAGGAACAAATTCCCGATTAGAAAAAGAATCATGACTAAGCGAAATCCACGGGGACTAGGATGCATGAACTTGGGACGAGGAAAAATAGTGTTTGAAAAAATCATCTTTTTAAAAGTAAATTAAGATTGAATATAACTATTTGTCATATTTATTCAAAAAATAAAATAAAAAAATTAGGCCCTAAATCGATTGATCTAGGGCCTAGTATTGATTCAAAGGGAACCGGTGCTCGAATAACTTACTTCTTCTTGCTCTCAGCCACCGCATGGTGTGCAGCGCGGGCAGCAAAGGCCATGTAGGTCAGCGAAGGATTTTGGGTAGAGGTCGAGGTCATGGATGATCCGTCGGTCACGTACACATTCGGCACGGCATGCAACTGATGGTTGGCATTCAACATGGAGGTCTTTGGATCCTTACCCATACGCACCCCACCCATCTCGTGGATATCCAAGCCCGGCGCTTGCTTGCTGTCGGAAGTTTGGATGTTGGTAAAGCCTGCCTTGGTAAACATTTCCGTCATCTGCTCGAGGTAGTCTTTCACCATCTTCTCGTCGTTGTCGTCGTAGTCCATGCTCACCTTGAGCTGGGGAATGCCCCACTCGTCCTTCAGGCTGCCATCAAGCGCCACGTAATTGCTATCCTTTGGCAGCGTCTCGCCCATCATGTGCGAACCTACATGCCAAGGCCCATACTGCCCTGGATTGAGGAGGTTATTTTTCAGTTCCATCCCGATGCCATCTGTGTTGGGCCCTTGGCCGCGCCCTGCGGAAAAGCCTGCCGCATAGCCTCGTAGAAAGTCGGTTTCCTGCTTGTATACATTTCGGAATCGTGGGAAATACCCACTGGTAGGTCTTCCCCCAGTCGTGGTGTACTCCGCATGACCTTCGTACTCTCCAGACACACGTGCCCGGTAGTTGTGGAAGGCCACGTACTTGCCCAATACCCCGCTGTCGTTGCCCAATCCATTCGGGAAGCGGGTGGAGGTAGAGTTGAGTAGGATGGCATTGGTATTCAAAGCAGCTGCATTGATAAAGAGCACGTCTGCATAAAATTCTTCGACTTCTTTGGTCAAGCGATCAATGATGCGGACACCTGTAGCCTTGCCTTTTGCCTCGTCGTAGATCACCGAATGCACTACTGCATCCGGTCGGATGGTGAGGTTGCCGGTCTTCAACGCCCAAGGAATGGTGGACGAGTTGGAACTAAAGTAGCCTCCAAACGGACAGCCTCGCTGACATAGGTTCCGGTTTTGGCAAGATCCTCTGCCCTGTGCGGCAAAGGCATCTGCATTGCCATGGATGTGGGCACAGCGTGCCGAAATCACATGACGCTCTCCTCCATACTCCTTCTTCATGGTCTCGGCAAAGTACTTCTCCACCACATTGAGATCGTAGCCTGGAAGAAATTCTCCATCGGGTAGGTGGGCGATGCCATCCTTGAATCCAGATACACCCGCAAATTTCTCCACATGGCTGTACCACTTTTCGATGTCCTTGTAACGAATCGGCCAATCCACCGCAAAGCCATCACGGGCAGGGCCTTCAAAGTCAAAATCGGACCAGCGCTGTACCTGTCGCGCCCACATGAGGGACTTACCTCCCACTTGGTAGCCCCGAATCCAGTCAAACGGCTTTTCTTGCACGTAGGGATGCTCCGCGTCCTTGACAAAGAAGTGCATGGCATCTTCTCGGAAGGCATAGCACTTGCTGATGACCGGGTTTTCTTCCTTGATCTTTTCGGTAAGCTGTCCCCGATGGGGAAATTCATGCGGGAGCATGTTGGTGGTCGGGTAGTCCTTGAGGTGTTTGACATCAGGACCGCGCTCGATCATCAAGGTCTTGACCCCGAGGTCACATAATTCTTTTGCTGCCCAGGCACCACTGATGCCAGAGCCGACCACAATGGCCTGATAGGTACGCTCCTGCGTACTGCGTAAGTTAAGATTAGCCATTGACTCGTGTTTTTTGAATATCAGCGATTAGGACTGCCCCATTGTATTCGCCAGGAATCAAGGAGTAGGGAATAATTTCGGTTTGGATGTATTCAGAGACCATGTAACCCTGAATGGTAAAGCGCTTGGTGCTGCTCAAGAAATAGCCCACTTGGGCAAGGACAGTTCCCTCGGGGTTTTCATCTCCTGTAAGTGCTAAGCCTTGAAGCAAAAGGGTTTCCTTTTCCTTGCTGCTTAAATCTGCAAATTTCTTTCCAGCAGTTTTTTCTGCATAATCAGGGAATGCCTGTAATCCGGCGGTGAACTTCTCTTGATTTTCTTTGGTAAAGCAATCGTTGACCATCACGAGGATAAAATCAGGTACGGCTAGGTCCAAGGCTCCTTTGATCTCCCCAGCTGGAATGATGCTGTCGGAAATGGCTGCAAGAAGGGCCTTCTGTGTAGCGGTGATTTTGAGGTTTTCGTAGGCTGCAAGGATGTCTTCCTTACTAAAATCGCAGGAGGGGATCAGTGCTAGCCCTCCAGAAATCAGGGCGATATGCCGTAACGCATGACGTCTGTTCATAGAAATAGGTTAAAATTTGGGTTGGGGGTTTTGAAAAATTAAAGTAGGTATTTTTTTTCAAGAAAAGCTACCTGAAACTTCAGAAAGGGTCAACTTATCGAGAAATCGTACCCAGCTCCCCGAAGGTAGCGGCATTGCCATCGACTGTACGCAGGGCTTTTAACCGAACATACTGTAGCTCTTGGGGAGCAAATCGGATAAGCTGCTCGATGGGATTATTTTGAATATTCGCAAATTCCCCCTTGGCCAAAAGAACCCAGGTGCTGCCATCCAAACTCCCTTCCAAGACATAATCTGCTATGAATCCACTCGGATATCGCGCCTGCATGGGCAAGTAGCGAAGTCCTTGCAGCGCTACTTTTTCCCCAAGATCGAGTTCCAACGAATTGCTAGGCGAAGTCCAATAAGTATAGGGCAACTCATCGATAGCGGCCTGGGGGTTGGAGTCGGTGGAAAGCACCTTCCAGTTTCCTTTGACCAAATCCAGTTCTTGTCGGCGGATAGCTGAACTTTTCCCCGTCTTCGCATCCATGACGATCGCTTGTACCGTCGCAGGCTGCTCCAATAGAAAGGGTTTGTCGTAGCGATTTTTCCCCGCCAGGGGTAAACTACCATCTACCGTGTAGTAGATATCAAGTCCAGGGTCTGCAGCGGTGATCGATACAAGCCCAGCGGTGGAGCGGGTGATTTTTGGAGGAAAAACCAAGGCTGGGGCAGCATAAACGCCCAACTCCGCAATCAGCGGCTCACCCTTTCCTTCCAGAAAGTTGATCCGAATCTTTTGGGCCTGGGTATCTGGAACTCGCAAAATACGGGTATAACCAATCGTCGTGCCTTGCGCCAAAGGCAACCACTTTCCCTCCACTTCTTTTTCTACCGTGAAGGCCGACACGCGCTGACCGAGATTGACGTATTCCTGAATCAAGATCCGATTGAAAGATTTCGGTTGCCCAAAATCAAGTACGACCGATGCACTCCGCTCTCCGCCAGCACTGCTCCAATAGCTGTCATAGTTCCCATCCAATACTTGGCTTGCCACGTAGGCTGCTCCTCTGCTAGAACTCGCAGACACCTTTGTGCCAGTAGCAAGGTTCACCGCAAAGTCTTCCTTGACCTTGGCTGCTAGTTCGAGAATGGCCTGCACATCCGAATCCGGAATCAGCCCTCGGGTATCAACGGGGAAGTTGATCAGCAAAGAACTATTCTGCCCAATGCTTTGGTAGTAGATTTCTAGGAGTTCGGGCAGGGTTTTGAGTTTGTGGTCCTCGTAAGCATGGTAGTACCAGCCCGGACGAATGCTCACGTCTGCCTCGGCAGGCACCCAATGGGTGCCATTTTCTTGCCCCGTAGCCCACTTATCCGAGTACTCCGGCATGCCGGCGTAGACGGAGTCCCGCATCAGGTTGGACCAGGTGGTCGGATAGGCAAATCCATGTTCGTTCCCCACCCAGCGCACATCGGGACCGGCATCCGAAAAGAGCATCGCTCCAGGCTGCAGCTCCCGCACCAAGGCATGCATGCTTGGCCAGTCGTAGTAGGTCAACTTGTCCACTACCCGCTCCTCGTTGGCACCTCCGTACCAGCCGCTGCCTCCATTGGCGCCATCAAACCAGACCTCAAAGAGTTCCCCATAATTGGTGAGGAGTTCGGTGAGTTGATTCCGCATGTAGGTGATGTATTCAGGCTTGCCGTAGTCGGGATGGTTGCGGTCCCAAGGGGAGTAATAGATACCCACTTTCAGCCCATATTCACGACAGGCATCCACAAACTCTCGGATCAAATCTCCTTTTCCATTTCGCCAAGGGCTGTTTTTGACGGAATGCTCCGTATAGGCCGAGGGCCAAAGCACAAAGCCATCGTGGTGCTTGGCCGTAATGATCAATCCCTTCATCCCCGCCTCCTTGGCCACACGCGCCCACTGTCGCGCATCGAGTGCGGTAGGGGCAAATTGGCTGGGTTGCTCATCCCCAAAACCCCACTCCCGATCGGAGAAGGTATTCATGTTGAAATGCACAAAGCCGTAGTACTGCAGCTCCTGCCAAGCCAACTGACGGGGTTCCGGAATGGGATACACTGGGGCAGGAGGAGCGGTCTGGGCAAAGGCTAGCACCGGAAGAAAAAATAGAAGGAAAAAGGGTCTCATGGGTTTATTTTTTCGAAAACCTAGCCATTTTGCCCCACATCTAAAAACAAAAAAGGCGCGATCTTCCCCAATTCAAACCTTTACCCCAAAATTCTGCTTATATGCAGGTCACATCCCGTATGTTCGTGTTATGAAAACACTGCTTTCTTGTTTGCTTTTGGTAGTCAGTCTTGGGCTTCAGGCCCAGATCCAAATCAAGGTAATGGATCAAGTCTCCAACCTTCCCCTTTCCAATGTTCGGGTGAGTAATGGGGGCACTATTCAAACAAGCAATGCTTCGGGCACGGTTACTTTTGCAGGAGAAAACCTGCGCCTCCTTTTTGCGCTAGAAGGCTACGAACGATTGGAGCAAACTTTCCAGGCAGGGGAATATACCGTGGCGCTAGTTCCCAGCGTCCTCAACTTGGCGGCAGTGACGGTCTCGGCCTTTGACTCCGAACGCCCCTTAATTCAGCAGGCAGCCAGTATTTCTCGACTCTCCGAACGGGACCTTTTTCGCTTCAATGAAAATTCCCCCGTTCAAGCCTTCAACCAAAAAGCCGGTATCCGCATCGAAGAGCGCGCTCCTGCCAGTTACCGCATCTCCATTCGAGGCAGTTCGCTTCGCTCTCCCTTTGGCGTACGCAATGTAAAGGTGTATTGGAACGACGTTCCCTTCACCTCGCCAGATGGCACCACCCCATTGAACCTACTCGATCTAAGCAATATCAAAACGGCCGAAGTCATCAAAGGACCATCGGGGTCGGTGTATGGTGCAGGAAATGGCGGCGCCATCTCCTTGTTTAGCCAAGCACAGGTCGATGAAAATCGCCTTTCGATGGACTACCTGGTTGGGGATTTTGGCCTATCCAGATTTCGATTGGGACTTTCTCAAAAAATTGGCGACGGGGGCATCGAAGCCTCCTATGTAAGTCAGGAATCAGCCGGCTACCGGGATCACTCGGGCGTCAAACGTCAAGTGATCCAGTTGAGCGGCTATTTCCCCGTTTCCGAAAAGCAAGAATTGCGAACCCAGGTACTGATTTCGGACCTCAACTACCAAATCCCTGGAGCCTTGACTGCAGCCCAACTCGCTGCCAACCCCAAGCAAGCACGGCCTGGATCCGTGGCACAGAATAGTTCCATCGACCAACAGGCCCTCCTTCTTTCTTTGGGGCATACCTACCGCCATTCAGATCAACTGACGAGTACCACTACAATGTACCTGAATACGAATGCCTTTGAAAATCCCTTTATTCTGGACTACAAAAAGGAGTTGGGATTCGGCTATGGAGCACGAAGCAGGGTTCGCTACGACACCCAACTGGGTGGCAAATCCCTACGCCTAATCGCGGGTGGGGAGTGGCAAAAAAGCATCACCCAAGCACAAAATTTTGGCAATCGGGCCGGCAAGGCAGATACGGTGCGCTTTGCGGACCAGTTGACCGCCACCCAAGGCTTTCTATTTCAGCAGGCCGAGTTGCAGTGGAACTCCAAACTTCTGTTCACCTTGGGACTCAGCGAAAATTTCTCTGGATTTGAGATCGACCGACAAGTCGATGCCGCGGGAGGAAAAACAGGGCGGCAAACCCGCCGATTTGATCCCATCCTCGTTCCTCGTGTGGCGGCAAACTACCAACTGACCCCAAGCACTTCGGTGTATGGCTCCATCAGTTCGGGCTTTTCTCCTCCCACGATCGATGAGGTCCGCACCAACGAGGGCAGCGTCAACCTGGATTTGGAGGCAGAGAAGGGCATGAACTACGAATTGGGCTACCGCATGGGGCTTGAGCGCTTTAATTTGGAACTGATTGGCTACTACTTCAAACTGCAGGAGACCATCACCACCTACACCAACTCAAATGGAGTGGTGCTATTCCAAAATGCCGGAGCCACCGATCAAAAAGGGGTGGAGGCCAGCCTAGATTATGCCTTCCTCCGAAATGGAAAGGGTTTTGTTCGTGATTTCCTAGTGGGCACAGCTTACACGGGGCAGTTTTTCACCTTTGAAAACTACCAAAAGCGGGGGCAAGATTTCTCAGGCAATGCCTTGACGGGTGTTCCAGAACACAACCTCGTCAGCCGAATGGATGTAAGAACTCGGGCTGGGGCTTACCTTAATTTCACGCATCAGTTTACCGAAGAAATCCCGCTCAACGATGCGAACACCATCTACCAAGACGCCTATTCCCTGGTCAACCTTCGGGTAGGCTGGTTGAAGACCCTGGGTGATTGGGAACTGGAAATTTTTGCTGGGGTAGACAACCTGCTGGACGAGAGTTACTCACTGGGCAACGACCTAAATGCCTTTGCGGGGAGATTCTACCAACCTGCCCCTTCTCGCAATGGGTATGGGGGAGTGAAGTTGGGGTGGAAGTATTGAAGAATTGTACCAAGTACCAAGTACGAAGTAGAAATACGAGCTACGAAATACGGTATCAAATTAATGTCGAACACCGAACGCTGATTGAAGAATAAAGAAGTGGGGAACCATAATTTTTCCTTTGCGTCTTAGCGCCTTTGCGTGAAAGAGGAAATACGAAGTACGAAATACGGTATCAAATTAATGCCGAACACCGAACGCTGATTGAAGAATAAAGAAGTGGGGAACCATAATTTTCCCTTTGCGTCCTGCCTGCGGTAGGTAGGCTTAGCGCCTTTGCGCGCCAAAATGAGCAGGCAGGCTTGCTCGGTTTATTTCTACTTTTTTTCAACTGTATTATTCTATAATCCCCTTTGCGTCCTGCCTGCGGTAGGTAGGCTTATCTACTTTGCGTGAAAATAGTCTCGCTAAGGTGCGAAGCCTACCCGCCGCGGCGGGTAGGCCGCAAAGAAAAGAGCTACGCGAGGTATAATTCTATCTTACTCTACTGTGAGTATAAACCTTTTGCGGCTTATCTGCTTTGCGTGAAATAATTGAAAAAACAGCGTATTTCCCTAAATTACAAGCCAAATCACGAATCCATGAAAAAACTGTCCCTACTTTTCTTCGCCTTTTTAATCTCCTTCACTGCTTTTGCCCAAGAGGCAAGCACGGAATCCAAGTGGACTCCTCGGGAACCCAAAAAATTTGAATCCACGCATTCAGGTACCTTTAATGAACAAAAAATAAGCTACAAAGCCGTAGTCGGCGAAACTTTTCTCAAAAACAGCAAAGGGGAAGTAACCGGCGCACTTTGGTCCACGGCCTACCTCCGCGAGGGAGTCCTAGACCCCTCCAAGAGACCCGTACTCTTTATCTTCAATGGAGGCCCAGGCTCGGCGAGCGTCTGGTTGCATGTAGGATTCTTTGGCCCCAAAGTGGTGAAAACCGATTCAGGAGCAGGCATCGATGATGGAGCGGCCCCTTTCCGAGTTGAAGAAAACAAGCAGGCACTCCTAGATATCACGGATTTGGTATTTATTGATCCCATTGGAACAGGTTTCAGCCAGGTGGAAGGGGTAGGCAAATCTTCCGATTTCTGGGGACTCAACGAGGATGCCTCCTCAATTGCACAGTTTATCCGTACTTGGGTCACCCAGCAGGGCAGATGGCAAGCCCCTAAGTTTATCGCTGGGGAAAGTTTTGGCACCACACGAGCTGCCAGGGTAGCCGAAGTACTGGAAGAGGGTGGACAAAGCATGGCGCTGAATGGGCTGGTGCTGATTTCCCAAGCCTTGGACTATGCAGGTTCGTCCAGTTGGGCGGATAACCTGACCTCCTTTTTCACTTACCTCCCTTCCCAAGCAGCCACGGCCTGGTACCACAAGAAAGCGGGGCAAGGCAAGACCCTAGCCGCATTTACCCAGGAAGCCAGAGCATTTGCCTACGGCGACTACTTGCAATCCTTGTTTTTAGGAGAGAAGCAAAGCCCTGCACAAAAGGAAGCCATCGCGGCCAAATTGGCCTACTTTACCGGTTTGGATAAGGCCTATATCTTGCGCTCCGACAACCAGATCTTGATGCACCGCTTCAAAAAAGAATTACTTCGTACCGAAGGCAAGGCCATTGGCACCTTGGACGGACGGTATTTGGCGCTAGAAACCGACAAATCCGCCGAAGGTCCTGTATTGGGTGACCCAGCCAGTTACATGACTGGATCGGCTTACACGGCCGTTTTCAACGATTACTTGATGCGAGACTTGAAGGTGAGCTTGGATCGTCCTTACTTCACCTCTGCTTCGGGGATGGGTGGAAGTTGGAACTGGAAGCCGGTACCGGATGGGGCCTACTACGAACCCAGTTACGTGAGCACTGCTCGTGCTTTGAGCGAGGTGATGCACCGCAATACCCAGATGAAGGTGATGGTAGCTAATGGCTACTACGACTTGATCACCCCCTTCTTTGATGCAGAATTTACCTTTGCCCGCCACAATTTTCCGCAGGATCGCGTGACAATGACCTATTACGAGGCAGGACACATGATGTACAACCGACAGGAAGACTTCGATGCGCTAGCCAAGGATGTGAGAGCGTTTTTAGAGGGCGTTTTGAAGAAATAAGACTTCGAAATTTGATTATCCGCAGTATTACATTTGACTTAAAAGGAAGTTGAATCAAGCGGATAATCGACCACAGACGACTGTCCACGGTTCACAGCCAACTTACTTGAACTTCAAACTTTGTGTTATAGAATTAAAGCTGAAATCCTATTTTGAAAAATGGATGAATTTAAAATTCTGAATAATTTGTAAATCATACCTATGGACTACAACGGATTTATTGGAATTGATCCTAACATAAGATTTGGCAAGCCTTATCTCAAAAATACACGGATCACAGTGGCTGATGTGTTGGATTGGATGGCATCGGGGATGAGTTCGGAGAAAATCCTAGCGGATTTTCCAGAATTGACCTTGGAGCAATTGACTGCTTGCCTGGACTATGCAGCAGATCAACCCCAGAAATTGGCCTAGATTACACATTTTGGGGGCCTGCCTACCGTAGGGAGTTTTGTCGTGAAGAAAAAAAGCGCGCGAAGACGCAGAGGCGCAAAGAAAAAATTGATCCCTTTGCGGCCTGCTTACCGCAGGCTTGGCGCCTTTGCTCCTTTGCGCCTTTGCGAGAAAAAAAATTAGCCTGCCATAGGCAGGGTGTTAAGAAAAATAACTCCTCTTTTTTAGTGAATGGAACCCTATCTTTGACTTTTGCCTTATAGCATTTATACTCCCATTTTGTACTCAATTATTTAGCAGACCACGATACAACTCATGCAACACCCCAAATTCAATCCCGAAGAAGTTACCAAAATCATTCGTGGACGACGCTCCCAATTTCCGGCTCAGTTTAAGGAAAACGACCCCGTAGCCGATTCCATCATCGAGGAGATCCTGGAAAATGCAAACTGGGCACCAACGCACAAACTCACCCAACCTTGGCGTTTCATTGTTTACACGGGCGCAGGCTTGAAAACTTTTGGCGACTACCAGGCGGAAATGTATAAAATGCGCGCTGAGAAAAACGGCACCCCCTTCCTAGAAGGCACCTACCAAAAATTTAAGGAGACACCAAGCAAGGCCTCTCACGTGATTGCGCTACTCATGAAGCGTACCGAAGGATCGGGCATTCCGGTGATGGAAGAGATCTCAGCCGTAGCCATGGCGGTGCAAAACATGTACTTGACAGCCTGTGCCCATGGGCTAGCATGCTACTGGGGTACCGGCGGACCTACCTTTTGGGCAGAAGCTCGAGAAGACTTTGGCCTTGAAGGCGAGGACATGCTCATGGGCTTCTTCTACATCGCAAAAGCAGCAAACGACACTTTACCCGAAGGCAAGCGAACGCCTATCGGCGAAAAAGTGAGCTGGGTGCGGGAGTAAATTCCTTCCCAAACCAACCTATTTAGCCAAACATCCTTCAACCAGATGTTTGGCTTTTTTTATTGAAAAGTCTTTTTCTAATCAAAAATATGGTAACTTATAAGTTACTATGATAACTACATCCTGGGAAGAAATCAAAGACAAGGTCTACGGGGAAAAAGGCAGCCCGCGCCGCGATGCGCTTGAACGAGAAACGGCCCCCTTCAAAATAGGTTTGCTTCTAAAAAAAGCACGCGAAGAACGACTTCTTACTCAAGAGCAGTTGGCTCAACTTGTGGATAAAAAAAGAACCTACATCTCTAGAGTTGAAAATGACGGCGCCAACATGACCCTAAAAACCCTCTACGAAATTGTAGAAAAAGGTCTTGGAGGAAAAGTGCGGATTCAAATAGATTTATAAAACCTGCCTTACCAATCCGCAGGTCTTCTGGCCTGGTAGGCGGCCATCTGATCCAAGAGATCTGCTGGGTCATCGGAAATGATCAGCATCTCCTCCTGCTCAGGGTAGAGAAATCCCTCTTTCATCGCATGGTTGAGGAAGTCGATCAGCTTGTCGTAGTAGCCGTGCACGTTGTACAAGGCCACAGGCTTTTGAATGTAATGCAACTGGTTGAGGGTCATCACCTCAAACAACTCTTCAAAGGTGCCAATCCCTCCTGGCATGGCAATAAATCCATCACCCTTCTCCGCCATAAGCCACTTGCGGTCCCGCATGGTCTCCACGATCACGAGTTCCGTGCATCCTTTGTGCGCCACTTCCCGGTCCACCAACTTCTGGGGAATGATTCCAATCACTTCCTTACCTGCTCCAAGCAGCTCGTCCGCAATGACTCCCATCAAGCCCACATGCCCAGCTCCATAAACCAGGCTGTAGTCACATAAAATCATCTCTTGAGCCAAAGCACGCACGCCTGCTTCGTAGATGGGCTGGTTGCCTTTCTTGGAACCACAGTACACGGTTAGTCTTTTCATATCCGAAAAATAAAGATTTCAACCGAAGCTCAAAACCTATTTTGAAAGAAGGTTTGCAGCGGCAACTTCCAACCCCCATTTTTGTAGGCCATCCCAGAAGCCCATGAAAATCTGTTTCGCCACCAACAACGCCAAAAAAGTCGAAGAAGTCGCAGCTGCCTTGAAGGGGCTCATCGAAATCGTATCCCTTCGGGACATTGGCTGCAACGAGGAACTGCCCGAAACAGGGGACACCTTAGATGCCAATGCATTCGAAAAGGCCCGCTACGTATTCGAGCACTATGGGGTCAATTGCTTTGCAGACGACACAGGCCTGGAAGTAGCAGCGCTGAACGGAGCGCCCGGAGTGTATTCGGGAAGATTTGCTGGAGAGCCACGAAGCGACGCGCGCAACCTGAGTTTGCTTTTGGAAAAAATGCAGGGACAAACAGACAGATCCGCCCGTTTCCGAACCGTCATTGCCCTTATTCTAGATGGAAAAGAGTACCAATTTGATGGCGTCGCCGATGGGGAAATCACCCAATCCCCCAGCGGCGAAGGAGGCTTTGGCTACGATCCCATCTTCCAGCCCCAAGGGCATAACCGAACCTTTGCCATGCTTTCGTTGGAAGAAAAAAATGAAATTTCCCATCGCGGGAAAGCCGTAAAGGCCCTCTTAAATTTTCTCCGCGCTGGAAAATTCTGAGATGCGCATAAAAATATGTTAATTTGCCCTTAATGACCAAGCCTTTTATCGTCGGAATCACCGGGGGATCTGCCTCTGGAAAAACCTTGTTTTTGGAACATCTGCTGCACAGCTTCTCGCCCGAGGAACTCTGTATGATCTCCCAAGACAACTATTACAAACCGCGGCACCTACAGCCTGTGGATGAGCAAGGGATTGCCAACTTCGACACCCCGCATAGCATCGATTTTGAGCAGTATGCACAAGATATCCGCATCATTCAGGGAGGGGGAACGGTCATTCGTGAAGAGTACACCTTCAACAATGCCGCCAAAACACCGAAAATGCTCACCTTCGCACCCGCTCCCGTGGTGGTCGTGGAAGGGATTTTTGTACTCTACTATCCAGAGCTTGCCGACCTCCTGGATCTGAAGATTTTTATAGATGCCAAGGATCATATCAAGCTGAAGCGTCGCATCATTCGGGATAAGGTGGAGCGTGGCTATGACCTGGACGATGTGCTCTATCGGTACGAGAATCATGTGATGCCCACTTACGAAAAATACATCAAACCCTTCAAAAACGAGGCGGACCTCATCATCCCAAACAACCTCAACTTTGACCGGGCCATGGACGTACTCCGCACCTACCTGCATTCAAAATCGACTCCCTAAGCATAAAAAAAACTCTAGTACCTGATTTTCCACTTTTTTACCATTTCCTAGAGAAAGTAAGGTTTGAAGTTCATTTAAGTGAGCCGTGGTCCGTTGACAGTCGTCTGTCGACGATTATCCGCAGTAATTCAAAAAGATCTTAGGACCAGAGGTAAGATTGCGGATAATCATATAATTTCTATATTTGTCCCCCATGAAAAATAGGAAGACAACCCACAGCACCAGCCAGCAACGATTCTCGTGGGCTCTTGTTCTGCTATTTTGCCTATTTGTATCCAGTATTGAATTTTTCCCAGCTGCTAACGAACAATCTCGTACCGAACAATCCTCCGAACAGCCTGATCAACCCTTTTTGGATGTAGCCGTTGATGCAGTTATTCCTTTTGTGCTTCAGGTGGCCAACACGGTTTTTTACCTGATTTCACAGATTTTCCAAGTTGATTTTTCGATTCCGCTTCCTCAATCAGGGACGGTTTCCTTTGTCAATTCACTGACTGAAATCCTTTTTGAACGGATTATTTCCCCCCAGGGGCCCTAAAAATTCACCTTCCTTCTGAATTCATCCCCTCGTCCCTTTCCGGAACGAGTTAAATCTTAATTAATTCAATTCCTTAAATTTTACCAAAATGCAAAACAAAGGTGCAATCGTGTTTTTGACGGTCATCATTACAGCGCTATGCCTGTATTACCTGTCATTCACGTTCATATCCAACGGCATACAAGAAAAGGCTACGGCCTATGCCACAGACGCCACCGGCAACATTGACTTTGCCAAGAAAAGAGCTTACCTAGATTCGGTTTGGAGACAGCCCGTTTACAACTTTCTAGGTGCAAGCTATACCTACCAAGAAGTAAAAGAAACCGAGCTTGGACTTGGACTTGACCTTCAAGGTGGAATGCACGTGACCCTAGAGGTTTCTCCTGTAGAAATCGTAAAAGGGATCGCCGGAAATCCTAAAAACGAGCTATTTAATGCATCTGTCGCTGAAGCTAAAGAAGCCTCAAAAACTTCCGATGCTAAGTTTGCAGACTTGTTCTATACCGCTTGGCAAAAAAATAATCCGGGCAAAACCCTCGGTTCTGTGTTCGCTACTGCGGCCAACAGAGGGAAAATCTCTTTAGAATCTACAGATTCTGAAATCCTTGAAATCATCAATACGGAAGTTGAAAACGCCATCGACCGTTCGTTCAACATCCTAAGGACGCGTATCGACCGTTTTGGCACTTCCCAACCCAACATTCAGCGTATTGCTGGTTCTGGAAGAATCCAGATCGAACTTCCAGGTGCTGACAACCAAGAGCGTGTGCGCAACTTGCTTCAAGGCGTAGCTAAATTGCAGTTCTGGGAAGTTCTCGAACTAAACGAGTACGGTGGATCCATAGAAGAAGTCAACCAAGCATGGGTGGCTGACCAGAAAAATAAGGTCGGAGACCTAGCTATTTCGGATTCCACCGCTACTGACTCCACCGCTACGGCAACCGATTCCTTGTCTGTTGAAGACTCCTTAAGAAATGTGTTGGAAAAACAGTTGGAGCAAATTGACCCGACGAACAATGCCAATGCGAGTATATCACCACTGATCGCCTTAAGAAAAGTAGACTATGGATTGATTTATGATGTGCTTGACACAGCAATTGTCAACCGAATTCTGAAAAATGAGCGCTACCAATCCTTCCTTCCAAAAGACCTTCGCCTACTTTGGGGAGTGAAGCCCACCAAAGCTGAAGATGGAACAGAGATCCTAGAATTGTATGCAATCAAATTGAGAAAAGGCTCTGACCAGGCTCCGCTCGAAGGAGACGTGGTAACAGACGCCCGCCAGACCCTTGACCAAACTTCTCAGCCTGCGGTGTCCATGCAAATGAATGCCGATGGAGCGAGAAAATGGAGAAACCTAACCGCTGAAAATGTAGGCAGAAGAATCGCAGTTGTCCTTGACGACTATGTATACACCGCTCCAATGGTAAACGGCGAGATTCCAAACGGTCAATCTGAAATCTCCGGTAACTTCACGCTTTTGGAAGCTCAGGATTTGGCCAACATCTTGAAATCTGGTTCCCTACCAGCACCAACTCAAATCGTAGAAGAAAGCATCATCGGCCCTACCCTAGGTGAGGAAGCACAAAACCAAGGGATCATCTCCATGATTGCAGGTCTTGCCTTGGTGGTCTTGTTCATGGTTGCTTACTATGCAAAAGGTGGCTTGGTGGCAGTTGCCGCCTTGGTATTCAACATCTTCTTCATCTTGGGTATCCTAGCGCAACTTAGCACCGCATTGACCTTACCAGGTATTGCAGGTATCGTGTTGACCATGGGTATGTCCATTGATGCGAACGTATTGATTTTCGAACGTATCAAGGATGAGCTCCGCAATGGAGTCAACTTGCTATCGGCGATCAACATCGGTTACGAAAAGGCATTCTCCGCAATCTTGGATGGTAACGTCACGACCTTCTTAACAGGTGCAATTTTATTTGCTTTGGGCCAAGGCCCTGTGAAAGGATTCGCTATCGTATTGATGATTGGTATTGCTTGTTCCTTCTTCACTTCTGTATTTGTTACACGCGTGATGGTCACTTGGATAACCAAGAAAGGAGACAAGAGCAACATGTCCTTCGCTACTCCATTTGCCAAAAACTCACTTTCTTCCTTGAACATCGACTTCATGAGCAAAAGAAAGCTGGCTTACATCGGCTCTTCCACCATCATTGTGATCGGATTGGGTCTAGCGGCAGTCAATGGCTTGAAATTGGGCGTAGACTTTACTGGTGGGCGTTCCTATGTCGTTGCCTTCAACCAACCGATGGTACCTTCTGATTTGAAAGTGGGTCTAGATGGGGAATTTGATGGATCTGTGGAAGTGAAAACTTACGGATCAAACAACGTCCTAAAAGTGACTACTTCCTACTTGATCAACGAAGACGATGACGCTTCCAATAAAGAAGTAGAGAGCAAAGTGAAAGAAGGCATTACAGCAGTAACTGGATTTAGTTTCGTAGAAAATTCTACTAAACTTGGAGACAAGCAGTTCTCCATCACCGGATCTTCTAAGGTGGGTGCAACGGTAGCAAATGATATCAAATCCTCTTCCGTGCAGGCAATCATTCTCGCTTTACTTGCCATCTTCCTCTACATCTTGATGCGATTCCGTAAGTGGCAGTTCTCCTTGGGAGCGATTGTTGCCTTGGCGCACGATGCACTCTTTGTGATCGCAGCATTCTCGATTGCCGGTACTTTTGGTGCCAACTTCGAAATTGACCAAGTGTTTATTGCGGCTATCTTGACGGTAATCGGTTACTCCATCAACGATACGGTAATTATCTATGACCGTATCCGTGAAAATGTGGAAAACAGAGGATCACGCCATTTGATCAAAGTCTTCAACGATTCCATCAACGAAACCTTGAGCCGTACCTTGATCACCTCCTTCACTACAATTATCGTGGTAATTGTGCTCCTTTTCTTTGGAGGTGAGGTATTGAGAGGATTTTCCTTTGCGCTATTTGTCGGAATTACCGTGGGTACTTTCTCCTCCATCTACATTGCGACTCCTATCGTTGTCGACTTGATGAAAAAAGAGATCGATGAAGTAGAAGGTTCTCCAAAAGAAACCAAAAAAGCCTAAGCATGGCTTATTTCTAGAAAAAGGGCGGGAAATTTTCCCGCCCTTTTTTTTTGTACTCGGCGGGTTGATTACCTTAGTTGAGGCTTCGCCAAAATTGAATAAACCAGTACTCCCCATGTCACAAATCCTTCGTGCAGCCTTGGTTGGCTACGGCTCCGTTGCCGAAAAAATGCATGCCCCACTTCTGGAAGTTTGCCCTACCTTGGACTTCGTCGCCATAGTCGAGCGAAACGGATTCCGCTGCCAGCAAAAGTATCCCAAAGTGCAAACCTTCTCGAGTTTGGAAGCCCTATTGGCTGCAGATGCGGCCGACCTGATCTGCATCACCACACCCAACGAACTCCATTTTTCCATGGCCAAGCAATGCCTTCTCGCCGGAAAGCATGTGGTCGTGGACAAGCCTGTAACGCTCGTGGCCGAAGAGGCAGAGGAACTGTTGGCGCTCGCCAGATCCAAAAACTTGGTCTGCAGCATTTTTCACAACCGCCGCTACGACGGAGATTTCAAAACGCTCCAAGAAATTGTAGCCAAGAACCTGCTCGGCCGTCTCGTTTACTTGGAGTCCCATTTTGACCGCTTCCGCCCCCAGGTATCAGAAAACTGGCGGGAAAAGGCTGTGCCGGGCAACGGGATCACCTACGATCTGGGCTCCCACCTGATCGATCAAGTGGTCCTACTTTTTGGAAAGCCCCGCGCCTTATGGGCCGATATTCGATTACAGCGCTCAAATGCTCTTTCTGACGACTACTTCGACATTGGGTTTGACTATCCTGGCTTCAAAGCACGCGTCACTGCAGGGGCCATGGTCAATGTGCCCACCCCAAAATTCATGCTTCTGGGTGAAAAAGGCACCTACCAAAAGTTTCACCTCGATGTGCAAGAACAGGCATTCAAGGATAAAAAAATCCCAGCCGGTGACGATTGGGGGATAGAACCCGAAGCGCGCTGGGGACAGCTCCACTACGAACACGAAACCCAGGCTTACCCCACCCTGCGAGGAGACTACCGCGTGTTTTACGAAAACGTGGCCGATGCCATTTGGGGCAAGGCTCCGCTCTTGGTCACCTTGGAACAAGCGATTCCAGTGCTGCGGATCATTCAAGCCTCCTTTTTATCGGCCAAAGAAGGACGAAAAATCAGCCAAGAAGAGGGGAAATGGTAGGCAAACCCTTTTCAATCGAGAAATAAGCCCAGGTACCGCCCTTCGCAAATCAATTAGATTCCTTAATTTTGCGCCCTATGGCAAAAACAGAAACTCCAGGCGAAAACGCCCAATTGAAAGATATCATCTCCCATTCGAAAGAGTATGGCTTTGTGTACCCGAGTTCCGAAATCTACGACGGCCTGCAGGCAGTATACGACTACGGCGCTTACGGGGTAGAGTTGAAAAACAACCT
The DNA here is from genome assembly GCA_040403475.1 of Algoriphagus sp. GTDB lineage: Bacteria > Bacteroidota > Bacteroidia > Cytophagales > Cyclobacteriaceae > Algoriphagus. The sequence goes on along the minus strand of JBBAKO010000008.1, from coordinate 179,346 downwards.
TAAGCGTCTCTGGTGGGAAAGCATGACCCGCGTGCAAGACAACATTGTCGGCATTGATGCGGCCATCTTTATGCACCCCACCACCTGGAAGGCTTCTGGCCACGTGGACTCCTTCAACGATCCCATGATCGATAATAAGGACAGCAAAAAGCGTTACCGTGCCGATGTCTTGGTAGAGGAACATGCAGCAGCACTAGAAAAGGCAGGTCAAGCAGAAAAAGGCAAGTCCCTTACCGCTGCTTTGGCAAGAATGCTTGAAGCAGAAGACCTCGCAGGCGTGCGTGACTTGATCACCAACGAAGGCATCAAATGCCCGATTTCCGGCACCTCCAACTGGACTGATGTACGTCAGTTCAACCTGATGTTTTCTACCCAAGTGGGTTCGGTAGCGGAAGATTCCTCTACCATCTACCTACGCCCAGAGACGGCTCAAGGGATCTTTGTCAACTTCCTGAACATCCAAAAGACAGCTAGAATGAAGGTACCTTTTGGCATCGCCCAGATTGGCAAAGCCTTCCGTAACGAGATTGTAGCCCGTCAGTTTATCTTCCGTATGCGGGAGTTTGAACAAATGGAAATGCAGTTTTTCGTGCGCCCTGGCACCGAACTAGAATGGTACGAAAAGTGGGCAGCCACCCGAATGGCTTGGCACCTGGCCTTGGGAACTCCCGCAGCCAAACTACGCAAGCACCCGCATGAAAAGTTGGCGCACTACGCTAACGCCGCCATGGACATCGAATTTGAATTTCCATTTGGCTTCAAGGAAGTGGAAGGCATCCACTCCCGTACCGACTTTGACCTCAAGTCTCACCAGGAGTTTTCAAAAAAGAAGCAGCAGTACTTTGATCCGGAGATCAACCAGAACTACATCCCCTACGTGATCGAAACCTCCATCGGTGCAGATCGCTTGTTCTTGTTGACCCTCTGCAATGCTTATACCGAGGAGCATTCCGAGGAGAAAAGCAGAACCTATTTGAAGTTGCACCCAGCCATCGCTCCTGTAAAGGCCGCCATCCTTCCCATCATCAAGAAAGATGGCTTGCCGGAAAAAGGACAGGAGATCCTGGAGCTACTTAGGTACGATTTCAACATCATCTACGAAGATTCTGGATCAATCGGAAAGAGATATACCCGCCAGGACCTGATCGGAACTCCTTTCTGTATCGCGGTGGATCACCAGACTTTGGAAGACAACACCGTCACCATCCGTCACCGCGACAGCACGGAGCAGGAGCGCGTTGCCATCTCTGAACTGCATGGTCGAATTGCCGAGGCAACGAGCTTTAGGAGGATATTTGAGAAATTATAAATTGGAATCTTAGAACATTCAAAAAGCCGTCGGAATATTCATTTCGACGGCTTTTTGATTTCCAAACGATTTTTTCTTATTTTAGATAACTCCTGTTTTGATTGGGCTAAAAACGGGAATACGATTCTTTTTGGTGGAACGAATCTCAGAAAGGTCATGGGATTAACTGACCCTAGCAAACATGCCCACCATATCTTGCCTCTGGAACACGCTAGCCATCCGGTGATTCAAAAGGCAGCTAAAGCCAAAAACAACCCTTTCCGTTTCCAGGAAATTGATAACGGTGTAGCAGTAGCGGCATGGCAGAATACAAACCATCCATCATATAACGGTAAAATAAAAGTAATTCTTGATGACTATAATATATTAAATCCAAACGCAACACCAGAGCAAGCCATGTTATTCCTTCAATTAAAAATGCAAGAATTAGCACAATTGATCAATAATAACCCAACAAGAGAAATAAATGATTTGATATTCAGATGAAATACTTCGAACTGCATGATTTATACAATGTCGCCAAAATTATTTTTGATCGGCAATTCAAAGACGGGGATTTAGTCATGGGAATTCAAAAACGATCGGTTGAGGATTTATCGCTTCATAAAATCACTACTCAACAAATTAAGGCAGGGGGAAAACTTCAAGATTTCTATCGCCCTTCTTCTAACCTTTCTATGAGAGTGATCGTGTCTTCCAAAGCAAAATCTATTATTGAATACTTTCAAAAAGATGGTTTCCGGTTTTACCCTTGTCCCCTAATTAGAGGAAAAGATTCCATTAATGGCTATTGGATTACCGATAAGGTAATTTTCGACGATAAATGGGTGGATTTTAGAAGATCTGAATTCTTTTTCAGAAAAAGAAAACTTTTAACTGTTGAAAATGATCCTAAAGCCAGGTATGAGGTCACAGAAAAAATCATTCAATTCAACAATTTGGCAGAGTATAACCGGTTTCTGAAAAGAGAAATGTGGCATTTGGATGAGATTTATCCTTTTAGGATTTTCATAAAAAATAAATGTCCGTACTCCATTTTATCAATTCACACTACAGGCCCCAGATATCTAATTGTATCTGAAGAAGTAAAGAATGAAATACAACAACAGAAAATGGACAAAGGCATCGAATTCAAACCTCTTGAAATTTCTGACGAAGAATGGGGTGGGCCAAATGGCTTGCGAAAGCAATTTTATTGCTAATCCAGTATCCGGGCTGAATTACTTTTTAAAAAAATTTTAAATGAAAGATGGATCACAAACGTTGGTCCAATCTGGAAGAAGGTTTGACTCTTTGAAAACGGATTTTAGGAAATTGATAACGGTGTAGCAGTAGCGGCATGGCAGAATACAACCCATCCGGCATATAACACAAAAATACGGGGTGTTTTGGATAGGTGGAATTCGAGTAATCCAAACGCTACACCAGAGCAAGCTTATTTGTTTTTAAATCAACAAATTGCAAAAATCCGATCAGAAATTGAGCTTCTTCCACCAGGTGGAAAGATTAATGATATAACATGGAGATAAACTATTATCAATTGCAAATTTTTAATGCCCGTGCGAAAAGGCATTCTACCGAAGGCGAAGAAAATACGTTAGGTTATATGAATTTTGATGGCGTTCCTAGTGTTGGAAATGCCCCAAAGCAACTAATTAAGGATAAAACCAGCCTAGCGGATTTTTATTTAAGTTCCTCTGATTTAGGGAGCCGGAAAATCATTTCTTCACGAGTGAAAGAGCTTTTTGAAAGAATTAGATTAGAAAACGTCAGGTATATACCTTGCCCAATACATCAGGGTAAGAAGGTTTTTAAGGAGTTTTGGATAACAGATGTTATTCATTTTGATGATAATGAAGTGGATTTTAATCTTTCAAAATTTGAACTTTGTGAAGGCTGGGTTGAAGAAGAAGTAAATGGAATCCCAGTTAAATTTGGTGAAAGGTTTACTGAAATAAAATTCCAAAATCTGGGTGAGAAACTAGAGTTTGAAAAAAACAAACTAGATCATTTAAGTAAAATTAGAACCGTAACCCTATTTATAAAACAAGATTGTTTGTTTCCATTCATTTACCTTAAAGAATTTGGGATTTATGACATCATTATCTCTAAGGAATTAAAAGAGGCTATCCAACAACAGAAAATGGACAAAGGCATCGAATTCAAACCTCTTGAAATTCCTGAAGAAGAATGGGGTGGACCAAATGGCCTGCGAAAGCAATTTTATAGCTAATCCAGTATCCGGGCTGAATTACTTTTTAAAAAAATTTTAAATGAAAGATGGATCACAAACGTTGGTCCAATCTGGAAGAAGGTTTGACTCTTTGAAAACGGATTTTAGGAAATTGATAACGGTGTAGCAGTAGCGGCATGGCAGAATACAAACCATCCGGCATATAACACAAAAATACGGGGTGTTTTGGACAGGTGGAATTCTAGAAACCCAAATGCTACCCCTGAACAAGCAATGGTATTTCTTCAAGAAAAAATGCAAGAACTATCCCAATTAATAGCAAATAACCCATCAGTAAAAATCAATGATCTGATATTCGAATGAGGTACTACGAGTTTATAATCATGGAAAATGTGGCTAAAATTAATTTCGCCATTGAATTTAAGGATGGAGATCTAATCATGGGAAGCCAGGAACAAGTAGTTAAGGATTTGTCCCAATTTAAAATACATACACAACAAATTAACGCTACTAAAAAGCGTTGTGATTTCTACCTGCCTTCTGCCAACCTATCAATGCGGGAGCTTGTATCCACTAAAGCAAAATCTTTCTTTGATTCCTATCGAAAAGATAATATCCGATATTATCCCTGCCCTGTAATAAGAGGAAAAGAACCCATTGATGGGTTTTGGATTACTGATAAGGTGATTTTCGACGATGGGTGGGTGGATTTCAACAAATCAGACTTTATTTATGTAAATCGACAATTGATCAAGGCAAAACGTGAACAAAGGGATACGTATGAAAAAAAAGTGAAAACCGTATCTTTCAAAGATTTAGCCCACTTAAAAGAATTTAAAGAAAAGGAAATGTGGTTTATGGACGAGTTGCATCCTCACAAGATTTTTATCAAGGAAGGGTGCCCTTATCAAATTTTAGCTATTCCTTCCACAGGAATTTTTCATTTAATCGTCACAGAAGAGGTGAAAACTCAACTTCAGAAACAGAAAATGGACAAAGGCATCGAATTCAAACCTCTTGAAATACCTGAAGAAGAATGGGGTGGGCCAAATGGCCTGCGAAAGCAATTTTATAGCTAACCCAGTATTTAGCTTAGGATATCCTTAGGCTAGATTTTACTTTTCATCCCCTACTAACTCACTATGGAAGAAAAATCTTGGCCCAGTTTGGAGGAATGGGTTGCAGCGGACACGGAGCTGACCAGAAAAATTAACGAAGGGTATGATTCCGACCTTTCTCCTAAGGAGCAAGCTCAGAAATTACTAGCCTATCTAGTAACACAGTACTCCTTGCCTATGAACCCCATGGATGTGGCGAAACGCGAATGGGAAGGTGCTAGAGATTCTTGGTACTTTCCAATTTCAATGTTGGAACAAGTAGCCCAACTCAGGTTCGCAGAACCAGAAAACAACGATCCCCGCTACCTCGTGCTGAATGCCGCTTACTTAATTCAGCACAAACTGGTGATTGACTTATCCCAAGAGCTAGAAGATTTTTTAGGTGATGAGGAGCTACAAGGCTTAGGCTACCTAGGAGAAGATGTCCTAAAGGCAGAATTAATCCCAGTCAAAAAGAGTGAAAGCTGGTTTGACAAGGGCTGTACCTTTTTTACAAAAGATGCGCTCTAGTTAATGCTTTTTTCAATCCACATTTTGGGCACAATAAAAACAGGTGATACAAAGCGTCTAGATAGTCTAAAAATAATTCCGAATGTCTAACGCCGAGTGGTGAATTTTGAAGTAGGAATTCTAATATCACCTGAATTCTGCTCCTTCAAGAAACGACTTGATACTTTGTACTTCGTACAGTTTTTAGTCTAATCTCTTTGCTCTTGCGTCTTGATACTAGCTACTTGATACTTGATACTAAAAAATAATCCTTCCCTTCTCCTTCCCTTCCCCAAGCAATAGACTCTTGGGAGACTTGGAATTGAGGTAGACGTGCACGATGTTTTGCTGCCCGTCAAAATCTCGTAGCAACAAGGTGTTTTGTACCTCCACGGTCTTGGGGGTTGTTGTGGCAGTCGATTCCAGGTAAAACCAGGCGGCATCTTCCTCTACTTCATAACCCACGTATGTCAGCGGAACCGTTTTCCCATTGACCCAAACCTGGGTGTGCTTGAGGAGGTAGGCCTTTACTTGGCCTTCTAGAGTCGCTTTATTTTTGGAGTTAAGAAAATCCACCGTCACCCCAGCCTCCTTACTCAACGCCACCTCCAAATCATCCCAGAAAATTTTCTGGGCAAGCTCCATCTTTTTGGAGCTGGGGTTGAACCTTAGCTCAGTGAGCGTGATAAAAAAGGGATGTATAAAAGTCATCCAAGTCAAGAGGGTTAATGAAAGTATGCCAAGGTGCATTTGCTATGCGGTTTGTGCCGTTTGTGGTAATTATCCCGTAATATTGGAGGTTATTTCTTTCTTTTCGAAGTATTTCTACGAATATGACTTCATTTGAACTTTACTTTAAGCTTGGATTACAGCATATTTTAGACCTCCAGGGGTTTGACCATATCCTGTTTATCCTCGCACTTTGCGCAGTATATGTTGCTCGCGATTGGGTAAAAATTCTACTGCTCATCACCGCATTTACCCTAGGGCACTCCCTCACTTTGGCGCTTGCTACTTTCCAGATTATCGAGATCCGCTCAGAAGTTATCGAGTTTCTTATCCCTGTGACCATTGCCTTCACCGCTCTGCTCACCCTCATCAAGCCCAAGCCTAATTCCGGCAAGGGAATCCAACTCAATTACCTACTGGCGCTCATATTTGGATTAATCCATGGAATGGGATTTGCAAATTACATCCGCACACTCTTGGGTAAAGAAGCCTCCATTTGGCAACCCCTACTCGCCTTCAATGTGGGACTTGAAGTAGGACAAATCGTCATCGTAGCAGCATTTCTACTGCTCACCTCTTTAGTTCATCTGGTAGGAATGAACCGCAAGGAGTGGACCTTGATCGTTTCAGCCTTTGTTTTGGGCGTAGCCTGCATGTTGCTTTTGGAGACCAAATTTTGGTAACCGGAGTCAATCATTTCTTTCTAGAAATCCTTACCTTTCTCTACTGAACTTTGATTCAATCCCCTTTATGAAAAAAATAGTCGCCCTCGCCCTTTTTGCTTGTACTTTTTTTCCAGCCCTAGCCCAGCATACCGAGCAAAATCACGGGATCCGCTTTGAGCAGTTGGGTCCAATGCTCCGCACACCCAACGTGTACCGCACCGCTTCAGGTGCACCTGGCCACCTGTACTGGCAGCAGCAAGCCAACTATGTCATCGACGTAGAGCTAGACGATGCCAACCAGTCCATCAAGGGCAAGGAGACGGTTACTTACATCAACAATTCCCCAGATGTGCTGACTTACCTTTGGCTACAACTGGACCAAAATAACCGAGGTAAAGATTCCGACACCCCGAAAGTGACCGAATCCAGCATTACCCCGAAAATGTCCTTGCGCACCTTGGAAGGCATACTCTGGCACTCAGATGACTACGACGTGAAGATTTTATCCATCCAGGATGCTTCCGGAAAGCCTCTCAACGTGGCTATCAACAAGACCATGATGCGCATCGATCTTCCCAAGCCTTTGAAGGCAGGAGAAACCGTTCAATTTAGCATCGACTGGAGTTTCAACATCACCGACCGCGTAGGCTACATTGGTGGTCGCCCGGGCTACGAGTATTTTCCGAAGGATGGCAACTACCTCTACACCATGGCCGAGTGGTTTCCACGCATGGCAGTCTATTCTGACTTTCAAGGATGGCAAAACAAGCAATTCCTAGGTCAAGGGGAATTTGCGCTCACCTTTGGAGACTACGAAGTGCGCATCACGGTGCCTGCAGACCACATGGTAGGCGCTACTGGCGTCCTTCAGAATCCTGAACAAGTACTTTCTGCCACCGAACTTCAGCGTTGGAACAAGGCCAAGCAGACCTACGATGCCCCAGTGATCATCCGTACGCAAGCAGAAGCAGAAGCTCTAGAAAAGAAAAAAGCCCCCGGTAAGAAAACCTGGATATTCAAAGCAGAAAACGTACGTGACTTTGCCTGGACCTCTTCCCGTAAATTCATCTGGGATGCCATGGCGGTGAAGCAAGGCGGTAAGGACGTGATGGCCATGTCTTATTACGGCAAGGAAGGCAATCCACTCTGGGAGCAATATTCCACCCGTGTAGTGGCGCACACCTTGAAGTCTTACTCTTCGCATACCTTTGACTATCCCTACCCTACCGCCATCTCCGTGGAAGGCAGCAACGGCATGGAGTACCCGATGATCTGCTTCAACTACGGAAGACCAGATGCGGACGGCACCTACTCGGACGCCATCAAATACGGCATGATCTCCGTGATCATCCACGAGGTGGGACACAACTACTTCCCGATGATCGTCAACTCCGACGAGCGTCAGTGGACCTGGATGGACGAGGGATTGAACACCTTCATGCAGTTTATGGCTGAGCAAGAGTGGGATCCGAACTATCCATCTCGACGTGGCCCTGCGCACAAAATTGTGCCTTACATGAAAAGCGAAAAGCATTTGCTCGAGCCGATCATGACCAACTCAGAAAACATCATCCAGTTTGGCCCCAATGCCTACGCCAAGCCAGCCACTGCCTTAAACATCCTCCGCGAGACGGTGATGGGCAGAGACTTGTTTGACTTCGCTTTCCAAGAGTACTCCAAGCGATGGATGTTTAAGCACCCAACCCCAGATGACCTCTTCAGAACCCTGGAAGATGCTTCTGCAGTAGACTTGGATTGGTACTGGAGAGGATGGTTCTACGGAACAGATCCGGTAGATGTTTCCATTGAAAATGTGGCTTGGTACAAGTTGGACAACCGAACTCCAGCACAGAAGAAGGCGGATGCCAAGACTGATTTCGACCGTGAAGAGGCTTCGGTATCCAAAGAGGCAAATGTCAAGGGGGTACCCGCTACCGCAGTGGAAGCAGACCCTGCTACTCGGGATTTCTACAACAGTTACAATCCATTTACGGTGACTCCAGAAGATGAGGCAACCTACAAAACCTTCCTTGCCAGCCTATCGGAGAAGGAAAAGAGTTTGTTGAACAGCAACATGAACTTCTACGAGATGACTTTCAAAAACGTAGGAGGCTTGGTCATGCCTTTGATCATTGAGTTTCACTATGCCGATGGCAGCAAAGAAACAGAACACATTCCTGCCGAAATCTGGAGAAAAAGTGAATCCCAGGTGACCAAGGTGTTTGCCAAGGAAAAAGAAGTGGTCAAGTTTGTCCTCGATCCGAAGCGGGAAACAGCCGACATCGACGAAAGCAGCAACTACTGGCCTAGACAATATCAGCCTACCCGATTTGAATTGTTCAAAGGAGGCTCTGCAGTTCGAGGTGCCGCTCAAGGTGACAATCCGATGAAGAAGGCAAGTAAAAATAAGTAGTCCACGGTCCACAGTCCACGGTCGACAGCAGATTGTAATGAAACTCAAGCCTAGATCCTACTAGGCACAAATTCATTTAGATAATACAAGTAAAAAAGAGGCTGTCTCCTTTCGGGACAGCCTCTTTTTGATTCCAGCCTGGATTAGATAATTAGCCGTATCTACTTATAAGGGAAGAAAATAGTGCTTGAAGTTCAATTCAGTGAGCCGTGGACCGTGGACCGTCGTCTGTTGACAAAATTATTTTCCAGCTCCAAATTGGTATCCCATCCATCCCCCAGCAAGCATCAGGACAAGGGTTACCGCAAGAACAAGGACCAGGGTAGAAAGGGGCATTTCCCAGTCTACGTCTCCTAGTTTAAATTTGACAGGCTTATTCCAGTTCATTTGAATGGGAAGGTAGTTAATTAGGATTACCGCTTTTTTACCAGTAACTAAAGAAAATAAGGCTTGAGGTTCAATTAGGTGAGCAGTGGACTGTCCGTCTGTTGACCAATTTTATTTCTTCAGGGCGCCTTTCCAGCCCTTTTCTTCCAACTGAGCAGCAGACTCCTCCACCTTCTCACGAAGTCCTTTTTTAAATTCGTCTAGCTGCTTACCCACAGCAGCATCGTAAGCGCCAAGGATGGAAGCGGCCAAAATTCCTGCATTTTTTCCCCCATTCAAGGCTACCGTAGCCACGGGGATGCCACTTGGCATCTGCAAAATCGAAAGGATACTATCCCAACCGTCAATCGAGTTGGAACTGTGTACCGGCACCCCAATCACCGGAAGGCTGGTCAAGGAAGCCACCATTCCAGGAAGGTGAGCAGCTCCTCCAGCACCTGCAATAATCACCTTGATGCCCCGCTCGCGAGCAGATTCGGCATAGTCAATCATACGCTTGGGCGTGCGGTGCGCACTGACCACGGTCAATTCAAAGGCAATGCCCAAGTCTTCCAAAAACTGAGCCGCTTCGGCCATGACAGGAAGATCCGATTGACTTCCCATGATAATTCCTACCTGTGGATTCATTGCTGTGATTTGATTTTGATGAGTGCTTTGATTCGGTTGGCTTTGTCTTTTACTTCTTCGATATCCTCGCCCAAAAGGGTCACGTGGCCCATCTTCCGGAAAGGTTTGGTATGCTTTTTCCCATAGAGGTGGATGTAGACCCCTTTTTCGGCCATGGCCTCGTCCAATCCCTCCACCACCACAGGCCCTTCATATCCTGGTTCGCCGAGCAGGTTGATCATGGCCGCCGGGCAGCGCAGCGCAGTATTGCCAAGGGGCCAGTTCATCACGGCACGGAGGTGCTGCTCAAACTGGGGGGTAAAGTTGGCCTCGATGGTATGGTGTCCGCTATTGTGTGGGCGGGGAGCAATTTCATTGACGAGTACCTCGCCAGTACGGGTTACAAAAAGTTCGACGGCTAGAATGCCAACCAAGTCCAACTTCAAGATGAGATCTTTGGCGATGGCTTGCGCCTTTTGTTCGATCTCTGGGGAAATGCCTGCTGGCGCAAAAAGAAACTCCACTAGGTTGGCGGTAGGGTGAAAGGCACATTCTACGGCGGGATAAGCTACGACTTCTCCTCGCTCGTTGCGGGCGACGGTGACGGCAATTTCTTTGTCAAAGTCAATCAACTTTTCGAGTAACCCCGGGGCATCAAAAGCAAGATCCAAATCGGCAGCCGTACGCAATACTTGTACGCCTCTTCCATCGTAACCTTCCTTTCCAAGTTTATTGACCGCTGGCAAAAAGGAGGCATTCGCGAAGACCTCTGCCTTATTTTCCGTCAGGATAAATTCAGCGGTAGGGATGTAGTGCTCCAAGTAAAACTGCTTTTGGGTACGCTTGTCTTGAATCAAGGCGAGCAAATGGGGCTGGGGATAAACTTTTTTGCCTTCATCGGCCAGTTTCTGAAGTGCCTCGGTATTAACCGCCTCAATCTCTACGGTAATCACATCGCAGTGCTGTCCAAAGGCATATACAGCAGCGTAATCCTTTAGGGAGCCAACCGTAAACTTCTGAGCAATGTCCTTGCAGGGCGCATTGGGATCAGGGTCGAGGATGTGAATGTCCTGATTGTAGTTGATGGCAGACTGAATCAGCATGCGGCCAAGTTGGCCTCCTCCGAGTACGCCTAATGTTGGATGTGGATGCATGGAACCCATAGATGGGTAAAATTAACAGATTAAACCTGAATTCGGAGCAATCCCATTCTAGAAAGCAGCGGAGTTCTCAAAATAGGGGCTGAGCAAACCCAAAATCCTACTTGGGTACAAACTTAATTCCCATCAACTCCATCAGTTTGTGCGCATTGAAACTAGGGCAGGCCCCTTCTTTCAGGCGGTAGTCAAAGAGGATCTCTTGATCCTGGATTTCGGAGTGGAAGGAGTAATTCTGAACTCGCGCTTCTTTTTCCCCTAGGGCAGCCAATTCAATGTCGTGCGTACTGATCAGTCCCAGTCCTTGGGAAGGTAGAAGCTGAGCAACTAAAGCCTCCGAACCGGAAATTCGATCTTGCGTATTGGTTCCTTTCAAGATCTCGTCAAGGAGAAAAAAGATGGGTTCCCCCTGTTCCAAACGCTGCAGGAGCGTACGGATGCGGGAAAGCTCGGCATAGAAAGAACTCACGCTTTCCCCGAGGTTGTCGGTATTGCGCATGCTGGTAAAGAGTTGCAAGGGTCCTAGGGTCATGCGATCCGCAAAAGGGCGAAGACCTAGGTTGAGCAGGACGGCATTGATGCCAAGGGTACGCATAAAGGTGGTTTTCCCGCTCATGTTGGATCCGGTAAGCAGCACCAGTTTCCGGTTCGGGTTCAAGGTCAGGGAATTCCCCACCGCCTTGGCGGGAAGTAGGAGGGGATGGGAGACATTTTCGCCTTCCAAGATGGGTTCTTGACTCCAAGCGGGGATTCCAGGATGACCCACCTCCACTTCAAAACTTCCAAGGGACACCCATACTTCCCAATTTTCGAGGGTTTCTGGAAGTTGGACGAGGGAGTTGCTCACCCGTTTTTTCCAGGCGGCAAGCCAGAGAAAAAGGATAAAATCAGTCCAAAAGAGCAGGTTGATGGGAAGGTACAGCAGGTTGAGCCGGTTTTGGGTCCAAAGACCCAGCCGATCCAATTCCTGCAGTTGCTTGGAGGCAGGGCTGCTTCCTACTTGAAGACGAGCTTGCTCCGCTTTTAGGAGATCCGATTGGAAGGAATTACTCTCAATTTGTCCGGCGCGCAAGCGCAAGGAATTGAGGTGAGAAGCGACTGGAATGGCTTCTGCAGCACGCTTGAGGGGCACAAATACCATCGAGAGCAAGAGAATTCCAACTAGAAACCAAAGGCCCAGCATGGCTTGGGGGAGAATACCCTGTGTAGTCAATAGTAGGACGAGTACCCCACCTACCGGTCCTAGAACAGCAAGGAGCCAATGCAGGAAATTAGGTTGAGTTTCTTTTTGCTCCAGCCACTGCTTCCAAGGGCTCACCTTTCCTTGGGGGAAGGCGATTCCAATGGCCTCCATGGCGCGCAAGAAATCAGGCTTTTGTTGGAGTTCAGCCGCTGCTTCCCTGCGTTGCTGGGCTGCTTTCGGGTCAACTGCAGACTTCAGGAGGGTGGCAAGTTGCTGTTTCCCCTCAGCCGAATTGCAGTGATTGAGGAGTTGAAAAAGGGAATGCGGGCCAAACAAATCCAAATCGCCTGCAAAGGGGTGTTCCTTGTCTGCAAATTCGATTCCCGCATCCAAGTCGCCCAGTTTCCGTTCCTGGCGCGCCTGTTTTTGAGTTTGGAGTTGCTGCAAGGCCAAGTAAATGCGTTCCTGATCTTTGAGGTGGTTGAAGCGATTGATGAGTCGAACAAAGAGGAAAAAACAAATGAGGCTAGGAACCACCCATGCCCAGTGCTCGGAGAGGGTCAAAATAACCGTAGTCCCCAAGGCAAAAAAGGAAAAAATACGAAGGATGCTCTGTTGAGTCACGCTTCGCTTGTTTGTCTTTTGCTTGAGTTCCAGTTGCTCTGGAGAAAAATCAAATGGATTCATACGCTCCAAAGATAGGCATTCCCAGAAGTGGTTGATGCTTCGTACCTCTTTTTGCCTTAGTTTTTGTAGCTTTAGTTATCCAAGCCATAGAATTAAGGCTTTACTAAATTTTTGAAAAGACCTGATGAAATCCAAACCTCCCAAACCGCTTCCTCCCGAGCCCGTCGAATGGGATCTCAGCGAACCGTTTGGAGTGCTTCCTCAGGATCTCCCTTTAACGCATAACGTGGGATGTGTACGCTCGCCTGTAGCTAAAAAAGAGCCCAAGCCAGGCCATTCGGATGCTCCGAACTCAAAAAAGTAAGTCCTCAGACATAGACACAAATCTGCCAGCGGAAGGCCCAGCGCCAGCGAATATGTACTTCAGTCAGGCCAGCCTGTTTGAAAATTGACTCCCAATCGTTTCTCCTAAAGCTTCGAAGTACCGACAAGGCCGCATCGTTTTGCACCATGGGGGATTTGCTAAACCAGCGTGTCAGCCATTTGATGGAGTAGTAGGCAAGCGGATGGCGGTGGAGGTCATTAATTACAATGGCGAGCCGCACTTTTTGCTTCAAGCCTTGAAAGAGGGCGACGAGTTCCTCGTCCGTAAAATGGTGGGTAAAGAGCGTACAAGTAGCAATGTCCACCTGCTCTTCAAAGAATGTCGGGTCAAAGACATTGGCTACTTGCCAACGAATCCCTTGGAGTTGCTGCTGTCGCTGCTGGGCGAGTGCGATGGTATGCGCATTTGCATCCGCCCCGATCAACTGAATTGAGAGCTGCTGTCGCTGTGCCCAATCCTGCATCACGGCGAGCATATCTCCCCCTCCACAGCCTAGGTCAACCACACTGTATTGTTCTTGGGGGAAGCGTTGTACCACCTCGCTCAATCCCTGCGTGGTTACTTTATTTCCCCCCAACCAACGGTTGATGGTCTTCAATTCCCGGAGGGTTTGCACTAACACAGGGCCTGAAAAGTCCAGGTCATCCATGATTTCCTTTTCGCGGGAGCGCTGGTCAAATCTACTCATTGCTTTTCGTAGTGGGTGGTTTCCAAAGTCAGCCCAGGTCCAAAGCCCAAAGCAAGAATATCTCCTTGAATGCTAGGATCCTGCAGCATGCGCTCCAAGACAAATAAAATGCTGGCTGAGGACATATTGCCGCAGGTACGTAACACTTCAAGTGCATGTCTATTTACCTCAGGTGACAAGCCAAAAGCTTCCTGCACTTGAATCAAAATCTGCTTTCCACCCGGATGTATGGCAAAATGCTGTACCTGGGAAAAATTAAACTTTTCTTCAAACAGGTTGCGCAGCTTTCGTATGCCTTGGTTGAGCAGCGAGGGAATGTATTGGCTCAATCGCATCTCAAATCCAAAGTCTCCAATTTTCCAGGCCATGTCCTTTTCCCCTTCCCAAAGGACCTCACTGAGGTAATTCTTGATCAGCAGGCCTTTTTCGGATTGCATCACGAGTGCGGCAGCGGCGCCATCCCCAAAGAGGGAATTGGCCAACAGATTGTCCTCGGTATATTCTTTTTGAAAATGCAGCGTGCAGAGTTCTACGGATACGACCAACACTCGGGCTTTTGGGTTGGCTTTTACCAGTTGATCAGCAAGCCTCAAACCCGTAAATGCTGCGTAGCATCCCATGAAATGAATGCAGTAGCGCTCCACCGAGCTTGGAATGCCCAGTCGACGCATCAGGTCCAATTCAAGCCCTGGGGCAACCATGCCCGTACAAGAAACCAAAATCAGGTGGGTAAGAGAGGATGCCTCTAGCTCGGCTTGCTCCAGCGCATTTCGAACTGCCTGCTCTGCCAGTCCAGCTGCCTCCGCTTCAAATACATTCATCCGCGCCGAGGTGCTTGGAAAAGGATTCAATTCTTTATTCTTCGGAAAAAAGCTGAAGTCATTGACCTCCTCTTTTTGAAAATCATCCAAAACACTGTGGCGGAAATCAATTCCGGACTTTCGATACAAAAAATCAAGCTTTCTCCGCTCTTGCCCATCCAGCTGGTGAGCCAACTGCATGAAGCGAGCGATTTCCGCTTGTGGTATGGGCGCTCCTGGGTTGGAAAGGCCGATACTGACGATACTGGAATTCATAGATCCAAGTTACCAAAATAGTTCTAATTTAGATGGTCGAAGGACCTTTTTCGAAATAGCTGTACCTTGGCTCACCAGAACTACATCTCATGATCACTCGCTCCACACTACTGCACCTCCGCATCCCCTTTTCATTTTTTCTGTTGCCGGTATTCTTATTTGCCCTGGCCTTGACGCCCAACCACAATGGGGAACGCATGCTGCTAGTTTTTTTGAGTTTGCACCTGTTTCTCTACCCCAGCAGCAATGGCTACAACAGCTTCTATGACAAAGACGAGGAAAGTATCGGAGGCCTAAAGCGTCCACCCAAGGTAACCAAAGACCTTCTCGTCTGGTCTCTGGTCTTTTTTGGAATTGCTTTGGCCCTGGGGGCATATATCAACTGGGAGTTTGCCAGCATGCTTGGCATCTATGGATTGGTAAGCATGGCCTACAGTCATCCAGCGATACGCTTGAAAAAATACGCCTGGATCAGCTGGGTGATTGCTGGCCTCTTCCAGGGTTATTTCACCTTTGCCATGGCCTACGCCGGGCTGAGCAACCTGGGTTGGGAGGTCCTATTTAAGCCGCATGTCCTCCTTCCAGGATTCCTGACCAGCCTGATGCTTTGGGGCAATTATCCCCTGACCCAGGTATACCAGCACGGAGAAGATGCCCGTAGAGGGGACCGCACGCTAAGCCTACTTCTTGGGATCAAGGGCACCTTTGCTTTTTCTGCGCTATTTTTTGCGCTGACTGCCTCCGCTTTTGTCTGGTATTTTGTGGACAAAGGCCAAACGCCTATCGTCGGATACTATTTGGCCGCTATGGCACCCATTGCACTCTTCTTTCTGATTTGGATGGGGCTGATCCTTCGTGAACCTACAAAATACGCGACCTACAGCTGGGCCATGGGCATGAATTTCCTCTCAGCAATCTCCCTGAATGCCTTTTTCATTTACTATTTTCTGGAAAATACCCAGATTTTGCAGGTATTTAATTGAGCTTTAGAAAGGCTTTCCGTGCGTGTTCTTGAGTAGGGTGCGGGCTACAAAAGGAACATGTTCAATCAGGTTTCTAGCGATAACAGATCCACGGCCTGAACCAAAAAGCCGCTGAATGGCTCTGCCTGCACCGAGTCGCTTGTAAAACTGTTCATTCCAGCTATTGGCAAAATACTCCTCCACTTCTTGGCGTGTTGTTCCTTTTTGGAGGGCCTCAGCAGCAAGTTTGGCCGAGTGGATAGCCATGGCCATTCCATTGCCACAGAGTGGAGTGATCAGTCCAGCGGCGTCTCCCAATAGGAGCAAGTGATTTTCGACAGGTAGCTTTCGCTCAAAATTTATTTCCGTAATCACCTCGGGCTTTTCCCACAAAAAGTCACTCTCTTGAAAAATACGATGGAGGATGGGGTTTTTCCAAAGCACGTTTTTTTCCATCTCTGGAATGGAGCCGTGCTCCCGAAGCTGTTCACGGCTACCAAGGTAGCACAAGTTGAAGGTGTCCCCTTCAATCGCATTGATGCCACAGTAGCCACCATCAAAATTATGTAACGCCACCGTATTTCTTGAGCCCTGAGTTTTGATGTGGTATTTGACCCCGATGTAGGGGCTACGCTTTGAGAAAAAAGGGCGCTCCAACACCTGATCTAGCTTGCTACGCTTGCCAAAGGCCCCAAGTACAAAATAGGCTTCCCGGTAGGTAAAATCGGAAAGGGCTACCCGAAAGCGATCTTCAAGGGAATCAAAATGAAGATCTGTCACTTGCATGCCCGTGATCACCTCTACTCCTCGCTCACAGGCTAGGCGGTAGAGCCAGTCGTCCAGCAAGTACCTGCTGATGCCAAAGCCTCCCAAATCTAATGGAAGTCGTACTGCCTTACCTTGGGTATCCGAAAATTCAAATGTCTCCATGAGTGGCAAGTTCAAAAAATCAGGAAAAAGATTGTGGCGCTTCAAAAATCCGAGGACCTCGTTGGAAACATATTCACCACAGACCCGATGAAAGGGGTACACTTTTTTTTCAATAAGGGTAACTGGGTGTCCCTGCTCTACCAAAAGTAACGCGGCAACCAAGCCTCCAAGCCCTCCTCCAACGATTACAACGTCCTGTTTACTAGTTTTCAAGGCCTCTAATTTTATCATGAAACCGCCTATCAAAAAATAAGTTTTTTTCAAGACTTAACATCATCCTTTGGAAGTTAGTATATTTTCGAAAAATTATAATCAAGCTATGAATACACCCTTCCCCAAGTTGCTGAGGAGAACCGCATTTGTGCTAGGCCTAATGGGCGCTATGCTTCAAGCGGAGGACTCCTTTGCCCAGCGAAAAAAGAAAAAAGATGCAGAAACTCCTGCTCCTGCAGCACCCGCACCGGCTAGACCTGCTGGTCCAGGCGCTCCAGGTGCTCCTGCCAATGGACCCAAACCCTATAAAGAAGTCATTACTGCCAAGGCCAAAACCAAGGCAGGACTATTTAAGGTACACCAAGTAGAAGACAAATACTTCTACGAAATTCCTGATTCTCTACTCGGCAGAGACATGCTAATGGTCGTGCGTATTGCAAAAACTGCAGAAGGCATTGGCTATGGTGGAGAAAACACCACCAACATGATGGTGCGTTGGGAAAAAAACCAGGACGACATCTTGCTCAAGGTAGTTTCCTTAAACAATTATGCTGCTGATTCCTTACCCATTTCCAAGGCGGTAGAGGCTTCTAACTTGGAGCCTATCCTTCAGAAATTTCCGATCAAATCCAGAAGAACTGATTCTACCGGAACAGTTGTTGACGCGACGGATTTGTTTATCAAGGACAACCAAGCCTTAGGTCTAGATCGCAACAGAAGAACGCAGTACCGTGTTACCCGTTTGGACAACGAGCGCTCTTACATCCAACACATCCATACCTATCCTATCAACGTGGAGTCACGGTATGTACTTACTTATGCTGCTGCTGAGCCACCTTCCAACAGCGTAACGGGTTTGATCACCTT
This sequence comes from Algoriphagus sp., assembly GCA_040403475.1. GTDB lineage: Bacteria > Bacteroidota > Bacteroidia > Cytophagales > Cyclobacteriaceae > Algoriphagus. Next base: position 161,348 of record JBBAKO010000008.1, on the reverse strand, counting down.
GGAGATGAATGCCTCCATGATCCTCCTTCCTAAAGTGCCGATGCAGCAGCGACTTGCTGATCAGCGTGTAGGCTGGTTTGCCCGTTCTTATGTAGACTACGGTGCCGATGAGCAGCGTGCTACATCTAGAAGATACCTAGACCGTTGGAGATTGGAAGTGAAGCCAGAAGATCGCGAGAAGTTTGCCCGTGGTGAATTGGTTGAGCCAGTGAAGCCTATCGTCTACTACATTGACCCAGCTACTCCTACCAAGTGGGTGCCTTACTTGAAGCAAGGTGTGGAAGATTGGCAGAAAGGTTTTGAAGCCGCAGGATTTAAGAATGCGATTATCGCCAAAGAAGCCCCTACCGCTGCTGAGGATCCAACCTGGAGCCCTGAAGATGCGCGCTATTCTGTGATCCGCTACTTTGCCTCTGACATTCAAAATGCTTATGGCCCTCACGTATCCGATCCCCGTTCAGGAGAAATCTTGGAATCCGATATCGGATGGTACCACAACGTAATGAACCTATTGAGAAACTGGTTCTTTATCCAAACTGCTGCGATCAACCCAGACGCAAGATCCGTCAAGTTTGACGACGAAGTGATGGGTCGATTGATTCGATTTGTATCTGCCCACGAGGTTGGACACACGCTTGGATTGCCACACAACTTCGCTTCATCTGTAGCTTATCCAGTTGAAAAGTTAAGAGATGCCACCTTCACCAAGGAATTTGGAACGGCTCCATCCATCATGGACTATGCTCGCTTCAACTATGTGGCTCAGCCGGAAGACAAGGGTGTGAGCTTGATGCCTGATGTAGGACCATATGACAAGTATGCAATCATGTGGGGATACAAGCCTATCCTAAGTGCTAATAGCCCTGAAGAAGAACTCCCTACCTTGAACCAGTGGATTCTTGACAAGAAGGGTGATCCTGTTTACCGTTACGGTCGTCAGGGAAATAACTACGACCCAACTACCCAATCTGAAGATTTGGGAGACAATTCAGTAACTGCTTCCGAGTATGGAATCAAGAACTTGAAGCGTATCCTCCCCAACTTGATGGAGTGGACAGCTGAGAAAGAAAAGCCTTACAAAAATTACGAAGACCTCGAAGAAATGTATGGTCAGGTAATTGGCCAGTTTAACCGCTACATGGGTCACGTACGCAACCATGTGGGTGGAGTGACGGAAGTCTACAAGTCTGCAGGTCAGGGCGAGGCGGTGTACACGCATCAAACCAAAGAAATGCAGAAGGCTGCAGTTACTTTTGTAAACCAGCAGCTATTCAGCACCCCAAGCTGGTTGATGGACGAAACCATCATCGCCAGAATCGAAGACTTCGGAGCGCTAGAGCGCATTCGTGGAATCCAGGTAAGTACCCTCAACGGAATTTTGGAGTGGGGTAGACTGGGTAGAATGATCGAAAACGAAGCCTTGAATGGTGCTAAAGCTTACAAAATGACTGAATTGTTCGATGACTTGAGAAAAGGCATTTGGACTGAGCTTGGCGCCGGAAAAACCATCGACGTACACCGCAGAGCCTTGCAGCGTGCGCACATCGAGCGATTGGAGCTTCTCTTGACTGGAAGTGTGGCTGCGCTACCTGCCCAGTTTAGAGCCTTTGCCGGTGCCCAGATCAATGCGGCACAATCTGACATTCGTCCGATGGCTCGAGGGGAATTGAAAACGCTTCAAAGCCAAATCAGAGGTGCCATCGGCAGAACATCTGACCGCATGAGCAAACTTCACCTTGAGGATGCCAACGAACGCATCAACAAGATCTTGAAGGAATCTTCTGGAGAGTAAACTAGAAAGGGCGCCAAGTTGGCGCCCTTTTTTTCTCTACCTGATTTTTTGTTACTTTGAATCCATCTATTGCGATCATGTCTTCTACTCAGTCTATTTTACAGGCACACCACTTACGGATTACCGACTGCCGCCTGGCCATCATCCGTGAGTTTTTGGACAAAAGCGTTGCCCTATCCCATTCGGATTTGGAGGAGACGTTAAATAAGGAGTTTGACCGCGTTACCATCTACCGAACTTTAAAAACTTTTTTGGAGAAGGACCTTATTCACAAGGTATTGGACGACAGTGGGGCTACGAAGTATGCATTTTGTACCCATGGAGAGGAAGCACATGCGCACAATCACGAGCATGTCCATTTCAAATGTGAAAAATGTGAGGAAACCATCTGCCTAGAAGATATCTCCTTGCCTGCAATCCCACTTCCCAAGGGCTTTGTGAAAAAAGAGATGAACTTACTCGTGCAGGGGATTTGCGAAAAATGTCATTGAAGCAACTCTGATTCTACGGGTTCTTCCTCAGGCCAACTGATTCCAGGAGGCAAATCAAGCACTGGAGGCTGCTGTTCAAATTTCCCTCCGGCAGAATCATCTGAATTCCAAGATTGCCCAGGACGAGACTTGGTCCATACCCCTAAGAAATAACTGATCACGATGTAGGCTAGTCCGCAAAGAAGAAGATCAATTAGGGTAGGGCTCATGCTATTTTTTTTGAAAAGATACGAGATACACCAAGAAAATCAAGGCCTAGGTCCGGGAAGAACCGACTTTGAAGGGGATGTATTTGCTTAATCAACGGGATAGGTGGATATTTGCTCGCGAAACATTCGAAGTCATGATTATCAAAACCAAAAAATACCAACTCCCCACCACCACTTACATCAAAATGGGACTCGTTTCCATCCTCAAAGAACAGTGGTGGGTAATTTTGATTGCTTTGGCAATCTGCTGTGGCTATTTCTGGATCGCTTCCCTCTGGTGGATTTTTGGAGCACTACTTGCCTACGGATTGTATGTATTATTTTGGGCGATCCAGTTTACAGGAGTTACCCAAATGGAGCAAAACAAACCCATCTTTCAAAAGATGGCCTATGAAATAGACAGCCGCCAAATCCTAATGAAGGTAAATGCCAAGGAAGGCATGCCGGTACAATGGAACATGATCAAGCGGGTGGAGGTGTCCAAAGATGCGTATATCCTCTACCTCTCCAAGGCACAGTTTATTCATCTTCCATACAAAATCTTTAACTCCGACAACGATAAAAAATTCCTAGAGGCAATTCTTAAGCGAAAGGAACTGATCAACTAATCGAAAGCTGGCCCGTATGAGCCAGCTTTTTTTTCCACCATTTTTTAATTCCTCACATGCAACGATCCATGCTATGCAAATCAAACTTCTTGCGCTAGGTAAAACAGACAACAAAGCAATTCAAGACCTGATCGAGGATTACAGCAGTCGACTCGGCCATTACATTCGCTTTGAATTGGAGGTAATTCCAGACCTGAAGCAGAGTAAGTCCCTCTCGGAAGCCCTCCAAAAAGAAAAAGAAGGGGAGTTAATTCTCAAAAAGCTTAGCTCCTCCGACGAGCTTATCCTCCTCGATGAGCGCGGAAAATCTTATTCCTCCCTCGAGTTTGCTGATTTTTTACAAAAGAAAATGAATAGTGGCCTCAAGCAACTCGTGCTTGTCATTGGAGGGCCTTATGGCTTCTCAGAGGCGGTCTATGCCAGATCAAATGGGAAGATTTCGCTTTCCAAAATGACTTTTTCCCACCAAATGATTCGCCCTTTTGTGGTCGAACAGCTGTACCGCGCAATGACCATTTTGCGCAATGAACCCTACCACCACGAGTAGGTTTGTAAATTTTATTCGAGATTTTTTTGATCAATTAGAAGGGTTGAAGTTCATTTCACTGGGCTGTGGACCGTGGTTTATCGTCTGTGGACGATTTAATTTTTGTCAACGGCTAACGGTGCACTGTCAACAGCCGAGTCGTGGTATGACATGGCCTAGAATCTTAATATAAGTACGATTATTTGATACATACCTCAATTGACTGTGGTCTGTGGACAGTCGTCTGTGGACGATTTTAAATTACCCCAATGTTAATTTTTTAGTCTTTTTATTGTCTAATGTTACCAAATTGTTAACTTTTGTCTGTTCAGTTAACATTAGCTTGATGGACTATGAAAAAAATACTCCCTTTATTGCTCTTCTTTATAGGAATTGCTACCCTTGGCATTTGCCAAGAAAACGCGGTTAACGCGGCTAATTCTAACTTTTCCGAATCAGAAAAGACCCCGTATTCTCTATTTTTGGATGAATTCGAAGCACCAACTCCAGCAGCAAACTGGCATGCACTCCAGCAGGAGCTGGATGAAAAAGCTGCCAAAAAAATGGACTCCCTAGCGCTTCTTCGTGTTATTTTCCAAAAAACACACCAGCGCCTCTTAAAAAATTACCGTCAGCATTCCACCTTTAGCAACCTATTGGACAAGGGCTCCTATGACTGTGTGAGTGGTTCCGCAGCACTTGGACTTCTCTTAGAGCGCTATGGATATTCCTTTGATGTGGTAGAAACCGATTACCATGTCTTTATTCAAGTATACCTTGCTGGAAAAACCTTGATCCTAGAAAGCACGCTTCCCGTAGGAGGCATGATCACCTCCACCTCGGGAGTAAGAAATTACCTAGCCGCCTACCTCACCGAGGGTGTGCAAGTGGTACGAGATATCAGCGAAGGCTTGGCAGGCACAAAAGTGGATTTTACAGACAATACCATTTTCCGAAAAGTCAGCCTCAACGAGTTGGCTGGCTTGCAGCATTACAACGAGGCGATTGTTCACTTCAATAATCAAAATTACAAGCAGGCCATTGACTTACTTTCCAAGGCTTATACGTACTATCCTTCGGAGCGTATTGAAGATTTAAAAGCGCTAAGCATCGATCTAGCCTACCATAGCTATGGCGTTGACATCCGGAAGTAGGTTCAAATTAGCGCGCTTAGTGATGGTGGTGGTGGCCTTCGGGTCCATGGGCGTGACCATGCTCTAGTTCTACAGGTAACGCTTCTCGGATAGTTACAATTTTTCCTTCAAACTGCAGGTCCAAACCTGCAAGTGGGGAGTTGAAGTCCAAGTGTACTCCCATGTAATCCACCTTGAGCACTTCGCCACGCATTTGGTTGCCCTTATCGTCTTGCATCGGGATGACATTTCCTACCCGCAGTAGGTCTCTATTTTTTTTGCCTTCCTCTTTAAAATTGGCCTTGGGAATAATCACTCGCTTTGCATCGTCGTAATCCCCATAGCCATTTTCAAAGTCAATAAATACCGAAAAAGAATCTCCTACAGATTTGCCTTCCAAGGCTTGCTCCAATGCAGGAAGCAGGTTGTGGTGACCAAATAGAAAATAAAAAGGGTCTTGCTCAGTCACGGTCTCGTACCAGCGCATGCCTGTTTCCCCATCATCAACCGTCAAGGTATAGGAAACAGCAACAACCTTATCATTTGTAGCAATCATCGATAGCACGTTTTAGAATTAGCGAAATAGGTAGGTAACTGCAAGTTGCCCGACAAAATTGGTGCGGTCATAGCCAGGTACAAACCATTTTTCAGGTTTGTTTTCCAAGTACCATTTGTAATTTAAGGTATTCACATATTGGAACTTGCCCGATACAAGTAGGTTTCCAAACTTCCATTCTGGTGCGAGCGAAAAGACTAGGTCCACGTATTTGTTACGGAAATCCTTCACTTCTTCGTAGCGGTAGTAATAAAAGTCATTGTTGTACTCAATACGCTCTAGCTCTATCCCAATTTTTTTCATGCCTTCAATCCAGGCAATACCGGCAAAAATTTGGTTGCTGGCAGGCCCATTCCCTAATCCAAGCATCTGTCCTCGATGTGTGTAGCCATGACGCACATGATCATGAATGTACCAGGTTCGGAGTTGTCGGATATCTTCTCGGATCGTCTGCCCAGAAAAGGTCATCTCAGAGCTCAGCTCCAAAAAGCGATTCTCTTTTTTCAAGTCCATCAGGTGTGAAAACCCAAAGGTGAAGGCTCTACCTGATTCGGGAGTAGTGATAAAATCGATGAAAGGACGGTCGTTGTCACGGGTGCCAAACTCCCCATAAAACTCAAAGCGCCCCTTTGGATCCATCCATCGGAAAAAGCCTGCGCTAAACTGCTGCCGCTTGGATTGGATGGTATCAAGCACCTGTTGGTTCTTTTTTCTTCCATTGAATACCGGTAGCACATCCTCTAAATCGGATACTTCAGAGCGGTACACATTATTGGTGGAGCCATACCCAAAAAATAAACCAGGCACCCACTTGGGTTGGAAGGTGAAAATTACCCCTGAAAGCTGACGCCGCCCATCCTCCTTTTTTGGATAATAAACATCCATCTGCTGAAAGTTATAATCAGAATGTGGAGGCAGAAAATTGGATGCTTCCAGCCTTCCGGTCATGATTTGCCCTTCAAATGAACCAATAAAAGACTTAATAGGTCGACGTGTATTCATCGTGTAGTGCAAAAATCCTGGGGCAGAATTCCCCATCAGCAAGGAATTTCGCCTTCCTGGTCCCCACCAGAGATTTTCGGTGGATATTCCCAAGGAAATCGCATCCAAATTCAGACGAAAGCTGGATTGTCCAGGAACCAACTTTTGATAGGCGCTCTCCCCAAAGCGCTCAGGAAGGTCAATTCGGTTGAGGTATTCGTAATAGAAAAGGATGGTAGACTGCTGCTCAATGGGAAAGCCAATGAACTCTTTATTTTGAGCTCGAATCAGTTCGGGCTGTACCTGCAAGCTGAATTTCCACCATTCTACAAAAGCTCCCATGCTAAATACCTGTTGCAACCCACGATTTGGTATCATGGCGCCATCGTTCGTAGCAAAAGGATAGTTGGAGGTATACTGGCTTTTAACCAAGGCGGGGAGGAATAAAAATTTACCATGCTTCCCAAGACGTTGGTGGTAGCTGGAAGAGTCCAGATCGACCAAGCCCCCATCCAAATCAAAGCCATGCGCAAGGCCAAAAGCGGCTGTAGGAATCAAGGGGCGAATCATAAATGAGGACGCCGAATCTACCTTGCCGGTTAACTGCAATCTTCGCAGGTAGTCTTCCAAAGAAGGGGCACCCACAGCAATACTTTGAGCCTTAGTACTCTGACTGAATGATAGCATTCCAAACAGTCCAATCGCCGCTAGTAGTAGTCGTAGTTGCATCAGGAGTTAGTTTGAATAGCTAAAATGGAAATTTTGGCAATGGACCAGGACTCATCACACTTGGGCCATGAACTATTGCTTTGCTTCAATTCATCCCGCATAAAAAAGCGTACAGAGTCCACCTTGGAATGTTCAATGAGCTTCTCTATTCGGTACCGGCTGGTAGAGGTTTGTCCTCCAAGGCACAAGCTTGGCAGGTTGGTTTCTATCGCTCCTGTTTTAGGGACATTCTGCCGGAAAAATTCATTAGGGTAAGACTGGTACAAGCAATAAGAAGATTCACAAGGGCTGTTCGAAAAGGTAGTGCGAACGACATCCATGCTATCAATTCCCATAAACCAGTAATCTGGTCCAGAATAACCATCATCCCAGTTGCCGTCCCAGCTGTCGTGAATAAAAATCTCAGCAGTCAACTTTAAATAATTGTGCGCAGGCAAGTCGTAAAGCGTAACCGCCACTTCCTCATTGTGGTACCATCCTGCAACGGTATCGTTTCTCCAGACTAATAGACGTCCATTTTCAAAATTAGCCAAGTCCAATTTTGAAAAGTTGTTGTTGTAGATTTGAACTTGGTTTTCAACAGACTCCACACAGGAAACCGTTCCCAAAAGCAGAAAAAAAGCAAAAAGGCGAAGACTAGGCAGCAACTTTCCCATGGAAAAAGGGGGGATTAAAAATATAATTTAACAAAGAAACAAAAAACAAGACACTTCTTCCAATTTAAGCCATACAATGTCACTTTCTAGCCCTGGAAAAAGGTTGATTTTGATTTAAATAGAAAATAAAGAAGGCATTATCCTATAAATCGTCCCTCCTACTTTTTGAATCAAAAAATAAAGGATAATCCCTTACTTTTACTTGTTCATTCGCTTTTGTTATGCCTCTTTTTACTCTTGTAGCCGGTGCCCGGCCCAACTTTATGAAAATCGCTCCGCTGATTCATGCCTTGCAAAAAAAGCAAGCGGAAGGAGTAAGCGTTCATTTTCGCTTGGTACATACGGGGCAGCATTACGACAAAAACATGTCGGGAGATTTTTTTGAGCAGCTGAATATCCCGACTCCAAATGCAAACCTCGGTGGGGGAGGCGGAACTCAAGCCGAACAAACTGCTGCAATCCTAGTAGCTTTCGAACAGGAATTGATGGACCATCATCCAGACCTTGTCCTTGTAGTTGGCGATGTCACCAGTACCTTGGCCTGCTCCATCTCTGCCAAAAAATTACAAATCGATGTTGCGCATGTGGAAGCAGGAATCCGCTCTGGAGACTTGAGCATGCCAGAGGAGATCAACCGCATGGTGACCGACTCGATCACAGACCACTTTTTTACTACTTCAGAAATTGCAAACACCAACTTGCGCACCGCAGGGGCGCCGGAGGACCGGATTCACTTTGTGGGCAACACCATGATCGATACCCTGCTGGCGCAGCTGCCGCATTTCAAAAAGCCAGCTGGAAAGCCCTTCGATCAGTTGCAGGCAAGTGAATACTTTGTCATGACACTTCATCGCCCTGCGAATGTGGATAATGAAGAATCCTTACGGGAGTTGATGAAAGCTATCTTGGATGGGACTGCTGGCCTCCCCGTAGTATTTCCTGTGCATCCACGAACTGCCAAAAACTTAGAACGTTTAGGTATCGCTGCTCCTAATCTACACTTGATCAGCCCGCTAGGCTACTTGGAGTTTAACCACCTCGTGCAACACGCCAAGGGAATCATTACGGACTCGGGAGGAGTGACGGAAGAAGCCTCGGTGATGAATGTACCTTGCCTGACGCTACGAGATAGTACGGAGCGCGCAGAGACCATCCACCTCGGCACCAACGAATTGGTAGGCACTAATCCTAAAAATCTTGGCCCCTACCTCGCAAAAATCTTACAAGGAAACTGGAAACAGTATCAGGGGATCCCTCTTTGGGATGGCCACACTGCGGAACGCATTGTGGATATCTTACTCAAGCATTACAGCTAAAGCTCTTTCACTTTAACGAAAAAAAAATGCTCTCCCCTCAATGCTGCGGGACAGGCAGCGAAGAAGGAAAGACCTGCCTGGCGGTAGGCAGGCGCGAAGATCAAGACCCCTTGGCGGCTTTGCTTCTCTGCGCCTTTGCGTGAACAAAAAAAAGAATGTCTCCCCGTAATGCTGCGGGACAGGCCGCAAAGAAGGGAAGTCCTGCCTGCCGGTAGGCAGGCGCGAAAATCAAACCCCCTTTGCGGCTTTGCTTATCTGCGCCTTTGCGTGAACAAAAAAAGAATGTCACGCAAAGAAGGGAAGCCCTGCCTGCCGGTAGGCAGGCGCGAAGATCAAGACCCCTTGGCGGCTTTGCTTATCTGCGCCTTTGCGTGAACAAAAAAAAGAATGTCTCCCCGTCCGCCCCGGCGGACTGGACAGGCAGCAAAGAATGGAAGCCACGAAGATCAAAACCTCTTTGCGGCTTTGCGCTTTTTGCGCCTTTGCGTGAACAAAAAAAGAATGTCTCGCACAGTAGGGAAGCCGCGAAGATCAAGACCCCTTGGCGGCTTTGCTTATCTGCGCCTTTGCGTGAACAAAAAAAAGATTGTCTCCCCGTAATGCTGCGGGACAGGCCGCAAAGAAGGGAAGCCGCAAAGAGAAAACCTTTTGGCGTCTTCCCTTCTTTGCGGCTTTGCGTGAATTATTTTTTTGACTGAATGGAGCGAACGAATCAATCTACCCAGCCCCAGGGAGCAGGAGGGGTGGCAATGGGTTTGGTCAGATCAAATCGTACTGAGAATAGCGTAGCAGATCCAAGCCTTCTCAGATTGTAAGTAAAGGAGGTGTCATCTACCGTAATCCACCACACATTTCCTACCGCAGCAGGAAGCATGCCGGCAGTAAAGGAGTCTGCAGGGAAAAATTGCGTGCTTGCCGAACCCGTATTTGTTGCCTTACCCCCATACTGCGTCACCGCATCCTCAGACCCATCTGCATGCCGGTGATCGTGCTTGAGTTGGATCAACTGCTGCTCATCCATCGTCAATACCCAAGTACGAGATAAATCTTCCCCAACAAAAAAAGGAATGCGTAAGCGACCTTCCTCACAGCTGCGCACATGCATGACCAACATTCCGGCAAACCGTGGATCAGATTCGGGAGATACCAATTTGCCTTCGTAGCTTTTTCCGCAATGGGTAGAAAGCAGGTCCCAAAATTGCTGAGAAGGTGCTTTTTCTTGAGCGAAAACTTGAGGAAGGCATCCTAAAAATAGGAGCACAAATACAAAGAATAAAGACGGGTTTTTCATAGTTGGAAAAGTACCGAATTTTAAGTGAAAGTCATTCCAGACTTCCTTCCATACATAAAAAAAGCCACCCCGAAGGATGGCTTAATTAAAAACAAAAGGTGGTGGATTAAAATGAGAAGCTAAGGCTAAAGTTAGCTCGTACACCAGGACTTAGTTGCGTAAAAAACTGGTCTTGGGCTCCATAAGAACTAAAGATAAATTCACGCTTATCATTCAACAAGTTTTGAACACCGAAACTTGCACGAATACGCTCATCCGCACCAAAGGTTTTATTGACATTTAGGTTCAAGGAATTGAATGGCACTGCATAGGTATCGGTACGGTTTCCAAAGCCCACAAAGTTAAGCGTCGGGCCTTGTACGTTGTAGAAGATACCTGCTTCCCAACCCGTATTGAAGTCAGAATAAGCAATACCCGTATTGATAATGTAAGGTGCCTGACCAGCCATATCACGCGTGTCACCGATTTTTTGTCCCTCTCTAGCCGTCAACTGACGAGATTTTTTTTCGGTAGCAGACATGGAGATTTGAGACTCAGTCAAGGTAAGGTTGGTGTTCCACTGGAATTTCTCAAGGCTTGGGCTAATAAACTTCAAAGACTTTCTGAATTCCAATTCAACACCAAGAACGGTACCATTTCCTACGTTTCTAGGCTGAAAAGCACCTGCGTCTGATAGGAACTGTACAATTTCGATTGGGTTTTCGAAGGTCTTGTAGAACGCTCCCAAAGACCATATCTCTCCTTTAGGCTGGAACATTTCCCAACGTAAGTCAAAATTATTAATGTTGGTCGACACCAAGTTACCATCCCAGAGAACTTCAGTACCTGCATTGGTCGTTTCTTTAAAAAGACCACCTACAAAGGTTCTGCCTGAGATTGGATCGATAATTTCAGCAAAAGAAAGCTCCTTGAAAGAAGGTCTAGCGATTGTTCTCGCTACAGAAAAACGAAGATTCTGTGCTTCTTTGACATTCAGGACAAGGTTGAGCGTAGGGAAGAAGTTTAGATCGTCCAGTACCTTCTCTTCATTGAAAATAATGGTGGAGTTCTGGTTAGTACCTGTATAAAACTGGGTATACTTCTCTACTCGCAATCCCAAAATTGCTTTCAACTTTGGCAAAGGATTGGCTTCAGTACTTATATAGCCCCCCATATTGGTTAGGGAGGATTGGAAGCTATTCGGGTTGTTTGGAATAAAATCCGGGTTGAAACGCACTCCATTTCTATTGGTAGCAGAGAACAGGTTGCTTTCCTGTAAAACGTTGTTGGGATTTCCGTCTAGTGGGGTGGTTCCGGTAGCGAATTGAAAAGATTGGATTTCAAAATCACGCTCCTTAAAGGTGTAGGAACCACCAAATTTAAGCTTGGCATCTTGGTTCCAAAGACTCAAATTTTTGGTCAAGTCCAACTTGCCTACCAAGTTGTTTTCTTGCAAGTTTCTCCAAATACGAGCTGGCAAGCCTACTTCAGGAGAGATGGTATTGTTTGGAAGTCTAAATCTGGTAAAACGGACGTCTGGATCTTCAATGGAAGAGCGCGTAGGTGCCAACTTCCAGTTGATCTCCCAAGCCTGTCCTTTTAGAAAGTGACTACCAGAAAGCAATACGCTTGAAAGTGCACGCTGGCTGTATTCTAAGTTGTACTGCTTGGCTTCATAGTTGGCCCCTAAATTGGAGTTTTCGTAGTCGAAAATACCCGATTTAGACTCTCCGTTTTGTAGGTGAAGGAAGTTAAGCTTGAATTTTGAAGCCTTTGTTTTCAAAGCAATACCTGCTATTCCTCCAAGAAGGACACTATTTACGCCATAATCTCCAGTCTGAATTTGGAGCGCATCCAATTCATTTTTGTTGGAATCAATTGGCTTCGCATACAAGTTGAACTGTGCATCCTGATAAAACTCCGTATCGTTTTTGTAGGTCAGGGCCGCATTGTAACCCCAGGTGACTTTAGGCCTTGCAATTTGGTTACCTAAAGAAAGGCTCATTCCAAAATCCATGAAAGAAGGCTGGGTAGAAGCGCCCAAGGTCTTATTAAATCCTCTCAAAAGGGATTGAAATTCCTGTCCTTTTGCTCCGTTAGGATTGCCAATCACATCTGCGAACTGAGGAACGTTGGTTCTTCCTGCAGTTGGACTCGCGCGGGTACCATCATCATAACCCAACCAATCGGTCTTTCCTCCTTGGTAGGTTAAGTAATTTTTGTTGAAGTGCATGGAAGGATTCACTCCTCCCGAAAGGCTTAATCTAAAAGTTTTCTCCTCAGGAAAGTCTTTGGTCTCGATATCGACCACGCCTCCTGTAAAATCCGCAGGGAGCTCAGCTGTAAAAGATTTGGATACCACAATGTTGTCAATCACATTGGTGGGAAAAATATCCATTTGGATCGTATTTCGGTCTGGATCTAGACCAGGAATGTCTACTCCGTTCAATACGGTCTTGGTGTAACGATCACCTAAACCACGAACATACACGTATTTACCTCCTTCGATGGAAACACCAGTTACACGCTTCACAGCAGAAGCGGCATCTCCATCACCAATCTGACGAAAAGTGCTCGCAGAGATCCCATCAAGTAAGTTGGGTGCATTTCGCTTCACAGACATCAAGGCAGATTCTGTAGTACGGATCGCAGCAGCAGATACGGTAACTGTTTCCAATTCCGAATCCTCAGATTTCATCAGTACATCTGAAAGCACGGTTACTTTGTCAATTTCAACTAGCACCTCAGTAAGGTTGACAGTCGCAAAAGAGATGTAAGACATTTGAAGGGTGTAGGAACCCGGAGCTACTTGAATTTCAAATTTTCCATCAAAATCGGTCACTGCACCAGTGGATGTTTCTTTGACCAATACCGAAACCCCGAAAAGAGGTTCGCCTGTGGATTCATCAAAAATGGCGCCACGGATGGTGCCATTCTGGGCAAATGCAAAGCCCGTAATCAATTGAAATGCAATAATAAGGAGTAGAACGACCAGCGGTTTGATTGGCAGTTCTTGTTTTTTCTTGTTCATACAGCGTTGAGAAATATTGCAATAGAATGATAAAAAGGAAAGGAAGGATCCTTGCAAGACCTTCCTTTCCTTAAAGAGAGAGTTAATTATTTAAAATCAGCTAGTGCTCCTGCTTTGTCAGCCCAAGTCCAACCTACGAACGCAGCTTTAGTTGCGCCTACTGTGTTTGCCTTAAGCGCTGCTTCAGCAGCAAAAGCATCCGTTCCATTACGGAAAGCAATTGGTAGGGTCACACCCGCCTTCAAAGTAGCCTCCAATTTGGTAAACACTAGGATTTTAGGAGAAGCAGTAAAGTTAGGAACAGTAGATGTATCTAGAGACAAGTCTCCACGACCAGCAGCTGCTACACCTAGGTAGGTATCAGCAGGAGCCGGGAAGTTGAAGAAGTACAAGTTTTCAAAAGTACCTCTTGCTGCAGATCTGAAGTCACCAAATTCAGAAGCTGGGTGACCTTTTACAGAACCGTTCTTTACGGTATGCGCAGCATTGTAAGTTCCTTCAGGACCGTCGATTTCAAGACCGTGGTCAGTATTCACACCAGCGATTACGATAAAGTTATCCAAAGTACCTGCCCAAGACTGATCTGTGTCAACTGCATCGTCACCAGAGTTCCAGATCAAAGCGTTCTTTACAGAAACTGTTCCACCAAACCATTCGATACCATCGTCTTGGTTAGCTACTACTTCTACGTTTTCGATTACGGTTCCAGAACCTACACCACCAAGAGTAAGACCGTTGATCTCGTTACTAGAACCGATCAAAGAACCGCCGTGACGGATAGAGATGTACTTGATGATACCAGAGTTGTCGGCATCGTTTGTTCCACCATAAAGACCATTTGTATCAGTAGCTGGAATACCTTCAATAGCTAGTTCCGCTACGTCACCTGCAAGTGAACACTTCGCTCTTCCAAGTACGATCAAACCTCCCCAAAGACCTTCTTGCGTTGCCTCCAAGTTAGGAGAAGCAATCTGACCTGGAGCGATTTCGTCAGCTACAGAAGTGAAGATAATTGGCTCAGTAGCAGTACCCTGTGCGTCGATTTGTGCGCCTCTAGCGATAATTAGTGCAGTAGCGTTAGCTCCAGAACCAGCTTCACCTTTGATGATTACTCCTTTTTGGATAGTCAATTTAGCTGGAGAAACCACAAAAATTCTTGCTCCAAGGATGTAAGTCTTACCAGTTTCCCAAGTAGTGTTGGCAGTGATGTTACTTGTAACACGGATGGTAGTTGGCTCAGCGCCTACAGTCAATACGTGAGTAGCTTTTGCAACGTCACCGTCTGCATCAGTTACCGTAAATTCAAATACCAAGTTCTTTCCAGCATCAGCTGCAATAGCAGTGTACTCGAAAGGAAAAGTAGCTGTTGTTCCAGTCAAGGTCAAAGTAGATAGAGGAGCTCCATCTTTAGTGATTGAAAGCGATGCAAGACCATCAAGGCCTTCAGCAGAACCGGTTACCGGACCTAATTTTGCACCTGCATCAATTTTAGCAGTTGCAGGAATACCAGAAATGGTCACGCCATTATCAGGCTCCTCTTCTGTACAGCTGGAGAATACCAGTGTAAAGGCAGTTAGTAGAGTGAGGATAAACGAAAAATTTTTCATTGATTTAGTGTAATTAAAGTTTTGCGAGTTGATTACGCTACAAAGGTGAACCCTAATTATTGCCTTAAAGAAAAAATAGAATTATGCTTAGTTTAAAAAATTGCGCCTCAATTAACTTTTTTTTAACGAAGGAGGCATAAAAAAAGGCTTTTCGTTCGAAAAGCCTTTTAAATGGGGGTTTCATGTTACTTCAATGTTACCGACTTGTTGATGGGTACTTTTTCGAGTAACGTTTTGACCAAGTCGCGTGTGCTGATGCGATCCGCCTCTGCTTCATAATTGAGCAAAATTCGGTGATTGAGCACATCTTCAGCAATTTCCTTGATGTCTTCAGGCAACACATAATCTCTGCCGTCCATAAAGGCTACCGCCTTCGCTGCCAAGTTCAAATTGATGCTTGCGCGTGGAGAAACTCCAAATAGGATGTATTTGGCTTCGTCTTTAAGTCCATAGTCTTTGGGGAAGCGGGTAGCAAATACCAATTCGATGATGTAATGCTCCAAAGGCTCAGCCATTTTGACCGCATTGATCTGGTCTCGGATGTCAAAAATATCCTGCTTGGAGAGAATCGGCTTTACATCCGCTGCATATTGCATGTTGGACATACGACGCATCACTTCCATTTCGTCGGTTTTGCTCGGATAGTCGATGTGAACCTTCATCATGAATCGATCCACCTGCGCTTCCGGTAGCGGGTAGGTTCCTTCTTGATCCACGGGGTTTTGCGTAGCCAAGACCAAGAAGGGACGATCTAAGGTATAGGTCGTCTCTCCAATTGTCACCTGCTTCTCCTGCATCGCTTCCAAGAGTGCGGATTGCACCTTGGCTGGAGATCGGTTGACCTCATCCGCCAAGATCACATTTGAAAAAATAGGCCCCTTCTTCACCTCAAAATTAGATTTCTGCTGATTGTAAATCATGGTTCCAATCAGATCCGAAGGCAACAAATCGGGGGTAAACTGAATACGGTTGAAATTCAAGTGCAGCACCTTGGCAAGGGTATTCACGGTTAAGGTCTTGGCAAGTCCAGGTACCCCCTCCAATAAAATATGCCCATTGGTAAACAAGCCGATCAACAAGCGATTGATCATCTTGTCCTGACCTACCACTACTTTTTTCACTTCCTGAATGACTTCAGCAATTTTTTCCTGATGCATGAGACTCGTCTTTAATATATTAGTTTAGAGGGACTAAATTAGGAGAAATTGTTCCAATCCCCAATCTTACAGTTTCCCGAGCGCAATCCCGAGCGCCTACTAGATTTTTAGGAATTTTTAAGAGCTACATGTATTTATTTGTGCCGGGCCTAGGCTGTGCAAATCCGGTCAGTCCAAGTGCGCGGTACACCAGCTCTTGGCTGAGCTCCCGAACTTCACCCGCCTCCATCCCGTCTAGGGTGATTTTTTCCATGGAAAAGCGAACGAGCCTAAGGGTAGGAAAGCCTACCGCAGCGGTCATCTTTCGCACTTGACGATTTTTGCCTTCAATCAAGGTAAGCGCCAACCAGCAGTCTGGGATAGATGCACGGTAGCGAATGGGGGGATTTCGTTCAGGAAGTGTCGGCGCCGGATCCAGTAACTTGGCTACCGCAGGCTTGGTGCGATAGGGCTTTCCATCCACTTGAATGGTGACCCCCTGTTGAAGTTGGGCCAAGGCTTCGGGACTAGGAATTCCCTCCACCTGCACATAGTAAGTACGTTGGTGGCCAAATCTAGGATTCAGCAGTTGGTGATTCAGTCCTTTATCGTCTGTGAGGAGTAGCAATCCCTCGCTATCCTTGTCTAGTCGACCTACGGGATATACTTCCTTCGGAAAATCGCCCAGAGAAGCCAAGGTGTACTTTTCCCCGCTAAACTGCGTGAGCATTCCAAAGGGTTTGTAGGTAATAAAATACTGATGCACGCTAGGAATGCTACTTAGCTACCGCAGCCAACGCAATCAAAATGAGAGTCAAGTGGCTTTACTCCTTTAAGTTGCATTTCAAGGTTGTGGATTTCGTCACGGGTGTCCATGTCGGCAAACATGTCTCCTGTAAGTTTGGCTTTCAATGCCGTGATGGCTTCTTCGAGGGCCAGTAATTGTTGTTCGGTCATCGCAGTGGTTTTTCGGGTTGAAAAAAGGCTCAGAACAAAAGATCATTCTGCACTTTTTTCGAATCAAAAATGAGGCCAATTGCTCCACATTTAAAGGGAATCAGTAGAATAAAATTTGTGTGCCTTCCAAAATTCCTGTAAAGATCCCTCCAAAGCCAAATTGATCTTCTACTAGAATCAGGTGCCCACCAGGCTTTATCCCTAGAATCCTCTTTTCATTTTCTTTCTAGGAACGGCCAATT
Organism: Algoriphagus sp.; assembly: GCA_040403475.1. GTDB lineage: Bacteria > Bacteroidota > Bacteroidia > Cytophagales > Cyclobacteriaceae > Algoriphagus. The sequence goes on along the minus strand of JBBAKO010000008.1, from coordinate 144,108 downwards.
CTTCTATCTTTGTGCCTTGTTTTGAGCAGGATGCCTAGTCAAATTGGTGATGTTGTCTCGAATCCTTTTTCTAGAAAAAGGGGAAAAACATTCTTTTCTTCATTTCACCAGATTAGACGCAGTGAAAACGTACCAGGAATTTAAGCAGGTTGACTACCCTCATATCGGTGAGTCGGTCCTTCAGTATTGGAAAGAAAATCAGATTTTCGAAAAATCCATCTCCAACCGGGAAGGGGCCAAGACCTTTACTTTTTACGAAGGACCACCTTCTGCCAACGGGACGCCGGGAATTCACCACGTGATGGCCCGAACGCTGAAGGACATCTTTTGCCGGTACAAAACCCTGCGGGGCTTTCAGGTCAAAAGAAAAGGAGGATGGGATACACACGGCCTCCCTGTGGAACTTCAAGTAGAAAAGGAACTGGGCATCACCAAAGAGGATATTGGTAAAAAGATCACTGTAGCCGAATACAACAAAAAGTGCCGAGAAACGGTGATGCGCTTCAAGGACGAATGGGACGAGCTGACCGAGAAAATCGGCTATTGGGTGGACTTGGAAGATCCATACATCACCTTCGATTCCAACTACATCGAGTCCCTTTGGTACCTACTCAAGCAACTTTACGACAAAGGCCTGCTTTACAAAGGCTACACCATACAGCCCTACTCTCCTGCAGCAGGTACGGGATTAAGTTCGCACGAACTCAACCAGCCAGGCTGCTACCGTGAGGTAAAGGACACCTCCATCACGGGTCAGTTTAAACTAAAAAACCAGCCCAATACCTACATCCTAGCCTGGACTACCACGCCTTGGACCTTGCCTTCCAACTCGGCCTTAGCTATCGGTGAGAACCTAGACTATGTGAAAGTGCGTAGCTTCAATCCCTACACCCACCTGGGGGTAGATGTGATTTTGGCGAAAGCACGAGTGGCGTCCTACTTTTCTCCGAAAGCCGCCGAACTCCCTCTGGAAGACTATCGCGCTGGAGACAAACTGATTCCCTACCAGGTGCTTGAAGAGTTTAAAGGCAAAACCATGCTTGGCTGGGAGTACGAACAACTCCTCCCCATCCCGGGATTGACGCTGCCCCATCCGGCATTTACCGTGGTGGCAGGTGATTACGTCACCACCGAAGACGGAACAGGCATCGTTCACCTGGCCAAAGCCTTTGGTGCGGATGACTTTAGAACCTTGGTTCAGCAAAAGGTGCCTGGCATCTTTGTGCAGGACGAGCTCGGCAACGAAGTGCCTGTGGTAGATCGTCAAGGTAAATTCCTCCCCATCGTCGGCGAATACCTAGTTGCCAAGATGCAAGAGCATGGAATCAGCGCTCACAAGACCTTTGGAGCGAATGATTTCTATGTCAAAAACTACACGCAGGATGACGAGGCGGCTCCGGATTACAAAAACACGGATGTGATCTTGTCGATCCTCCTCAAAAATGAAAATAAGGCCTTCAAGGTCGAAAAATACGAGCACAGCTACCCACATTGCTGGAGAACGGACAAGCCGATCTTGTATTACCCGCTGGAAAGCTGGTTTATCAAAACTACGGCCTACAAGGACCGCATGGTGGAGCTCAACAAAACCATCCAATGGAAACCAGAGGCCACGGGCACCGGTAGATTTGGAAACTGGCTCGAAAATTTGGTGGACTGGAACTTGAGCCGCTCCCGTTTTTGGGGTACCCCGCTACCGATCTGGAGAACTGCCGATGGCACCGAAGAGAAATGCATCGGTTCCATCGCAGAGCTGCAAGCAGAAATCGATAAGTCCGTAGCCGCAGGCTTCATGACCGCCTCGCCCTACGCTGGCAAGGAACTAGACCTGCACCGCCCTTACGTTGACGAGGTAATTTTGATCTCCAATACGGGCCAAAAAATGGTCCGAGAGACCGACCTTATCGACGTTTGGTTTGACTCAGGCGCCATGCCCTATGCCCAGTGGCACTATCCTTTTGAAAAAAAGGAGATCTTTGCCGCCAACTTCCCTGCGGACTACATCGCGGAAGGAGTGGATCAGACAAGAGGCTGGTTCTTTACGCTACACGCCTTGTCGGTGATGCTGTTTGACAGCGTTTCCTTCAAAAATGTCATTGCCAACGGCTTGGTGCTGGACAAAAATGGAAACAAGATGTCCAAGCGTTTGGGCAATGCCGTCGACCCCTTCAAAACCTTGAAGGAGTACGGACCCGATGCCTTGCGCTGGTACTTGCTTAGCAATGCCAACCCTTGGGACAACCTAAAATTCAATGTCGACGGAGTGACCGAAGTGCAGCGACGCTTCTTTGGGACGCTTCAGAATACCTACAACTTCTTTGCCTTGTATGCCAACCTAGATGCCTTCATCTACCGGGCAGAAAAGGCCATTCCAGTACAGGAGCGCGCGGAGTTGGATCAATGGATCCTATCCAAGTTGCAGTCCCTCATCCTAGAAGTGGAAGCAGCCATGGATGGCTACGATGCCACCAAGGCAACTCGCGCCATTCAGAACTTCACCGTAGACCAGCTTTCCAACTGGTATGTACGCCTCGCTCGAAAGCGGTTCTGGAGAGGAGACATGCAGGCAGACAAGCAAGCGGCTTACGAGACCCTGTACGAGTGCCTTTTTACACTCAGCCAACTGATGTCCTCCTTTGCTCCTTTCTATGCGGACTGGTTGTACAAAAACCTAACTGAAGCGGGAGAGCATGGCTTGGAATCTGTGCATTTGACCGATTGGAATGCTGCCAATCTTTCGCTGATCAATCCTGACCTGGAAACAAGCATGGACCTGGCGCAGACGATCTCTTCGTTGGTACACTCCTTGAGAAAGAAGGAAAAAATCAAGGTGCGTCAGCCATTGCAGCGCATCCTGGTGCCTGTACTCTCTGAAAAATTCAAGTCACAGGTAGCCCATGTGGCAGAGCTGATCCAAACGGAAGTCAACATCAAAACCATCGAATACCTGGATGATGCCTCCGGGATCTTGGTGAAGCAAATCAAACCAAATCTGCCCCTCTTGGGTAAGAAATTAGGTCCAAAAATGCGCTTCGTCGTTGCTGCCCTCCAAAATTGGGGACCCTCAGAAATTGGGCAAATCCAGCGTGAGGGTCAGTTCAAACTGACCGTAGAAGGTGAAGAAATCGAGCTGCTACTGGAAGAAGTATTGATCAGCTCCCAAGATATTCCGGGCTGGTCCGTAGCCTCTGACCAAGGGGTGACAGTGGCTTTGGATGTCACTTTGACTGAGGAATTGAAGCAGGAGGGCATAGCACGTGATCTGGTCAACCGCATCCAAAACTTGCGTAAGGACCTAGGTCTAGAGGTGCAGGATAAAATCACACTCCTCGTGTCCGATAGCAATCCTTTAGTCAACGCTTCCATCGCTTTGTTTGGAGGATATATCCAAGAAGAAACGCAGGCCCTCTCACTTTCCGTAGGCAACGTGGAAGGAGAAGCAACCGTTTTGGACATGGATGATTTTGAATTGGCTGTACGACTAGTTAAGGCATAACCTTTAAGATATGAACAACTACCTCAAGTATTTCGGAATTGCACTCTTGGTGATCGCCCTCGATCAGGCCACCAAAATGTGGGTACACTTCCAAATGGACTTTGGCAGCCCTGGGCAAATTCAAATTTTCGGTGACTGGTTTAAGCTGCACTACACGACTAATCCTGGGATGGCTTTTGGTATGGAGCTTGGCACGGAGTATGGAAAAATGATCCTCACCTCCTTCCGTTTGGTGGCGATGGTGGGTATTGGATATTACCTTCACTACCTAATTCAAAAAAGAAGCCCAGTAGGCTACACCTACTGTATCGCACTAATTTTGGGCGGTGCGATTGGTAATTTGGTGGATAGCGTATTTTATGGAGTTTGGCTTGACAATGCCCCCTACAATGCCCCAACACCCTGGCTCCACGGGCAGGTAGTGGACATGTTTTACTTCGACATCTGGGAAGGATACATCCCTGAATGGGTGCCACTTTGGGGTGGAGGCTATACCGCGCTTTGGCCAATCTTCAATGTGGCAGATGCCTCTATTTTTATTGGGGTGGCCATCATCTTAATTTTTCAAAATCGTTTTTTCCCGGATCCAAAATCTGAAGAAATAAATCCTTCACAAGAGCCTGAAGAAGAAGTATAGTAAATCAGACGCTGATTTTAAATAGTATGATTATCCGCAATTATGCCAGAGGCTTAAGATTTGTTTGAATTACTGCAGATAATCGTCGACAGACGACTGTCCACAGTCCACAGCTCATCTAAATGAACTTCAAGCCTTATTTTCTCTCATTACTGGTAACAAAGCGGATAATAAGATTAATTATTTAGAAGAGAGACCGATTTGGCCTCTCTTTTTTTTCTTCAAAAAAATGGACAAAAATGACAAATTATTCTCTTTTTATCCGTAATTTTCCTTTTCGTGTATCTTAAAAGTACCCCTTGGTAAATGAAAAAGAAGCCTCAATTAGTTAATAATATATATACAAGATTTTTTACTTCAGATGATTGTTGATCCAGATCAGCCTTTTCAGCTTATATATTCCATTTCTAGTCACGAATATTTGGGATTTCTTTTTGAATCCTATGTAGTTCCTCTTGATGACAAAGGAAGGCTTACGTATGCGTATCAAAATATAAGTTCTGCCAATGCCAAAGAATTTGATTCGGGCCTTGATGAACAAGACTATGAATTGATCCGGCTGATGGATAGCATGCAGCAAGATGTAGTGGTCAAGCCTTACATGAAAAAAGGGAATCTAAAGCCAAAGGATTTTCTCCAAAAAATCTTTGACCCGAAGACCGCTGACCCAACAATTCAAGAATTACTCTTCAAAAACCTAGAGCTCAAACGAGCCAAAATTTTACCGCTTCTCCTAACGAAGCGTTTTTTTGAAACTGCTTCGGATGGAAATCCCACAGGAAGAGAAATAAGCATTCAAGCTGAACCTGCTACCATTCTGTTTCACTTCGACAAGGGAGAGTTCAACACGCAGTATTACCCGATCGTAAAATTTCAAGGACAAAAACTGGCCTGGCAGCACAAAGGGGGCTATTTAATTTGCAAGGAGCCTGCCTGGTTGATTGTCAACCAACAACTTTTTCACTTTGAAAAGGGAATTGACGGTAAAAAATTACAGCCCTTTTTAACTAAAAATGCGATCCTAATTGAGCGGAAGTTCGAACCAGAATACTACCGAAAATTTGTCAACTCCTTAATTACTCAATTTGAGGTTGTCGCAAAAGGATTTGAAATTCACACCGAGCAGGGGACCCCAGAAGCCCTTTTAACGATCAGCGGCTTACCGGGTGGCGTATCCGTGGAAACCTTATTTGGAGAGGAGATTTCTACTTCCTCAGAAGATGTAATTGTCTTGGAGCCTCGATTTAAGTATGGAGAGTTTGATTTTGGAACCCTCCTTCATGCTGGAGAAGGCAGCGGAAACTCCTGTCGCTACGAGGAAAAAGACGGAAACTTTACCTTCTTTAAAACAGTCCGTACCACCAAATTGGAGGAGCGCTACCTGACGATCCTCAAGAAAAAAGGCTTGGAGTTTATGCATGGCAAGACTGCAATGCCCAAAACACAAGCTTTTGAGTGGCTGGGAAATCAGGAGGACTACCTCCGTGAAAATAAAATCAAAATCGTTCAAAAAGGAGGCCTAAACGGGAAGACCTACCACATTGGCAAAGCCCAAATTACGATTGAAGTCAATGAAAATATTGATTGGTTTGATGTCAAGGCACTCATCAAGTTTGGAATTTACCTCGTCCCATTTGCCAAACTACGAAAGCTCCTCATCCAAGGAAAGCACGAGTTTGAACTTCCAAACGGAGAAATCGCGGTTATCCCTGCTTCTTGGTTTGTCAACTATTCCGAGCTTTTTAATTTCATCGAAGAGCGCAGCGCAGAGGAATTGGTCCTCCGAAAGCACCACTTGGCCTTTGCTCGGGAGCTACAAAATGGGGAGCTAATTCGTCTCAACCTAAGCTTGAAGCTGGAGCGTCTCCGTAATTTTGACGCAATTGATGATTATCCACTCCCGAATACTTTTAAAGGTTCCCTACGCCCTTACCAGAATGCAGGCTACAATTGGCTCAGATTCCTGAACGAATACCAGTTTGGAGGATGTCTTGCCGACGACATGGGTCTCGGTAAAACAGTTCAAACGCTAGCGCTCCTCGCCTATGAAAAGGAGGAAAACCCAGGTTTTGCCTCCCTTTTGGTGATGCCTACCTCCTTGATTTACAACTGGGAGTTGGAAGCCCGAAAATTTGCTCCTGATCTAAATATATTGGTGTATTCAGGAACCCAGCGCAACAAAGATCCCTGGAAATTTCGAGGCTACAATGTCGTGCTCACCTCATATGGCATCGTGCGAATGGACGTGGACCAGCTGAGCGAATTTTACTTCAACTATGTGATCTTGGATGAGTCGCAGGCGATTAAAAACCCAAACTCCAACATTGCGACAGCAGTCAATAAACTGAAAAGTAAGCGCCGACTGATTCTTACGGGTACCCCTGTAGAAAACGGCACCATGGACCTTTGGTCCCAGATGAACTTTGTAAATCCAGGGCTTTTGGGCAACCAACTGATATTCAAAAAGCAGTTTCTCCATCCTATAGAAAAGCAGCATGACAAGGAGAAGGCCTCACGCTTGAATGCGATGATCAAGCCCTTTATCCTTCGCCGACTAAAATCTCAGGTGGCCAAAGACCTGCCCGAAAAAATTACCAACATCAAATATTCGGACATGACTGCCGCTCAGGAAAAGGTGTACGAAGAGGTAAAAAGCTACTACCGAGAAAAAATCATTGGTGAACTTGCAGGTACGGGAAGAGGTAGCCAGCAGTTTACGCTCCTTCGCGGGTTAACTCAGCTGCGGCAGATTGCCAACCATCCAAAGCTAGTTCGGGAAGATTATACTGGGGAATCGGGAAAGCTGGAGGACATTACCTACATGCTTCAGGAAACCATTTCAGAAAATCATAAGGTTCTCGTTTTTAGCCAGTTTGTTCGCCACCTATCGATCGTTCGGGAATTTCTAGATCGGGAAAATATCCCCTATGCCTACCTAGATGGCGCCACCAAAGACCGACAAAAACAAGTAGAAAAATTCCAAACGGACGAAAGCTGCAAGGTGTTTTTGATCTCTCTCAAAGCGGGTGGGGTCGGCCTCAACTTGACCAAGGCTGAATATGTATTCCTCCTGGATCCCTGGTGGAATCCTGCCGTCGAAGCTCAGGCCATCGACCGAGCACACCGAATTGGCCAAGAAAACAAGGTCATCATCTACAAGTTTATCAGCCGTGGATCAGTAGAAGAAAAAATCATGGCGCTTCAAGATCGCAAACTGGCCCTGGCAGGGGAGCTAATCAGCAATGAAGAAAGCTTTATGAAGAGCCTAGACAATGACGATATCCGTGCGTTACTCGACTAATCACTAAACCCGTTCGCCTGAACAGTTTTTGCAGGACGAAAACGGCTTAAAGCGAAAAAATCCATCCAGAAGGGTGGATTTTTATTTTATCCTATTGATAGTCAATCAGGTACCCTAAGTTGCCAATTTCTTAACTATAATTTATTATACAAATTGGCGGAGAGCTGGAGATATTTTTCTAAATTTTATCAGCATTCACCCCTATACTTTTCCTGCAGATGCCTAAAGCCAAATCCGATAAAGATCGGAAAATCTTTGTTCTAGATACTTCCGTAATCCTGTACACCCACAATTCCATCATGAACTTTGCCGAGCACGACGTGGTCATCCCGATCACCGTACTTGAGGAGCTGGATCAATTTAAAAAAGGCAACGATACCAAAAATTTTGAGGCCCGAGAGTTTATCCGACTGCTAGATAAACTATCTCAAGATCACATGATCCACGAGTGGACCCCCTTAAATGGGAAAACAAAAGGAAACTTCAAGGTCTTGATGAACCCTGACAATAACCTGAATGCCAACATCATTTTTGGAGAGGAAAAGAACGATCATAAGATTCTGAATGCTGCGCTCTACCTCAAGCAACATGAGAAGGACCGGAAGGTCATCCTCGTATCGAAGGACATCAACTTACGCCTTAAGGCAAAGTCGTTAGATATCCTTGCTGAGGATTACGAAACAGGAAAAATCAAAAACATTGTTGAACTAGAAAATACGGGCAAGTACCTTTTAGACGACTTGGATCCACTAGCCATCAATACCTTGTATGATCGTGGATCTATTGAGGCTAAGGTGATTCTTGGAAATCGGAAACGAAAAGCGAATGCCTTTTACATTTTAAAGAGTCAAAAACAATCGGTTCTCGCCTACTACAATTCAGATGAAAATGTCCTCAGCCGAGTGGACAAGCAACTGGCTTACAACATCAAGCCTCGAAATGCAGAACAGACCTTTGCGCTACATGCCATCCTGAACCCACGCATCAAGCTTGTCTCCATCCAAGGGGTGGCCGGAACAGGAAAAACCCTACTTGCCTTGGCAGGTGCCTTGGAACAGCGGCGCGAATACAAACAAATCTTCTTGGCTAGACCCATCGTACCGCTATCCAATAAGGACATTGGCTATTTGCCGGGGGACATCAAGTCCAAACTGAATCCCTACATGGAACCACTGTGGGACAACTTGAAGTTTATCCAAAATCAATACAAGGAGACCGATAAGGAATATCAAAAAATCACCGAGCTGGTCAACCAGGAAAAACTAGTCATCCAGCCACTTGCCTACATACGAGGAAGATCCCTATCCAATATTTTCTTTATCGTCGACGAGGCACAAAACCTCACGCCACACGAAATCAAAACCATCATTTCGAGGGCTGGAGAAAATACAAAAATCATATTCACTGGAGATGTATTCCAGATTGATACCCCCTACCTCGATGCACAATCGAACGGACTCTCTTACCTTATCGATCGGGTAAAGGATCATCCGCTCTATGCACACGTGAAACTGGAAAAAGGGGAGCGCTCTGAGCTGGCAAATTTGGCAAACGATTTACTCTAAGGAGGCAATTTAGGGATCCCAAATTACTCGATCACCGAACTGTAAATAAACTCAGTTTGCTTCGGTGTATTTCTTATACTGTTCGAGGATGGTTTGCCATCCTTCAGTCTGTAGTTCGTGGGGGTTTTCATTTTCGGCATCAAAAATCACCTGTACTTCTGTCTTCCCTTCTACCTCGGTAAATCGAACACTGACTTCTCGATCGTCGGACAGCTTGAAGGTAAAGCCCTCGTCAGGCAACACCTCGGTGTAGGTGCCTTCAAAGTCAAAGCCAAAATCCGCAAATTTAGCCTCCATACGGGTGAAATATTTCCCTCCCACAACCAAGTCATTGCTCGCTCGGGGGCATTGCCACTGGTCAGAAGCAAAATTCCAATTGACAATGTGCTCAGGCAGGGTATAGTAGTCCCATGCTTTTTTCTTATCTGCTGAAATTAGTGCGGTAACGGTAATTTTTTCGAAGGACATAATGCGTTTTAATGGGAATTGGGAAGTTACAAACTCATCATTTCTTTGAAGCTGCCTGTCTGCGGCTGACTTCGATGCGGTCTACTCCCATGCCGGTGAAGAATTTACCTTTCTCCGTATGGGATTTGTAATTAGTTAAAATGGATTGCCATCCAAATTGTTGAAGTTCCAGACTATTTTCATTTTCTGCATCAAAGCTAATTTGGACCAAGGTTCCTTCAGGCAAGTCGCTAAACGAAATCTCAGCTTCTCGTTGATCCATGAAAACATACTTGATTTTTTCGAGCAAAACTACCTCAGTAAATACCCCTTCAAAGTCAAAACCAAAACTTCCATCCTTGGCTTCCATCCGCCAAGAAAACTTTCCGCCAACGACCAAGTCAACACTGGCTGCCGGGCAGCACCAGTCGTCGGAAGCAAAATTCCACCGCGTGATGTGGTTGGGCTCAGTATAATTGGTCCAGGCTTTAGTTCGGTCTGCCAATACGGTCTCTTGAATGGTGATTTTGCTAAATGGCATGCAATCTATTTTTTGGAAATCGAGGTTCTCTTTTTAGAATATGTGATTATTGGCTTTTTCACCACGAAAAAAGGAAATTAGGTTTGAAGTTCAATTACCTGCGCTGTGGACCGTTGACTGTGGTCTGTCAGCGATTATCCGCATGGGTCAACGCTCAATTTGAGCTACTGGCATCATTGCGGATAATTACAAACTCATCATTTCTTTGAAGCGTGCCGCCTGTCTACGGCTGACTTCGATGCGATCACCTCCCTTGAGCGTGACTACGAGACCCCCGTTAAACCAAGGTTCGATGGCCTCCACCCAGCCCAAGTTGATGATGTGCTTGCGGCTGGCTCGGAAAAAAGATTTTTCATCCAAGCGCTCATCCACAGCATTCAGAGACTTGTGGATCATGGGCTTGAAGTTGTCAAAATAAACTTTGATGTAATTGCCATCCGACTCAAAAAGACGCACGTTGGACAGTCGCACAAACCAGCAACGGTCCCCATCCTTTACAAAAACCTGATCTTCTAAGGTCAATTTCTTCTGGCTACCCAACCCTTCCTGTTCTTCTCGCTTGGCAATGCCCTCCATTTTTCCCTGAAGCTTCAACACTGCATCCTCCAATCGCTTCGGTTCGATGGGCTTGAGTAAGTAATCCAGCGCATTCACTTGGAAGGCCTTCAATGCATACTCGTCGTAGGCAGTAGTGAAGATGACATGAGGCAAATTTTCCAACTCCTCCAAGAGGTCAAAGCCTGTTTTCTCAGGCATTTGAATGTCTAAAAAAATGACATCCGGGTGGAGCTGATCGATCTTTTCTTTAGCATCCTCCACATTCACAGCTTCACCTACCACTTCCACTGTTTCCAGCTGATTCAATAAATTGATTAGCTCCTTACGGGCTAAGCGTTCGTCGTCAATTACCAGTGCTCTCATATCAATCGAGTTAATTAGTCTAAAGTAAGTCTTTGTTTCGGAATTTTTATTTCAGTAATCACAAATTGGGTTCCAGAATTGAAGATTCGGAAGCTTGCCTTATCGCCATAGAGCAGCGCCAGACGCTGTTGGGTATTGTCTATTCCATGCCCTTCTTCTTCTCTTCGTTTGCTTGCCGGCAGTGGTGCGTATTGGCCACTATTTTTTACCTGAATGTACAGTTCTTCTTGCAGGCCTTCTCTACATTTAATTTCAATCAAGCCTCCTTTGACCAAATTTGAAATCCCATGTTTGATGGCATTTTCTACAATGGTCTGCAGCATCATTGGGGGGATTTTATAGCCGTAAGCTGCCTGTTCAATCTGGTAATCAACCTGCAGACGCTCTTCAAAACGGATGGACTCCAAGGCCAAATAATCCTTCACCGTGTCCAGCTCATCCGCGAGGTCTATCACCTGCTTTTTATCTAGCATCAGGGAAAAACGAAGCATATTCGAAATTCGGGTAATGGCAGATTTCGCTTTGACAGGGTCTTCGTCTACCAAGGCACGAACAGAATTCAAGGCATTGAATATAAAATGAGGGTTGAGCTGACTCTTTAAATGATTGAGCCGTATCTCACTGATTTTTGCCTCGTAGCGAAGGGTCGTGTTGTAATTGTCCAAAAAATGAAATACAAAATAGAGAAGCACCCAAAACCCGTAGTAAAGAAAACTCACAAACAAGTTGACCGAAATCACCAAAGCCCGAAAATCAAATCCAGGGTTTAGCGTGCCAAAAGCCAAATTGATCAGCACCTGAGCCAAGACATTGCTTACCGCCATAACGCCTACCGCTACAAGAACTTGAGCGATCAAACGAAAGATTCCTAAACGAAACCAGCCGTATGATTTGATAAGTAGTCGGAAAGCATGGGTAGAAAGCAAGTAAAAAGCAGCCAAGGCAACAAAAGCCCAAGCTTGCAGGGGAGAAATCCCCTCAGATAAGGAAGCAAAAAACACATTGACAAAAGCAAAGCTTCCCCAGCCCAATACTTGCAATAGCCAATAGAGTGTGCTCCTGTTCATACTTGCCAAAGTTAACCAAGGAAACCTAGGTAGGCTTCCCAATTTGATAAGAGGGCGAACGGCTTGATTTAAAGCCTATTTTCAGCGATGTAATTCCTGCTTCAAGAATCTTCCGGTATGGCTTTCCGGGTGAGCAGCCACTTTTTCTGGACTCCCCTGCACCACCACCGTGCCTCCTTTATTGCCACCCTCAGGCCCCATGTCGATCAGGTAATCTGCCACCTTGATCACATCCAAGTTGTGCTCGATGACCAAGACGGTATTGCCCTTATCCACTAGTTTCTGAAGTACATCCATCAACAAGTCGATGTCTTTAAAATGCAAGCCCGTGGTAGGCTCATCCAAAATATAGAAGGTTTTGCCTGTGTCTTTTTTGGATAATTCCGTGGCCAACTTTACCCGCTGCGCTTCGCCTCCAGAAAGGGTAGTGGCGTGCTGCCCAAGGGTAATGTAGCCCAAGCCCACCTCACTTAGGGTGGTGATCTTTCGAAGGATTTTGGGTTGAAACTCAAAGAATTCTACCGCCTGCTCCACCGTCATGTCCAAGACATCGGAGATCGACTTACCTTTAAAGCGCACCTCTAGAGTTTCTCGATTGTAGCGCTTCCCCTTGCAGGTCTCGCATGGAATGTGCACGTCAGGAAGGAAATCCATTTCCACCAGCTTCATTCCTGCCCCTTCACAATCCTCACATCTGCCCCCCTTCACGTTGAAGGAGAATCTTCCCGGCTTGTAGCCCCGAATTTTGGACTCAGGAAGCTCTGTAAACAGCGTGCGAATGTCCGAAAACATGCCCGTGTAGGTTGCAGGATTCGATCTAGGAGTTCGGCCAATGGGGCTTTGGTCCACTTCAATCACTTTATCCAAGAGCTTCAAGCCATCGATGCGGTCAAATGGCATCGGCTCCTTCTTGGAGTTGTAAAACTCCCGATTGAGCAAAGGAAATAAGGTCTCGTGAATTAAGGTACTCTTACCACTTCCCGATACTCCAGTAACTACGATTAAAGTGCCCAAAGGAAAGGCTACCGTTACATTTTTCAGGTTATTGCCATGCGCTCCCTTCAAGACCAACTGCTCTCCAGTTCCTGCTCTTCGGGTACTCGGAATGTCCAAACCAATTTTTCCTTGCAGGTAGCGTGCCGTCACCGAGTCTGACTTCAGCAATTCCGCAGGGGTGCCCGAAGCCACCACATGCCCGCCATGTCTTCCTGCTCCAGGACCCATATCCACAATGTAGTCTGACTCCAGCATCATGTCCTTGTCATGCTCTACTACCAGTACCGAGTTGCCCAGGTCTCTGAGTCGCTTCAAGGCCTGAATCAATTTCACATTGTCACGCTGGTGGAGCCCAATACTGGGTTCATCCAAAATGTAAAGCACTCCTACCAACTGGGTACCTATCTGCGTAGCCAAACGAATTCGTTGGGCCTCCCCTCCTGAGAGAGTTCGCAAGGGTCTATTCAAGGAAAGGTAGTCCAAGCCGATGTCGAGGAGAAAGCCGATGCGCTTCCGGATTTCTTTGAGCACCTCAGCACCAATGCGCTGCTGCTTCTCAGAAAGGCGCGATTCTAGTCCTTCAAACCAGCCTGCAAGTCCTTGGATATCGAGCACCGCCAGCTCCCCAATGTGGGTGCCGTCCAACTTAAAATGAAGGGCTTCCTTTTTAAGGCGATAGCCTTGGCATTCTGGGCAGGTTTTGGAAATGGTAAACTCCGCCACCCATTCTTGGATTTTGTCGGAGCTCCCCTCCTGGTATTTCTGGAGAAAATTGATAATCCCCTCAAAAGTTGTGTTCCACTGCGTACCAGGATACTTCACCGAATCCACGGCTACCTCAATCTTGTCCCCATACAAAAGCACCTCCATTACAGCTTCGGGAAGGTCTTTTATCGGTGTACTCAAACTGCATTTGTAATGCTTGAGGAGCGCTTCAATCTTTTTGAAAATCCAAATGTCCCGATACTCCCCAAGAGGCGCAATCCCTCCTCGGGTGATGCTCAAATTCGGATCGGGAAAAATACTTTCCCGGGTAATTTCTTCGATTACCCCCAAACCATTGCAGCTGGGGCAAGCTCCATAGGGAGAGTTGAACGAAAAACTATTGGGTGCTGGCTCCTCGTACGAAAGGCCCGTTTCAGGGTCCATCAGGTACTTGGAGAAATAGTGAATTTCTCCGCTTTCTTCCCGTACCATCAGCACTCCTTTACCGTGTTGCAAGGCGGATTTGAGCGATTGGGTAATTCGAAAACGATCGTCCTCCTCCGCTACGATGCGGTCGATTACGATCTCAATGTCGTGGATTTTGTAACGGTCCAACTGCATTTTGGGAGCCACTTCAAGTACTACTCCATCTACCCGCACCTTGGAGAATCCCAACTTACGGACCTGTTCAAAAAGCTCACGGTAGTGTCCCTTTCGCCCTTTGACAACAGGGGCCAATAGGTATAATTTCTTGCCTGCAAACTTGGTGAAAAGCTGCTCCAAAATTTGATCCTCCGTCTGTCGGATCATGGGCTTGCCGCTGTGGTAAGAATAAGCGTCTGCCGCTCGGGCAAAAAGAAGGCGCATGAAGTCATAAATTTCTGTGACTGTGCCTACCGTGGATCGTGGGTTTTTGGAAGTGGTCTTTTGTTCGATCGCAATTACAGGGGAGAGTCCATTGATCTTGTCCACATCGGGACGCTCCATCCCGCCCAGGAAGGAGCGGGCGTAAGCAGAGAAGCTCTCCATGTACCTGCGCTGACCCTCTGCATAAATGGTATCAAAAGCCAAGGAGCTTTTTCCGCTCCCACTTAGACCAGTGATCACCACTACTTTGTTGCGTGGAATCTTCAGGTCAATGTTCTTTAGGTTGTGCTCTCTGGCTCCAAAAATGTCTAGGAATTCTTCCTGTACCGCAGGGGATTGGGTCATGTTTTTGCGAAAATTAGGAATCGGTGAAAGTACGCTTTTTTTGCCTAACGAAAAAGGTCAGCCTGAAGACTTTAGCATGAAGTTAGTTGCCAGAAAAAGGGCACTTCCCCGCTACCAAATTGGGTGCTTTTGAAGATTCATCCTGCTTCCAAGCAGCAGGCTGGTAATGGAAATTAGGAGACAAGATTTGATTCTCCCATTCCTGATGAAACACCCCAAGCGTCGAACCTGCCGCCGGAGGTACAATCCAGGCCCAGTCCGCCTGTACCGATCGCCCCTTTGCCTCCTCTTGCTTACAAAATTCTAAAAACTGCTCGGAGGCAGTATGGTGATCGACCAGGGTCACTCCTTTGGCTTGAAAGGAATAAAGCACGGCCTCCTGAAGGACCAGCATCGCTTTGTCCTTCCAGAGTGTCTTCACCTGACGCTGGTCCAAATTCATTTTCTTGGCAATTACAGGCAGCATATTGTAGCGCTGCTCATCTCCAAGATTCCTAGCAGCAATTTCGGTAAGCATGTACCAGCCATTGAAGGGGGCACAGGGAAAGGATATGCCCCCGATCTCCAGACGCATGTCGGAAATCACGGGTACGGCGTACCACTGAAGCTCCAATTCTTGAAACCAGGAATAGTCCGGATGGACTAAGTTCACTCGAAGTACCTGATCTTCAGGAACGGCAAACCATCGGGCAGGCTCTCCTTCACGCTGAATGACCAAAGGGAGCACATCAAAAGCGGTTTTTTTACCCTCCCAGCCCAAGGAACTGCAGTAACTCGTAAATTCGACCGCATCAGGGTCGCCCAAGATCTCTCCATTGGGAAGCGTATAGCCTGCAAATCGGATCAGCTGCTTATTTAAAATACGGAATCCAGTATCTGCCTCATCGGCGCTGGCATAGACGGATAGTGTAGAGCGAATTTTCCCTCCCTGAGTGGCTGACTTAAGGTGGGCCATCGCATCGGAAAATACTTGCTCCGCAGTGCTTAGGGTTCTCCGATCTCTAACTTTTAATGTTTTCCAAAAAAGTCTCCCCATGCAGCGGTTGCTATTTCGCCAGGCCAGCTTCGCCCCATAGCTCAGCTCTTTTTCGGTCAAGCGATAGGTTCCTGTCTGCAAAATTTCAACTTGAACTTGATCTAGCCTTTTTCCGAATCCATCCAAGTTGGATTCGGAATAGTACAGCTGAAGAAATTCTTGGGCTTGTTCGAAAAGGGAAGAAGTACGCATTCTTGATCGCAAGAGTCTAATGAGTAAAACCTGGAAAGTCTTAGAGGCCTAGTTCAAGTTGATTTTGGGTGATCTACTTGGAAGCACTTCCTTCCAGGTATTGGGATGTACAACTACTGAAACCCATAATTGAAACAAGTAGTTTACAATTGACTCAAAAATTTAATTTTTATCAGCTGCCGCCTCAAGTTTCGGGAGCCGAATGGCATAGCGCTTGCCTTTTTTCACCTGTAGCTCTTGGGCCCTCAACCAAGGGTTGTAGCGTTTGAGGTGTTTGTAACTACTGCCTTGTTCCTTCGCCCATTTCGCTAGGTCGGGAAGATCTGTGCTCACTTCAATTTCTCGAAACTCCGGAAGGGAATAGTAGTCCTTCTCCTGCAGGTGGTACCCAAAAGCGGTTGGATTTTCGAATAGAAGTTTGAAAGCTAAAATCCGAAACAGGTACCGGCTCGTTTCCTCATTGAGGTATAGGTCGTAGTAATTGCGGTGAAACTGCTCTTCTTGTCTTTTTGAAAACCCGGACTGGCCCATATTGTAGCTGGCTGCCACGGCAGTCCAGTCTCCAAATTTTTGATATGCCTTTTTTAAGTAGGCAGCCGCGGCCAAAGTAGACTGCTCCAAATGGTAGCGCTCGTCTACCGATTCGGTGATTTCCAACCCATATTCCTTGCCCGTTTCTTCCAAAATTTGCCAGTACCCTTTTGCCCCAGCAGCCGAGCTTGCATTGAGCAAGCCGCTTTCAGCAATGGCCAAGTACTTGAAGTCATCGGGCACACCCTGCTCTTGAAGCAAGCGCTCAATTTCTGGGAGGTATTTTTTACTTCGCTTAAATAGCAAGATGAGGTTGGACTCCCAATAGGCATTAACATAAAGTTCCCGCTCGAGTCGCTCCACCACATCTCCTTGCTCTAGGGGTACCTTTTCTCCCGCAAATGATAGTTCCGCAGGAAGATCAAACAGTGCTACCGAATCCTTCTGCTCGCGCGAAAAGGAAGTAAGCCCCAGCTTTGCTCCCATCTGGTTTTCACTAAAAATAGCAAAAAGAGCCAAGCACAAGCAAAGGACCAACAGGGCGTAGATGAGGGTGAGATGAACTTTAGTCAAGATTGAGTTAGCTGCTGAAGGGTGAAAAACATAAATCTTCTACTGTGTTGCTTTCGGAAGCATCGCCAGAATTTCCTCCATGAATTCTCGAGAATTCGAGAGGCGAGGCACCTTGTGTTGCCCTCCAAGCTTTCCTTTTTTGGCTAGCCAAGACTCAAAAAGCCCCGCCGGAGCAGCATGGAGTTGAAGTCGCTGCAAGGCTAGGTTTTTGTGCCTTTTTGCATCGTAATCGGAGTTGATCTCCCGCAAATGCTGGTCTAATAGATCTGCAAAGTTTTCTAAATCTGAGGGCGGACTTTTGAATTCCACCACCCACTCATGGGCGCCTTTGGATTGGCTGTCCTCAAAGTAGATGGGCGCCGCTGTAAAATTGGTCAGCGTGGCTCCCGTTTGTGCACAGGCATAGGAAATGGCTGCCTCTGCATTTTCCACAATTACTTCTTCTCCAAAGGCATTGATAAAATGCTTCGTTCTGCCAGAGATCCGAAACCGGTAGGGAAGGACGCTGGTAAATTTGATGGTATCGCCGATTTTATAGCGCCATAGCCCTCCGTTGGTGGAGATCAACAAGGCATAATTTTTTCCTACTTCTACCCCTTCCAGAGAAATCACGCGAGGGTTTTCCTTTTCCAAGTCCTCGGTGGGGATAAACTCGTAAAAAATTCCATAATCCAGCAAGAGCAAGAGTTCATCCGAATCTGGCTGATCCTGCATCCCAAAAAATCCCTCCGAAGCATTGTAGGTTTCCATGTACCGCATTTTATCGGAAGGAATCAGCTCCTTGAACAAATTTCGATACGGCCCAAAGGCCACCGCTCCATGAAAAAACACTTCCAAGTTGGGCCATACTTCAAGGATATGGGAGGCTTTTTTGATTTCTAAAATCCGTTGCAACAAGACTATGGTCCAAGTGGGGACCCCTGCAATGGAAGTTACATTTTCATCCATGGTCTCCCGAGCCATGCGCTCAATCTTGGCTTCCCAGTCCGACATCAAAGCGGTCTCCAGGGAAGGGGTGCGTATAAACTGTGCCCATATCGGGAGATTGTGCATAATTACTGCTGACACATCCCCGGCTCGCGCAATTCCTTTGGGATGGAGCAGGTCTTTCTCAAGAGCTCCCCCCACAGTTAGGCTTTTTCCAGTAAATACCTTCGTGTCGGGAAAATTACTCACATAAAGTGACACCATGTCTTTTCCTCCTTTGAAATGGCACTCTTCCAAACTCTCATCCGATACAGGAATGTATTTGCTACGTCCTGCAGTGGTTCCGGAGGATTTGGCAAACCACTGAATGTCCGAAGGCCAAAACACCTGCTGCCTCCCTTTGATGTTCTTCTCCAAATAGGGAGTGAAGGATTCGTAATCAAAAAGGGGTACGCGCTTGGCAAAATCTTCGTAGGATTTAATTTTCTCAAAATGATGGGTCTTGCCAAATTCCGTATGCTTTGCTGCTTCCAGCAATTCCACCAGTGTGGTTCGCTGCACCAAATGAGGCTCTTGCTTGAACTTTTCGATTTGACCTAATCGACTTTTAAAAATCCAGGTCATGAAACTGTTGAGCACTTCCATTTAGGAAAAAATTTTGCGTTTCAGTTCAAATTGGGTTCCCAGATACACCCTTCGCACCTGCTCATCGGCAGCTAGCTCTTCCGCCGTTCCCGCCTTCAATAAGCGCCCTTCAAACATCAAGTATGCTCGGTCAGTGATCGAAAGCGTTTCGTTCACGTTGTGGTCGGTGATTAGAATGCCAATATTTTTGGTCTTTAGCTTGGCTACGATGGTTTGGATTTCCTCCACAGCAATGGGATCCACGCCTGCAAATGGCTCATCCAAAAGTACAAATTTAGGGTCTACAGCCAAGGCTCTAGCGATTTCGGTACGTCGACGCTCCCCTCCAGAAAGGACCATGCCTAGATTTTTTCGTACATGGGTCAAGCTAAACTCTTCAAGCAAACTTTCCATTTTTTCCTTCTGCTGCGCCTTGGGAAGGGTCGTCATCTCCAATACGGCCAGAATATTTTCTTCTACCGAAAGCTTTCGAAAGACAGAGGCTTCCTGAGCCAGGTAGCCGATGCCCAACTTGGCCCTCTTGTACATGGGGAGTCCCGTGATGTCCTGATCTTCCAAATATATCTTCCCGGAATTGGGTTTAATCAACCCAACGATCATGTAGAATGAGGTGGTCTTTCCCGCTCCATTGGGGCCCAAAAGCCCAACAATCTCCCCTTGGGAAACCTGTACGGAAATGTCATTGACCACAGATCGGCCTTTGTATATTTTTAGGAGGTGCTCAGCTCGAAGAATCATATCAGTCAAATTTGATGTCTTTCACGTAGAGTTGCAAACTGCTTTTGTCACGAAAGAAATTTTCACGCATTTCCACCACAAGGTCAAAGCGCATTTTGCCACGCAGCATATTCACGGTGGTGAGGTCCGGATCTTTGGCTCGGTCAGCCATTCCAAAGCCCAAACATACAGGCGTGGTCAACTGTCCGTCCTGCATAATTTTAATCCGCAGGTGCTTGTCTTTTAGTACCGTCACATCCTCGGCATACACATTTTGAATTTGAAAAATGGGTTCTGAGTTGCCCGGTCCAAAGGGAGCCATCTGCTTGATAATGTTGTAAAACTTGTAATTGATCTGATCCAAAAGCAAGACATCATCAATCTCGATGACAGGCTTTAGGTGTGTGGCTTTTATACGGCTGCGAACTACCTCCTCAAACTTTTTTTGAAAGGCGGGGACGTTTTTTACATCCAAGGTGAGGCCTGCTGCATACTTATGTCCACCAAACTGATCCAGAAGATCTGCACATTCAGCTATCGCTTCGTAAATATCAAAATCAACTACGGAACGTGCACTCCCCGTCGCCTTGTTGTTGGACTCCGTCAAAATAATCGTTGGGCGGTAATACTTTTCAATGCAGCGGCTAGCTACAATGCCAATGACCCCTTTGTGCCAATCCTGCTTGAATAGCACGGTAGAATTCCACTGGGCTCCTTCCTCTTGAAGTGCCAGCATTTCAAAGGCCTCCTTGGTGATGTGTTCATCAAAATTGCGCCGCGTAGCATTGACCTCATCGACGAGTTTCGCTCGCTCGATGGCCTCATCCAAATTCGGCGCGATCAGCAACTCAACCGATGCCTTGGCATGTTCAAGGCGACCCGAGGCATTGATCCGTGGACCAATCTTAAAGACGATGTCTGAAATTTGGATATCCTTTTCAATTTTTGAAAGGAGCATCAAGGCTTTCAGTCCCGGCCGTGGAGTATTGTTGATCCGGTCTAAGCCGTAGTAGGCCAAAATTCGATTTTCTCCTGTGATGGGAACAATGTCTGCCGCGATGCTCACCACCACCAAGTCCAAATAGGTATAGAGGCTAGCCTCTTCCAATTGCTGGGCTTTGGCATAGGCTTGAATTAACTTGAAGCCCACTCCGCATCCACTGAGTTCCTTGTAGGGATACTTACAATCCTGCCTTTTTGGATCCAGCACCGCCACCGCCTTTGGGAGTTCATCCCCGGGAGTATGGTGGTCACAAATGATGAAATCCACACCAAGCCCAGAAGCCAATTCCACTTTATCCATGGACTTGATGCCACAGTCTAAAGCGATGATCAGAGAGAAACCCGCTTCGGCAGCATAGTGAACGCCCCTTTCGGATATCCCATAACCTTCCTTGTAGCGATCAGGAATGTAAAAATCTACATGGGGGTAAAACCCTTTTAAAAATTCATACATCAAGGCTACCGCTGTAGTACCATCTACATCGTAATCCCCATAGACCAAAATATGCTCTTTATTTTTTACCGCCTTAGCTATTCGAAGCACTGCAGCGTCCATGTCTTTCATCAAGAAAGGATCGTGTAACAGGTTCAGGCTAGGCCGAAAGTAGTCCTTGGCCTGATCAAAATTTTCCACGCCTCTATTGATCAACATGGTAGCAAGGGTAGCATTCACATTGATGTCCTTGCTTAATTTGTCAACCGCGGCTTGGGCTATTTTTGGCTTTTGTTTCCAGACGTACTCCATGGGGTAATATTACAAGTAATTAAGAAGCAAAACCCAAATTCTTGGGTCTAGACCTTTCTTAGTACCGTGATTCGCTCAAAAAGGTTCGAAAAATTAATCCTTCCGGTTCCCTCGAGAAGCCCACCAAAGACTTACGGGGAAAACCAAGGCCCTTAACTTCAAGGCATTCTTTTGGCTGAAGGTAAGCTGGGTGTTCTGGTGTATTTTTTTGTACCATCGCGCCGCAGCCCATCCATGCCCTAGGACAGCCACCAGCAATAGGGAATAGACAAGTAGTTCTACCATCTTAATTTTTTTGAAGGCACAAAGCCGCCCAGTTGTCCTTGGTGGTCTGCATCGTTAAACCGAGTCCCTGCGCCGAAGCTGCCTGCACTAGGTCTGCTATGTCTTCAGAATAAAAACCGCTCAAGAGCAGCAGCCCTTGATCCGTGAGCAGACTTGCGTAAATCGCCAGCTCATCCAACAATACATTCTTATTGATGTTGGCCAAAATAAGTGCATAGGGACCTTTGGGCTGCACCTCACGAATGGTACCCAAACCCATGCGGGTAGCTACCTGGTTCAACTCAAAATTCTCGTTGCCATTGTCCACACACCAGGAATCAATATCAAAAGCCTCCACCTGCTTTGCGCCGAGCAAATGAGCCATAATCGCCAAAATGCCAGTGCCTGATCCTACATCCAACACCCGCTTGTCTTGGTGATCTATTTTCCCTTGCATGGAAAGCAATTGAAAGGTGGTGGCATGGTGTCCAGTGCCAAAAGACATTTTTGGGTTGATCACAATTTCATACTGGAATCCTGGTTGAGGCGCGTGGAAGGAAGCCCGCACATATACCAACTGATCTACTTCGATTGGGTCGTAGTTTTTTTCCCAC
Organism: Algoriphagus sp.; assembly: GCA_040403475.1. Taxonomy (GTDB): domain Bacteria; phylum Bacteroidota; class Bacteroidia; order Cytophagales; family Cyclobacteriaceae; genus Algoriphagus. The sequence goes on along the minus strand of JBBAKO010000008.1, from coordinate 121,974 downwards.
TCCTCATTCCAATTCACTTTGGGCATGATTCCTTCCACCAAGGTGAGTGCTGCAGCCTCGCGGTAGCTGGCGATGACTTCGTCAAAGGAATCTCTGGAAAACTGGTCTTGCGGCACATAGGCTTCAAAACCAGTTTCTGTTTCCAAAAAGGAATCAAAGCCAACCGCCGCTAATTCAGCAATCAGGATTTCCCGGTAATCCTCCAGGCAGGTAATGCTCACTTGTACGTAGTCCATGAATACATTGAATTGGCTCAGATTCCCAGTACCTGGGAAAGACACTTAAAAAACCCCGCAGCTGCGGGGCTGGAATTAGAAGGATTTTACAATTTCAATAAAGTCACGGGATTTGAGGGAAGCCCCTCCAATCAATCCTCCATCTACATCAGGCTTGCCAAAAAGTTCTTTTGCATTTCCTGGATTGGCGGATCCTCCGTACAAAATAGACGTTTGCGCAGCAATTGCCTCTCCATACTTGCTGGCCAGATGGCCTCTTAGTGCTGCATGCATTTCTTGGGCCTGCTCAGCGGATGCCGTCTTTCCCGTTCCTATCGCCCAGATGGGCTCGTAGGCAATCACCACTTTGGAAAATTCTTCAGGAGTCAAGTGAAACAAACTTGCAGTCAGCTGTGCTTTTACCGTCTCTTCATGGGTACCTGCCTCACGGATTTCCAAAGACTCCCCACAACAAAAGATTGGGGTCAGGCCATGAGCCAAGGCTTGGTTGACCTTGGTAGCTAGTAGGGTATTGTCCTCCTTGAAATATTCTCTACGCTCGGAATGGCCCAAAATCACATACGATACTCCAAAAGAAGCCAAGATCTTGGCGGACACCTCCCCAGTGAAGGCTCCACCCTCTTTGTCAGAGCAGTTTTGTGCTCCCACAAAAATTCCAGCCGTGTCACCTACCAATCTCTGGACCGGATACAGGTGTGGGAAGGGTGGATTCAGGACTACCACCACATCCATGATGGCTTCGTCTTTGTACATATTGACAAGCTCACTTGTGAGTTGCTGTCCCTCCTCAAAGCTGAGGTTCATCTTCCAGTTGCCGGCTACTATTTTCTTTCTCATGTGTAGAATCTCTTTTTTTAGGTTTGAAAAAACTTGAGCGAAAGGTAATTTGCTTCAAAATTACCAAAAATGTCCAGTTGGGGAAGAAATAACGGAGAGCAGACACCAAAAAAGAATTGGAGTCTGGAAGAAGCAAGGGGCAAATTGGAAACCTATTGCTCCTACCAGGAACGCTGTGTCTGGGAATTGCGGCGAAAACTTTTTGAAAAAGGGATTCAAGGCCCAGCCGTGGAGACGATACTTGCCGAATTGGAGGCTAGTGGATTTGTGGATGAGGAGCGCTTTGCGAGATCTTATGCCCGAGGGAAATTTCGGATCAAAAGATGGGGGAAAGGGAGAATTAGTCAGGAGTTGAAACTTCGACAAATCAGTTCGGCGCTCATTCAACTGGGCTTGTCAGAAATTGATGGGGAGGAGTACTTTGCTACCCTCGAGCGGGAGGCAGAAAAAAAGTGGGAAAAAACCAAAGAAAAAGACGCTTACAAAAAAAAATACCTGGTCACGCAGTACCTGATGAGCAAAGGCTTCGAACAAGACCTCATTCAAGAGGCCTTGTCTGCCTTAGTTTCTAATGAGAATAAGTAAAATTACCAGCTTCCTCCAGCACCGCCTCCACCAAAGGAGCCACCGCCGAAGCCACCAAAGGAGCCGCCGCCTGAAGAAAAATCTCCAAAAGAACCGCCGCCACTGCTACCTCTACTTCCGCCTAGCGCATTTGCCAAAAGGAGGGTCGTCCAAAAATCAATTCCTCCACCTTTACCACCCATGTGGTTGTTGTTATCCTTCCGGTTTTTGATGATCGGCAAAACCACAAAAATAAAAATAAAGAAGAGGATGAATAGAATACCCAAAATAGGATTGTCTTCCCCATCCGACATCACCTCGTCAGCATTGTACTCGCCAGAGGCCAGCTTAAAGATCATCGTAGTGGCCTCATCCAAACCTAGGTAGTAGGCCTCCGTCTTAAAATTGGGAAGAATCAAGTTGTTGACGATACGCTTGGCCAAGGCATCGGGTATTGCCCCTTCCATCCCTCTTCCTGTAGCAATAAAGACCTTACGGTCATTCATCGCTGCCAAAATGAGGATGCCATTGTCTTTGCCTTTGCCTCCAATACCCCATTGCTCTCCCAATTGGAAGGCATAATCAGAAATCTCGTAGACCCCTACCGATCCTAGAAGGACGATAGACACCTGTGTGGAGGTGCTGTCCGAATAGGCAAGCAGCTTCTGCTCCAGGTTACCAAGCTCCTCGGCACTCAAGGTGCCCGTAAAATCATTGACTAGACGAGGAGGATTGGGGGCTGCAGGAAAGTCCTGTGCAAATGCAAGGCCTTGAAGAAGAAATAAAGCGAGTACTACTACTAGCTTACTCGCCGAAAGATACCTCATTGGATAGTTCGTTTTGGTCATCTTGGTGATCGTATGGAAAATGGGTTTTCAACTGATCCCCAGCATGGTGAATGCCTTCAATGAGTCCGTCAGTAAACTTGCCCTGTCGAAAATGATTCGCCATCAGGTCTTTGGTGCTCTCCCAGAAGTCTGCAGGCACCACTGAATTGATGCCTGCATCTCCTAGAATTGCAAATTTGTGATCTTCTACGGCTAAGTATACCAAAACGCCATTTCTATCTTTGGTTTGGTACATTTTGAGCGTCTCAAAAACCTTCGCGGCACGATCGAGTACAGCACCCTTGCAGGTACTTTCAATGTGCACTTGAATCTCTCCAGAAGTTTGAGTTTCTGCAGCTTTAATTGCAGCAACGATTTCTGCCTTCTGCTCTGGAGAAAATAGTTTGGATGCCATGCGCTTAGAATTGAACTGTTGGAGCTTTGTCAGCACCAGCAACTGCTTCAAAATATCCTTTTGCTACGAAGCCATACCATCCTGCAAAGAGATTGTTAGGGAACACTCTCAAAGTAGAATTATAGCCCTTTACGGATTCGTTAAAATTTCTTCGCGCTACAGCGATTCTATTTTCTGTTCCTTCCAATTGTGCCTGAAGCTCCAAGAAGTTTTGATTCGCCTTTAGGTCTGGGTATTTTTCAACAGTCACCAACAAGCGGCTCAAAGCGCCAGAAAGTTGATCCTGTGCTTGTTGAAATTCAGCAAGCTTTTCAGGAGTCAAGTTAGTCGGGTCGATCTGAACAGATGTAGCCTTAGAGCGAGCTTCTACTACGCCAGTAAGTGTTTCCTGCTCAAATTCTGCATAGCCTTTGACGGTGCTGACCAAGTTAGGGATCAAATCAGTTCTTCGTTGGTATTGCGTTTGTACTTCAGCCCATTCGCCATTGATACCTTCTTCTAGTTGTACAAATTGGTTATAGGTCCCTACTGCCTTGGAATAGATTAAAATGCCTAGCACGAGAAGGATGCCTACGGGAATTAAGATTTTTTTCATGTTGTTTATTGGTTAAATCGAGGAGTTACACGGAATTTTTACTGGTTCGTTGTGTTAAGGTACAAAGTTAGCCAAATTTTCTTTGCCTAAAGAAAAATCAAATCTGCTTTTTCAGTTGCAGCCGAATCTGAAGATCAACGAATTGCCTTGCATCGAGGGAGGAGTAGCGCCTCAAATCAAGCACCACAACTCTGCCCAGCTCGGAACGGAGAAATTTCACAAGCTGCTCCATCTCCCAAATCAGTACAGGCACCGAATCGATGCCTAAGATTTCGTCAAAGGGAAGTACCCCTGCCAAATGTGCCGGGGAGCCTTCACGCACATCCCCAATGTACCAGCGCTTCTCTTTGGTTAGCCTTTTTTTGACCACCATTCCACTCATATCAAACTCAAAGGGTTGGTAAAAAGTCGCACCTGGCCGCACATAAAATCCATTCCTAGGGTAGTCCAGAATGAGTTTGGTTTTCCCAAGTACCTCAGCTCCCAGGCTCCCTTGCCTTCCACTAGCTTGAATGAGCGCACTGAATGTGCTGGGTTCGGGATAGGAGGTAATTACCTGCTGGAAAAATAAGCCCCGCATCGAGAGGCGTTCTACTCTACCCAATTCACCGTATACCACCCCGCCAAGAGATTGCCCGAGCTGCGTTTCAATGCGTTGCTCGGGAAGTTTAATCTCAGCCGACGTTTCTTTGTTGAGCAGAAGCCCATGATTTGCACCCGTATCCACCAGCACCTTTGCCTGAATAGTGGCTCCTTCCTTCTGATGGACCTTCACGTTGACGTAGGCCTTGCCATCTTCCAATTGCATCGGCAACCTTCGGTACAAGGGGGACTTCCAGGCCAAGCCCTCTGGCTGGTAAAAGGTGATAATCGCTTGATCGTAATCGATCTTTACCGCATTGTACTTGAAAAATTCATGTCCCAAAATCCCATAGACAGGGATGCCGATCACCGACTCTAGCTCTAGAAAATCTTCTTCCAACACCAGCAAACTCTGTAACCTGCCTTCTACTCCCCCCAAATCAAGGGTATTGGTAGGGGAGACACGTGCCCAAACAGTCGTACTCCCATCCGCTCCCACCATGCCCACGCGTCGCGAATAGCTCAATCCCAAGGAATCCCCCTTGGATTTACTGAAGAGGAGGTTGGCCTTCACCCCTGTATCTAACAAGAAATACATCGGCGAACTCCCATTGATGGAGACCGGCAGAAGAATCAGGCTATTGGAAGCTAAAAAAGGCACCTTCACCTTTTTTTGGTCCCCCGTAATAAAAAATCCAGGCACCTGCGCTCGCAGAGGCAGCACAGCCAGTAAAAGCACAAACAAAAACAGGGATCTCAGCTTCATCTCCTTCACGAATCTATTCCTATAAAGGACGAAATTTTTCCCCCTCAGTTCAAACAAAATCCAAGAATTCTGCTCGGAAGATCTCCCTTCTTTCCTTGCCAAAGCCTCAAGAAAAGTAGATATTTATCCCTCAACCCTTTGGAGATGGCCGATACCGCATTAATTGAAAAAGCAAAAAAGATTTTTGAACACTTCCTCCTTCGGCAAGGCAGCAGAAAGACGCCAGAGCGGTATTCCGTTTTGGATGAATTGTACCTGCTCCCCGAAGACGAGCATATCGATGTGGAAGGGCTATTTTTAAAAATGAGAAACAAAGGCTATACAATCAGCCGTGCCACCATTTACAATACCTTGGATTTACTAGTGGAAAGCGGACTCGCCGTAAAACATCAATTCAAAGATAAGGTAGCCCTTTACGAGCAAGCCCTAACTTACACCCATCACGATCACCACGTCTGCAACCAGTGCCGAAAGATTCGCGAGTTTTCGGATCCCAGGCAAACCGAAATTAAGGAAAGCATGAGCAGAAAGTTCGATTCCACGATTACCAGTCACTCCTTGGTGCTGTATGGGGACTGCCAAATCAAGAACTGTGCCCACCTCTCAGCAGCTACCCCGCTCTAAAAAACTTGCGGTAGATGGGCTTTCGGTACCAAAATTGAATCCATAAAATGGGGTAGAGCAAGGGAGTCATCCAGGCATAGGCTCCTTCAAACTCAATTTCATCACTAATTATGCTTCCAGATGGCTGCGCCAAGATTCGATGGCAATGCCTCCACTTCCCCAGGAAAAAAGGCAAGACGATGCCCTCATCCACAAATAAAAATTCCTTCGCATCGCAGTGGTCTTCAGTGATTTTGCTGATCCAATTTTGCTTGAAAAAAATAAAGTTCAACTCCAAGTCTACGGTATCCCCGGCCTTACAGCCATCAAATCGGAGCACCTTCACCGGCGGAAAGGGAGGGGCCAGCTTTGCAAATAAGGATTCCGTAAAGCCTTCCTTTACTTGAAGGTGAGACTTTTCCACGGCCGTTTGAAGGTTGATTTGCATCAGAAGCTAAGTACAAATAGGAGAAATAAAATAAGCCAAACCGCATCCATAAACTGCCAATAAACAGTAAACAAGCGGATTCTTAATTTTTCATAGGGGTTGGTTGCCCAAACTAGCCTTCGCACGACATCCTGTTGTGCTTTTCGAAATTCAACCAATAAGATAACTGCAAAAGTCATCGCCCCAAGGAGGTGGAGCACATGGATTCCGGAAAGTACATACAGAAAAGAGCCGCTGGGAATCCCCGTAAAATTGATCCCTCTATCCGTGAGCTCCTTCCAACCGAAAATTTGAAAGGCTATAAATAAAAGCCCCAAAATAAAGGTGGATTTCAACGAACGATACAGTTTGTCAATGTTTTCTTCCTGGTAATGAAGACGCATTTTTACCGCCGTATAGCCAGAAAGTACAAGGAGAAAAGTGGATACCATAAAGGCAAATGGCACCTGCTCATTTAATCCTTGGAGGTATTCCCGCCCTGAAAAAAAGAAGGACAGGGCCAGAAACAAGAAAATAATGCCGCTTCCAAGCATCGCCAAGTACAGCAAGGTCTCGTAGGGATGTTGCTTCTCTATCTTTTGGAACCAAGTTTTCGAAGGAGGGGTCTGTCTCATCGAGTGAAAAACATTTTTAGCGTGGCTTAGTTCAAAAAATGTCAATTTCAATTGTATTCCAACGGAATCCCTCAAAAAAACCTAGATTTACAGCCTTCAATCTCCTAAACCAGCCCTTTGTGGATAGACCTTCTTTTCTCTCCATTTACCAGTCAGATCCTATTTTTCAAACTTTAGCCCACCAATTAAGTGCCGGGGCTCCTTTCCAACTGCAGGTAAAAGGTCTTTCAGGTAGCTTAGACATGGTTCTATTGGCAGCCTACTTTGCGCAGCAGGGAGGTTTTCATTTGGTCATTGCCCAAGACAAAGAGGAAGCCGCCTATTTAAATTCGGACCTTCAAAATTTATTGGGCAACCTAGATCAAGGTATTTTCCCAAGTAGCTACAAGCGCCCCTACCAATACGAGGAGGTAGACAATGCAAACGTACTGCAGCGCGCCGAGCTCCTCAATCAGCTACTGGAATCCAAGGGTGGCTCTCGCATCGTGATCACCTATCCCGAGGCGCTCTATGAGAAGGTCATCAACAAACGTTCTCTTGTAGAAAACACCTTTACAGCACGGATTGGAGAAGCTGTTGACATGGAATTTGTCACTGAGATTCTCTCCACCTACGACTTTGAGCGAACGGACTTCGTCTATGAGCCCGGGCAATTTGCCATCCGTGGTGGAATCTTGGATGTCTTTTCCTTCAGCAATGAATTCCCCTACCGACTGGAATTAGTCGGAAAGGAAATCGAAAGCATCCGCACCTTCAATCCAGAAACACAACTTTCGCTACAGTCAGTCCCTTTTATTTCGCTCATTCCAAACGTTCAAACCCGCCTGCTTCAGGAGGTGCGGCAGTCTTTCCTCAGTTTTTTGCCAGAGAAAGCCATTCTCTGGATCAAGGACTACCAGCTTACACTGGATGTGATGGACGAGTGCTACCAAAAAGCTGCACAAGCTTTTGGTCAGATGGCTGGTTCAACTAAGAAGGAGGCCCTGGTGCTCCAACCCGAACAGTTGTTTGAGCAGGGAGCAGATTTTGTCGAGGCCGCAAAAAAGTTTTCTATAGTAGAATTTGGCAGGCAATTTTACTTGAAAAAAGCCACCAAGGTCAGTTGGGAGAGCCAGCCACAGCCCTCCTTCAATAAGAATTTTGACCTGCTCGTTGCCAACTTGGGAGATAATGAAAAGACAGGCTTTCTCAACCTCATCGTGGCAGAGAACGAGAAGCAAATCGACCGACTTCAGGGAATTTTTCAGGAATTGGACCCTACCCTACAGGTGCAAAGCCTGTTGCTCAGTCTCCGTGAGGGCTTTGTGGACAAGCAGGCCAAACTCGTTTGCTACACCGACCACCAGTTATTTGAGCGTTTTCACCGCTACAAATCCAAGAGTAAATCCACCGCCTCAAAGGCCCTCACCCTTAAAGAAATTAAGGCCTTGCATCCCGGTGACTACGTGGTCCACGTGGACTATGGGGTGGGGCGATTTGCAGGACTAGAAAAAGTAGATGTCAGTGGCAACATGCAGGAAGCGGTTCGATTGATTTTCAGAGACGATGACCTGCTCTATGTCAACATCCACTCGCTACACAAGATTTCGAAATATTCAGGCCAGGAAGGACAAGCGCCCTCCATGTCCAAGTTGGGCTCGCCCGACTGGGACAATAAAAAAGCACGGGTCAAAAAACAGGTCAAGGACATTGCAAAAGACCTGATAGCACTCTATGCCAAGCGCAGGTCTGCCCCAGGCTTCGCCTTTTCTAGAGATTCAGTATTGCAGGTGGAGCTGGAATCCTCCTTCTTGTACGAGGACACGCCAGACCAAGCTGCTTCAACGGCAGACGTAAAAGCAGACATGGAAAAATCCTATCCCATGGATCGTCTTGTGTGCGGAGATGTAGGTTTTGGCAAAACAGAGGTAGCCATTCGTGCCGCCTTCAAAGCAGTCAATGACAGGAAGCAGGTTGCCATCTTGGTGCCCACCACGATCTTGGCCATGCAGCATTACCAAACCTTGTCCGAACGTCTTGAAAATTTTCCCGTCAAGGTGGACTACCTCAACCGATTCCGATCTGCCAAAGACATTAAGGCTATCAAAGAGCAGGTGACCTCTGGGGAGATTGATATCCTGATCGGCACGCACAAAATTGTGAGCAAGGACATCGAGTTTAAGGACCTTGGGCTACTCATCATCGATGAGGAACAGAAGTTTGGGGTCAAAGTAAAGGACCAACTCAAAAACCTACGGGTCAATGTAGATGTGCTGACACTTACTGCCACCCCAATTCCGCGTACCCTTCATTTTTCTTTGATGGGCGCCCGTGACCTCTCAATCATCGCCACTCCTCCACCCAATAGACAGCCAGTAACTACAGAGGTGCAAACCTTTGAGGAGGAAGTCATCCGTGATGCGGTCTCCTACGAATTGCGACGTGGAGGGCAGGTGTTTTTTGTGCACAACCGTGTGGGAGAGATTGACAGCATTGCCAACCTAATTTTGAAATTGGTGCCAGATGCACGCGTCATCGGTGCTCATGGACAGATGGATGGAGATAAGTTGGAAAAAATCATGGTGGACTTCATCAACCACCAGTACGATGTCTTGGTGTCCACCAACATCATCGAGTCGGGTCTAGATATTCCGAATGCGAACACGATTTTGATCAACCGAGCGCACATGTTTGGCCTTTCCGACCTTCACCAGATGCGGGGTCGCGTAGGGCGAAGCAATAAAAAGGCCTTTTGCTACCTACTCACCAGTCCACTATCGGGACTTACTGCCGAAGCACGGAAGCGACTTCAAACCCTGGAGGAATTTTCTGACCTGGGCGATGGCTTCAAAGTAGCCATGAAAGATTTGGACATTCGAGGAGCAGGCAACCTCTTGGGTGCCGAGCAAAGCGGTTTTATCACCGACCTGGGATTTGAGATGTACCACAAGATCTTGGACGAGGCCGTTCAGGAACTAAAGGAAAACGAGTTTGCTGCCTTGTTTGAAGAGGACCTAAAAGAAAAAGTCAGCGTGCTGGTTCAAGATTGTACGATTGAAACGGATTTGGAGCTCTTGATTCCAGAGTCCTATGTGAGCAATATCAGCGAGCGTCTGGGACTGTATTCGAAGTTGGACGGTCTTGAAAAAGAAGAGGAACTAGACCAATTTGGTCAGATGCTACAGGATCGATTTGGTCCAGCTCCTCAGGCCGTTCAAGATCTCATGGAAACTGTCCGCTTACGCTGGCAGGCCGAAGAGTTGGGAATAGAAAAGTTGGTGCTCAAGGCTTCTCAGATGAAATGCTACCTCCTTCCATCGAGCAAAGAGTCTTTCTATAATTCATCCGTTTTTGGGAACATGATGAAATTTGTACAACAACATCCCAAGTCTTGTAAAATAAAAGAACATAAAAATCGTTTGATTCTCAGCGTAGATCAGGTGCTAAGTATACAAAAGGCACAGCATTTGCTCAGAGAAATGAAAATTCCCTAAGCTTATACCTTGTACAATCAAAAGGGAGAGGCAATCCACAGTCTAATTAGCCTGTAGATGATGATTTAAGTAAATTTATAGTGAAGAAATCACTTAAAAAAAATAGTACTATTAGCATGCATTTACTACGAGATGAATTGATTCTCTCTATGTAAATAAGACTTAATTAAATAACAAATTTAAAACGGCTTTGGTGCTATTACCTAAGTCCTTGTATATTAGCAACAGAAATAGACCAAACACTTACCACCTATGCGTCTACCAAACAACAGTAGGAGCTGGGCCATCGCCCTACTACTTATATCAAGTGCCATTTTATCCTCTTGCCAGAAAAACAATTCGTACGGCAGAAGAACCGCAGGAGATCCTGGCAAAAAAAGCCCAACCACTGGTGCAGACTTCTCCTTTGACGTGGAAGACTCTACCCAATTTTTTGTATCTAGGGATGCAGAGCAGCTTCCTGGCCCGAACTTAAAATTGATTCAAGGTGGAAGAGCCATCCTTGGTTCACAGGAAGAAGATGTGATGGCTTTCCGTGACAACCTCGAAAGAACTGTCTCCATTTCTACCTTTTGGATGGATGAAACCGAGATGACCAACAACGATTACAAGGAATTTTTATTTGACATGAAAAAGCAAGTCAGCAAAGATTCCATGGATAAGCTAGAGCCTTCCGAAAAAGTATGGCGTGGTGCCATGTCCTTTAATGACGTCTACGAGTCCTACTACTTCAGGTTCCCAGGCTTCAATTTTTACCCAGTAGCTGGCGTATCTTGGAGCCAAGCAGATGCTTACGCAAAGTGGAGAACAGCCTACGCACAAAAGGTAGTCATAGAGGAACGAAAAATGGACACAACACTTACCCGATCCCAATTGATCGAGCTTGGTGTAGTGATTGCTGAATTTAGACTTCCCAACGAGGCGGAATGGGAATATGCTGCCAAGGCCATGATTGGAACTCAATACCTAGACGAAAACCAAGAATATGGACGTATTTATCCTTGGGATGGTAGAGGAGTACGAAATCCTTACGACAGCAGAGGTAAAAGAGGCGCCAAGCAAGGTGATTTCTTAGCCAACTTCAAGCGTGGTAGAGGTGACTATGCCGGTATCGCAGGTGACCAAACCAACGATGGTGAAATCATCCCTTCCAATGTGTACGACATGGCTCCTAATGATTTTGGCTTATACAACATGGCAGGAAATATGAACGAATGGGTGTATGATGTCTACCGTCCACTTTCCTTCCAGGATGCGGATGACCTCAATCCACTTCGTAAAGATGGCGTCTATGACGAAAAAGAAGCCTATGGAACTTCCTTATTCAATGACTCCATCCGTGTGTACAAAGGTGGTTCATGGAAAGATGTCACCTACTGGCTAGCCCCAGGAGCACGCCGATTTATGCATCAAGATTCTTCCACCAACCACATTGGTTTCCGATGTGCAATGGTATCTCTGGGAGCGCAAGGGAAATAACCCTACCCAGTCCAATTCTTCAAAGGCCCAACTCGATGTTGGGCTTTTTTTTGCCGTTCCTAATTTCCCTGTTTTAAGAAAAGCTTTATTCTAGTACATTGCTTTTGTTACTCACTCGCTTTATCTATGAAAATAGCCTCCCTTTCTTCCCTCTTTCTGGGCTTCGTACTACTGATCAGTTCGGCTGTATCTGCGCAAAGTTCCTATCAAACTCCCCCGGCAGCCATAGCTGACCTAGTCAATGCGCCTTCCACCCCGGCAGTCACATTTTCCAAGGATGGTTCCTTCATGCTACTCCTGGAACGAACAGAATCTCCTTCCATCGAAGACTTGGCTCAGCCAGAGCTTCGTATTGCCGGGCTACGAATAAGTCCGAGCACCTCTGGCCCTAGTCGAGCAGGTGGATATATCAACTTGAAAATCAAAAAAACAGCCACGGGAGAAGAAATACAGGTGACTGGACTTCCTTCCCCAGCGAAAATGTCCGGCTTTACCTTTTCCATGGACGAGCGCTACTTGGCTTTTACCCAAACCGAAGCCAAAGGCATCAGCCTCTGGGTAGTCGACCTCAGTACCTACACTGCCAAAGCAGTCACTGGTCCTATCCTCAACCAAGTTCTGGGAAACTCCATGGCCTGGCTAGCAGACAATAGCCTCCTCATCAAAGCGGTCAATCCCGCTCGAGGAAAAGTTCCTTCGGCGCCAGTTGCTCCCGCCGGACCAACCATCCAAGAAACTTCAGGTAAAGCTGCTCCTAGTCGCACCTACCAGGATTTGCTTGCCAATCCCCACGATGAGGCCTTGTTTGCCTATTTTATGGACGCTCAACTAATGCACATCAAGCTTGATGGCAGCAGTACGGCAGTTGGAAAACCCGCCATGATCAAATCCATGCTCCTCAGCCCCGATAAAAATTACCTCTTGGTCGAGTCCATTCAAAAACCATTCTCCTACCTCGTCCCTGCGGACCGATTTCCCTACACTGTAGAAATTTGGAGCAGCCAAGGCGCAGTCTTGAAAACCCTGGCACAACTTCCACTAGATGAGGTGAGGCCAACTGGCTTTGATGCTACCGTCAGCGGAATTCGAAATGTCAACTGGCGAGCAGATGCTCCTGCTACCCTGTATTGGGCAGAAGCACAAGACAAAGGCGATCCCAAAATTAAAGTGGCCGAACGGGACATCGTGTTCACCTTGATGGCACCCTTTACAGGCGACAAGCAAAAGCTAGTGGGTACTACCATGCGATTTGGTGGCATCAGCTGGTCAGACGATAATTTTGCCTTGCTCAGCGAGCGTTGGTCGGCAAGCCGTACCGAAAAAGTATCCGTATTCCAACCTGGAAACCCAGGTCAAGCTCCTCGAACAATCATTGAGCGCTCTTCGGACGACCTGTACAATGATCCGGGTAGCCCATTGTTAATGGACAATGCCTACGGAAGAAAAGTGCTTCACAGAAATGGGGCGCTTGTGTTTATGACCTCAGAAGGGGGCAGCCCAGAGGGAAGCATGCCATTTCTATCCACCTTCAATACCAGCACGAAGGAGCAGAAAATCTTGTGGCGCTCCCAAGCACCCTACTACGAACGAGTAACAAAAGTACTCGATAAGGAAGGCTCCCTTTTGATTACCCTGAAAGAGAGCACCGACATGAGTCCCAACTATTGGTTGGTCAACACCAAAAAGCGAGTATCTCCCAAACAGATCACCGCTTTTGCAGATCCATATCCTACGCTCAAAGGAATTAAAAAGCAGTTGATCACCTACCCTCGAAAAGATGGCCTCAACCTCTCCGCCGTCTTGTACACCCCCGAAGGATACGATCCTAGCCGCGATGGGCGACTTCCTGTACTCATGTGGGCCTATCCAAGAGAGTACAAGTCCGCAGCCGATGCAGCACAGGTGAGGGGCTCCAAGTACACCTTTACCCGCCTTAGCTGGGGCTCTCCACTGTATTGGGTAACCCGTGGCTATGCGATCATGGACCAAACCGAAATGCCTATCGTAGGGGAAGGAGAACTGGAACCCAACGATTTCTTTATCGAGCAACTTGTAGCCAATGCAGAAGCAGCCATCAACAAGGTAGTAGAAATGGGTGTTGGAGATAGAAGCCGCATTGCAGTAGGAGGACATTCCTATGGCGCCTTCATGACCGCCAACTTGCTTTCCCATACCCAGCTCTTTGCCGCAGGCATCGCTAGAAGTGGCGCCTACAACCGCACCCTGACTCCCTTTGGATTCCAGTACGAGCAGCGAAGCTATTGGGAGGCCCCAGAAGTGTATTTCAACATGTCTCCCTTCTCTTTTGCAGATCAGGTCAAGACCCCAATACTCCTAATCCATGGAGAGGCAGATAACAATTCAGGTACTTTCCCCATCCAATCCGAGCGCTACTACAATGCCCTCAAAGGACATGGGGCTACCACTAGACTGGTACTTCTTCCTCACGAAAGCCATGGCTATGCAGCCAAAGAATCCATCCTCCACACCCTTTGGGAAATGGACAGCTGGCTAGAAAAGTATGTGAAAAACAGGAAGTAAGAGGACCCCTGGTTTTGAGATGGAGTTGCAATCAATTTGGTCAACAGTCGACGGTCGACAGCAAATTGGAATGAACCTCAATCCTAGTTCCTACTCGAGACAAATTCACGTAGAAAATACAAGTAAAAAGAGGCTGTTTCCATTCGGGACAGCCTCTTTTAGTTAATAAACCAATCGAGATTAGCAGATTAGCCGCATCTACTTTTAAGGGAAGAATAATGATTGAAGTTCAGTTGAATGAGCCGTGGACCGTGGACTGTGGTCAGTTGACAAATGTGAACAGTCCATTGACAAAAAAACTTACAAATCAGCGCCCCACATAAAGATTAAGAACAATACCCCAAGGGCGATGCGGTACCAGCCAAAGGCCGTAAAGCCATGGTTAGAAACGTAAGTCAAAAACAGTTTAACTGCTACCCAAGCCGAAGCAAAGGCCACTACAAAGCCAATTCCCAATAGCATAAGTTGCTCACTGCTAAAAGCAAGATCGGTTTTCAGAAGGTCATAGCCCCCCGCTGCGAGCATAGTGGGCACGGCAAGCAAGAACGAAAATTCGGTAGCCTGTCGTTTGTCCAAGCCATTAAATACCCCGCCAATAATCGTGGCTGCGGCGCGAGAGGTGCCCGGCACCATGGACAAACACTGACACAGGCCAATGAAAAAGGCATTTTTGAAGGAAATATCCTCTACCTCGGCCACCGTAGTATCTTGCTGCAGTACTTTCTTGTCTATAAAAATCAACACGATGCCCCCCAAGATCAGCGATACCGACACCACGACAGGATTGAACAGGTACTCCTTGATGTAATCGTAGGCTAGAAGACCCACCACCGCGGTAGGTAAAAAGGCAGTGATCAATTTGTAATAAATCGTCAGACTTTTAAAGAAGCGCTTGATGTACATCAGGGCAATCGCCAAAATGGCACCCAGCTGAATAAATACCTCAAAGGTTTTCACAAACTCATCCTCGTGAATGCCCATCGCCGTGGAGGCCAAAATCATGTGCCCCGTGGAGGAAATGGGAAGAAACTCGGTAAGTCCTTCGACTATGGCAATTAGTATACTTTGAAATAGAGTCATGCAATCGGAGTTTGACCCTGCAAAACTAATCATCATGGGCAAACCTCAAGGGAATTTTCTACGTCTTCAAAGAATTAAAGGCCAAGCCTTGCGTTTGCCTAACTAAATTGTTTGATTTAATACCAACTCTACGCCACATGAAAAGACTACTTTTTTTCATCCTTCTAGGCAGCTACGCCCTCCAAGGATTCGCACAGGACCTTAAGGAAGTCACCCTTACCAACCAGATCAAGGAGGTCACCCTCTTCTTGTCCGGGGCACAATTATTTGAAACGGCAACAGGCACCCTTCCCGCCGGAGAATCCGTGCTACTGGTCAAGGGGCTCTCTCCTTTTCTAGATGAAAAAAGTATCCAGGTGAAGGGACAGGGCAACTTTACCATTCAGGCGGTCAACAAGCGCCTAGATTTTCTTCACGAAAAAGAGGAAGGAGAAAAAGCCAAAACCCTAGAAAAAGAAATCGCTGAAATCGAAAAACGCCAAAGCAATTTGCGCAATCGGATTCAGGTGCTTGGTACTAAAATGTCTGTACTTTCCGCCAACAAAAGCATTGGCAGCAGCCAGGCGGGCACAAGCATGACTGCGCTAAAAGCAACCTTGGATTTTTTTGATGCCGAACACACCAAAATTGCCAACGAAGAATTGCAAATCAATACGCAGCTAGCGGCAAATGACCAGGAAGTTGAGGCGCTTCGGAACCAGCTGTATGCGCTGCAACAAAGCGACGATAAGGCAAAAGCTGAAATCAGAATCCGTGTAAAAGCAACCAACGCCGGTCCAGCCACCTTCCAAATCAATTACTTGGTATCCAATGCAGGTTGGTATCCCAAATACGATGTGCGCGTCAAATCCATCACCGAGCCACTTCAACTGCAGTACAAGGCAGAGGTATTCCAAAATACAGGAGCAGATTGGAAAAATGTCAAACTCCGCTTTTCCAATGCCAACCCCAACCAAGGAGGGCAGGCTCCCATTATCGACAAATGGGAACTCAACTATGCCCGATACACTACAGTAAATAAATTTGCAGTCCCTCAGACACCCGGCTCAATTAGCGGATTGGTCCTGGATGAGCAAGGACAACCCCTTCCGGGTACTACCGTCTTGGTAAAAGGCACCACAATCGGAACTACTACGGATTTGGAAGGCCGGTATTCACTTACCTTGCCCAACACCGCAAAAACCTTGGTTTTCTCTTTCATAGGCATGCGTACGGAAGAACTGCCAATTCAGGGCAGATCCAATATGAATGTGACCCTTATGCAAGAAAATCAGGTGCTGTCAGAGGTGATGGTTACCGGAAGCTACAGAGAAAGAGAAAAAAAGGCATTGGCAGGGACAAACCTTACCCTCAGAGGAACTAGCTCCATGGATGCTGCTCCCCTGATGACCTCCTTCGTCGAAAACCAAACGACCGTGGAAATTCAAGTGGCCGAGCCCTACTCCATCAAATCCAACGGAGAGCGAACCCTCGTCGATTTGAAAACCTACGAAATTCCGGCTACCTACCGCTATACGGCTATTCCAAAATTGGAAAAAGACGCCTTCCTTTTGGCCGAAATGGCCGACTGGAGTCAGTACAGCCTCCTGGAAGGCGAAAGCAACTTGTATTTTGAAGATGGCTTTGTGGGAAGATCTATCCTCAACCCAGCTGCGCTCCAAGACACCCTCCAAATCTCCATGGGTCGGGACCGATCCATTGTGATGCAGCGCGAGAAAGTAGACCAGTTTTCCAAAAAACGGACCATCGGGGCCAACATCACCGAAAGCCGTGGCTATGAAATCACGCTAAAAAACAACAAATCCCAGGCCGTCACCCTTCAGCTCAAAGACCAAATTCCTGTTTCCGTCAATTCGACAATCACAGTCACTACAGGCGAACTTAGCGAGGGCATTTTGGACCCAGTAACAGGAATCGTAACTTGGGAGATCACACTTCCTCCAGGAGGGCAACAAAAACTTTCCCTCCGCTACGAGGTCAAGTATCCGAAGTCAGAACGAGTTATTTTAGATTAACTAGAGCATCCATGAAAAATGTATTTGACCCAGCGGTTACCGCTGAATTGATCCATCGAATCGAAAACCTTTCTCCGCAAAGCCCTGCACTCTGGGGTAAAATGTCTGTGGACCAGATGCTGGCACATTGCAATGTAGCCTACGAAATGGCCTTTACCAACACCCATCCCAATGCAAATCCCCTGATGCGCTTTCTATTGAAGGCCTTCGTCAAGCCAGGGGTGGTGAATGAAGTCCCTTACAAAAAAAACCTACCCACAGCTCCTGCCTTTCGGATTAAAAGTGAAAAGAACTTTGGGGAAGAGAAGGCGCGACTCATCTCTTTTGCAGAGCAGACACTTGCAGCTGGAGAATCTGGATTCGAAGGAAAGGCATCCCCTTCCTTTGGTCCGATGACTGCCAAGGAATGGAACAACCTCCTCTACAAACACCTCGATCATCACCTCAACCAGTTTGGAGTCTAGGTGAAGAGACCTACAAAAGAAACATCTCCACCGCAACTGCCTTTTACATAAAAAATGGGGAAAAAATTGAAGAAGAAAAGGCTAGGCTTATTTCATTTGTGGAGCAAATCCCACCTCTGGTCCAAACAATGCGCAGTATTAAAGAGTATATATATTCCAAACAATCATTATACTTCAATCCCCAACAATAATATGAGAAAGACTGTGATTTTACTTTGTGCCCTAATCTTCGGCAGCTGCACGGATATGAGTTCAGACGAACCACAACTGAACATCACTTATCCAGCCGCTTATGTGGTCAATGGGGGAAGTAGTACGATATCAGTTATCAATTTGACTACCAATACGGTTACGGCTGTAATAAAATTAAGAGATGGGTCGGGAACTAAAATGCAAGGAATGAATATGGGATATGCATTGGCATATCCACATCACATTTATTTGAATGCTTCAAAAACGCAAATAGCCATTGCAGCGCCAGGCATGGATTTAAGTGCAGGCCACACAGGGGCTATGGCGGGAATGACGGGCAAGTTGGCAGTTTTAGATGCTACAACGGGGTTGAATGTAAAAGTAATCGAGACCCCAATTATGAATCACAATGCTGTTTATTCGAGCGATGGCAAAGAAATTTGGACTTCCCAAATGGACGAAGCTGGAAAAGTATTGGTTTATGATGCTGCTACTTTTGCCTTGAAAAATACGATTGTAGTTGGAAAAGAACCAGCAGAGGTAACTTTCTCAACTGATGGAACAGTGGCTTTCGTAGCAAATGGAATGAGTAATTCGGTTACGGCCATTAACCCAACGTCCAAAGCAATCTTAGCAACGATTCCCGTAGGAAAAAATCCCGTGGGAGCATGGACGGGAGCGGATGACCGAATGTATGTGGATAATGAAGATGGACAAACCGTCTCAATTATTGACGTAAAAACATTACAGGTGGTTGAAACAGTTGCATTAGGCTTTATGCCAGGCTTTGTAGCATACCAAGCTGATATGAAAGAGATGTGGGTTACAGACCCAAAGGCAGGGAAAGTGCACTGGTGGACAAAAGATGCTTCTGGAAAAATGATTCGTTCCGGTGCATTTGCTACGGCGGCAGGAAGTCATGCCATTGCTTTTAAAGGCATGACGGCTTATGTAACTAATCAAGAAGCTGCAAGTGTATCGATTGTGGATGTGATGCTACATAAAGCAACAAAAACGATTCCAGTTGGAAAAAAACCCAATGGAATTGTAATCAAGTAAATCTTAGTAGTAGTATACTTTAACTATTACAGGAATATTGGCACTGTTTCTTGTTTTTGGTTTGAAAAAAGATGGGCCATTTTGATGAATTAACATTGAAATCCTTTAGCCCCAAGACCGCCAAGGAATGGCACAACCTATCTTACAAACTCAACCAGTTTGGGGTCTAAGCGAGCAATCCATGGCCAAAAGAATGCGCACTGAAGGACTAGGCAGCTGGCGAATCGGATTTTTCATTGGATTCGCCAGCTGCCTGCTTTCCTGTTGCAATCCAAAATCTTCCCACGAATCCCCTCGGATCGGAGAAAGTTCCCTTGCCCAAAAAACACCCCCTGCCTCAGCCAGCTCCAATTCTTCCTGGGCAGGTGCCTACGAAGGCGTCTTGCCTTGCGGGCACTGCGAAGGCATAGAAATCTGGCTGACGCTAGGCGAAGGAGGTACCTTTGAACTAAAAACCAACTTCCTCGGGCTGAATGATGCACGTGAAGAGCAATTTACTGGGAAGATCTCCTGGGGGCAGAAAGACAGCGCCCAAGTCCTGCTGCGAGGCATGATTGGCGATATGCCAGGACGCTACCTACTTCAAGAAAACGGGCTCCTCCACCTGGACGCCGATGGCCAAAAAATAACAGGCCCTCAAGCAGCGCGCTACCTTCTGAAACGCATCAAGTGAAGCGAACCACCTTCCCTTTGGCTTTGGAGGTCATCTGGTAAGGAATCGCCTCCGTTATCGCTTTGAATAGCAGCTCCACCAACTTTTGCTTTAAAAAACTTCGGTTCAAGATGATGTTAACCTAATTGGTAGGGATAGGAATCTCTTACTCATAAGAGACAAAAAAGATAAAACTAAAGCATTCATAAATTAACTACATACCCTGTAATTATGTCCTTAAAATTAGATAGATCCCAAAAAGAGATAGAGATTTAATTTATAAACCTTAATTTTTTTATAGGTATTGTTTAATATTTATTATTTCACTTTTTTCAAATTCACTAATCCCTTCTGAAATATTAGCGACATCATTTACCAATTCAAAGATTGCAAGTTTCACCTCAGAATCAAATTTTGCAAACTCTATTAAAAGATCTGTTTTATAATTATTGGAATTAAATAATTCTTCAAAATCTAATAAATAATTTTCTATCAAGAATCCGTATTGATCTTCCGATATATTATTGTTGTATAATGGATGTAAAAAGTCATACAAAATGTTTTTCATAAATTCCTTTTCCTCAAAATCAAAGATTCCATCAGCAATTGCTACTAAGAATATGGGGTATGTAAGTATAAATATCTTATATTCACCATCAGACAATTCGGTATCTCTAAGTTTTTCAATTACATTTTTCATTTTTTTTAATATTTATTAAAGTTGACACCAATTTTATTTGCATAAAGTATACTAGTTGTTATCAAGAGTCCAATACTCAATAAAATTGCAAATTTCCAGTCCCCAGAAAAAATTATATTTAAAAGTATGCTGACTAAAAACAACCCCAAGCTTATAAAAACAAAGTTAAGCCTAAGCTTTACTTGCTTTTCATACCCTTCCAATATGTTCTGGAAATAAACATGCTCTTCATTTGCATTAATTTGTTTTAATTTAAAGACGCCATCCCGGATTTTAACTTTTGCAGCCTTTTTTATTTTGGTGTCTTGATAACTTTCTAGTAGTGAACACATTTCAGTTAAGACTTGATGTATTTTACTTTTATCTGAATTAAACTGAATTTTACTAATACTTAGTAAAATGTCTCTATCGATTTTCTCTAATTCAACTCTTTCTTGCTCTCTTATTCTAGCAGATTCAGCTTCAGCCTGAATCTTCGCTTGAGTCACTTTAGATTTTGCAACTTCTGCAGTTGCAGAGACACGATAAGGCGTAGACCATTTGTCTCCAAAAACCTTATTAGAAACATACTTACCTGTATTTTTTCCTAATTCTCTTCCTAAAGAGCTTGTAAATGATCCCATAGTAAATCTTAATAAATATTTAAATTAACTAAACCCTGTTTTTAGATACTAAACCAGTAGATGGCTTATAAACAAATTTAAATTTGAGAAAGTATTAAATCAATTTTATAATGCACTCCAATTATTAGACTTTCATTTGCTAAAATTAAATAAGTTGATTTTACCCAATTTACAATGAATAACGAATAGGAAATATAGCTCCCTTTTTCTTGGTATGTATGACGGATTTGTTTTTATACAATAAACTAATCTCATCAGAAGCCTCTACTCCATTAAAGCCCCAACGTTGATTCCTTTTGTTGCCAGTAGTTGTAATGGAATACCATTCGCCGATCACCACATAAACCCCAACAATAATTCCTTGAAATTCAGCCAACACATATTCAGTGTTTTTTCGATTTTCGGCCGAAATTAGCCAAGCTTCTTTGACAGCATCCAAATAGGTTCCTTTTGATTTGTCAATTTTTGAGTATTTTTTATTTATGTTAATTATTGCTACTTTATGGTATAACTTCTCTAACCTTGGAGCGTTATACTGACGAATTATTTCATCAGCACTTTTAAATCCAACAAGACTTGAATTATGCCCTAGAACAATATTAGTTAGCGGGCCATTAAAATAATTCCAAAAATCAATTAATGAAGCCTCTAAGAATAATGCCTCATCATCAGAAAGGCCATGCCTCACGATGATGTGACCAATATTCATTTTATGATTAAAAATCTGAGAGATTTCTTCATCTTTAAGCGTTCCAGGCTGGGTATTTTCTCCATTTAGAAGCGCGTCCCGATGATTGAAAACGCGATTACCTATACCTTTTCCTATATAAAACGGTTTTTTACTTATTGGATTGACCAATACATAAACATAGCTTTTGAGATGTTCTACAGTTAATGCATCAAACATAAAATTTTTGACTAATATTCTATTTAACTGAATAGAAGAGCTAAACTTAATGAATAGCCCAATTTGTCTATCGTGAGATTTAGCTAATTCATTAAATTTAATCCCATTACCTGCAATTATGCCAGAGAATAAACAAATGTTCGTTTAAAGCAACACTTAACATTTTCTATACTATTTCAAGCGAAGAATTATAAAGATTCTCCTTGATTATCTGCTTTAGGAAAATATCTTATCTGATTATCCGCTTTTTCACCACTAACTATAGAAAAAAAGGTTTGAGGTTCAATAAGGTTAGCTGTGGACCGTTGACTGTGGTCTGTCAACGATTATCCGCATGTTTTAAATAGGCGAGCTGAGCTACTGGCATGATTGCGGATAATCATAATATCTTACTATGACTTTGCATTAGCGCAATCTTATTCCTGTACAGATAAGTATCTAGGTTAAGTTTAAGGTGAATCGAAACTTAACACGCTGTATTAATCGGTATTTTATTAATCTAATTATTAACGGGGTTTTTTAATTTTCCCTTTTCATTGGTTTTTCAAACCGCTCAATTATTTTCTCTTTCTTGCTGCGACTATTTTTTTTCTTTCCGCTGAGGCACGTTCACGCTCTTTCTTTTTTGCTCCAGATATTTTTTTTCTCTCAGCTGCAGCTCGTTCACGCTCTCTTTTTTTGCTTCTGCTATTTTTTCCCTTTCAGCTGAGGCACGTTCTCGTTCCTTTTTCTTTGCTTCAGCAATTTTTTTTCGTTCACTTGGTGTCATCATAAAATTTTACTGCTTCTTAAAGTTTATTTTGGTTAAAAATCAACAACTTATTGATGTCTTGAAGAAGCAATTTATTTTTATTAAGTCTGTAATTATTCCCAAGCTCCTTTGAGGCATCCTTTCGCTTCTTTGTCTCGATTTAACGCTGTCAAAGACAACCCATCCCCATCAGCAGCTGAAGTATAATATCGTTTTCCGTCTTTTTCGGTGTAACAAATCTGTACAAATAGACCAAAGATTTCGTCGAATTCTTTCTCCAACCGTTTTATAGATTTTGAACCAGTCAAGGATACTTGCCCTGTCCCTTTTTTTGTTCTTACTTCAGAAAGTGTTTTTGAATTATCAACTCCTGTTATGGTTTCTCCTTTTTTTACAAGCTCCTTTGCCTCTAAAGGACAAATTTTTAAACGCAAATAGGGAAAATGTGTATTAAACTCTTTTTGCAATGTTGCAACCTTTTTACTGCCCGTAGTTGTTATTTCTCTTGCCATATCTTTATCTAAATTAAATTTTACTTGCTTGGGTTAAAGTCATTTCATTGTCAGCCAATTTTGTATCAGCCGCATTTGAAATTTGCACCTTAATGCCAAAGGTTTCTCTAAAGTATTTCTCTACATTTTCGACCCTGCTCCTTGGGCCCAATTCCAATTCTCCTCCAGCACTACTTAGCGTTGACAATTCCGAAATCTTCATTGTGTCCTCCGCAAATCGAGCACCTTTGTAAATTCTTAGATTACAATCAAATTCTTTTTTAAACTGTGCTTTGATACTCTTTACAGAGCTCGATCCGATTACTTTTATTTTTGCCATAAATTTTTTCAGTCTTGATTTTCAATTTAATTTAAACAAGTTTAAACAGAACAAACCTCAATGACTGAGTACAAATCAGTACAAATAAAAAAAATTGAAAAGATAGATATCACATATGATTCGGATTTTACACTACTTGGATACAGATTCCTGCACCTTCTCAAAAGGGTATAAAATCTAGTAGTTTAGAGGAAAAATAGGGTGTCCCTGAGCCTAGAATTAATTAAAATAGAAAGCTCGTAGGTAAGCCTCTAATCCCATTGAAAAAATTTAACCCCTATTGGCTGTGTTGATTTGGGCTTTACTTTCGAGTGTAATTTTTGTTGCAAGCAACATTTTTATTCGATTTTACCTGGGCAGCGTCCATTGGCTTGCACTGATTTGGTCTCGTGCTCTGGGCGCCGCGCTCATCTTAGGGTTCCTGGTTTATTTCAATGATCCCAAGGAACTAGTGTTACCCTATTTTACAGAAATTGGCAACCGCCCCTTGCTATGGTTACTCACCTTATCCACAGGATTTTTAGGGATTTGGGGATTTATCAAATCCATCAAATTGCTCCCTCTTTACATTGTAATTCCGTTTTCTACCTTGAATCTAGTCACCGTGTTGGTCAGCCACTTTAGGCTTGATTTTCCGATAGAAAATGTCACCCTAATAGGGTTATTTTTAGGGCTAGTTGGCCTTTTTTTTCTCCTAAAAAGCCATTATTCCTCCAAAAATAAAGATGGCTGGTACTGGATGATTTTGTGCGTTATCTCATGGGGACTGGCCTATCCTTTATCCCAATCGCTCATCCAATCCACCTCCCCTATTTTTTTTGCAACCGCTATGGAGGTTTCGGTAGTTCTTGGGGCTTCCCTGTTGCTTGTTTCATTGAATAAAAGCAAAAGGCATCAAGTTTTATCCACCCTTCCCAGCCCAGTCTTTTATAGCTGGTTGGTGGCTTTACTGGTATTGGGAGTTATTTGCGATGGAATCGCCAGAGAATCGGTTAGCCCCATATCTATGCTCGCATTTGCTGGATTCTCTGAAATTGGGGTCCTTGTCTTAGGCCACTTTTTTTACCAGGAGCAGCTGAAGCCGATCCAATGGCTGGGGGCTTTTTTAACTTTTGTCGCCATGTTCTTGGTACTCGCGTAGGAATTTTTCGCAAGAATCGTATTGTTGGTGAAACCAAGTTAAACGATCAAACGCAAACAAAAACTTGTCTATTTTCTCAAAAATTTCTTTTGCTTTAGTGTGATTTTGCTCTTTCTGAGCAAAGACGGCTTGTATCAATAGGTAATTGTTCCATTGGCTAAATTCAAAAGTACTCAGCATACCTAGATTTAATGGGCTCCCCTCCCAATTCCAATCCTCAAATGAACTGGCCTCGCTCCCATCCCAAAATAATCTATAAAAAAAAGTAGTAAAGGCTGCTTTTCCATACCAATTCTCACAGGAATCACACATTGCCATGAGCTCGGGTTTGCCAATCTTACCAAATAAAACTCCCCAAGCTGCGATTCTTCCTTTAACAATGGGATGGTGCATCTTCCACAGCCCGTGGTCAATTGCTTCAGAAATTTCTCCCTCAAACCTTTGGGTATCCATGCCGCTAGAATAAGCCATTTGGCCGTTTACTAACTTTCGAAATAGTACAAACTCTTCTGTTACCTGTTTAAAAGGTAGGTTTAACCAATAGCCATAATACCCATCTAAGGCATCTTCATTCACATAAAACTCAAGGATAACTTTTCTGAAAATGAGTCGTTCTTGAAGAATTCCACCAATCCACTTCCAAAAAATCTCCTCCCCATGGATTGCCTCCCAAATTATTGGTTCATACGCAAGAATAAGCCTTTGCATGGACGGTTGATCCTGATCGGAAAGCGGCAAATCTGTTACGGCAAGCAGTAGCTCTTCATCTCTACGGTGGATTGCTGCCTGAACCAAGGATTTTAGTTTAAAAGCATCTTGCCATTCTACCTTATTCAGGCGAGATACAAATTCTTGAATCCACGGCATATCCAACAATCCAAAATGGATGAAACTATGGTTCTTTAATAAGAATTGTTCGTTTTCTTGCTTATGGAGGTGCAGAATAAAGGATGCCCAATTTTTAAACCCTAAAAAAAGTACAAGCACATTTAAGCTATACTCGCTTGGTGAATTTTTGGTTTTGATTATTCCAAACACCCTCCTGAGCGTATTGTAACTTATCGTCTTTCCAGTTTTTGCCTGTATCAAGTCCGAAAGTTGATTACAGGAATAGGTGTCCTGTAATGGAAATCCTGCAGTATGTTCACATATCTTTTTTAAGTAGCCTTTTTCAGTGTCAGTTAGTATGTGTTTGGCGGGCATAATGAATTAATCGAGTAAACGTGGTGGCTTTACTGAAAATTTAATTTTTGGATAAACTCATCCAGCGGAATGAAAATTTATAGCTGCTGCAGAGAGCCTTTTTTCAAAGTTCCAGATTGGCCCAAGTTGGATTAAAATTCGATTTCCAGAAAGAATTAAGCCAATAATCTTCTACAAATTTCCCATATAACCTTATCCGCATTAGAAAGTTAGCCCATCAAGTGAAGCGAACCACCTTCCCTTTGGCTTTGGAGGTCATCTCGTAAGGAATGGCCTCGGTGATCGCTTTGAATAGCAGCTCCACCAACTTTTGCTTAAGAAAACTCCGGTTCAAGATGAGGCTCACCTCCCGGGTAGGCGAAGCACCTACAAAAGGTCGAAGTCTGGATTTTTCCTCTTTGGATAGTTCCCAAGTAGCCAGTTCGGGCAGCAGGGTAAGCCCCTTGTAACGGTTGACCATGTTGCGAAGACCTTCTAAGGAACCACTCTCGTAGTGAAAGTTTTGATGGCCCGACAGGCTTTGATCGCAGAAGTTGAGCACCTGGTCTCGGAAACAATGCCCCTGCTGCAAAACCCAGAGCTCCTCCTTCTTGATCTGATCTGGACCAATCTCCTGCTGGGAAAGTAGCTCGTGACCCGTGGAAAAATAAGCATAGAATTTCTCGTAAAACATGGGCTTCTCCAGAATCCCTGGGAGCTCCAAGGGGGTCACTACGATTCCCACATCGAGCTCATCATTTTTTAGTTTTTTGAGAATTTCCTCAGTGACCATCTCCTGTACCACCAACTTGACACCGGGATAGCGCTCCAGAAACTTGCGGATAAATAAGTGCAGCAGGTAGGGCGCTAGGGTAGGAAGAATCCCCAGCTTAATCGTCCCAGAAACATCTCCCTTCAGTTGGGCAACCAACTCAAAAATCCCCCTACTATCTGTCACCACTTTCTTGGCTTGGGCAATCACCTGTACCCCCGACTCCGTAGGGATGACGGGCATTTTGCTTCGGTCAAAAAGAATGACCCCAAGCTCCTTTTCCAACTTACTCAATTGGGCACTGAGCGTAGGCTGGGTGACAAAGCAAGCGGCGGCAGCCTGCCCAAAATGCCGGTACTTGTCGACTGCGATCAGGTATTCCAACTGTTGAATAGTCATTTCGATTGATTTTATCTATGGAAAGCTCGCAAAAAATCGAGAAAAATCGAGCATCTGATGCGGAAAAAACCATGGCCACTCAAGAGGGGAATGACTCCTTTTATCACAATCCCCGCAGAAATTGGGAAAAGAAAAAGATTTTCTGCTACCTTAAAGTAGTTTTTATCCGACGACACCTTAACCTAAAATTCCCTATGTCTGCTTCTTTTTCACGTAGAAAATTCCTGGGCGCCAGCCTCTTGACCTCCGCAGGAATAAGCATCCTTCCTGGCCTTTCCTTTGCCTCGACTGCTCCAACACCTCTTTTTCAAGCTGCCCACGAGCGTGTGCGACTAGGCTTCATTGGCGTAGGACGCCAAGCCATGGGCTTGTTAAGTAACTTCATGCGCATCCCTGGTGTGGAAGTAGTCGCCGGAGCGGATGTCTACGCCATCAAGCGAGAGCGATTTGCGCTTCGCGTTCAAAAAGGTCTCACGGAAGCAGGCAAGACTACTACCGCACCAAAGCTTTACGAGGACTACCGAGAGCTCCTCCAAGATCCCAACGTGGATGCGGTGGTGATTGCTTCTCCTGACCATTGGCATGCACTCATGGCCATCGAGGCCTGCAAGGCCAAGAAAGACATTTACCTCGAAAAGCCACTCACCTTCACCATCAAAGAGGGACAACTCCTCGTACAAGCCGTACGCGAAAATGGCGTGGTACTTGCCGTGGGCTCCATGCAGCGCGCCGCGGTCAACTTCCAAACTGCAGCGATGCACGTGCAGCGCGGACAGCTGGGAAAAATCTCCCAGGTACTCGTTCACGTAGGAGATAATCCACATCCCAAGCCCTACGACTTGGCTGCCCAGCCCATTCCTGCAGGCCTCAACTGGGAAAAATGGCTAGGCCCTATTCCGAACCTAGCCTTCAATGACCTGCTCAATCCAGGCATTAGCCTGAATCCTGATAAGAACGAAACTGCCTGGGGAGCTTGGCGCTGGTACAAGGAAACTGGTGGAGGCTTGATGACCGACTGGGGCGCTCACATGATAGACATCGCCCAGTGGGGCCTAAGCAAGGATAGAAATGGTCCAACCACCATCATCCCTGGATCCGCAGCTCAACCACTCACCTACCGCTATGCCGATGGAGTAGAGATGATGATCACCAAGTTTGACGAAGGCCGCCAAGGAGTAAAGTTTATCGGAGAAAAAGGTTGGATCAAGGTTTCCCGTGGCAATTACGACAGCTCAATCCCTGAGCTACAGCTCGGCAAAGAGCCTGAGAATTTTAGCTTTAACGCCCACCACATCGACTTTATCGACTGCATCCGCAAGCGAAAAGATCCAATCGTACCCGTGGAAATCGGCCACAGCACCTGCACGGCCTGCACCCTTGGCAACATTGCCCACGAGCTAGGCCGTACCATCACCTGGAATCCACAGACCCAATTGTCTACAGACGCTGCGGTGAATGCCAAGCTTCACTATGCCTATGAAAGAGGCTATAAACTGACCTAAATCACTCGACTGTGAAGAAATTTTCTTTCTCCAAAACCTTGATGTCCATTCTTAAGTTTGAAGAGTAGTTCCTATTTTTGGGGCCCAGCCCCAACAGCAACTCAAAAAAAATCAAACTGTAAATCATACGAAACCATGGAAAAACTTACTGTAGACTACACCGCGATCGCGGTAAACACCGGCGGAAGAAAAGGACACGTACGCACCGAAGACGGCATGCTAGATTTTGACGTGGCAATGCCAAAGGAAATCGGTGGAGAGGGTGGAAAAACCAACCCCGAGCAACTTTTCGCAGCAGGCTATGCAGCTTGCTTTGGCGGTGCCTTGGCAGCAGTAGCCGGTACCACCAGCTTGAAAGACTCCGAAATTAAAGTGAAAGCACACCTTGGTCACTACGGTCCTGGAAGCTTTGGACTAGGTGTGGACATTGAAGTAAAAATTCCAATGGCGGCCTCACTTGAAGAAGCGCAAAAGTTGGTAGATGCAGCTCACCAAGTATGTCCTTACTCCAAGGCTACTCGCGGAAATATTGAGGTAACTGCCACAGCAGTAGCCTAAGAATTTTCTTAATTCAGTTCCAAGGCAGGCCTTATTCAGGCCTGCCTTTTTTTTGCGCTTCTTCCTAAATGGACCGACAGCGGCTCCCCTCCACTCGTCACTTTTCCGCCTTACGGTGACCTTAGCATGGAAAAAGCGATTAACTTTCCCATCGAAACCCATTTTCCAAATGAAAAAATTACTCTTTTCGCTCGCATTGGCCCTGCTTTCCATCGGAAGCGTGTTGGCCCAACTTAAGACGCCTGAGCAGTTTCTTGGCTATAAGCCAGGCGATCGCTTTACCCCACACCACCGCATGGTGGACTATTTTGAGTACGTGGCTGCGCAAAATCCCAACATCAAGCTCATCCAATACGGGGAAACCAACGAGAAAAGACCCCTCATTCTCGCGATCCTTGCGAGTCCAGAGAATATGGCTCGACTTGAGCAGATCCGCACGGACAACCTAAAGCGAACAGGCATTCTTTCCGGAACACCTAGTACCCAGGTTCCGATCAACTGGATGTCCTTCAACGTCCATGGCAACGAGTCTGTGGGCATGGAAGCTGCCATTTCCACCTTCCACACCCTGGCCGATCCCAACAATGCCAAGGTACAAGCCTGGTTGAAAAATCAAGTGGTCATCCTAGATCCAGCCATCAACCCTGACGGAAGAGATCGCTATTCCAACTGGTACAACCAGAAGATGCACACCCAGTTGCAGCCCGACATGCAGTCCATGGAGCACAATGAGCCTTGGCCAGGTGGACGTGCCAATCACTACCTCTTTGACCTGAACCGAGACTGGGCTTGGCAAGTACAAGTTGAATCTCAGCAGCGCCTCAAAATGTACCAGCAATGGATGCCCCAACTTCACTTGGACTTTCACGAGCAGGGCATCGACAATCCTTTTTACATGGCTCCTGCTGCAGAACCGCTACACGAGCAGTTGACTCCTTTTCAGCACGAGTTTCAAGATATTTTTGGAAAAAATACCGCGAAGTACTTCGACCAAATGGGTCGATTCTACTTCACCAAAGAGCGCTTTGACCTGCTGTATCCTTCTTATGGCGATACCTATCCGATGTACAATGGCGCCATCGGCATGACCATCGAGCAAGGTGGTGGAGGACGTGCCGGTATCGGTGGCTACAATGCCATCGGCGATACAGTTACGTTAAGTAGCCGAATTGCTGGACACTATACGGCTGCACTTTCTGCAGTGGAGATGACCAGCCAGCATTCGGCCCGCTTAGTAAGCGAGTTTGAGCGCTACTTCAAAACCAACTCCACCGCTCCCAAAGGCCTCTACAAAAGCTTTGTGATCAAGGGCGAAAGCAACCCTGCCCAAGTCGCCAAATTGCTAGAACTACTGGACAAAAACGGAATCCAGTACGGAAAAGCCGCTGCCAAAACAGGCTTAAAAGGCTACGAGTACCAAAGTGGAAAGACGGGCGTTCTTTTCGCAACGAGCGACAAGGACATCGTCATCTCTGCCTACCAGCCCAAATCTGTACTCGCCCAAGTGCTCTTTGAGCCTAACCCTGCGCTACACGATTCGATTACTTACGACATTACGAGTTGGGCCATGCCTTATGCTTATGGGCTAAAGGCCTTTGCACTGGATACCCGATTGGATCCAAGCGGAACCTACGAGACCCCTGTGGCTGCTTCAATAAAAGTCACTGGGACACCAGTAGCCTACCTAGCCCCTTGGCAGGGTACGCGAGACGCGGCCTTCCTAGCAGCGCTTCTCAACAAAAAAATCCGCGTGCGCTACGCTGAATATCCTTTCACCGTGGAAGGAAAATCCTATCCTGCCGGAACGATGATGATCACCAAAGGAGGCAACGAATGGGTGGCTAATTTTGACCAAACAGTACAGGAAACTGCCGCAGCCTTGGGCATTACTTTGAGCACTACCCAAACAGGCTACGTGGAGCAGGGCAAGGACTTTGGTTCCCCAACCGTACGCGTCATCCAAGCCCCTAAGGTGGCCCTTGTAGGCGGAACAGGCACTTCCTCCCTGAATTTTGGAGAAGTGTGGCACTTCTTCGAAAAAGACTTAAAGTATCCGCTATCTAGCCTAGATGCTGCTTCGATGGGCAATACTGATTTGAGCAGATACGATGTGATTATTCTTCCATCTGTATTTGGTTCTGCCTTGTCTGCTTCCGCTCAAACCAAGTTGAACGACTGGGTGAAGGCCGGAGGAAAGGTGATTGCCATCGATGGCTCAGTGAACCTGTTTGCCAACAAGGAAGGCTTCAAGTTGAAGACCTTTGACACGGAGGATGAGAAAAAGGCTGCCGAGAAAGCTGGCCAGGAGCTAGCCAAGAAGGAGCGATTGGAACCTTACACTGAAGGAGAGCGATTGGAAATTGCAGGAGGCACTGCCGGAGCCATCTATGAAATCAAGATGGACGAAACGCATCCGCTAGGCTACGGCACCGGAGGAAAATACTACACCCTCAAGAATAACTCCAGCCGATTTGCCTTCCTCAACGGAGGCGCTAATGCCGGGATTATTGCTTCCAATGATGCCTACAGAACAGGGTATATTGGTTACAAAATCAAGTCTCAAATGGGTCAGTCCCTCGTGATTGGCGCAGAATCTCAGGGAAGAGGACAGGTTGTCTATTTTGTGGACAACCCAATCTTCAGAGGCTTCTGGGAGAGTGGAAAACTGGTGCTCAGCAACGCCATCTTCTTGGTAGGGCAGTAAGCGCATTTCCCCAAACAGCACTACTAAATCCCCTGGAAAGATTTTTTCAGGGGATTTTTTGTAAAAAATCCCTCGTAAAAAGGCCTAGAAAAAATATGCTTATCCGCAGTAATTCAAACAGATCTTAAGCCATTGGTAAGATTGCGGATAGGACTATTATTTTACTTCAATTTATTTTTATCCTTTGCAGGTGGTAAAAAATTCTCACCCGTAACAACGCTTTTACCCGTTTTGTCCTCCAACTCTTTCCTAGCATTTTTGGCTATAGAGCCTCCTACTTTACTGGCTACTGCATTTTCATTAAGCCCTACTGCATTGGTTTTTTCGGCTATTTGTCGAGTAGAAAGTTCGGCCAAGGCGGTGAATATCAGTTCCGCTTCATTCATGTGATCTCTTAGATTTTGAGATTGTAAGCCTTTCAACTCTTTATGTTTCTTGACGGTTAGACCCGTCCATTCCTGGTGAATGATATTGGTTAATGCTGCGAACTCTTCTCCCTTTTTTACGCCATTCTCCTGCCAATAATCAGTCAGCTTGTTTCGGGTTTCTTGACCTGTCATTCGCTGCTGAATCCACTTATCGCTTCTGCCCAGTTTTTGCCAATTTTCTCTGGCTCGATCTAGGCTCTGGCCGGGGTCGTTAATTTCTTGTATTCGTTCGTAGCCTACTTTAGCAAGCCATTGTTTAAAGGGTTCTGCTTGGGGTGATGGAATAGACTGAATTATCCGTAATAAATTTTGTGTAGTTGTACAGTCTGTTTCTCTCATTTTGCCATCGGCAGCTTTGAGTTTCAACTGTCGACAAATTGTCGACAGTTCAAGGCCATCTTCGGTTTTAATTCTTAGTTTCATTTTAAACCAATAATCTCTTGGATTGGGACTAGCGGTTAAAATCTCTACTACATCTATAACAGAAAAGTACCATTGCTCTTCTTTGGCATCCCAATAGGTTCGAACCTGTTTGCCTTCAAATAATTTTAAATCGCTCATGCCCAGTGGTGTTTTGATTCCATTATTCAATCCTTCGGCTTTAAAAATTTAGTAAGAATCCTCTAAAAATTAGTCGCTGTTTGTTCAGTTAAGATACGTTTTTTGGACAGAAGATTGTCGGCCTGTTGACAAAAAAATGGCTCTTTTGGTTTTTTGAACCGCTAAATTTTTGAAAGGCACTTTTGTGCTTCCTAAGACAAGTGCGAAGGTCCAAAAGCCAAAGGCTTGAAATCAAAGGCACCCCTGATTGGAAAATTACACTCATTTGGCAAGTTCATTTGGCTCCAAAGGTAAAATTGCTTATCATCAGATTTAATAATTCAATTCTTACCCGTAGATTACTTGCTTGAATCTTAGCCACATGAAAAAAATAACCCATCCCGCCTTACTCCTTGCCTTGGGGGCAACGGTAAGCATGGCTGCTTGGATGCCTAAAACGACGGAATATCTTTTCCCCAACTTAGGCATCGAGTCCGTTCAGTCGGATAGCACCAAAAAAGACTCGCTCAAGAGTTACCCAAAATTCAAAGACCTTCCCCTCAAGCCTGAGCGAGAAGTAAGTTTCACCACTGCCGAAGGTACTTGGATGAGTTTGGACATCAGCCCGGATGGCAAAACCATCGCCTTTGACCTTATGGGAGACATTTATACCATGCCAGTAGAAGGGGGCAAAGCAACTCCATTCACCACAGGCATGGCCTACGAAACCCACCCTCGGTATTCCCCAGATGGCAACAAACTCTTGTTTACCTCTGACCGTGCCGGCAACGACAACCTTTGGTACATCGACTTAGTCAAAAAAGATACCGTACAGGTAACCAAGGATAAAAACGGGGATGTGCCAGGAGCACATTGGACTCCAGACGGTGACTACATCGTCGTTTCCAAGGGTCGAAGAGTGCCCAAACTGTGGATGTACCATGTAGATGGAGGCGGAGGCATACAGCTCAACGATGCCCCAGCAACAATGAAAACCATCGATCCTTTTGTAAGCCCAGATGGCAAGAGGGTGTACTTCTCCTGGAGAACGGGTGCGTGGAACTACAATGCCCTACTTCCTCAGTACCAGGTAGGCTACTACGATTTTGACAAGGGAAAAATCACCAGCATCACCTCTCGCTACGGTTCCGCCTTCACCCCAACCTTGAGTAAGGATGGCAACTGGATGGTCTATGGTACAAGATGGCAGGATAAGACCGGTTTGGTGATCCGAAACCTCAAGTCTGGCGATGAAAAATGGTTGGCCTACCCAGTACAGCGTGACGAGCAAGAGTCCATTGCCCCTCAAGGCGTACTTCCTGCGATGGCCTTTACCCCAGACAGCAAGTTTGTGGTGGCTTCCTATGGAGGAAAAATCTGGAAAATGCCTGTAGACGGTACTGCAGCTACAGAGATCCCTTTCCAGGCTGATGTCAATGTAGCCATGGGCCCACGTCTCTATTTCAACTATGCAATCAAAGACAGCACGCACAAGCTTGCCACCCAGATTCGTGATGCCGTTCCTTCTCCAGATGGAAAGAAATTGGCCTTTACCGTGCTCAACAGACTTTATGTGATGGATTACCCCAATGGTGCTCCTAAAAGAGTAACCAAAAATGAGTTTACGGAAGCCATGCCTACCTGGAATCCAGAGGGCACCCAATTGGCTTTTATAACCTGGGAGGAAAAAAATGGAGGCAGCCTCTACAAAGCTAGCCTCGGAGATAAGGGAGTCGTAACCAAAGTCTCAAACGAATATGCCTACTATTCTGGACCAGTTTGGGGACCAAAAAATAGAATTCTTGTATTTAAAGGCCCAAAAAGAGCCTTAATTGAAGCAGAAGGACCATCTGTAGATGGTGCTGAAGGAGAGTTGGTTTGGATACCAGCAACTGGAGGAACTTTCCGTAAAATTATGGATGCAGGTAACTATGGAAATGCACACTTTACCCAAGACACCAGCCGAATCTTCCTCAATGGAGGGGGAGGAGCACTACTAAGCGTGAGATGGGATGGAACAGATGAGAAGATTCTCGCTCGGATCACCGGCATTACTCCTTTTGGCTCGGCTGCAGATCCTGAGCATGCAGGACACGGTCATGCTCCTGAAGATGTGCGCTACGTGATGGGCAAGGCATTTTCGAATGCCGATGCAGTCAACTACTGCATGCTTCCTGAAGGATCCAATTCCCGTGAACCCAACATGATGCCTGCCAGCGCAAGTACCATTTACATGGCACCTGTAGGCAACCAGGCCTTGGCACAAATCAACAACAACGTGTATGTAGTTACCATCCCTACTGCGGGCAAGGTTCCTACCATCAACGTGTCCGAGCCAAGCGCCAGTAGCTTCCCTGCTCGCCAGCTCACCGAAATCGGTGGAGAATGGCCTTACTGGGAAGCCAATGGCAAGAAAGTCCACTGGTCTCTAGGAAATGGACACTGGGTATATGATATCAATAGAGCAGAATTTATAGAAGACTCTGTGAAAGCAGCCAAGAAAGAAAAAATTCGCTTTGATGCCGACAGCGTAAGCACCTTGAAAGCAAAAGGAGATGTCGCCGTTAAAATGGCAGACTCTTTGGCTAAAGCAGACAAGAAGCGAATCGATTCCCTATTCAAAGCAGATAAGGTAAAATTCAAGGCGGACAGCCTCCACAAAGCAGACCTTAAGAAGAAAGAAACCTACAGTCCTCTCGAGCAGCAGGTGAAGGTATTCTTTGCAAAGGATACGCCGAAAGGAAGCATTTTGCTTAAAAATGCGCGCATCGTCACCATGAAAGGTGATGAGGTCATCGAGCAAGGAGACATCCTGATTGAAAATAACCGCATCAAGGCCGTCGGAAAAACAGGAACCTTGAATGCGGCTGGAGCTACCGTGGTCGATGCTACGGGCAAGACCATTACCCCAGGATTTATCGATACCCACGCACACATGTGGCCTACTTGGGGCTTGCATAAAAACTCGGTTTGGATCTATGCTGCCAACCTAGCTTATGGGGTGACCACCACAAGAGATCCTCAAACAGCCACTACCGACGTACTTACCTACGGAGACATGGTAGAAGCAGGCGCAGTACCTGGTCCGAGAGTATATTCTACAGGCCCTGGAGTGGGTTACTGGATGTACAACTTGAAGTCTTTGGAGCAAACTAAATCTGTGCTCAAGCAGTACAGCAAGTACTACAATACGCAGTACATCAAAATGTACTTGGTAGGAAACAGACAGCACCGACAGTGGGTGATCATGGCTGCAAAAGAGCAGCAGCTGATGCCAACCACCGAGGGAGGCTTGGACTACAAGCTCAACATGACTCAGCTATTTGATGGCTACCCAGGTCATGAGCACTCTATTCCTGTGTTTCCTCTGTACAGCGACGTGACGCAAACGATCGCAAAAAGCAAGATGGCTTACACCCCTACCTTGTTGGTAGCCTATGGTGGCCCTTGGGCAGAAAACTTCTACTACACTACCGAAAGTCCACTTCATGACGCGAAGCTCAACAGATTTACACCCTACAACGAGCTGAATGAGAAAGCAAGGAGACGAGTGGGCGGACTTGGCGGATGGTTTGCACCAGAAGACCACGTCTTCCAAAAGCATGCACAAGGTGTCAATTCCATCGTCAAGCAAGGCGGTCTAGCTGGAGTTGGTTCCCATGGACAGCTGCAAGGATTGGGCTACCACTGGGAGCTTTGGTCCATCGCAAGTGGAGATATGAAGAACTTAGATGCCTTGAAGGTTGCAACCATCTTGGGTGCAGAATCGCTTGGTTTGGATAAGGAATTGGGAAGTATTGAAGTAGGAAAATTGGCTGACTTGGTCATCCTAGATAAAAATCCATTGGAGAATATCCGGAATACCAACACCATCACCCACGTGGTAAAAGATGGAAGGGTATACGACGGCAACACCTTGGATGAGTTGCTTCCTACGCCTCGGAAACTAGATCCAAGTCAATGGACGAAAGAAGTGCCTAAGGTGACTACGACGGTGAAAGAATAGCAAGGCAAGGTCAAACTGTCCACGGTCCACGGTCGACAGCACACTATCCTGAACTTCAAATCTTTTTCCTAGTAAGAAAGGGTAGTTGATTAAAAAACAATCTGATTATGCGCTTTTTCACTAATACGGAATAAAATAAGGTTTGTAGTTCAATTAGGTGAGCTGTGGCCTGTGGACAGTCGTCTGTCGACGATTATCCGCAGGCTTTAGTACTCCGGTTGAGCCACAGGCATAATTGCGGATAATCATAAAAACAAATTTGAATTAAGCCAGTCAGTATTCCTGACTGGCTTTTTTTATGGATTTAGATGCCAGATGGTCGCGTTCAATACCGTCGCAAAGCTGACCCAAAGCAGGTAGGGAATCAACAAGGCGGCAGCCCAGGAATTGATTTGGCGAAACTTCAAGATGCATGCGAGGATACTAAGCCACATCGGGACAATCACTACGAGACCGAGGAGGGGGTTTTGGGCACCAAAAAATGCGGGGGACCAGAGGAAGTTGAGAAAGAGCTGCACAAAGTACAGGGTCAGGGCTTGCTTTTTAAGGGGGTGGTTGCTTTTCCAAATTAGAAAACAGGCAATCCCCATTAAGACATAAAGGGTTGTCCATACCGGACCAAAAAGCCAGCTAGGTGGATTCCAGGAAGGTTTGTTGAGGGTCAGGTACCAAGTTTGGACGGAGCTCAGGGTAAAAAATGCCCCTAAACCTCCAGCAATTTGGGGAAGGAGCAGGCTGACAAAGAGTTTGATATACTTGTTCATCTCTTAAATCGTTTCCAACAAGGTACGAAAAGCAATCGCTTGATCCTGATAGCGTTCCTGTGTTTTGGCGCGCAAAGCTGGAGCATGGATTCGTTCGTATTGAAGCATGAGCTCCATCGACTCCGTAAAGTATTGAATGCAATAATTGAGGGAGCCATCCTCGGAATGGTGAACCAATCGGTAAAAAACATGGCGGTGGAAAATTCCTGTAGCCAAGACCTCGGGGATATGAGTAGTTTTCATCCAGGAGATAAAGTCCTCTTCGATGGATGGGCTGAGATTAAAGGTAATATTGTAAAGGATCATAAGTCAAGAAAAGGGTTTTGCTTACTTTTGTGGAGAACAATTGCGAAGGAACAAAG
The DNA here is from genome assembly GCA_040403475.1 of Algoriphagus sp. Lineage (GTDB taxonomy): Bacteria > Bacteroidota > Bacteroidia > Cytophagales > Cyclobacteriaceae > Algoriphagus. The sequence continues at coordinate 84,362 of JBBAKO010000008.1, read as the reverse complement.
TTAGAAATCCCAAACAGAATACCTCCCAAGGTCCCTCAACTATGCATACACTAGATTCCCATGAAGGTAAAACGCTGCAATCTCGCGTATGGATTGGGAAAATCATTTTGGTTGCATTGCATGTGGTCGGGGCAATTGGCCTCAGCCTACCCGAGTACAGAGACTTATTTTTGAAGTTGACTCCTTTTCATTTGTTGGCCACCATGGGGCTTATTTTGGTCTACCACCGAGGATGGACCGATGCATTTCCCATTTTTGGAGCGGCAGCATTTTGGATTGGTTTTGGGTCTGAATTGATCGGTATCCATACGGGCTATTTGTATGGGGACTACGTATATGGACCAACACTTGGTGTGATGCTGTGGGAAGTTCCTTTAGTGATCGGCGTCAACTGGTTTGTGCTCAGTTACCTCACTGGATCGGTTTTTCACAAGATTCCAAACGATTGGTATGCGGCCTTTTTGGGTGCCACGGCCATGACCGCTTTGGATTACATCTTGGAACCAGTTGCAGTGTCACTCAATTTTTGGGCTTGGAAGTGGGAAATTATCCCTTTGAGTAACTACCTCGGTTGGTTTGGGGTGTCCTTTTTGGTTCAGCTCATCTGGAGAAAAGCCAAATTTGAAAAATTTAATCCCTTGGCTACCTTTTTGTTACTTATTTGGATTCTATTTTTTACGGTGTTGAATTTTACAGTCGTGTCTTAAATCTTTTTCTTTGTCCCCGAATTATTAAATGAATCAGTAAGCCTACTTCCACGATTACCAACTAAAGCGGAGCGGATAAAGAACAGCTACTTTAATCCGTAGGCAGTCGGCTATTGACAATTATCAACGGGTATACTGGCGGAAACACAAAATAAATAACAAATCCACCCCCTTAAGAGTTACTGTTTAAATGTTGTTGTCTTTCATCTATATCGCACTAGGATTTGCTGCCATGGAATTTTCCGGATGGTTTATCCATAAGTATGTGATGCATGGTCCTTTGTGGATAATCCACAAGACCCACCACCAACATTCCAAGTCTTTCTTTGAACTGAACGACTTGTTTTCCCTTTTATTCGGAAGCATTGCTGTGATCTTGATCTTTCTCGGTGTAGAGACTTTAGACTACCGCTTTTGGATGGGAATAGGCATTAGCCTCTATGGAGCGTTGTACTTTGTACTGCACGACGTATTGGTACACCGAAGACTGACCTGGTTTGGCAAGCCCAAGCATCCTGTATTGAAAGGGATCTACAAGGCACATCAGGCACACCATAAAACCAACCAAAAGGACGATGCAGTTTCTTTTGGTCTATTTTTAGTCCCCAAACAATTCTTTAACAAGGAGGAGCAGTGAGCACGTATTCCATAAAAGATCTCGAACAATTGTCAGGCATCAAAGCCCATACCTTGCGGATATGGGAGCAGCGGTACAACTTGCTGCAGCCCAAGCGCACGGATACAAATATCCGCTTTTATGACGATGACGACTTAAAGTTGATTTTAAACGTGGCCTTGCTCAATGACAATGGGGTCAAAATCAGCAAGATCGCATCCATGTCTGCTAACGAGTTGCGTAAGGAAGTTATGAAGCTCACCGAAAGGTCCTTAACTCATGACGACCAGATCCACGCCTTGACGATCTGCATGATCGAAATGGACGAGGAGCGCTTTGACAAAATATTGAGTACCAATATCCTAAAGCTCGGTTTTGAGCAGACGATGCTCAATGTCATTTATCCCTTTATGTCCAAAATTGGGATTCTTTGGCAAACAGGTGCGATCAATCCCGCACAAGAGCATTTTATCTCTAATCTGGTACGACAAAAATTAATTGTGGCTATCGATGGACAGGTTCTACAGCGGGGAGGCAAAAAGTTCTTGCTTTTCTTGCCTGAAGGAGAACTCCATGAAATATCCATCCTTTTCGCAAGCTATTTGATTAAGTCTAAAGGACATAAAGTCATCTACTTGGGACAAAGTACCCCTAATGACGACTTACTCGCCGTGTATAAATTGCACCAGCCCGAGTACCTATTGACTGTGATCACTACCTCTCCATCGTCTGAATATGTGCAAGAATACATCAATGCGCTATCCGATCGATTTACCAATGCTCAAATCTTAGTTACGGGCTACCAAGTGCTAGGCCAAGACCTAAGCTTCCCTGCCAATGTGAGACAAATGAGTTACATCCGAGACATCAAAGATCTGTTGGAGGAAGTCGATCAAGTTTATCAGGAGAAATAGTTAAACAAAATTGTTTAACACTTAAACAAACTTATTTCCAGTAAAATGGCCTTATTTACGAAATAAGGCCATTTTTTTGTCTTATCGCTACTTGAATGATTTTTCTGTTTAACCTTTTTTAATTTTAATTCCACAAAATGTTTGGATTTTGTTTAATCGTTACTAGATTTGATTAAACAAAACGCCATACCCATGACCACTCTGGAATTTAGCTACTCTCTGCAAAAGCTTTCTAGCTCACTTAAGCCCTTCGCCATGAAGCTCACTCGTGACGTGGACGATGCCAATGACTTGCTTCAGGACACCATGGTCAAAGCGTTCACCAACAAGGACAAGTTCACCGAGGGCACCAACCTGAAAGCTTGGTTGTATACGATCATGAAGAATACCTTCATTACCAATTACCAAAGAATGGTAAGAAGGGGTACTTTTGTAGACACTACGGACAATCTACATTACCTCAACTCGAGTGATGCCCTAATTGACAATGGTGTATTTGGCAATTTCACGATGGACGACATCCAGCAGGCCATCCAGAAGTTGGACGAGGTGTACCGTACTCCATTTTTGATGCATTTCAGAGGGTTTAAATACCACGAAATCGCGGAAAAGCTTCAAATACCTATTGGAACAGTTAAAAATAGAATCCATATTGCCCGCAAGCTATTGAAAGAGGACCTGATGGTCTACAAGCACAAAAATTAATTCTATGTCAAAAAAACATGTGGTAGTGATTGGATCCGGATTTGCCGGACTCTCCGCAGCTACTCACCTGGCAGACCAAGGCAACTGCATTGTTACCCTCTTAGAAAAAAATGATTCCCCTGGTGGAAGAGCTAGAAAGTTCGAGCACCAGGGATTTGTTTTTGATATGGGTCCCAGTTGGTATTGGATGCCAGATGTCTTTGAATCTTACTTTGCCAATTTCGGAAAAAAACCTTCCGATTACTACGACCTAATCCGCCTAGATCCTTCCTATGCAGTCATCTACGGGGAGCAGGACGTCTTGGATATTCCTGCCAACTTAGACGAGTTTAAAGCGATGCTCGAAGGCATCGAGCCAGGTGCAGCTGCCAACTTGGACAAGTTTCTAGCCCAAGCCAAATACAAATACGAGGTAGGCATTCACGACTTGGTACACCGACCTAGTCGCTCGCTTTTTGAGTTTACCTCTCCACGACTACTTCTAGACATGATTCGGATGGATATCTTCCAGTCCATGTCCAAGCATGTACGCAGCTATTTTAGGCACGACAAGATCGTGCGACTCATGGAGTTTCCCGTGCTTTTCCTCGGCGAAACAGCCAATAATATTCCTGCACTCTACAGTTTGATGAACTATGCTGACATCGCCCTAGGTACCTGGTATCCTAAAAAAGGGATGCACGAGATCATCAAAGGGATGGTTTCCTTGGCAGAAGAAAAGGGAGTGCAATTCAAGTACAATTCTGAAGTAGAAAAAATTGAAGTTGCCAATGGCAAAGCCCAAAGCCTAGTGCTACGTTCAGGCGAGCGGATCCAAGCAGACATCATTGTGGCAGGGGCTGACTACCACCACGTGGACAAGCACCTACTCGATCCAGCCTACAGCAACTACACCGAAGACTATTGGAATAAGCGCGTGATGGCTCCTTCCAGCTTGCTTTTTTACCTTGGCGTAAACAAGCGACTTAAAAATCTAAGGCACCACAACTTATTCTTTGACGAGCCACTAGGACCGCATGCAGATGCAATCTACACCAATCCAAGATGGCCTGAAAAGCCGCTCTTCTATGCTTCCGTACCTTCCATAACCGACCCAACCGTTGCTCCTGAAGGAATGGAAAATCTGTTTTTGCTCATTCCACTCGCTCCAGACTTAGTGGATACTGAAGAAATGCGCGAAAAATATTTCCACATGATTCTAGACCGCTTGGAGAAAATCACAGGACAAGAAATCCGTTCTCACATCGTCTACAAGCGATCGTATGCACACAACGATTTCAAGTCGGACTACCATGCCTTCAAAGGGAATGCTTATGGCCTAGCCAATACGCTACTTCAAACAGCTATCCTTAAGCCAAGTCTCAAAAGCAAAAAAGTGAGCAACCTGTACTATACCGGTCAATTGACCGTCCCAGGACCGGGTGTTCCTCCATCGCTTATTTCAGGTCAGGTGGTGGCCAAAGAAGTGATGAAAGAAAATAATTTGTAAACAAAACGATATATTGCAGTAATGGACGCCATTTCTCTGTATAATCAAACCACCTTGGAGTGCAGCAAGCTCATCACCGAGCGCTACAGCACTAGCTTTACCTTGGGAATTAAAACCTTAGACAAAAGCCTCCATCTACCCATCTATGCCATCTATGGCTTTGTGCGGTATGCAGATGAAATCGTAGATACCTTTCATGATCAGGACAAGCAAGCGCTTTTGAATCGCTTCAAAAAAGACACCTACGAGGCCATAGATGCCAAAATCTCCCTCAACCCGGTCTTGCATGCCTTCCAGTTGATTGTCAACAAATACCAGATCGAAAAAGACCTCATTGAAGCGTTCCTCCACTCCATGGAAATGGACTTGGACTTCAAAACCTACAACGACTCCAAATACCACGAATACATTTATGGGTCAGCAGAAGTAGTTGGATTGATGTGTTTGAGGGTGTTTTGCGAAGGGGATGATGCAGAATACCAAAGGCTAAGGGAACCTGCCTGCAAACTAGGCGCAGCTTTTCAGAAGGTAAACTTCCTTCGGGACATTAAAAGTGATTACGAGGAGCGCGGAAGGGTATATTTTCCAGGAGTGGACTTCAATCAATTCAATACCTCCGTCAAAGCCCTTATCGAAGCGGATATCCAAAAAGACTTCGACGACTCCTTGATTGGGATTGCTGGGCTTCCAGCTGGAGCCAAACTTGGAGTTAAGGTCGCTTACCTCTACTACCAAAAGCTATTTGATAAAATCAAAAAGCTCCCGCCAGAGACCATCACACAACAACGGGTACGCATCCCCAATGCTAAAAAGTTGAGCCTTCTCTTTGGTAGCTATCTAGAAAACAAACTTGGTCTCTCGTAATGGAAAAGTATGTGTATCTAGGTGTGCTACTCTTTGCAATCAGCTACCCCCTCGCCCAATCCTTTGAGCGCCGCATCCGCTATGCCTCCCAGTGGAAATACCTTTTCCCAGGCTTAGTACTGACTGCCGCTTTTTTTATCGTTTGGGATATATGGTTTACCAACCTGGGGGTTTGGGAATTTAATACTAGGTATGTATTGGGAATTTTCTACCTAGACCTTCCGATTGAAGAATGGCTATTTTTCTTAATTGTGCCCTTTTCCTCGATCTTCATCTACGAGGTGCTGATTTACTTTTTTCCAAAAGATCATTTTCTCCCCTTTGCCAAGGCTTTCGTCTGGGTACTCGCTCCAATACTGCTGGTCTTGGCTGTGCTACACCTTGACAAGTGGTATACATCGGTTAACTTCTTTATAGGCGCTTTAACCTTAATCGTCCACTACTTAATCTTTAAAGATAAATACCTAGGCCGCTTTATTTTTGCCTACCTGGTACACCTCATCCCCCTCATGCTGTGCAATGGCATCCTTACGGGTGGACTTACCGAGGAGCCGGTTGTGATCTACAACAATGCAGAAAATTTGGGCATTCGAATTTGGACCGTACCCATCGAAGACCTGGTCTACTCCTTGATTCTGTTCTTGATGAACATAAGCATCTTTGAGTTCCTAAGAAATAGGCAAACAATTTCCCCATATCGCGGTTAATATGAGCATGAAACACCTACAGGTTCAAATAGATGATCATTCAGGCTTTTGCTTTGGGGTAGTCTACGCCATCGAAATGGCGGAAGAAATCCTCGAGGAGCAAGGCTATCTCTATTGCCTAGGTGATATCGTACACAACGACGAAGAAGTCAACCGCCTCACCCGAAAAGGGTTAAAAATCATTGACCATGAGCACTTGCAGGGTCTAAAAGATGAAAAAGTGTTGATTCGCGCACACGGTGAGCCTCCCTCCACCTACGAGCTCTCCATTAAAAATAACTTGACCCTCATCGATGCTAGCTGTCCGGTAGTGCTCAAGCTACAGAACCGGATCAAAAATTCCTTTGACAAGGAGGACAACATCTACATTTATGGGAAGCATGGCCATGCGGAAGTGATTGGCCTTTTGGGACAAACCAATAACAAGGCTGTGGTATTTCAAGACATTTCGGAATTGGATATCCCCAATCTTCCTAAGAACATCACGCTGTATAGCCAGACCACCAAAAGCACAGATAAATTTTACGAGATCAATCAAATTCTTCGTGAAAACGGAATCACGGTTCATACCAACGATACTATCTGCAGGCAAGTATCCAACCGTGACAAAGAGCTTCGTTCTTTCGCGGAAAAATTTGACCGAATCATTTTTGTGAGTGGTACTAAATCCTCCAATGGCAAGGTGCTTTACAACGTGTGTAAAGAAAAAAATCCTAACACCCATTTTGTGTCCAACGCCGACCAAATTGAATCGGACTGGTTTGTTCCGGGTAACAGTGTTGGCATCTGCGGAGCCACCTCCACCCCATTGTGGTTGATGGAGCAGGTTCGGGAGCGTATTTTAACCTTCTAATCTCCACATCATGGAGGCTAAAACCACAGTACATGCCGTAGACCCAAAAGGTCTTTTGATTGGTTGGGGCATCATCCTCGCCTGGGGCCTTTCGTTGACTTTCTTGCTCACCTGGGAGTTTTCTTGGGAAAATCCACTGACCTACCTCGCCATTCTCATACAAACTCACCTGTATACTGGCCTCTTTATCACCGCGCACGATGCGATGCACGGGATTGTTTCGAGCAATAAAAAAGCAAACCATGTGACCGGATGGATCTCTGCGATCCTGTTTTCCTACAACTTTTACTGGAAACTCTTTCCCAAGCACCACGAGCACCACCGCTACGTGGCCACGGATAAGGATCCCGATTTCCATGCTTCTGGAAAGTTCTTCCGCTGGTACCTCAGCTTTATTTTTCAGTACCTCAACATCTGGCAGTTTCTGCTGATGGCGGTCACCTTCAACCTCCTCAAGCTAGTCCTTCCCACCGAAAACTTGATCCTCTTTTGGATGGTTCCCGCTGGGCTTTCTACCCTGCAGCTCTTTTACTTTGGCACCTACCTGCCTCACATGGGCGAGCAGACAAACGCTCACCATTCGAATTCACAGCCCAAAAACCATCTATGGGCATTTTTGAGCTGTTACTTTTTTGGATACCACTTTGAGCACCACGACTCCCCTGGCACGCCTTGGTGGCGTCTATGGAGAGTGAAAGAAAAACAAGGGGCCTAATTTGCTAACCAAGCCTACCCCATCATTTAATTGAAGCACTACCCCAACCCTCACTATGCGAATTATTGGTCTTTTTGGAATCTTTTTCCTCCTTTCCCTAGGCAGTATGGGGCAAGGCCTAATTCGAGGAAAAATCACGAATCCCATCAACAACCAACCCGTCCCTTTTGCCAATGTCCTGCTGCTCAATACGGAGCTCGGTGCGATCACCAACGAGGAGGGCTACTACGAAATCAGCAATATCCCTGCAGGACTGTACAATGTTCGGACGAGCTATGTGGGCTACAAATCGTCGACCGCTTACGAAATACAAGTGAGCTTGGCCAAACCGGTTCAACTGGATTTTAGCTTAACAGAAGATGCTTCCGAGTTGAGCGAGGTGGTGGTCAGCAGTGAATTTACCCGTTCGGAAGAAACGCCCCTATCCGTACGAAAGCTCAACACCAATGAAATCGAGCGCTACCCAGGTGGAAATCGAGACATCTCCCGAGTAATTCAATCCTTGCCCGGCGTGGCCAGCACACCTAGTTTCCGAAACGACATCTTGATCCGCGGAGGTGCACCCAACGAAAACCGTTTTTTTGTAGACGAAATCGAAGTACCCGTCATCAACCACTTTGCTACCCAAGGATCCTCGGGAGGTCCTGCAGGAATCTTGAACGTCAACTTGATTAAAAGTGTAGACCTCATCACAGGTGGGTTCCCCGCCAATCGCATGAATGGTCTAAGCTCCTTCTTCGAATTTCAACTGAAGGAAGGAAGAAGAGACCGGATGGCTACCCAGCTGACGGTGGGCGCTTCTGAGCTCACAATTTCCAACGAAGGTCCTCTTTCCCCAAAAACCACCTATATCCTATCGGCTAGAAGATCCTATTTGCAAGGCTTATTTCGTTTACTCAAACTCCCATTTCTCCCTACTTTCAACGATTTTCAGGTAAAAACCACCACCAAAATCAACGAGAAAACCGAATTAACTTTCATCGGGATTGGCGCTATCGACCAATTTGTGCTTAACGAGGATGCTCCTGAAGAAGAAACTGAGGTAGAAAAAGATGACCGCCTTTACCTGCTCAATGTATTGCCAGTACAAACCCAATGGAACTACACCACGGGGGCCAGGTTGAAGCGGTTTCGAGACAATGGTTTTTGGACCTTTGTGTTGAGCCGAAATATGCTCAACAACGAATCCTATAAATATGCCGGAAACCAAGAAGGGAACGAGAAAAACCTACTCTTCAGATACCGCTCCCAAGAGTCCGAAAATAAGTTTCGCGCAGAAAACAGCATTTTTGGAAAGGGCTATTCCCTCAAATACGGGGTCAATCTGGAATACTCTCGCTACCTAATCGACAACTTTGACCGCGCCTCACTTTCCCAGACGGGAGGTACCATTGATATCTTGGCTAGCTCCAACTACAGCAGCTATGGCGCTTTTATATCAGGAACCAGAAATTGGCTTGGCGACCGTCTGTTGCTTAGCGGAGGAATACGAATGGATGGGTCTGACTTTACCAAAACCTCTTCCAACCCCCTCAACCAACTGAGCCCTCGGGTTTCTGTTTCTTACCAACTCAAGTCCAATCTTTTTGCTACGGCCAATGCAGGCATCTACTACCAGCGCCCAGCATACACCATTCTCGGCTATCAAAATTCGGCAGGTGCTTTTGTGAATCAAGATAGTGATGTCCGCTTTATCCGGAATGCGCAGCTAATCGGGGGAATCGAATACCAAGTTCCTGAAAAAGCACGACGATTTACAGCAGAAGCATTTTACAAGCGATACAGCAACTACCCGACTTCTATTCGGAACGGAATTTCTTTGGCCAACCTAGGTGCAGACTTCGGTGCTATCGGTAACGAGCCTGTCCTCTCGAATTCCACAGGCAGGGCCTATGGACTGGAGTTTTTGGCGCAGCAGCGTCTGTACAACAATTTCTATGGAATCGCTTCCCTAACCTTGGTGCGCTCCGAGTTTACCAACCCCAACTCGGAAGGCATGATTCCTTCCTCCTGGGACAATGGTTTTATTGTGAGCCTTACGGCAGGCAAGCGATTTGGCAAAAACTGGGAGCTGGGTGGAAGATGGCGCTTCCTAGGTGGAACACCCTACACTCCTGCTGACCTTAACGCCTCTAGTCTTCGTAGCAACTGGGACCTACGGAATGCTGCCGTCCTAGATTTTTCTCGTATCAATGGCGTCCGACTGAAGTCTTTTCATCAACTTGACATTCGTCTTGATAAAAAATACTTCTTTGATCGCTGGAATTTGAACTGGTATGTTGACATCCAAAATGCCTACAACTACAAGGCTCAACAGCCCCCACAAATCGTCCCAGTCCGAGATGCGCAAGGCAACCTGACTGTGAATTCGACAGACCCTAGTCGCTACCAACTCAAATCCATCGTGAATCCTGGCGGAACCATCCTTCCTACCATCGGATTGATTGTTGAATTTTAAGCATGTCAACGGCTGACAGACGACCGTCCACAGCCGATTGAAGTGGACTTCTAATTTTTTTCTTTCGTCACAGGTAACAACGGGGATAATTAAATTAAGGAAACAAAAAACCCTGTCTTGAAAGCAGGGTTTTTTGTATTTCATCCGGATTAGTTCAATCTCCAGCGGGCATTGAACCCAAAGCCAGCCCGAAATTCGGTAACCTCCACCAAAAACAGGTAGGGCCTAAAATCCAGGCCTAGGGTAATGGGGACCTCAGCAAAGGCATATTCTACACCCACTTCTCCAGCTGCTCCTAGTCTAAAATTATCTGACAAGTAGATTGAAGGACCAAAACCTGCATACCACTTGAAATCGGTATCGGGAATGTCGTCGTAAATCGGGTTCCAAAGCGCATCCAATCCTAGGCCATTCTGCCCAAAACTTAGGTTGCCGTGTACCCTACTAAATTCTCCTGTAGAGAAAATCCCATCCAAAGCCACATTGTTCCCATTGAGGTGCCCAAATCGTAAGCCTAGTTCCTGCGCTTGTGTAGAAATGGAGCCAAGGACCAGGCCGGCTAAAATCATCGTAAAAAAGAGCGTTTTTCGCATAGCTGGTAAAGTTAAGTTGTATAAAATACCTTAACGTAAACTGAAACAAATAGGACTTAATCTTGCGCAATTTTTTGCATTCCTATACGAAGCACTTCCCGTACCAACAGGTCCATGTCTTCCCTTTGGGTTCGCTGGTTGACATTGGCTATTCGCAAGGTATACTTCCCATTCAATATCGTAGAGCTGGGCGAAGCAATTCCCTCCTCTTGCAGTCGAAGTAAAATCTCTTTGTTGAGCGCCTGAAGGGCTTCTTCCCCCCAGCCAGGCTGAATCATTCGAAAGCAAGTAATACTCATGGAGAGGGGAGCCGTGAGTTCCAGGTATGGATTTTCCTCCACTAATTCTGCCAAATAGGCTGCATGGCGGTTGTTTTGAGCAATCATAGCGGCATACTTTGCTCTCCCATGCTCCTTGATAGACATCCATACTTTCAAGGCTTTAAAGCCACGAGAAAGCTCAAATCCGTAATTGTTGACCGAATCTAAGCCTCCAGAAAGGCCCCGCTTTTCCTGCAAGAGGTAATTGGGCGTGATGGCAAAGGAATCCCGATGCTTTTTAGCGTCCCGAATCAACGTACAGCCGACTTCATAGTTCACATAAAGCCACTTGTGCAAGTCAAAGGCCAAACTGTCGGCATCTTCGATTGCTTTCAAGGCAGGGGCGTAGATTGGGTCCAGTTTGCCCAAAGCACCGTAGGCGCCATCCACGTGAAACCAGAGTTGGTAGGCTTTTGAAATCTCCAGCAACTCGTCCATGGGGTCAATCGCACCTGTATTGACTGTGCCCGCAGTGCCCACCAGGCAGAAGGGAAGGAATCCTGCCTGAAGGTCCTCTTCCAACTGTGCTTTTAGCAGCGTGACATCCAGTTCAAAGCGCTCGTTTACCCCAATTTTTCGTACCGCATCCGTCCCTAGTCCGATGATTTCGACTGCCTTTTGGATGCAGGAGTGCGTTTCTACCGAACAGTAAATGAGCAGCTGACCCGAGGCCGCCTTCAGTCCTTTCTGTCGGATCTTTTCTTCTCCAAAGGAATTTCTCGCCACCGTCAAGGCAGTGATATTCGCCATGGAACCTCCACTGACTAATATTCCTGAAGCTTCAGAAGGGAAGTTCATCAACTCCTTGCACCAGTTCACCACCTGCCGATCCACATACATCGCGGAGTGCTCGCCGATGGCGGTATTGGGATTCATCCCTGAGGCCAGCAAATCTCCAAAGGTCCCCATAGGGGTTCCCGTGCCTTGGATCCAAGCAAAAAATCGGGGATGCACATTCCCTTTGTTGTAGGGGAAAATGTTCTCCTTAAACTCCTGGTAGACTTCTTCCGGGGATTGTCCCTGTTCAGGAATAGGAAGATCAAAAACCTCTTTCACCTCCTCTGGGATGGGTCTCCATATTTTTTGCTCACGGATTCCGGCCCAATAGTCAATGAGGTCATCGATCATCTGATGGCCAAGGGCTCGCATGGCTTCCCAATCTTTGGGGTCTAAGTTTTGATCGGGGATAATTTCCTTTTGGGACATAGGGATAAAGTGTAGGATTATTTTTTAAAGATATAGAACAAGACTTGAAATCTGATTCAATCAGGGCTTGGCCTTGAATTGGGGCTTAAGGATCAGTTCCCTTTTTCAACAAGGAGCATACTCAAAAAATCAACTGATACATTTCTTCCAGTTTGCTCACTTGGATAATTTGGATTTTAAACTTGCTTAAGTCCAATCCTTTGACCGCATACTTAGAAACGAAAATCTTCTTGAAGCCAAGTTTCTCAGCTTCTGCGATGCGGTTTTCGATGCGAGACACGGCTCGAATTTCCCCTCCCAAGCCTACCTCTCCAGCAAAGCAAATCTGCTCCGAAACGGGGGTGTCCTCGTAACTGGAAATCAAGGATGCGCACACCGCCAAGTCCAAGCCTGGATCGTCTACGCGCAGGCCACCTGCCACATTCAAAAATACATCTTGCTGCCCGAGGCGCATGCCTCCACGCTTTTCCAACACGGCCAAAAGCATGTTGAGGCGCTTGGCATCGTGTCCCGTGCTGCTTCGCTGGGGCGTACCGTAGGTAGCCGGGCTTACTAGGGATTGTATCTCAATCAGCAAGGGGCGATTGCCCTCTAGCATCGCGCCGATGGCCACTCCATTGAGCACTTCTTCCCGTTGGGTGAGTAGGATTTCGGAAGGGTTGGAGACGGCGCGCAAGCCCTCGGCGCGCATTTCGTAGATTCCGAGTTCGTGCGTAGAGCCAAATCGGTTTTTGGAGGTGCGCAAGATGCGGTAGGTCAGGTGACGGTCGCCCTCAAACTGCAATACGGTATCCACCATGTGCTCGAGCACTTTGGGTCCCGCAATGGAACCGTCTTTGGTGATGTGGCCAATCAGAAACACAGGCGTGCCGGTTTCCTTGGCAAACTTCATCAGCTCTGCGGTACATTCCCGTACCTGGGAAACCGAGCCGGCTGCAGATTCTACAAATTGGCTGTGGAGGGTTTGGATGGAGTCGATGACCAAAAAATCAGGATTGAGGGCCTCGATTTGCTGAAAAATCTGCTGGGTATTCGTTTCAGATAAGACGTAGCAATCTGGGTTTTTTGCCGCCATTCGGTCTGCGCGCATTTTGATTTGCGCTTCGCTTTCCTCCCCAGAGACGTAGAGCACTTTCTTACCTTTGAGGGTCAGGGCTATCTGAAGCATCAGCGTAGACTTGCCGATACCGGGTTCCCCTCCAATCAACACCAAGGAACCCGAGACAATTCCTCCACCCAGGACACGGTCCAGTTCCGGATCGGAAGTAATCCAGCGGGGCTGTTCCTCGTAATTGACCTCGGAAATTTTCTTGGGTGTACTGGCTTTCTTGACACTCGAGCCCTGCGGTTTCCAGCTTCCTTTTCCAAGCTCTTCTTTTTGGACAATCTCCTCCACATAAGTGTTCCAGTCTCCGCAAGCAGGACATTTACCAATCCATTTAGGGCTCTGCGCCCCGCAGTTTTGACAGAAAAAGGTAGTTTTTACTTTAGACAATCGAATGGAGTTTAAAGAGTTAATGGTTGTAGAAGGTACAAAGTACCAAGTACAAAGTATTTTCTAAATGTACGTTCTATTTCAAAAGAAAAAGATCGTGAAATAATAAAGCGAAATACGGTAGAAATAGATTATGCTTCTCCTACCTACCGGGGTGGGCTTTGTGAAATAGTTTGAAATACGGATTTGAAAGTACTTTGTACATTGTACTTAGTACTTCGTACACTATTTAATGCGCTTGCAACCAATCCGGGCCCACGCCGACTTCCACTTCAATTGGTACAGGAAGAGGAATGGCATTGGACATCAATCCCGGGATGTTTTTTTTGAGTAGCTCCACCTCATCCTTATGCGCATCAAACACCAATTCATCGTGTACTTGAAGGATCATTTTGGACTTTAGCTTTTCTTTTTTCATCCAGTCATGCACGTGGATCATGGCAACCTTAATCAAGTCTGCGGCTGATCCTTGAAGAGGCGCATTGATCGCATTTCGCTCCGCAAAGCCCCGCATGGTCATGTTGCGGCTATTGATGTCCCGCAAGTAGCGACGACGACCAAGGATGGTCTCCACGAATTCCTGAGTTCGCGCCTTTTCAATCGCCCCATCCATGTACTGCTTAACCGCGGGGAACTCCGTAAAATAGGCATCGATAATCTCCTTTGCTTCCCCGCGTGGAATCGAGAGTCGCTGGGCTAGCCCAAAAGCGGAGATGCCATAAATAATCCCAAAGTTGGCGGTTTTGGCCTTTCTTCGCATGTCAGTCGTCACCTCATCCAAGGGAACCTTAAAGATTTTGGCAGCCGTGGTGGCGTGGATATCTCTCCCTGTGCGAAAGGCTTCCAACATGGATTCATCCTGAGAAAACGCCGCCATCAAACGCAGTTCGATCTGGGAATAATCGGCAGAAAGCAACACGTAGTTCTCGTCTCGAGGCACAAATGCTTTTCTGATTTCTCTGCCTCGAGCAGTACGAATCGGAATATTTTGAAGGTTGGGGTTGATCGAAGATAGACGCCCTGTAGCCGCCACAAACTGATTGTAGGTGGTGTGAATTCTTCCGGTCTTGGAGTTGATCATCGTCGGAAGCGCATCTACATAGGTGGACTTCAGCTTGACCATTTGACGATACTCGAGAATGGCTTCCGCAATCTCGTGTTCGTCTGCCATTTTACTCAAAATCTCCTCTCCAGTAGCATACTGCCCAGTCTTGGTTTTTTTGGCCTTGGGGTCCAATTTCAGCTTTTCAAAAAGTACCTCCCCCAGCTGCTTGGGCGAAGCCAAATTAAATCGTACTCCTGCCAATTCGTAGACGCGCTTCTCTATTTCCTTGCTTTCTTGTTCCAAGGTGACCGATAGCTCCGCCAAGCTCCCTATGTCGATACGAACCCCTTCAAACTCCATGTCAGTGAGCACTCGGATCAACGGATTTTCTACCTCTTCCACCAGTTTTTTCAAGCCATTGGAAAGTAAGATCGGGTCCAGTTTGCCCTTTAGCCTCAAGGTAATGTCCGCATCTTCGGATGCATAGGCGGTCACCTCATCCTCGTCTACATCTCGCATATTTCCCTGCCCCTTGCCTTTCTTTCCGATCAATTCGGTGATCGATACGGGCTTGTATTGCAGGTATTGCTGGGCCAACCAGTCCATGCCATGCTTGCCTTCTGGCTCAATGAGGTAATGCGCAAGCAGGGTGTCGTACAGGATTCCCTTTACTTCAATCCCGTAATTTTTGAGGACAAGCAAGTCATACTTGATATTTTGTCCGATTTTGAGAATCTCAGGATTTTCCAAGACTGGTCGAAGGATTTCCAACAGGGCTTGGGCCTCCTTTCGGTCTGCTTCCAGAGGGATGTAATAGGCTTCCCCTTCCACATAAGAGAAGGAAAGTCCCACTAGCTCGGCATTCATGGCGTCCAAGCTCGTTGTTTCTGTATCGAAGCAGATTTCTTTTTGCAGCAGCAAATACTCCACCAACTCCCGAACGGCTGCATCCCCCTTAATTTTATGGTAATGGTGGGCATTACTATGAATGGTGTCCAGAACAACGGGTTCAGAAATGGAAACTTCCTCTTCCAGCTCCTCTTCGGCTACAAAGCTTGTGGTTCTAGGAGCAGGAGCTCCAAAAAGGTCCATCTGCGCAGGAGCAGAGGGTGATGAAGCCGCTTTCTTTGCCGGCGCTTCCTTAAAAATTCGATTGGCCAGGGTGCGGAACTCCAGTTCACTAAAAATTCCCCGTAGCTTTTCTTCATCGTAGTGATCAAGCCTTAAGTCTACCTCGTCAAAGTCCACAGGCACATCGATCTTAATCGTCGCCAGTTCCTTGGACAATAGTCCTTGCTGCGCAAAATTTTCAACATTCTCTTTCTGCTTGCCTTTGAGCTGGTCTACATTTTCAAGTATCCCTTCGAGCGTACCATATTCCTTGAGGAGCTTCACGGCTGTTTTTTCCCCAATCCCTGGAATTCCTGGAATATTATCTACCGCGTCACCCATGAGCCCAAGAATATCACGCACCAAGTCCACATGGGTAATGTCCCATTTTTCACAGATCTGCTTGGGTCCCATCACATCTACTCCATTGCCCATAAAGGCAGGCTTGTAGAGAAAAATATGCTCGTCCACCAGTTGACCATAGTCCTTGTCTGGGGTCATCATGTACACCGTAAACTGTTCCTTCTCCGCCTTTTTTGCTATGGTGCCGATGATGTCGTCTGCCTCAAATCCATCCATTTCCAAAATAGGAATTTTGAAGGCACGCACGATCTCCTTGACCCAAGGGATGGATACGGTAATGTCCTCCGGCTGCTCCAGTCGATTGGCCTTGTAGGGGGTATACTGCACGTGGCGAAAAGTAGGTGCCTTCGTATCAAATGCCACTGCGATGTGGCTTGGTTTTTCTTTTTCCAAGACTTCCAAGAGCGTATTGGTAAAACCAAGCATTACGCCTGTATTGAGTCCTTTGGAATTGATTCTAGGGTTTTTACTGAAGGCAAAATGAGCCCGATAAATGAGGGCCATGGCATCCAAAAGAAAAAGTTTATGGGCTTGAGTTTGTGACATTCGAACAAAGGGTTGGAGAAAATAAAGGAAAGGATCCGACTTACTAAGATACAACTTTTCCGCAGGCGAATCCGGTCAAATCTGCTCAGCGATTTACAAAATCAGACAAGCTTAGTCAATCTTCTTTTTCTAGCTCCTTCAGGTAATTTTTTACTTGAAGGCTACGAAGAAATATTAGGGTCAAAGGAATCAACCAAAGCAACTCGTTCCCTACCAAATGAAAAATGCTCCGTTTATTCCAGCCTAGTTCGGGAACAAAACCCAAGGTAAACCAGGCTGCTAAAATGATTTTACCTGAAATTCCAATTAAAATTAACCAGACCCAGGAAACCGGATAAAAGGCAGCAAAAAAAATCACCAGACCCACTACCATCCCAAAGATTCCAAAAAAGTAGCTCGGAAGGGTACTTGAAGGTACAAGTCCCATTGCCATCCAGTTGACTACCGTCTCCCCAAAATAAACATAAAAGGCAGACCAAGCGATCGTATACATGCCCGCCAACAGCAGTAGGCCTCGGTAATGCATCGGGAACTTGGGAAAATTTGAAGCTTGATCCATGGAAGGGTTGATTTTGTAATGCGAAATGAACACCTTGAGGTGAAACAAGTTTGAGACGTATACAAAACTATCTAATGAATCGAAAAAACAACCTCCCTTCCCTCGCTTTTCTTTTCCTTGGCGCTGCGATTTTCTCGGCTTTGGGCTTTGGCATCGGCAGAAACAGCGGAGAAATCACCCCCCTTTCCATTGATTCGGCGGCTAATTTGATTGGCCTTTCCTTTACCCCCCAGGAAAAGGACAGCATGATCGGCACCTTGACCACGCATCGAACCAATTTTGAGCTCATGCGCAAAATAACCCTTGACAATGCAGTGGGGCCGGCCTTGGTATTCAATCCTCTTCCACAAGGTTTTTATCCAAGCCAGGAGCAAAACAGCTTCGATTGGGGATTGCCCACGAAAGTGGTACTGCCCACAAGCGATGTAGACCTGGCTTTTATGCCTGTGCACCAACTTTCTGTACTAATCAAATCCAAGCAACTGAGTTCAGAGCGGCTTACAAAAATTTACCTCCAACGAATCAAAACCCATTCCGACACCTTAGCCTGCTTGGTGACCCTCCTAGAGGACCAGGCACTAAACCAGGCCAGAGCCCTTGACAAAGAACTCGCTGCAGGCAAGTACCGAGGACCGCTCCACGGCATACCTTACGGCATCAAGGATTTATTTGCCGTACCAGGAACGCGAACCACCTGGGGAGCAACCCCTTACGAGGATCAAGTAATTGATGAAACGGCCACAATTGTGACCAAACTGGAACAAGCAGGAGGCGTACTGGTGGGTAAATTTACCCTAGGAGCCTTGGCTATGGGCGATGTCTGGTTTGGAGGAGTCACCAAAAATCCTTGGAACCTAAAGCAAGGATCCAGTGGATCCTCTGCAGGCTCTGCTTCTGCAGTGAGTGCCGGATTGGTGCCCTTTGCAATAGGTACAGAGACGCTCGGTTCGATCGTCTCACCCTCCACGCGCAATGGAGTAACAGGATTGCGTCCGACCTTTGGTCGTGTGAGCAGGCATGGAGCCATGGCCCTCAGCTGGTCCATGGACAAAGTTGGCCCTATCTCTAGGTCCGCAGTTGACAATGCCATTGTCCTAGCTGTCCTCAATGGAAGCGACACCAAGGACCCGGCCACCATCCCTGCCGCCTTCAACTACTCGATCAAAAAAGAGGTCAAAAAATTAAAAATTGGCTATTTCAGTTCCTATTTTGAGGGAAATCGGGCAGGAATCGAAAATGACCGTGCCGTCCTAGAACTCTTAAAAAACCAAGGGATTACCCTCCACCCAGTGGAACTGAAAACCAGCATCAATGCCGCGCCTTTGGTATCCATGCTTTTGGTGGAAGGCGCAGCTGCATTTGATGACCTTACTCGGCTAGGGCTTGATGACCAAATGGTAGCACAGCACAAAAGTGCTTGGCCCAATGTCTTCCGCGCAGCGCGTTTTATCCCAGCAGTAGAATACATCCAAATGAGCCGGCAGCGCAATCTACTCATTGAAGAAATGCACGCGCTGATGAAAGAATACGATGTCATCGTCACGCCGTCCTTTGCTGGTCAGCAGCTTCAAATCACCAACCTCACTGGCCATCCAGCCTTGTGCCTTCCCAATGGTTTTGGATCCAACGGCAGCCCGACCTCGATTACTTTACTTGCCAACCTGTTTGAGGAAGAAAAATTGATCATGGTTGGACGATTGATTCAGGAAAACTCCGATTGGCAAACAAAGCGACCACCTTTGTTTAATCGCTAATATGATTATCCGCAATCATGCCAGTAGCTCAGCCCTCTTATTTAAACTGCGGATAATCGTTGACAGACGACAGTCAACGGTCCACAGCTCACCTAATTGAACCACAAACCTTTTCTTCTCTGGTTAGTGGTGAAAAAGCGAATAATCAGAAAAGAAATTTTGAAAATCCAGCTCAAGAAACTGGAATTAAAGCTCCAGCTCTCTGAAGTAAAAAAGGCTGCCTACATCGGGCAGCCTTTTTTATTCTTAATGAATTATCCCTGAGATTTTAATATGGGTAGGAGATAGAAACATCACCTTTTGCGTAGTTTCTATTTTATAGTGATCTATTTTTCCCGTAGCCTGGTTCATAAAAATCTCCCCAAGCGTGCTGCTTTGATAAAACATGTTTTCGTCCTTAAGTCTAAAGGTCACCCAGGTAGGGTAATTCTGTACATACCGAATGGATATTTCCTTCACTTTTCCTTTGGCCTCAGGGAGCAATTCATGAATCAACTGGTCTGGGGTAGTTCGAGTACCATACGCCATAGCAAGCGAAGGAACGTTTATATCTGCTTCGTAAAAAGCGGCAAACTCATCTTTCCACTGCGCTGAAGCATATTTCAAGTCCACGACCTGCTCCTCCCCATTAATTTCAGAGGTTTTAAGGACTGAATCTCCTTCTAATTTGCTGATTTCCAGATTGATAAATTCCTTCAAATCAAAGTAAGGTAGTTTCTCAAGTGCGGGTTCCTCCTTAGTTGGAGCACAAGAAAGGACAGCCCCTAAAAGAATAAAGCTGAAGTATCGGTTGATTTTCATTGGTCAAGAAGAATATTTCCTGTCATTTCTTCGGGAATTCCAACCCCCATCAACTGAAGGATTGTGGGCGCTAAATCCCCTAATTTGCCGTCTTTAACTGAAAATTTCTGTTTGTCCACCACAATAAACGGCACCAAATTGGTGGTATGTGCTGTATTCGGTGAACCATCCTCATTAATCATCACGTCCGAGTTGCCATGATCGGCTATCACGAGCACGGTATAGTCATTGGCGATAGCTGCCTTTACTACTTTTTCGGTAACGCCGTCAACTGCTTCGCAGGCCTTAACCGCCGCATCAAAATCTCCAGTATGGCCTACCATGTCTGCGTTTGCAAAATTAAGGCAAATAAAATCTGCACTTTTCTTTTCCAACTCTTTGGAGATTTTTGTGGCAATTTCACCTGCACTCATTTCAGGTTGCAAGTCGTACGTAGCCACCTTGGGTGAGGGGCAAAGGATTCTGCTTTCCCCGACAAACTCTTTTTCTCTACCTCCTGAGAAGAAGAAAGTTACGTGCGGGTATTTCTCGGTTTCCGCAATGCGAATTTGTTTTTTACCTGCTCGCTCCAACACCTCTCCTAGTGTATTGTTGAGTTTGTCTTTCTTAAACAAAACCTCAACTCCAACAAAGGTATCGTCGTAGGTCGTGAGGGTCAGGTAATCCAAGTTCAACTTCTTCATGTTGAAATCCACAAAGTCCCGTTGGCTGAGCGCTTGGGTAATCTCTCTACCACGGTCGGTGCGGAAATTGAAACAAAGCACCGTGTCGCCTTCCTGAATAGTGGCTAGCGGCTTGTTGTCCGTGCCCACCTGAATGATGGGACGGATAAATTCGTCGGTGACGTTATTGCTGTAGGACTTCTTGATGGAAGCCAGGATGTTCTTCGATTTTTCTCCCTCACCAAGCACCATGGCGTCGTAGGCAAGCTTTACGCGCTCCCATCGGTTGTCCCGATCCATGGCATAGTAACGGCCGATCACGGAAGCAATTTTTCCAACTGAATGGTCTAAATGATTTTGAAGATCTGTTAAGTATCCCAATCCTCCTTTGGGATCGGTGTCACGGCCATCCGTAAAGGCATGGATAAATACATCCTCCATCCCATGGTGTTTTGCGGCATCGCACAAGCCTTTAAGATGCTCGAGGTGTGCATGCACGCCTCCGTCAGATACCAAGCCCAAAAAATGCACTTTTTTCTTTCCTGCTTTCGCTCTGGCAAAGGCAGCGCTCAAGACAGGATGGGTAAGTAATTCCCCCTGCTGTACTGCCAAATTGATTTTTACCAAGTCTTGGTAGACAATCCTACCCGCACCAATATTCATGTGCCCAACTTCTGAGTTGCCCATTTGACCCTCAGGTAAGCCCACTGCAAGGCCTGAAGCCTCCAGTTTGGAATGTGGATACGTCTTGAATAAGCTATCCACAAAAGGGGTGTTGGCCTTGTCGATGGCAGAAACCGCAGGATTGGTAGCTAATCCCCAACCATCCAAAATCATCAATAAAACTTTCTTATTCATGCCGCAAATATAGTACAATACAAACCAAAATGGGGCTGTAATGTTGTAAATTAACCAGTTAAAGAAGGTTTTTCTAATTTAGAGGGTTGAAAAAAAAGCAATTATTTTTTGAATTTCTGTAGCCAACAAATTCAAAAAAATAAAATCACCTGTTCCAAGGAAAATTTTGCGTCGTAAGGGAGCTCAGCCCTTTAGCTTCAGTCCGAAGAGGTATCCTAAGACAAAAATTCAAGGTTTCGCTTAATCCCTTTAAACTTGGTTCGGTTGACGGCCGAACCGGAAAAAACTTTTTTGAATGTTTCTTCAGTAAGCTCCTTCCAATCTTGTGCTGCCAAAGCTTGCAAGTCAGAGGATGGGGTGAAAGCAGGTTCCTGATGCGGTTTTGAAAATCGATTCCAAGGACAGACGTCCTGACAGACATCACAACCAAATACCCAGTTGTCCATCTTCCCCGCAAAGGAGCTAGGGATGGCATCCTTTAGTTCAATGGTGAGGTAGGATATGCATCGAGAGCCATCCACTACACCTGGCGCCACAATCGCATCCGTTGGACAAGCATCCATGCAAGCCGTGCAGGTGCCACAGTAATCTTTGGCGATGGGAAGGTCTGGGCTAGCTTCCAGATCGATCACCAATTCTGCCAAAAAGAAAAAACTACCTAGCTGCCGATTGAGCAGGAGGCTATTTTTACCAATCCAGCCCAGCCCAGCCCGCTGTGCCCACTGCCTTTCCATAATTGGGGCAGAATCCACAAAGCTTCTGCCGTCGATCTCGCCGATCTCGTCGCGGAGGCAAGTCAAAAACTCTCGGAGCTTTTCCTGGATCACATCATGGTAATCCTTCCCATAGGCATACTTGGCCAACTTAATGTCTTCAGCGCCTTGTGGAAGTGCTCGTTCTGGGTAGTAATTGTACACCAGGGAGACAACCGTTTTCGCTCCTTCCACCAACTTTCGGGGATCGAGTCGCTTATCAAAATGATTGGCGAGGTAGTCCATACGTCCTTGGTAGTCTCGGCGCAGCCATTCTTCCAATTTGGGGGCTTCTTCCTCCAAAAATTCCGCCTTTGCAATGCCACAAAAGTCAAAGCCCAAGCGCTTGGCAGTGGCTTTTAACAGCTGAGCATGTCGATCGGAAGCAGTCATTACGCATCGAAAATAGGGAGTTTTCGCCTATTTTTTTGTTCAAAAAAAATCAGGGGCCTTCAATCCTTTCCTTCCCCTCTTTGACGGTTTTGCCGCGAGGCAAAGAAAGGCAAGTCGAGGAGCCTGCCTAGTGGGAATCAAACTACTTTTTTTTGAAATTTTGGTGCCGCTCAAAACTCATTGCCACAATTACGTGTTATCCTTGCATTCAGGTCAGTCATCCCTAGCAGTAGGGATTTTGTTTCTCATTAATGCACCCATGAAAGGCTTTACCTTTACGAAATATGTTCCTCCTCTTGATCCGGAAAAAAACCGGTTTGATAGCCTGTTAGAGATTTTTCTTCAGCTAGTAACGATGACGGGCGGAGATGTGGCAGAGGCGCTGAGCTGGTTGACCAATCTGGACAAGCGGTACCAACTCACTAGTCCAGACTATGGAATTGGCAATTTTATCGAAGACCTCAAATCCAAGGGCTACCTCAGCGAGGAAAATCAAGAAGGCAAATTTGAAATCACAGGAAAAGCAGAGCAAACCATCCGAAAAAGTGCATTAGAAGAAATTTTTGGAAAGCTAAAGCGTAGCAAAACAGGGCAACACCGAACCAATTTATCTGGGCCTGGTGAGGAGCAGGGTAGTGAGCGCCGTGCTTACGAATTTGGGGACAACCTGGATCAAATAGCGCTAACCGATTCGCTCCGAAATGCGCAAGCCAACCATGGAATTGGCGGAGATTTTTTGTTGACCGAAGACGATTTGGAAGTGGTGGAAAACGAGCAGCGCAGCCAAACCTCCACGGTACTGATGATTGACATTTCCCACTCCATGATCCTGTATGGAGAGGACCGAATCACGCCTGCCAAGAAGGTAGCCATGGCCTTGGCAGAGTTGATCAAAACCCGCTATCCCAAAGACACCTTGGACATCATCGTATTTGGAAACGATGCCTGGCAGATAGAAATAAAGGATTTGCCTTACCTCCAAGTTGGGCCCTACCATACGAATACAGTAGCTGGACTTGAGCTAGCCATGGATTTGTTGCGAAGAAGAAAAAATCCAAACAAACAGATTTTTATGATCACAGATGGCAAGCCTACTTGCCTGAAAGTGGGGATTAAATACTACAAAAATGCCTTTGGCATTGACAGCAAAATCTTAGCAGAAACACTTAAGCTTGCCGCTCAATGCAGGAAGTTGAAAATTCCTGTAACCACCTTTATGATTGCTACAGATCCCTACCTCAAGGAGTTTGTGAAGGAATTTACGAAGGTCAACAATGGCAATGCCTATTACAGCAGCTTGAAAGGGCTGGGAGATTTAATTTTTGAGGACTACAGACGAAACCGAACCAAACGCTTTTAGAATGGATTACGCAAAACTTACCGGAGAGCAACTCCTCCAAATCAAAACTCTTAGCCAACTGAAGGCAGCAGGATACAGCCCGAAGTCCATCAAAGAGGAGCTTCGAGCCAATCTAATCCTAAAAATCAAAGCAAAAGAAAACGTGTTTGAAGGCGTTTGGGGCTACGAAGACACGGTTATTCCTGACATAGAGCGCGCTATTCTTTCGCGACACAACATCAATTTGCTCGGACTTCGAGGCCAAGCGAAAACTAGAATTGCACGGATGATGACCCTCCTTCTAGACGAGTATGTACCCGTTCTCTTCGGTTCTGAACTCAATGAAGATCCACTGCTCCCGCTATCCACTTTTGCCAAAAACTTGATTGACGAAAAGGGCGATGACTGCCTTATCTCCTGGTTGCCGCGAGCAGAGCGCTACGCAGAAAAATTAGCCACTCCAGATGTATCTGTAGCTGACCTTATTGGGGACGTAGATCCTATCAAGGCGGCGACTCTCAAACTAAATTACAACGACGAGCGGGTCATCCATTATGGATTAGTTCCTCGTTCGCATCGCTGCATTTTTGTGATCAACGAACTTCCAGATCTTCAAGCGAGAATCCAAGTTGCCCTATTCAATATTTTGCAAGAAGGGGACATCCAGATTCGTGGATTTAAGCTGAGATTGCCTTTGGACATCCAGTTTATCTTCACTGCCAACCCTGAAGATTATACCAACCGGGGCAGTATTGTAACCCCGCTTAAGGACCGAATTGAAAGTCAAATCATCACACACTATCCCAAGTCCATTGACATTGGCAAAAAAATCACCGCACAGGAAGCACGACTGCAAGGAAAGCCGGTAAGCAAAATCCATGTTCCAGAGCTCATGAAAGATCTGATTGAACAAATTGCCATAGAGGCGCGCCACTCCGAGTTTGTGGATGAAAAAAGTGGGGTGTCAGCAAGATTGACCATTTCAGCCTATGAAAATCTAATTTCAGCAGCGGAAAGAAGGATGTATCGGAACAATGAGACAAGTACCATCGTGCGAATTTCTGATTTGATCGGGGTCATTCCCGCCATCACAGGAAAGGTAGAGCTTGTTTATGAGGGCGAACAAGAAGGTGCTGGACTAGTGGCCTACAACCTGATTGGGAAGGCTATTCGAACTCAGTTTATTAATTATTTTCCTTCCCCTGAGCAAAAGAAAAAGCAGAAGTCTGCCAATCCTTACGTCGTTCCTTTGGCCTGGTTTGGAGAAGGAAATGAATTAGACATTTTAACTGACCTCAGCGACAAAACCTACAAAAGTATCTTGCATGGAGTTCCTGGGCTCGAAAAAGTAGTAACCCAACTGGTGGCGCAGCTCCCCGAAAAAGAAAAGGAGTTCTTTATGGAGTTTGCGCTTCATGGATTGGCTGAATATTCCCAGCTGAGCAAAAAAATGGTCGATACAGGGCTTCAATTCAAAGACCTTTTCAGCTCCATGTTTGAGATAGGTGGAGATGATGAAGAGGGTTTTGAAGAGCAGGAAGACGATTCTTAAGGAGTAGTTGCTGCACGTTTAGAAGCGTAATGCCAAGTTTAGGAAGGATCTAAGAAGGACTCAGATATCCGCTATATTTGTAAGATGGCCGAAAATCAACTTCCAGAAGCATTTGAATCTCAAATGCTGGCACTACTTGGACCCGAAGAGTTTGCCCTTTTTAAGGACGGATTAGCGCTGCCTTCGCAAACATCCATTCGGCTCAACCAGAGGAAGTTTGCGGAGTTACCCTACCCAAGGCGGCCGATTCCCTGGGCTAAAGACGGGTATTTTTTGGAGGAGCGACCCAGCTTTACAATGGATCCAACCTTCCATGCTGGGGCCTACTATGTGCAGGAAGCTTCCTCGATGTTTATTTCTCATGTCCTAGAGTCCCAGAAAATACAAAAAGGAATATACCTGGACTTGGCTGCTGCCCCTGGCGGGAAAAGCACCTTGCTCTCTAGCTATTTGGGAGAGGAAGGATTGCTTGTAGCCAATGAAGTCATTGCTTCTCGGGCTCAAATATTAAAGGAAAATGTGATCAAGTGGGGCCTTGGCAACACGGTAGTTACGCACAACGATCCGGAGCATTTCGGTCCTTTGGAAGGATTTTTCGATTTGGTACTCGTGGATGCTCCCTGCTCTGGAGAGGGAATGTTCCGAAAAGACCCTTTGGCTCGTGAGGAATGGTCAGCCGAACATGTGTCCTTATGTTCCGCTCGACAAAAACGTATTGTGGATAAAGCGGGGGAGCTCGTGAAAGGCGAAGGTTACCTTTTGTATTCTACCTGTACCTTTAACGAAAAAGAGAATGAAGAGATCCTTCGGTTCCTAATTGAGGAATTTGCTTTTGAGCCCGTACGAATCGCCTTAGATCCGAGTTGGGGAATTGTCGAAACGCAGGTGATTTTCGAAGAAGAAACCTTTTTTGGATACCGCTTTTTCCCACACAAGGTAGCGGGAGAGGGGTTTTTCATCACGGTCTTGCGAAGACCAGAAGGAGCCTATTCACAAGTAGCTCCGACCACCAAAGAATTCAAACACCACAGCCTCAAGCGCGTGGGAGAAAAAGAGGCTACCGTACTTGAACAAGAAGTTGGTGGCGATGGAACGGGCAAGTTTTACCTATTGCAGGATGCCTACTTTCGAATGCATGGGGGCTATACCCAAGAACTAGAAAAGTTGGCTCAGGTGCTAAGTGTACGTTATTTCGGAGTGGAACTAGGGAAAAAACACCAAAAAGAATGGATTCCTAGTCATGAATGGGCCCTCTCTACCCTTCCCAAAAATGGGTTTCCCCAAAAGGAACTTACTGTGGAGGAAGCCTTGGATTTTTTACGAAAAAAGGAACAATCCTTTGCAGAGCTCCCCATGGGATGGGTCCTACTGACTTACCAGAAACTACCCTTAGGATGGATTAAGAATTTAGGCAATCGGGCAAACAACTATTACCCGAAGGAATGGCGAATTCGGAACTAAAAAGTCATCCCCAAAGTACCCCTACGAGTCTATTCTGAAATTAATTTTCGACATCAGGCCAAGAAATAGGCCGCCCTTCCTAACTTAGAAGTCAAGTAAACCTCACCAGATTCCATGCTCAAAAAACAGCGATACGAAGCCTTTATTCAGCACTTTTCTGAAAATATGCCGGTTGCAGAAACTGAGCTTGAGTACGAAAACACGTTTCAGTTGCTCGTAGCGGTTGTTTTATCAGCTCAATGCACCGATAAGCGGGTAAATATCGTGACACGTGAACTATTCAAGCACTTTCCAACGGCTGCCCACCTGGCTACAAGCCACTTTGACGAACTTTTTCCCTACATCCGATCCGTTTCCTACCCCAACAACAAAACCAAACACCTCATCGGACTAGGTAAAATGCTACTGGAGGATTTTGGAGGAGAAGTCCCCTCCACCGTAGAAGAGTTGGTCAAATTGCCTGGTGTAGGAAGAAAAACCGCCAATGTGATTACCTCTGTCGTTTGGCAACAACCCAATATGGCAGTAGATACGCACGTGTATCGGGTATCACGGCGCTTGGGGCTAGTGCCTTTAACCGCCAAGACTCCCCTAGAAGTTGAAAAGCAATTGGTCAAGCATTTGCCCAAGGAGCACATTCACAGGGCCCACCACTGGCTGATTCTTCACGGACGCTACACTTGCCTAGCAAGAAGTCCCAAATGCAGTGTTTGTGGAATCACAGCGCTTTGCAAACATTTTGAAAAAATGCAAAAAAACGCGGATAAGGCCTGAAAGACGCTGGGCTAAACCCTATTTTTCAGAAGCATTGCGTGGTCGGTACCCAGAATCTTTAAACAACTTTTTTGCATCCGCTTCGCGCATCAGCTCCGGTAAGGCGAGATCCTGCTGAACCGCGAATTCTTCTACAATATTCCATCCTATCCATCGCCCAATTCTGCCAGGGGCATCCGCGCTAATTGCATCCGTTGCCGGAGCTTCGCCGATGTATTTACGGATTTCGAATGGATTGGTTTCGAACAACAATTCGTTCTCAATAAAATGTGCCCAAATAATGTCTTCATTGTCCCAGCAGGCCTGAATTTGTTCGGGCGTGTAGCCAATCAGGTATTGGTCGTCCGTGCAAGGCAAGATGGATTTGACAAAATGATAGGCCTTGCCATAGTAAACCATTTCGGCCAAGAGCGTATTTTCTTTGGGGTCAATTTCATTGTAACGGGAAGAAATGGCTAAGACAATCATGGGAACGAGGTATTTGCGCTCGTATCGCGAGGCAAGGTACCTGGGAATATCCGGTTGGAAAGCGTGGTCACTGGGCAAAAAATAATCTAGCCCAATCACGATCACTTCTTCATCAATGATCAAGTCAAATCCAAAACCCGATACGTAGGTATACACTTTGGGCTCTTTGAAGTCGGGATAATAGCTTTTTAAGTAGGCAAAAGCTTGCTCTAACTCTACTTTAACATCCGATAGATTGGCAAACTCCTTGGCCACGGCTTTATTCAATTCTTGCATAGCCGAATCTTGATGCAGGCGTACAAGATCCCCCGCCAAAGAATCCATATTCGGATAAGCGTCTATGCCGAGGGCTTTGGACGTTACTTCTGGATATTGCGCCAATAAAGTAAGCATCTCCTCCTTGGTTTCTGCTCCAAAAAAAGCCGGTTCCAAGCGCTGAATAGTCAAGTCCACACGGCCTTCTAGCCGATCTTCATCTAGGGTACAGGTGCTGTCCGATGATTGACAGGAAAAAAGCACTGTAACCAATAGCAGGACGAAGATGCGGATATACATGAATTTGTTTTTTTGGCAAGTTAAAGAAACCCTAACAATTCTACAGAACACGGAAGCTTTCGCCTCTAATTACAGCTCCAATTGCCTTGAGTTTTTAAGATAATTAGTTTGAAATCAGCGGTTAAAAGTCAGGCTCTTTCGCTCAAATCTGCCCATACATTTGGTATAATTAAGAATTAAACGGATTTTTATCCTTTAGATTCTTCTACACCCTAAGGAATTCCATTTTCACGATGAAGTCTTTTCACAAATTTACCAACTTTTTAGTACTACTTTGCTTCTGGGCCTTTGCTCCAACTTTCGTTTTTGCGCAGCAAAATGTAGACCTCAACACCATACGAGTAGATCAACTTAGTGATGATCAAATCGAGGAACTCGTGAAGCGCGCGCAAGATGCGGGGCTAAGCAGCACGGATTTCTTGATGATGGCACAAATGCGGGGCATGCCTTCGGGGGAAGTTGAAAAGCTTCGAAACAGAATTGAGGGCTTGGCTGAAGGTTCCAGCAAGTCAAGATCCACGAATGTATCAAAAAGAGCTGCTCGCGAACAGGTAGACATCAATGACATCACCAGAGGCCTGATGGAAACACAGGAGTTGATGGAAGAGGAAAAAGCGGATTCCTTGCTTTTTGGGAGTACCTTATTTTTTCAAAAGAATCGAAAACTAAGCTTTGAGCCTAGCTTAAACCAGGCCACTCCCAAAAATTACATTCTTGGACCAGGAGACCTCATCTATGTGGATATCTACGGACAATCTGAGAAATATTACGAGGCAACCGTCAACCCAGAAGGTTCCATTTTATTGGATAACATCGGCTTGATCGCGGTTTCTGGAAAAACCATTGAAGCAGCTGAAGGAATCATCAAAAATCGAGTGGCTGCCTTTTATACAGGACTTAGTGGATCCAATCCTAGCACCTTTTTTCAAGTCACGCTTGGGAATGTCAAAACCATCAAGGTGCACATTTTGAATGAGGTTCGTCTGCCTGGAACCTTCACCTTGAGTGCTTTTTCCACGGTCTTCAATGCGCTCTATGCGGCAGGAGGCCCTTCAGATAAAGGAACCCTCCGTGCCATCCAGCTCATCCGAAACAATAAAAAAATCGCTGAAATTGATGTGTATGACCTACTCATCAATGGAACAGCCAATTTGGATGTGCAGCTCCAAGATCAAGATGTGATCCTGGTCAACCCTTATCTTGCTCGAGTGAAGGTGATGGGGGAAGTTAAGCGCCCCTTGGTTTTTGAGGTTACACCAGAGGACAACCTAGAAGACATCCTTCGCTTTGCAGGTGGATTTACAGACTTGGCTTTTAAGGATCGCATTTCCATCTCTCGCATCACTGGCAATCAACGCTCCATCTCGGATGTATATCAAAACCAACTCGGGCTTTTTAACCTGAAGGGAGGAGATGAGGTTACTGTAGGAAGGATTATCGACCGCTACACCAACCGAATTCAAATTAAAGGAGCAGTGTTTAGACCAGGAGTTTTTTCATTAACAGAAGGGCTTACGCTAACTCAACTTATTAAAAATGCAGATGGCCTCAAAGGCGATGCCTACACGCAGCGAGCTAGCATCTTGCGAACCAAAGGAGACCTCAGTTCAGAAGTATTGGAAGTAAATCTTCAAGCGGTATTAGAAGGCCGCCAAGAAGATGTGGTCTTACAACGTGAAGATGTAATCCGTATTTCTAGCATTTATGACGTTCAAAACGAACGCTACATCCAGATTTTGGGTGAGGTAAAACGTCCGGGCACCTATCCTTATGCGGCAGGAATGACGCCTGAAGAATTGATTCTTATCGCCGGTGGCTTGCAAGAATCTGCCAACATAAAAGACATTGAAATTGCCAGAAGGCTGGAAGATTCAGATTCAGGAACGCTATCGGATATCATTACCACTTCCATCAATCCAGACTTATCCTTCAACCCGAATGCGATTTCCTTGGCGCCATTCGATCAGGTGATTGTACGAAAGCGTGCCAATTTTACGATGCAGCGCCTTGTGTCAGTAGAAGGGCAGGTCAATTCTCCAGGAATTTTTGCGATTCAAACTAGTGTAGACCGGATCTCTGATTTGATCAAAAGAGCTGGGGGAGTAAACCAATTTGCCTACACCAAAGGCGCTACCTTGATTCGTAAAACAGAGTTTTTCAACACGGAGTCTGAGCAAGTGCGGAGACAGAAAAATTTGGAAGCACTACGCGTTCTACTTAAGGAGAATCCAACCAATCCTGAGGCACAAGAAGAACTCCTTATTCGTCTATTCAGAGACCTTCCAACCGAAAAAGTGGCGAAAACGGATTCCACTGCCAATAATGCCAAACGAGAGTCGTTAGATCAAATTGCTGCAGAAACCCCTGGCGTAGCGGTTAAATTCAAGGAAACAGAGGCCGTTGCCATCAACCTGGAAAAAATCCTTGCCAATCCTGGTTCTGAGGAAGATTTGGTGCTCGAAGAAGGCGATATTCTCAATGTACCCAAGCTCTTGCAAACCGTTCGTATGCGAGGAGATGTAGTCTATCCAACTACCTTAAGACACGAGCAAGGCCGTAGCCTTCGGTTTTACATCAATGGAGCAGGTGGATTTGATCGAAGAGCCAACCGCAAGCAAACCTATGTAGTCTATGCAAATGGGGCAGTTAAACGAACAAAAGGGTTCTTTGGAGTTCGAAGCTTCCCAGTCGTGGAGCCTGGAGCTGAAGTGATTATTCCAAGTAAAGGACCTAAGATCCCAATTCGTCTAGGCGAATTGGTAGGCGTCACCACTGGACTGGCCACCTTGGCATTGGTTCTTTCTCAAATCAACCAACAGTAATTCCAATGAGCGGAAACTCACATTTTTCAGCCTCCCAATTCACCTTGAAAGAGGTGGTACAAAACTTAATCAATTGGGTAGTATTTTTTAGCTCCAAGTGGAAAGTTCTCCTGATATCCTTCGTCCTAGGAGCTGGGATGGGCGCTGGATATTCTAAACTAAAAGACCCTGTTTTTCATGCTGAAACTTCTTTCGTTTTGGAGGAAGAAGGAATGGGAGGAATTGGTCAAATGTCAGGGATTGCAAGCCTTCTTGGTGTTAATTTGGGTGGCATAGGAGGCACGAATGGCCTTTTTCAAGGGGATAACATCATGGAGCTGTACCGCTCAGACCGGATGTTAGAAGAAACACTCTTGAGTCCCTTTGACAAAGAGCGTTTATTGATCGATCGGTTTATTGAATTCGAAGAGTTGGAAAACAAATGGGCCTCCAGAATCGATTTAGCTACGCTGACTTTTTCTTCTTCCAGGGAGAACCATGGGGTCAAGCAAGACTCAGTAATCAAGGAAATCGCCAAAATCATCCGAGAAAAACAGCTGGCAGTAGTCAAACCGGATCGGAAATTGAGTATTATTCAGGTGACTGTTTCTTCCAAAGATGAGGGGTATGCTAAGCTTTTCAACGAAACGCTGGTAAGCAAGGTGAATACCTTTTACTTGGAGACAAAGACCAAAAAAACAGGGGAAAACCTCCGTATTTTACAAACTCAGGCAGACTCGGTTCGAGCAATTCTAGATTCAAGTCTCGGCACCTTGGCTGCCGAACAAGATCGCGTTCCCAATGCCAACCCATTGCTGAGTGCCGCCACAGTCAATGGGCGCCGCAAACAAGTTGATGTTCAAACTAGCGCTGCTGTTTTTGAAGAAATTGTGAAAAATCTGGAGATGGCTAAAATCAACCACCGCATCAACACCCCATTAATTCAATTGATTGATTCTCCCAAGCTGCCCTTAAAAAGATCTGAAATTCGTTTGGTGAAGGGAATCGTTTATGGGGCCATCATCTTCGGTTTCTTAGCCCTTAGCTTTCTATATCTGAGAAGAATCTACCAAAAGCATTTGCAGGAAGTCTAAACCAAAGCTTCCATGTTTGATAAAATGAATCTGTTGATCCCTTTTGGGAATTTTGTCCGGAATAAATCTCTCCAGAACTTTCTTTTTCTGGCATTGATTCAATCCTCCACGATTTTGATTTCCCTCATTTCCATGCCCCTCCTGATTCAAAGTATCGGGGCAGAACAATTTGGATGGGTCAACTTATCCTTTTCCGTAATTATTGTATTCAATATTTTAGTAGGCTTTGGGTTTAACTTGAATGCCCCACGAGAAGTGGCCCTCAATCAATCCAATAAGGAAGCGCTTTCGCAGTTGGTTTCCAATGTGTTTTCAGCCAAAATCCTTCTGGCCGTTTTTTCCACGGTCCTCATCCTAATCGGAGCCTACGGCCTGAGTCTCTTCCAAGGATACCAAACCATTTTAGTATTATCCGTATTTCTGCTCTTTTCAGAAGCCACCTTTCCGCTCTGGTTTTTTCAAGGGATGGAAAAAATGAAGCTAATTTCCATCGCCAACGTCTTCAGCAAATTACTTTATTTATTGGGCATCGTCCTTTTTATCCGTGATCCGGAACAGTCCAAATGGGTCAACTTCATCCTAGGAGCCTCAGGATTAAGCATCAATATCCTGTTGCTGATTTACATCCATTATGCCTTGGATATCAAATTTTACAAACCACGATTCCTCGAGCTATTTACCTTATTAAAAAATACAGGACTGCTTTTGTTATCCAATATTGTGACCCATTTCTCTATCAATGGGGCATTGGTTATATTGAGTTTTTTTGCTTCCGCCACTACCTTAGGCCTATTCAGTCTTGCAGAAAGGATCTCCATGGTGCTTCGAATGTTTCCTGCTATGGTCATCCATTCTATTTTTCCCAATGCTTCAAAGCTGCTGAAAGAAGATTTGAGTGCTTTTATAAGCTACCTAAAGAAGGTTAGTTTCGTCGCTTTTGCTTTAGGGTTAACTGTTTCTTTGGCTGTATTTGGGCTGGCACCCTTCATCATCCAAATATTTTCAAAAGGGGAATTTGTAGATTCCATCTCCTATTTGCGGGTTTTAGCATTTATCCCATTTTTGGCTTGCCTCAATATCATGAATGTGGTCATTTTTCTTGTCAATGGCCAAAACAACCTGATGTTCAAATCTTCCTGGATGATGGGTTTATTTATGCTTTCCAATTCAATCTTTCTTACCAGCCACTATGGGGCGATTGGACTTTGCTATGCCATGTTATCTACCGAAATCGTGGTTTTTTTAATCTGTTGCGTTTTAAATTGGGTGTATAATCGGCCATTGATTTTTGCTATATTAAAAACTAGTAAACCCAATGCAGCTTGAAAAAGACGGTGAGATGACTCAATTCAGAGAAAATTTGGAAGAAGTTAGCACGGAGCCCAACAGCCAGCCTAAAGTAGCCGTCATCATCGTCAACTGGAATGGCTATGCCCTAACAAAGGCTTGCTTGGAATCCCTAAAAGAACTGCGATACTTCAATTTTCAAACTGTTTTGGTGGACAATGGTTCGATAGACGGTTCGGGAAAGAGATTGAAATCCGAATTTCCTGAGATTGAGTTACTTACCAGCCCTGACAACGTTGGATTTACAGGAGGCAACAACCTTGGTATACAGTGGGCATTAGACCATTCTTTTGATCAGGTGCTTTTGCTAAATAATGACACCCTTGTAGAACCTGACTTTCTGGATCCATTGGTTTCTTTTTTAGAACAAAACCCAGATTATGGCGCGGTGCAACCCAAAATCATGTTTGAAGCGGAACGGGACAAACTATGGAATGCGGGGGGTGGATATTTCAAGGTGTTGGAAATGACTTGGTCTATTGGCTTAGGGCAACTAGATGAAGGGCAATTTGATCAGGAAAAAGATACGCCTTGGATTACGGGATGTGCCATCCTTGTGAAATCGGCAGTAATCAGGCAAGTGGGAATGTTGGACAATCGGTTTTTTGCCTACTACGAAGATGTTGAGTGGTCCTTTCGAATCAAAAAATCAGGGTTCCGACTTCGTTACCTTCCTCAATCCAAAATTTACCATGTCGCGGGAGGATCCTCCAAAAAAATCAAAACCAAAGAAGGCGTCATTCCTCCAATCCTCCACTATTACCGGACTAGAAACCACCTCTTTTTAATCCGAAGCCACTCAAATCCAGTATCCTTTGTATTAAGTTTGTTGTACCAAACTCTAAAAAATGCTGCCTTCATTCTGTATTTGGGATTAAGAGGTAGGTTCCAAAAAGTAAATGCAATTTTGAAAGGACATTATGAAGGTCTTTTTTCCAAATGAAACCCATTTAATGAAAAGTCCCAACACCACATTATTCCCAGATATTGAAGCTTACTCCAAAGAAAGCGGGTTGAGTCCTGAAGTCCTTGAAGAGGCATTTAAGCTTGAAAATCATTACCATAAATTGTTGGTTCAGGAGGAAGATGCCAAAAAAAGAGAGGGCTTATACGATGAATTCTATTCCAACCTCCTTCAATTTTACGGCAGAACAGCAAAGGAAGATAGTTCGCTTGAAGAAAGAATAGCCACCAAAGATCCACAGGTTACCCTTTTTGAAAAAGAGCTGAAAGGAAAATCCATCATCGATTTTGGTTGTGGTGAAGGATATTTTCTAATGAACATCCAAAAGAAGATTCCTTATAAAAAGCTTACTGGAGTGGATGTCTTTATTCCCGAAACCCTCAAAAATCATCCGAGTATCAAGTTCATTTCCTCCGGCATCATCAATTTCAGAACCGAAGAAAAATTTGAACTGGCCTTTTCAGACAATGTCATCGAGCACCTTTCGCCCTTGGATTTGATGGATCATCTTCGCTCAGTCTATGAAAGCTTGGTGCCCGGAGGAAAATTCATCTTGGTGATGCCAAATCGACTTTTTGGGCCGATGGATGTCACTCGGATTATGGATAATTCCAGCTCGGGACGGATTCAAGCACAAGGGGGGCATCTCAATGAGTCCTCTTTTCATGAGATGGTGGGAGCGTTGACCGAAACCGGGTTTTTCAATTTTCGAACGGTCCTCCCCATCCCAAAATTCAAATACAGTACGTTTAAAAACAACAGGATAAAGACAGACTGGATCATCGGCATTGAGCAAAGTACGTTTTTATTGAATATATTCAGGGGTATAAAAGTCAAGGGAAGGTGCCCTGTGAGGTTTACAGTGACCTTGATCTGTCAAAAGCCTGAACTGCATTGATCGCTCAAACACTTTTTATTTTATCACTTTTGGGTTATGCGCTGCTGCTGCACTTCACGCTGAAGGCCATGGTCTTCAAAGGAAAGTGGGAGTATCTGGTGTTTTTTTTGGCGGCCTACCTCCCCTTTCATACTACTTTTTTAAGCATTCTATTTCAGGCAACAAATTCCAAACTACCAATCACACTCTTCCAGGTGGCCAAGGACTTGGTGGTCATCGGATCTGTGCTGATTTTTGTACTCTACAGACGAAAGATTTTTGAGTATCCCATTCGCTTCCAAACAGTGGAATGGCTCTTATTGGCATTTATTGGCTTGGCATTTATTTTTCTTTTATTACCCATAGGAGAGCCCAGTTTTGTAGAAAAAGCCCTTTACTTCAAAAATATACTCATTCCTGGCCTGGTGTTTTTCGTGGGTAGAAACACCAATTTCGAGGATTTTGAAGTCAAAAGATTGTTTCAGATCATTTTTGTGATTACGTTTTCTGCATTCGTGGTCAATCTCCTGGAAGCATTTATCGGTTCCCACTTACAAACCTTCACGGGGTATGCCCTTTTCAATTATGGCATATACGATATGGTGCCCTCTGGTAATTTTGGTCTATCCTGGACCTTCGAAACCCAAGCCATGACCAAGAGACTGGCCTCGTTTTTTGCAGATCCTTTGGAGTTGGCCAGTTCCGTACTTTTAGGTTTTGCGGCAGGGCTAATCTGGTTTTTGACCTCCAAAAGAGAAGAAAGTTTCCCCTACACTCTAGTCATGCTCTGCTCCATGGGAAGTCTGTTTTTCTCGAGTTCAAGGTCTGCATTTGGAGCTTTTTTTATCATGTTATTTTTTATTGCAGTGATTTTTAAGCTTTATCGGTTGATCCTATTTGGTTTCGGTTTAGTCGCAGCATTTGTCATCTTCGTCGTATTCTTTGCCTCTGAAGACTTCTATTATTTCGTGATCGATACCCTAACCTTCCAAAATGCATCAAGCGTAGGCCATGTGTTGGAATGGGTAACTGCCCTCGAATCCATGATCCAAAATCCTTTGGGCGTCGGATTGGCCATGAGTGGCAATTCCGGTAGTGTCACCGATGAAGCCCGGATCGGAGGGGAAAACCAATTCCTAATCTATGGGGTGCAGCTGGGATTTTTAGGAATGTTTTTGTACATCCTTCTTTTAGGGTTTTCCATAAGCCGGTCTATTCGGGTTTTCAGACTAACTGAAAACGTCATGACGGCACGAATTGCATTTACAGCTGCGGCTGTGAAAACAGGGCTCTTATTGCCCCTTTTCACATCCAACGCAGAGCTGTTTGCCTATGTAAATTGGATCACTTGGTGGATGGTAGGGTATGCCATGAACGAATACTCCAAAATCAAAAATGAAGAAGCATAGGCCAAAAGTAGTGGTGGATGTATTTTACCTGTATGTGGCACAAACAGGGATCAAAACCTATATAGTTACCCTTTGCGATGAGATTCTCAAAAAAAACAACAGCGATTTTGAGTATATCATCAGCCCGAATTATCAGAAAGTAAAGCAGAATCAGTTCTTTCGCGGAAAAACAGCCAAGTGGAAAAACATCTTTTTTCAGCTGCTCTATTTCTTCAGAAAACAGGTGGTATTGCCGATACTCTCTTCTTACCACCAAGCAGCAATCGTCTTCAGTCCTGACATTTTAAGTCCGATTTTCGCTAAGGGGAAAAAAGTTTCCGTCGTTCATGACACCTGTTTTTGGGATACGCCTGAACATTACCAACGTCTTTGGCTGAAGTATTACCTCTATTTTTTAGAAAAAGGATTGCAAAAAAATGGGGAGATCATCACGATAACCCAGTTTTCTAAAATGCGATTGCACCAATTGCCTCCATTCAAGTCTATTCCAATTCAAGTGGTTTATCAGGCTTCTGGGCTTTCAGAAAGCTTAGCCCTATCGGATTTGAAATCGACCACACAAGCAGCCTATTTTCTTCATGTCGGGGTATTGGAGAAAAGAAAAAACCTGGGTTTGCTAATCCAGGCATTTGATAAACTTACAAAAATGGAGGGCTATGAAAGCCACCGTTTGGTGCTAGTCGGACAAAGAGGTCCGAGAGAAACTTTAGACGATTACGATCATTTGGTTGAATTGGTCACCACGCTGGGATTGACTGAGAAAGTTGATTTCACAGGATATGTAAGCCAAGAGCAATTGGCGTCTTATTTCCAACATGCCTTGGGCTATGTTTTCCCTTCCACAAATGAAGGGTTTGGATTGCCGGTATTGGAAGCATTCTCGTTTGGGCTGCCCGTCATCATTTCACGACAGGGGGCTTTGATGGAAGTGGCGGGTGATGCTGCTTTGATTTTGGAAAAAAATGAGGAGGAATCATTAATCCAGTCCATGAAACTTTTGGGAGATGATCCTGATCTAAGAAAGGAATTGGGAGAAAAAGGGAGAATCAGGTTGCAGGAATTTTCGGCGGAGAAGTTTTTTCTATCTTTAGAACAGGCCTTTAAAGAAATTTTGAAGAGATAGGAATAGACTTTATCAAAAAATGCGTGAGAAATGGTAAGCAAGCCGTCACCTATTGATTTAAAAGTAGCAATCATGGGCGCCAAAGGCTACCCCTATGTCTATGGAGGCTACGATACCCTGGTAAAAGAATTGGGAGAGCGCTTGCAAGCTAGAGGAGTGCAAGTGCGGGTCTACAACCACCGATCCTTGTTTCCCACACGCCCCCGATTTGTCAATGGCATCGAGTGCATCTACACGCCTGCTCTTGAAACCAAAAGCCTCACGCAGCTGAGCCATACTTTTTTTTCCATGTTGCATGCCTGCTTTTCGGATGTGGATGTGATTTTCGTGGTCAATTCTGGGAATGGCCCTTTCGGATGGCTTGCTCGGATTTTTGGGAAGCCCACAGCCATTAACGTGGACGGCCTCGAGTGGCTTCGTCCCAAGTGGAAAGGCTGGGGAGCACGATACTTTAAATGGGCCTCCAAGATGACTACCCGCTCTTTTGACCAGATCATCAACGATTCCGATGAGATGCGAAGAGTATACTTGGAAGAATTTCGGAAAGATTCGGTCGTGATTGCCTACGGGGCCAACCCCAAGGAGGATGTAGAGGACAGTCCATTGCAAACTTGGAACCTCCACTCTCGGGAGTATTACCTGATTGTGGGGCGTTTGATTCCGGACAACAATGCCGACTTGATTATCGAAGGATTCCTTCAATCCAAATCAAACAAGCCCCTCGTCATTGTGGGTGACGCTCCTTTTTCGGATGCCTGGGTCCAACAAGTAAAGAAGATGGAGGGACCCCGCGTCCTGTTTACCGGCTATGTCACCGACCCACTAGTACTTGCTTCACTCTATTCGCATTGTTACGCGTATTTTCATGGGCATGAATTTGGAGGCACCAACCCGGCCATGCTGAAAGCCTTGGGCTATGGCTCTGCCATTCTCGCCTTAAATACACCCTTCAACCAGGAGATGCTCCAAAACGGAAAGCATGGTTGGTATTTCGAAAAAACGAGTTTGGCGGTACAGCAACTCGTAGAAAAAGCCGAATCCGGAGCTACCGAACTTCAGGAGTTACGGAAAACTGCGCGTCAAGGCCTTACTGAGAAGTACTCTTGGGATCGGGTAACAGACCAGTACCTGGAAGTTTTCCACAGGCTAGCCAAGAAATAAATCGTTTTTTCACGCAGATTAACACAGAAAACTACCGCTGATCTGCGTTCCCTT
Source organism: Algoriphagus sp. (assembly GCA_040403475.1). Taxonomy (GTDB): domain Bacteria; phylum Bacteroidota; class Bacteroidia; order Cytophagales; family Cyclobacteriaceae; genus Algoriphagus. The sequence continues at coordinate 44,898 of JBBAKO010000008.1, read as the reverse complement.
TTCTTTTAAAAAATCTGCGGGAAACTCTTTTTTCACGCTGATATACACGGAAAAATACCGCTGATCAATTGGTGCTGAAATCAGGCACATAATTAAAAAATCTGCGTCACCTTTTCTCCGGGAATCTGCGGGAACTTCTTTTTTTACGCTGATCTACACGGAAAAATCCCGCTGATCAATTGGTGCTAAAAACAGGCCCTTAATGAAAAATCTGCGTCACCTTTTCTCCGGGAATCTGCGGGAACTTCTTTTTTTACGCTGATCTACACGGAAAAATCCCGCTGATCAATTGGTGCTGAAAACAGGCGCTTAATGAAAAATCTGCGGCTCCTTTTCTCCGGGAATCTCCATAACCCTTTTTTTACGCGGATTTACACAGAAAAATACCGCAGATCAATTCGTGCTGAATCGGGCATTTAATTGAAAAATCTGCGGGAACCTTTTCTGGGGGAATCTGCGGGAACCTTTTTTTTCACGCTGATCTACGCAGAAAAATACCGCTGATCAATTGGTGCTGAAATCGGGCATTTAATTGAAAAATCTGCGGCTCCTTTTCCTTAAAAATCTGCGTGAACTTCTTTTTTCACACGGATCTACGCAGAAAAATACAGCTGATCAAACGGTGAAGAATACCGGCCCCTTAATTGAAAAATCTGCGGCTCCTTTTCCTTAAAAATCTGCGGGAACCTATTTTTTCACGCGGATCTACACGGAAAAAACCCGCTGATCAATCGGTGAAGAATACCGGCCCCTTAATTGAAAAATCTGCGCTCCCTTTTCTGTGGTTATCTGCGTGAACTTCTTTTTTCACACGGATCTCCATGGAAAATGTGCGTGAAGTGTTTTTTCTAAAGTGGATTAACGGAGAAAACTCCAAGCCAAAATTCGACTCCGCTTATTTCCTTGTCCCATTTCGATTACGCGCTGAGACTTTACTCCTGCTTTTTCAAGTTGTCCTTGGAAGTAGGAAAGATGAGTGCCTTTGGAAACCAATACCGTAAACCAGCCTACCTGCGTTTGAACGGCTACACTCTCCTGAATCATTCGTCCAATAAATCCAATTTCCCCTCCAACTGTCCATAACTCGGTTGCCTGACCCCCAAAATTCAATACTGGATTTGCAGTTGTCAGCCCCTTCAGGTTTTTGATTTTTCGCTTGCTTCCTTGCAGCGCTACTTCGGCAGACTCATGGAAGGGAGGATTACAAATGCATGCCTCAAAAAAATCTTCCGCTTCAACCACCGACTCAAAAATCCGCTGGGCATCTGCCTGGAATCGCAAGGACACCTTACCTTCCATTCTTGGATTGGCCGCAATAAGCGCTGCAGCATTGGAAAGCGCTTTATGATCAATTTCTGTCCCTACAAAGTTCCACCCAAACAAGGAGGTTCCCAAGATGGGATAAATCAGGTTGGCACCAACGCCAAGGTCTAGAATTTGAGTTCCTTCCCCCAGCTGTAATTTTTTGCCATGATCTCGAGCAAGCAAGTCTGCCACATGATGCAAGTAATCTGCCCTGCCTGGAATCGGAGGACAAAGGTATCCCTGGGGAATATCCCAGTAGCTCAACTCATAGTACTGAAGTAGCAAGGCTTTGTTGAGCAGCTTTACTGCGATCGGGTTGGCAAAGTCTAGGCTCTGCTGCCCGTAATCGTTCTCAAAAATAATTTGACTTAATTCGGGTAAGGTCTTCACCAAGGCATCAAGATCGTAACGCCCTTGATGGATATTTCTGGGGTGAAGGCCAACCCCCTTTTCTTTGCTTTTCATACTTATGGTGAATACGTTCGTTGAGTTATCAATAGATTCGGTTTCGGAATTTTTCCTTAGGAATTCTATCTAAGTCAATCAAGTATCCGTTCACTAGGGCATATTTGTATTTACCGTCTTTGGTCAAGAAAAAGTTGGGAGTAGCCCCTGTAGTCCAGCCTCCTGAATAGGTAGTTGCCGACTTCAAGACCACAAGCGGAAGTCCATGGATCGCTTTCGCAGCATCTTTTTTGACTTGTATCGCTAGGTATCCTTGGCCTAAGAGTTCCATCGCCTTTTCGACGCTCAGCTCTTTTACGCTTTCAAAAGGCGTTGGATACACTTTCCCTTCTTTATACTGTAGCCCTGTGGCGTCTAAAGTCTCTAGTCCAAAGAAAATCTGCATGTCTCCAAGGTCTTCTACAGATCCCGCAAAAGAATAGCCCGCCTTGCCTTCGATCTCCCTTCTCCGGATGCCAAGATCTATCGGGTACCAGGTGCCATTTACCGGAACTTGCATCTCCTGAATAACTAAATCCATCAATTGAATCCCATTGTCTGGAATAGCAAAATACTGGTCCGTGCTGTATTGCGTATAGCCGCGGGTAGCAATGGTGTACAAGGCATCTAGGAGTAGCATAAAATTGATCTTTCGCACCTCTTGCTTTTCTGGGTCACCCACTAATCCACCTGACTCAATCAAAATGGTGCTCGTTCCCCATTTTTGAATGTTATCCCCAAAAGCTCGAGGCTCAAAAGCATCGTCATATTTGCCCACTTGTCCAGGAATCAATTCTTGGAGAAGGCTATTCATGCTAGCGATTGTTTGCATCGCCCTTCCGCGAACGTCATTAATGTCTGTCGCTTCGTTGTAGGCAGGTGCAAGCAAGGAAATCGTGGCTTGCTTGGGCGTGTTCACCACGTTGTAATAGATTTGTTGGTCGTGGAGATTGAATCCAAACTCTGGTTCAAAGTCATCACGCGCTTTTTTCAGAATCACCGCCTCTGGGGAAATGAGGGAAATCGCATCCCTGTTTAGGTCTATGTCAAGTGCATTCCTCCTCTTGAAGGCATCGGCCCCATCGGGGTTGAGCATGGGAATAAACTTAAGTTGCAGCTGTGATTTGAGCAACTTTCTCAGCTCCTCGAACCCATCTCCTTTACCTTCCAGAAAATTAAATAGATCAAACAAGGCCATAGTTGCGGTGCTTTCGTTGCCGTGCATCTGCGACCAAAGCATGACCTTGGTTTCACCTGAGCCCCAGTCCAAGGAGGAAATGGATTTGCCTAATACAGACTTGCCCAAGGGATTCACCTCAAATTGTACCGAATGCTTTTGGATCAAAGGCTGCAAATCAGCATGGGTGAATCGCCGGTCTTTAATTGACAATTCCTGATACTTTTCAAAGGCATTTTTTAACTCCAAAATTCCCAGTCGCGGGGTAGTGGTCTGAGCCCAAGCCCCCGTAATTCCCAAACTAAGAAAAAGTGCAAGGCTCAAAAAGTGTCTTTTTAGTGCATCAAACTGCATCTCCATATTTTTAGGCTATTTTAAACTAAAACTAGGGAAAGGACTGCAATAATTCCTTCTATTTTTGTCAAACCCAAAAAAATCTTGCCATGAAGGTGCATTTCCAAGGCCTTATCCTTCCCCTAAAACACCGCTTTACCATTGCGCACCAAAGCAGAGCGGAGCAGGAAACGCTTGTCGTCAGACTAGAAGAAGACGGAATATTTGGACTTGGGGAGTCCACCACCAACCCTTTTTATGGCATTACTTTGGAAAATATGCAGGAGAGCCTAGAGCTCTTCCGCCCCATCCTAATGGCTGGAAATTGGTCCACCCCAACAGACTTGTGGGAGCTGGGAAAGGAAATTTTTCGGACCAATACCTTTGCTCAATGTGCCCTTGACGAATCGGCCTGGGATTTGTACGCCAAGAAGCAGGGGAAAAAACTCTACGAATACCTCGGCCTCAATCCTCAGCGTATCCCAACCACCAACTTTACCATCGGAATCGATACGGTCGATAAAATGTGCGCCAAACTTCGGGAAGTCAACTGGCCGATCTACAAAATAAAACTCGGTACTAATCAGGATTTGGAAATCGTACGTGAACTTCGGAAAAACACCAGCTCCATTTTTCGAGTGGATGCCAATTGTGCATGGACAGTAGATCAAGCGATTTCCTATTCCGAAGAGTTGGCCCAACTTGGAGTAGAATTTATCGAACAGCCCTTGGGAAAAGATAATCTGGACGGCATGCGCGAAGTTTTTGCCCATTCCAAACTCCCTCTTATCGCAGATGAAAGTTGCATCAGCGAATCCGATGTGGAAAAATGCCAGGGCCACTTCCATGGAATCAACATCAAGTTGGTCAAAGCTGGAGGCATTACCCCTGCGCTCCGCATGATCCAAAATGCAAAATCGCTAGGGATGAAAACCATGGTGGGATGCATGACCGAATCCTCCATTGGCATCAGTGCGATTGCACATATTGCCCCGCTTTTGGATTACGTGGACATGGACGGCGCCATGCTCCTCTCCAAAGACCCTGCCAAGGGCGTACGCATCTACCCTGAAGGAGTCACCTTTCCCGAAGGTCCAGGCATCGGCGCCGAACTCATCGCCTAAGCACCAGTCCAACAAAAATCCCAGCACCGGGAAGATGCTGGGACAACTTTTGTAATTAAAAAGAGGGCTTAGGCCTCTCCCACAATCAATTTAAATCCTTCTCCATGCACCGTGATGATCTGTACCTTGGGGTCATCCTTGAGGATTTTTCGGATTTTGCTGAGGTAAACATCCATCGAACGCGCATTGAAATAGCTATCGTCTCCCCAAATTTGCTTGAGGGCATGGCTTCGATTAACTAATTTGTTGGTTTCGGAAGCCAGCAACCGGATCAACTCGTTTTCTTTGGAGGTCAATTTGTGTTTTCCTTGAGGGCCTTCAATCACCTGCTCGTCGTAGTGCAGTAAAAAGTCGCCAAAAGAATAGGTTTTAAGGGCGCTAACCTCCGATGATTTTTGTGTGCGCTTGAGAATGGCGGAAATCCGCAACAACAGCTCCTCCATGCTAAAGGGCTTGGTGAGGTAATCGTCTGCTCCGATTTTTAAGCCATCAATCACATCCTCTTTTTGGTTCTTGGCGGTAAGAAACAAAACAGGCTGATCTTCCTGTACCTTCTTTATTTCTTTGGCCAAGGTAAATCCATCCTTTTTAGGCATCATTACATCCAGAAGGCATAGGTCAAACTTGTCCTTCTTAAACTTATTCCATCCCTCTTCCCCGTCGCGACAAAGCGTGGTGTCATACCCTTTCATTTGAAGGTACTCCTGTAGGATCTCGCCCAAGTTGGGGTCATCTTCTACAACTAATAGTTTCGCCTTGCTCATTATTTTTTAGGTAGGTTAATGGTGAAGGTACTTCCTTTTCCAAGTTCAGATTGAACCTGAATATTTCCTTTATGTGCCTCAATCATGGTTTTAACATAGGATAATCCCAGTCCAAACCCTTTTACATCGTGCACATTGCCCGTAGGAATACGGTAAAATTTGTCGAAAATCTTTTTGACCGCGTCACGGCTCATGCCAATTCCCTGATCTCGAAAGATGATTTGAATTTCCGAGCCCAGTTCTTTTACGGCCACTGTGATCCTAGGGTTGGAAGGAGAATATTTAGTTGCGTTGTCCAATAAATTATTGAACAGGTGAGTCAGGTGAAAAACATCTCCTACAATGTGCGGATCATTCATTTCGCCGATGAACTCAATTTTGCCTCCACGATTTTCTACTTGAAGGGCAAACTGATCCATGCAAGCTTGAATCATGGCAGGCAAATGGATCGATTCTAGTTTAAGTTTAAACTCATTTCGGTCCAATGCAGCCGCTTGCAGCACTTTTTCGACCTGCCCCACCAAGCGTTTATTTTCCTCTTTGATGATTCCTAAGTAGCGGGTTCGAAACTTGTCCTGATTGCTCAACTCCGGGTCTTGCAAGGCCTCAACCGCCAGACTTACCGTCGCAAGAGGGGTTTTGAACTCGTGAGTCATGTTGTTGATAAAGTCATTTTTGATATCAGAAAGGGCTTTCTGCTTCAAAATAATGCGTATCGCATAGTAAAAACAAAAAATGATGACCAAAATAAAGAAGATAGAACTCGAAATTGGAAGCCAAACCTGTCGGAATACGTGGCTACTTTTCTCCGGGAAGTACACGTAAATAAAGTTGTCATTGCCCAAAATATCATTGGGAAATAACTTGGACTGCAGCCCTTCTTGCAGCAAAACTTGGGGGTCAAGAATTTCCCCAATACCAATTAGTTTTCCGCCCTCACCCGGCTTTATTCCAAGTTCAAAATTTTCGGTAATTCCCTGCACTACAAACTGACTTTTCAACAGGCGCCGCAGCTGTACGGTGTCCAGACGATCCATAATCGCTTGCTGTCCCTCTGCAAGCTCAGAAAACGCTTGATTCATCAACTCAATCTTGATGTTGGTCTTGCGGATTTTGTCCAGCGCATCATCTGAAAGATTTACCTGAGTATCAAATTGGGGCACAATCCCCCTGTAAGGACGCCTTGACTCTCCAGCAAACCGTTGCTTCTGGTTTAAATACTCGAGCTGTCTTTCTTTTTCCTGAAGGAGAATTTGCATTTCATCTGGCGTAAACATCCCCGATGCCACCTCCGGAGTCATGTATGCAAAAAAGTTTTCCAGCTCCGATAAAATAGTAACATCCAAGCCTCTGGATAGCAACATTCTACGAAAGGTGCTGCTTACCTGAGGTACTGGCGCCATGAGTAAGGTGTCCACCATAGATAGGCGGCTGTAGGACCGCCTGGTATTGATCTGCAATTCTATGGGATCAATTTTTTTGAAGATCGACTCCTTCAAGGCGGGGTCCTTGATCAACTTGCTGAGTAACACATCGGAGGTTTCTCCTTTCTCCAATTCGGCTACCGTTCCGGCAATGGCTTGCAATGCATTTTGATCAAAGCGTTCCTTATTGATTCGAATCGCATTTCGTATCCAATAGTATTGAAAGCCCATCAAGCCAAAGCTGGCTAGGGACATCAGCACAATAATCAACGTTATGTTGCTCTTTGACATGCTACAAAATTAAGCGGATAGCGGGGGAAGGGGGCACTCTTAACATGTTTTAACGAGTAATCTAAAGAATCTTCTTTCATATTCCCCTTTTTGACCGTATTCTAGCAGTTCGAATTTGTTGGTTTTCTAATTACATACTCAAAAAAAGGAAGGTTTTATGCCTTCCTTTTTATTGTTTCGGTATTTTTGCCTTCCTATTCTAACCCAATCAACACGTGCTCAAGCCCACGCACATTCAAGGCGTCTCCCTAGAAGACCTCGCTGCACAATTTGGAACCCCGCTCTACCTCTACGATGGAGAAAAAATTGTTCACCAAATCAATGCGCTTCAACAAGCATTTGCTGCAGTTCCCCTTCGAATAAAATATGCTACCAAAGCCCTTTCGAGCTTGGGAATCCTTCGCCTCATCCGCAAAGCTGGCGCTGAGTTAGATGCCGTATCCATCGAGGAAGTGAAGCTGGGCCTCCTTGCAGGATCTACCCCTGCAGAAATCATGTACACCCCTAGCGGCGTGAGCTTTGCAGAAATCCAGGAAGCCGTACAGGTCGGAGTGATGATCAACCTGGATAGCTTGCCTCTTTTGAAGCGATTTGGACAAACTTACGGGAGCACTGTCCCTGTATGCATTCGAATCAACCCACACATTCTTGCGGGAGGCAACCTGAAAATCTCCGTAGGGCACAAGGACAGTAAGTTTGGAATCTCAATCGAACAGCTTCCACAAATCCTTGAACTTGTACAGCAGTACCAGATCACGGTAGTAGGCCTCCACCTACACACAGGCTCAGACATCTTGGATGCTTCCGTTTTTTTAAAGGGAGGAAACGTCCTTTTTGAAGCCGCCCTCCACTTTCCAGAACTCAAGTTTTTAGACTTTGGAGGAGGATTCAAGGTGGGCTACCATCCCGATGACAAGGCCACCGATGTGGCAGAAGTAGGACGTATTGTGGGTGAAGCCTTTCAAGCCTTTTGTGCCAAATACGGGCGTCAACTGGAGCTTTGGATAGAGCCAGGAAAATTTCTGGTCAGCGAGGCGGGCTACTTGGTCGTCAAGACCACGGTGGTCAAGGAAACCCCAACACTAAACTTTCTAGGGGTAGATTCCGGTCTCAATCACCTCATCCGCCCCATGATGTACGATGCCTACCACCACATCTACAACCTCAGCAATCCTACCGGAGCGCTACATACCTACACCATCGTGGGCTACATTTGTGAAACAGATACCCTAGGATCACAGCGCGAACTGAATACGGTGAAAGAAGGAGACCTGCTGGTCATCCAAAATGCTGGAGCCTATGGCTTTACCATGGCCTCCAATTACAATGCCCGACTTCGCCCTGCAGAAGTACTCGTTTGGGAAGGCAAGGCTTTTCTAATTCGGGAAAGAGAGCGCTTTGAGGACCTCCTCCGCAACCAGGTTTCGATCGACCTCTAAGGGGAAATTCGGAATACCGCAAACAGCAAAGCCGTCAGTTATCCACATTGCCAAACATTCTTTTCAAAAAAGGACTTTAGAGATAAAGCTCCTTTTCTATGCCCATTACCCTCCGCTTGATTCTGGGAGACCAGCTCAACAGTCAGCATTCTTGGTTTACTAGCACCGATCCCGATATCAGCTACCTGATGATGGAGATGCGGCAAGAAACTGACTACGTCAACCACCACGTTCAAAAAGTTGTTGGCTTCTTTTTGGCCATGCGCCACTTTGCGGAAGACCTGCAAAAGCAAGGACATCGGGTGATCTACCTCCGCTTAGACGATCCCGACAATCAGCAGTCTCTTGCCGCTCAACTTCCCCTTTTGATAGAAAAAGAAGGCATAACCCGTTTTGAATACCAACTTCCTGACGAATTCCGGCTAGACCAACTCCTTCAATCCACCTGCGCCAGCCTAGGCATCCCTTGCCAAGCGGTGGACACAGAGCACTTCCTTACAAGCCGGGAGTTTTTGAATGACTTTTTCAAAGGCAAAAAGACTTTTCTCATGGAGACCTTTTACCGGGAAATGCGCAAAAAGTACCAGGTGCTCATGGATGGCAAAGAACCCATCACGGGGCAGTGGAACTACGACCAGGACAACAGGCAATCTTTAAAAGATAAAAGCCTCCTCAAAAAAGCCTATACCCATTCCAAGCAGGTACACGAACTGTGCGCCATGCTAGAAAAAAGTGGCGTTAAGACCATTGGCAACATTGATGCCGAGCAATTCCCTTGGCCTACCTCTCGGCAGGAAAGCCTAGAAGTATTGGCCTACTTTTGCGAAGAACTGTTGGAGCATTTCGGTGCTTACCAAGATGCCCTGACTACCTGGGATCCATTTCTATTTCACTCGCGCCTGAGCTTTTCCCTCAACAGCAAGATGCTTTCTCCATTGGAAGTGGTCCAAGCCGTGGAGGCCCATTGGTGGGCCAACCAGCATAAAGTGGGCATTGCGCAAGTGGAAGGATTTATCCGACAAATCATCGGATGGCGCGAATACATGCGCGGAATTTATTGGGCCAAAATGCCCGAGTTCGCCCAGCTCAACTTCTTCGGCCATGAACGGAAGCTACCTGATTGGTTCTGGACTGGAAAAACGAAAATGAATTGCCTCAGTCAATCCATCGGGCAATCATTGAAGTTAAGCTATGCCCACCACATCCAACGGCTAATGGTGACGGGCAACTTTGCCCTGCTAGCGGGGATACACCCCGACGAAGTCGATCAGTGGTACTTGGGTATCTACATCGATGCCATCGAGTGGGTAGAAATTACCAATACGAGAGGCATGAGCCAGTTTGCCGATGGGGGCATCGTCGGCACCAAGCCCTACGTGTCTTCGGCCAATTACATCAAAAAGCAAGGCAACTACTGCAGCAGCTGCGCCTACCAAGCGGACAAAAAAACGGGGGAAGGGTCCTGCCCGTTCAATAGTCTTTATTGGCACTTTCATGCACGCAACCGAGAACTGCTCGAGAAAAATCCACGCATCGGGATGGTCTACCGTACCTGGGAGAAAATGGGGAACCAACAGGAGTTAATAGACCAAGCAGAATATTACCTTGAACGACTGGAAGAGCTGTAGGTAATCCAAATCAATCCCCAATCCACTCCGCTACAAATAGGTTGGTATCGCGTGTGCCTCCGTTGTTGCGGTTGGAGGCAAAGACCAAGTACTTGCCATTGTTGGAAAATACAGGGAAGGCATCAAAGGTACCGTCGTGGGTAATTCGCGTAAGACCTGTGCCGTCTAGGTTGATCATAAACAGATTGAAGGGATAGCCGCGTTGGGTTTGGTGGTTGGAAGCAAAAATCAACTTCTTGCCAGATGGGTGAAAGAAGGGTGCCCAGTTGGCCTTGCCCAAACTGGTGATCTTGCGAGTGTCAGTGCCGTCCACATTGGACACATACATTTCCATGTCGGTAGGCTTCACCAATCCCGCTTTTAATAAGTCTTTGTATTCTTGGATCGCTTCGGGGGTCTGTGGTCGAGAGGCTCTCCATACCAGTTTGGTTCCATCGGGAGAGAAGAAAGCTCCGCCATCGTATCCCAATTCGGTCGTGATTTGTTTGACGCCTGTACCATCAATATTCATGGTAAATAGCTCCAAGTCTCCCGTACGCATGGAAGTAAACACGATTTTATCTCCCTTTGGAGAGACGGTAGCCTCGGCATCGTAGCCTTCCTCCTTTGTCAATTGGGAAAGAATATTTCCCTTCATGTCTGCCGTGAAAATATCAAAGCTAGGGTAGATTGGCCATACGTATTTGCCATCGGCTCTTCGCTCAGGTACGGGCGGACAGGCTGGGTCTACCAAGTGAGTAGATGCATAGACGATCGTTTTATCGCCCGGTAGAAAATAGGCGCAGGTCGTGCGTCCTAAGCCGGTGCTAAGCCTTGTGGGGGTGTTTTTAGATAGATTGTCTTTTTTCCAATCTAGGTAAAACATCTGATCGCAGGAATTTCCCCATTTCGCGAAGTCAGACTGAAACACCAACTTGCTATCGTCAAAAGACCAGTAAGCCTCGGCATTGTTGCCTCCAAAAGTGAGTTGCTTGATGTTTTTGAGGTACTTCATTTCCTCAGGATGAAGCAACAACGAATCTGAAGCAGAGCGCTTCTCCTGTGCTGTAAGTGTAAGGGAAGTGATCAGTAGGGAAAGTACAATTCCCAGTTGGCGTAAAGTTTTCATTTGTAATCTTGACTAGAAAGAATGTGCCGGCAAAGATACTACTTATTATCTTTGGGCTAAATATCCCTCCCGATGAAACTACAACTTTTGAAATTCCTCCCCCTTCTTGTCTTTGCCTTAGTCGTTGGATCCTGTGACGGACCGCCTACAGACGAAGAATTACATGCTTCGCTGAAAAAGGACGTGTACTTTCTCGCTGCCGATGACTTGGGTGGAAGAGCCATAGGCACGAGTGGCGAGCAAAAAGCCGCCGACTACCTTGCCCAAGAATTTGAAAAGTTAGGCCTGACCCCCATGGGTACCGATGGGTTTTTCCAGGAATTCACCGTTTCCAAGCCGAGCAATCCCCACGAGGAGGCGGTAATTGGCACGGATGGAGCGGGCGTTACGGGTCGAAACGTCATCGCCTATTTAGATAAAAAAGCAGACAAAACCATCGTCATCGGGGCTCACTTTGATCACTTGGGCATGGGAGGTCAAGGCTCGCTACACCGAGGAGATTCCGCCATCCACAACGGCGCTGACGACAATGCTTCTGGTACTGCTGCACTTTTGGCGCTTGCGAAGATTTTCAAATACGAAACCTTGAAAAGCAACATTCTCTTTATTGCTTTCTCTGGTGAAGAAAACGGGCTTTGGGGCTCCAATTATTTTGTCAAAAATCCAACCCTAGACCTGAAGACGGTCAACTACATGATCAACATGGACATGGTGGGTCGACTAAACGAAGAAAAATCCCTTGCTGTCCATGGTGTAGGTACGAGTCCTAGTTTTTCAAAGGTTTTAGACCCCATCAATGCGGATAGCCTCAAGTTGGTTCCTTCCGAATCTGGCGTAGGTCCATCGGATCATACTTCTTTTTACCTTCAGGACCTGCCGGTGCTACACTTCTTTACAGGTCAGCATGCCGACTACCACAAGCCTAGTGATGATGCCGATAAAATCAATTACGATGGGCTCGTCAAGGTTGTTCGATACATTTCTAGACTGATTGCTGAGCTGGATGCAGAGCTAAAATTGGCCTTCACCAAAACCAAAGACTCCAGTGATTCTCCTAGATTTACTGTATCCATGGGCGTAGTACCTGACTACCTCTACGATGGCAAAGGGATGCGCGTAGATGGCGTATCTGAAGGCAAGCCTGCCCAGGCTGCTGGCTTGATGAAAGGTGACATCGTAATCCAGCTTGGCGATTCCACGATCAACGACATGATGGGCTACATGCGGGCTTTGAGCGTATTCAAGAAGGGCGATTCTACTCAAGTGGTCGTGCAGCGCGCCGGACAACAACTAGATAAGAAGGTCAAATTCTAAGAGTTCTCCTCTACAATTCAGAAGCCGTTGAACAGCAATTGTTCAACGGCTTCTGTGTTTTTGGGCGGATCTAAGCGGTTTTGAATAAATCCGTACCTCCTTCAATCTCCAAATTTTTCCGTTTAACCCACTCATTTTTCCCCGCCCAAAAAAAGCGACATTCTATTTGTGAATCCAATCCTTAGCGCTGATATTGAATGAATTAGCTCATCAAATAACCCCACTATGAAAACCAATAGACGTTCTTTCCTTCAAAAAATCGGCTTGGGATCCGCTGCTTTCGCTGCCGCCCCATTGGCAGTGAGTGCATCTTCTTCAAACCCTGCTTCAGCAGCAGATTCAGAAGAACAATACCTCCACATCGGAGATGACATTGCCGTAGCGAATACCTTATTTGGGAAAATCAGAGGCTACCAACTCAATGGGGTCTATACTTTTCTAGGGGTTCCTTATGGCGCAGACACCTCCGGTAAAAATCGCTTCATGCCTCCCCAAAAGCCTAGTCCTTGGGAAGGAGTCAAAGACAGCATTTGGTGGGGAAATACTGCTCCTCAAATCATGGACAGGCGCTATGCCAATGCCCATGCCTCTTTTGCAGACCACTGGAACTACGACGATGTGTCCGAAGATTGTCTCAAGCTAAACCTTTGGACCAATGGCCTTGCAGACGGTAAAAAAAGACCGGTATTGGTTTGGCTACATGGGGGAGGATTCACGAATGGCAACGGCATTGAACAAGATGGCTACCATGGAGAAAATTTCGCCAAGAAAGGAGATGCCGTATTTGTATCCATCAACCACCGACTGGGGCCCATCGGATTCACAGATCTATCCGGAGTAGGAGGAGATAAGTATGCTGCCTCGGGGAATGTCAGCCAACTGGACATCATCGCGTCCCTGCAATGGGTGCGAGACAATATCGCCAACTTTGGGGGCGACCCAAGCAACGTAACTATCATGGGTCAGTCTGGTGGGGGCGCCAAGGTGACCTGCACCATGGCCATGCCTGCTGCCAAAGGCCTAGTCCACAAGGGGGTGGCTCTCAGCGGAAGCATGCTCAAAGCAAATAGCCAAGAATATAGCCGAAAGCTTGGCAGCTTTGTATTGGAAGCCGCTGGTCTCGGCCCCACAGAAGTGGATAAGCTTCAAGATATTCCCTGGAGAACCTACATTGATATTGCAAATAAAGCACTAGATCGGATGCGTAAAGAAAATCCGCTACCTGGGTTTCGGGGTGGATTTGGACCAATTGCAGATGGGGTAAATGTGCCCATGGGAGAGTTTTTCAGCGACCCTAAGGACCATTCTTCCTCCATTCCCTTACTTATTTGCACCACCTTTCACGAATGGGGGGCTACGCGAACCAATGCTGCGCTAGAAGCAGCTGGTGAAGCAGAAATCATTGAGGGCATGAAGTCCCGTTTTGCAGATAAAGCAATGCCGGTTTACCAAGCCTACAAAGCGAATTTTCCAGGCAAAAAGCCCGCAGAAATCATGACTTTAGCCGCTTCCAACAGACAAGGAGCAGTCGCTTGTGGAAACGCGAAAACAAAGCAGTCCGCACCGGTTTACATGGCCTGGTTTGGCTGGGAGCCCAACTTATACAACGGACGCATGCGTGCGTTTCACTGCATAGACATTTGTTTTTGGTACGACAATACCGACCGCATGTACACCCATACAGGAGGAGGAAAGCGGCCACGGACTCTTGCTGCAAAAATGTCTGCCTCCCTACTTTCCTTTATGAAAACCGGCAACCCGAATGGTACAGGACTACCTACCTGGCCCAAATTCAGTGTTGAAAAGGGAGAAACCATGGTGCTCAACGATGTATCTGAGGTGCAAAACGACCCAGATCGTGCCGCACGTGCGGCACTCCCGAATCCTTAACTAGCAAAAGGCCCCGCACACTACGGGGCCTTTTTTTGTTTTGATGCTAACTGAATATCTGCAAATCGCCCATGACCGGAGATAATAAAGTTTGAGGATCAGTTAAGTAGGCTGTGAACCGTTGACCGCCTGTGGGCCGTGGCCCGTGGTCTGTGAAGGATTATCCGCAGAACTTAACACTAAAATTGAACTACTTGTAGGATTGCGGATAATCCTGAAAATCTTTCCCCCTTTTCCAGCATTTGGTTGTAAATTTCGGTTCGCTCACCCCCCAATCGCAATGACACAATTCAACAACTATACGCTCCCTTACTCTCCAGCGCCGGAATACTCCAAATCGGTAGCCTACTTTTCCATGGAGTTTGCCATTCATCAGCCGCTAAAAACCTACAGCGGTGGCCTTGGATTCCTTTCAGGTTCCCATTTGCGGAGTGCCTATGAATTGAAGCAAAACCTGATTGGCATCGGGATCTTATGGAAGTATGGCTACTACGACCAGGTTCGCAACCAAGACCAAACCCTTAAGGCAGAATGGTATGAAAAGAATTACAGCTATTTGGAAGACACCGGCATCAAATTTACTGTACTTGTTCACAACCAGCCGGTATGGGTGAAAGCCTACTATTTAGCGCCAGAAACCTTCCAGTCGGCGCCTCTTTTTCTACTGAGCACGGACCTTCCTGAAAATGACTACCTCAGTCAAACCATTACCCATCGCTTATACGACTCCGATACCGCAGCGAAGATTGCTCAAATGATGCTTTTGGGAATCGGTGGAGCCACGCTGATCGATATTTTGGGTTTTAATCCTGAAGTATATCACCTCAATGAAGCCCATGGGGTAAGTTGTGCCTTTTACCTCATGAAAAAGTATGGGAAAAAAGAGGAGGTGCAGAAACGAATGGTCTTCACCACCCATACCCCAGAAGAAGCAGGCAACGAAAAACACGATTTTTACCTCTGTGAAAAAATGAGCTACTTCTATGGACATTCCCAAGAAGAGGTCCGACAACTTACAGGAATGGAAGGAACTCAGTTCAACCACAGTCTAGCCGCCTTGCGTTTTGCTCGAGCTGCCAATGGAGTGAGCAAGCTCCACGGAGAGGTTAGCCGTAAAATGTGGGCTGAATATGCTGGAATCCCCACCATTCAATCCATCACCAACGCGCAGAACTGGAAATATTGGGCCGACAAGCAGCTGTATCGTTTTATGGAAGAGGGAGATAATGCTGGCTTTGATGATCGAAAACGCCACCTCAAAAAGCGCGCTTTTGAAATCGTCGCAGACCAAACAGGCAAAATCCTCGATCCCGATGTGCTCACAATTGTTTGGGCAAGAAGATTTGCTGCCTACAAACGCCCCGACCTAATCACCCGAGATCTGGACCGATTCGAAGCCTTAGTCAACAATACACAGCTTCCAGTCCAAATCATCTGGGCAGGAAAGCCCTATCCTATGGATTATGGTGCTATTTCGGTGTTCAACTCGCTCGTACACCTGAGCAAGCGCTTCAAGAATGTTGCCGTTTGCGTAGGCTATGAACTGGCGCTAAGCAAGCGCCTCAAGCAAGCTTCAGACCTCTGGCTCAACAATCCTCGCGTGCCTCGAGAAGCGTCGGGCACCTCAGGAATGACCGCATCCATGAACGGATCTGTCAATTTCAGCACGGACGATGGCTGGATCTGTGAATTTGCCAAACATGGAGAAAACAGCTTTATCGTACCTCAAGCCGACTACGAAAATCTTTCCATGGAAGACCAAGACGATCACGATTTGGATCATCTTTATGCGATCTTGAACAGCGAGATTCTACCGCTCTATTACAGCAACAAGCGGAAGTGGCGGGACATCGTGCAGGCAGGCATGCAAGAGGTGCAGACCAGTTTTGAAAGCAACCGCATGGCCCAAGAATACTACGAGTTGATTTACAAATAGATAGATCCCACGCAATTCAGAAACAAACCAGCGCCTGTGATTTTTCCTATTCTTCTCCTACCATAAATAGCCACCAATTCCGATCTATGACTAGATAAGGCCTCTGCCAATCGTGCTTGTTCACGTTTACGTCCTACGATTTTTGCATTCATATTACGGCTCCGATTCTATTTATTGTTGTGCCAAAAAATCCAAAAACTTGTTGTTTTGGCACGATAATAAAATCAATCTTAGATGAGATAACTGCCAAAAAATTAAACTCTCCTTCTCGTGTTCAAGAAATTTGAGTTTTCAAAAAATCTCCTTCTAGAACGCAAAAATTAACTTGAAAAAATACATTTATCCCGCCTATTACTCGGAGGGATTCGCTACCCTAATAGCATAATGAAGCTAAACAATTTTATTCTTATTTCTGAGTAGCGCATGAGAAGTGGTTGATCCCCATCTTGCAAATTACTCATCTCTTGCAAACTCTAAAATGAGTGGGGTGTAAACAACAAAAACCCTCTCCAAAGAAAGAGTTTTGTTAAAGTACCAGGAGCGGGAATCGAACCCGCACGGCCGATATGGCCACAAGATTTTAAGTCTTGCGTGTCTACCTATTCCACCATCCCGGCTTCCTCTACCGATGTAGAGTTTCAGTCAAGTTGCCCTGAACTGAAAAGAAAAAGCCCTTTCTCAAGGGCTTTTGAGCGGGAGACGAGATTCGAACTCGCGACCCCGACCTTGGCAAGGTCGTGCTCTACCAGCTGAGCTACTCTCGCATTGTGGATGCAAATGTAATCCCTCTTCATATTTTTACAAGGCAATTCCCAAGATTTTTTTCTAGTCCCAGGAATTTCTTCCCTCATTTTTCCAAAAAAGACGTTTTCTCCGCTCCTGCATTTCTGGAAACAGCCCTTCTTACTCCATTTTCTTCTTCAGTTCATGGAGCTTCAACAAAGCTTCTATAGGAGAGATCGTGTTGATATCCAGCTCATCCAATAATTTTTTGGCTTCAGCCAACTTGGGGTCCATCTCAAATAACTGCAGTTGGAAATTCGATTTGGGAACAGTCGCCAGCTTTGCGTTTTTTTCTTTCGTGGATTTATCTTTCTCCAGATGAGACATGATTTCAGAGGCACGAAGCACAATCGGGTTGGGCATGCCCGCCATCTGCGCCACATGGATGCCAAAGCTGTGCTCACTTCCCCCTTCCTTGAGCGTGCGCATGAAAATCACTTTATTGCCCACTTCCTTGACGGACACATTAAAGTTTTTGATCCGGGGGAAGTCCGATGCAAGCTGGTTCAACTCGTGGTAGTGCGTGGCAAACAAGGTCTTGGCTTTGCAATTGGGATGCTGATGCAAGTACTCCACGATGGACCAGGCAATGGAGATGCCATCGTAAGTCGAGGTTCCTCTTCCAATCTCATCCATCAATACCAAGCTCCGATTGGAAAGGTTGTTGAGAATGCTCGCCGTCTCGGTCATCTCCACCATAAAGGTTGACTCTCCCTTGGACAGGTTATCTGATGCACCTACGCGCGTGAAGACCTTATCAATAATCCCCACCCGAGCATAGCTTGCTGGCACAAAACTACCCATCTGCGCCATCAACACGATCAAGGCCGTCTGTCGCAGCAAGGCTGATTTTCCTGCCATATTGGGCCCTGTAATGATCAAAATTTGCTGGCTATCGTG
Organism: Algoriphagus sp.; assembly: GCA_040403475.1. Classification (GTDB taxonomy): domain Bacteria; phylum Bacteroidota; class Bacteroidia; order Cytophagales; family Cyclobacteriaceae; genus Algoriphagus. Next base: position 27,038 of record JBBAKO010000008.1, on the reverse strand, counting down.
ATCTAGGTAGATATCATTCGGTACATAGGTCTCTCCTACCGGCAACTGCTTTTCAATCACCGGATGTCTTCCTTCCTTGATTTCAAGCGTTTCGGTGGTGGAAATCTTGGGTCTGCAGTAGCCATTGGCACCGGCCACCTTCGCAAAAGAAAGCAAGGCATCCAACATTCCGAGCACCTTTGCATTTTGTTGGATAGGGACCACATAGGCCGCCACCTCCGCTACAAGCTCCTGAAAATATTTTTGCTCCAGGGCGATCATTCGCTCCTCAGCATGAAGGATTTTCTCCTCGTACTCTTTCAACTCTGGGGTAATGTAGCGCTCGGCATTCACCAAAGTTTGCTTACGAATCCAGGAATCCGGCACCTTATCCTTGTGCACATGGGTCACCTCCAAGTAGTAGCCAAAGACCTTGTTGTAGGAGATCTTCAAGGAAGAAATGCCTGTTAGCTGTATCTCGCGTTGTTGAATCTGCAACAAATAATCCTTTCCTGTATTCGCCAATCCACGGTATTCATCCAAGCTTGGATCTACCCCGTCATTGATGACTCCGCCCTGATGCAACAGCATGGGCGCAGATTCTTGGAGCTCTTTTTCGATTTTCTCTACCAACAGTTCGCAGAGGTGCAACTGCTCGGATAAGCGTTTGAGTGTAGGATTGGACTGGGTTTTGAGCAGGGATTTAATGGGAACGACCACATGAAGTGCCCGCTTGATCTGATTGATCTCTCGAGGATTTGCCCGGCCAACGACCACCTTGGAAATCAAGCGTTCCAGGTCTCCAGTTTGCTTCAATTGGCCCAACATTTCCTCAATCAGGGAGGGGTTTTGGTAAAAGAAGTCCACCACATTCAGGCGTTCTTCGATGGCTTGTTTGTCTTTTAGGGGAAGCACCATCCACTTTTTCAGCATCCTGGAACCCATTGGGGTCACCGTTTGATCCAAAATTTGAATAAGCGGCACCCCTCCTTCATGTTGAGGAAAGACAAGCTCCAAATTTCGAATGGTAAACTTGTCCAACCACACGTACTTGTCCTCTGGAATGCGGAAGATGGAGGAAATGTGTTGGATGTCTTTGTGCTCGGTCTCTTCCAAGTAATACAATATCGCCCCAGCGGCTACACTTGCAGCGGGCAAGTCCTCAATCCCAAAACCCTTGAGATTGATAGTTCCAAAATGGTTTTTGAGTTTGTCGTAGGTAAAGTCGTACTGATAGACCCAGTCTTCACAGTGGAAAGTGACAAACTCATTCTTGAATAACTCTGCAGCGGATTTTCTGGCCGCCTTGGAAAATATGAGCTCGGAAGGGGTAAAGCTTTGCAGCAGCTTTTCCACATAGGATGCATTTCCTTCTGCACACATAAACTCCCCCGTAGAGATATCTAAAAAGGCTATTCCATGGACCTCTTTGCCAAAGTGAATGGAGGCGAGGTAATTATTTTTACGTGTATCGAGTACTTGGTCGTTGTAGGAGAGGCCTGGGGTTACCAACTCTGTCACTCCTCTTTTTACAATTCCTTTGACGGTCTTGGGGTCTTCGAGCTGATCGCAGATCGCTACACGGTTGCCGGCGCGTACCAACTTCGGGAGATAGGTGTCCAAGGAGTGGTGCGGAAAGCCTGCCAATTCAATATGAGAGGCCGCTCCATTTGCACGCTTGGTCAGCACGATATCCAAGATCCTGCTTGCTACCACCGCATCCTCGCCAAAGGTCTCGTAAAAATCTCCCACACGAAACAACAACAAGGCACCGGGATGCTTGGCCTTGATCGCATTGTACTGCTTCATCAAGGGAGTTTCTTGGCCGTCTTTGGATTTGCTCATGCGTAAATTAGAATTGTCGTACTTTTGACTCGGAAAACAGACCTGAAAATAGCCGATTCGAAAAGGAAATAAAAGAGATGAAGAAATTAAGCATAGAAGAGCTGGAGCGGCTATCCGTTCAGGAGTTTAAAGAAACCAAAAAATCTCCCATCATACTAGTGCTCGACAATGTTCGCAGCCTCAACAATGTGGGTTCTGCCTTCCGAACAGGAGATGCCTTCCGGGTCGAAAAAATTTACCTCTGCGGCATTACGGGCAGTCCACCACACCGAGACATTCAAAAAACCGCGCTTGGCTCCACCGAGTCTGTGGACTGGGAATATTGCAGCACTACTCTAGAAGCGCTTACCAAATTGAAAGCCGAGGGCGTTTATTGCTGCGCTCTGGAGCAGGTGGAAAACTCCACTCCCCTGCAACAATTTCAACCCCAAAAAGGGAATAAATATGCGTTAATCTTCGGCAATGAAGTCTTCGGAGTGGAAGAAGAAGTGCTCAACGCCTGTGATGAAGTCCTTGAGATTCCTCAATTCGGCACCAAGCACTCCCTCAATATTTCCGTCACCTTAGGCATCGCTGTTTGGGATCTGATGGTGAAGATGGAATTACTAAAGTAGAAACAAGAGGTAAGAAACGAGAGGCAAGAGCAATCTTCGTTGATATAACATTCCTATGTTCCACGTATTCCATATCAACATTCTTCAATCAGCGTTCGGTGTTCAACATTTATTCTTAGATGCAAGAAACGAGAGCCAAAAAAGAGATGAATGAAATTTGGTGTTAAATTCACAAAAGCTAGAAACTCTGGAATATTACGGTGTTGAGTCTAATCTCTTGTCTCTAATCTCTTGCTTCTTTTTTCTTGGTTCTTGCCTCTTGCTTCTAATCGTATATCCTACTTGGTACCTGGCACTTTGTACTTTTAAAAAGGATACTTCCCCTCCGAAACCATCACATCCGCCACTTGTCTACGAAGCTCTTTGGTGTTGATGAAATCCGGCTTTGTAAATCGCTTCAAGCCCATCAGCATCACTTTTTGTTCGTCGCCCTTGGCAAAGGATACGATCGCTTCCTTGGCAGCAGCTTCCACCTTGTCAATCGCTTCGTACAAGTAAATCTTGGTCATCGCAATTTGCGCAGCACAGGCTGCCTCACCTCGTTGACTGACTAACTTCTCGGTTCGCAGCAACACCGACTCTGCAGCATAGATTTCAATCATCACATCTGCCAAGTTCATCATGATCTCCTGCTCATCTTCAATGCGATCCTGCAAAGCCATAGCGGCCTTTCCGCCCACCATCAAGAAGGCCTTCTTTAACTTACAAACTAGGTCTTTCTCCATCGCAAACAACTCGGAGGTATCAATGCTTTCAAAGGAAGGTACAGACACCAATTCGGAAGCTACAGCCATGGCAGGTTCAAACAAATTGATCTCTCCTTTCATCGCGCGCTTGAGCACCATTCCCACCATAAGCATGCGGTTGATTTCATTGGTGCCTTCGTAGATTCGGGAAATACGCGCATCACGGTAAGCGCGCTCCATTGGTGCGTCGGCTGAGTAGCCCATGCCTCCATAGATCTGCACTCCCTGATCCACGATATAGTCCAGCACTTCAGACCCATGAACTTTCGCAATCGCACATTCGATCGCAAACTGTTCCATGGCCTTCAATTTGGCTTCGGAATCAGAAAGCCCCTGTGCTGCCAATGCGCCCATTCGGTCTTCGATGTCTTGGCCTGCACGGTAGCAAAGCGACTCGGTGGCATAGATTCGGGTAGCCATCTCGGCCAATTTCGCTTTGATCGCCCCAAAAGTGTTGATCGATACACCAAACTGCTTTCGTTCAGCAGAATAGCGGATACACTGGGAAGTCACTGTTCGAGCGCCACCCAATACCCCTGCGCCTAGTTTCACACGGCCAATATTCAGAATATTTACGGCGATTTTGAAGCCATTGCCACGTGCAGAAAGCATGTTGGCAACAGGTACGGGACAGTCGTTGAAAAACACCTGACGGGTGGATGAGCCTTTGATGCCCAATTTTTTCTCCTCCTCGTTCATGGTGATTCCCCCGAAGGTCTTTTCCACAATGAATGCAGTTAGGTTTTTATCGTCGGCAATTTTGGCAAAGACAATAAATAAGTCCGCGAAGCCCGCATTGGAAATCCACATCTTCTGACCTGTAATCAGGTACTGGGAACCGTCCGCAGAAAGGGTGGCTTTGGTTTTGCCGCTGTTGGCATCGGAGCCCGCATCTGGCTCAGTCAAGCAGTAGCAGGCTGCCCACTCACCCGTGGCTAGCTTGGGGAGGTAGGTTTGCTTTTGTTCTTCCGTGCCATAATATAAAATAGGCAAGGTGCCAATGCCGGTGTGCGCGCCGTAGGTCGTAGAAAAAGAACCAGCACCACCAATGATGTCGGCAATCAACATGGAGGTGTTGAAGCTCATGCCTAGCCCTCCATATTCCTCAGGAACGGCGATGCCAAGGAGTCCTAGCTCTCCAGCCTTTTTGAAAAGTGCCGGAACCAATTCCGGGTGCTTCATGCTATCAATTTTCTCGACATTGGGATTGATCTCTGTGTCGATAAAATCTTGACAGGCTTGAGCCATCATTTTTTGTTCTTCACTGAATTCCTCAGGAATAAAAATATCCTGTGCTGGCGTTTCTCTCACAAGAAACTCTCCGCCTTGGATGCTGTTGGTTTGTGTTGACATGAGTTGTGTATGTTATGGTATGTTATTTCTTAAAGAAGCAAGAGACAAGAGATTAGAAGCAAGAGCTCAGATACAAGAAACGAGACTTTATTCGTGGTGATACGAGATTAGTATGTTCTACGAATTTCCACCTCGACATTCTTCAATCGGTGTTCAACATTCGACATTTAGTAGAAAGAAGAGATTAGAAGCAAGACACAAAACAAATGTTGCTCAATAAGCAGGATTTCGTAAGCCGTAGAATTGAAAGTCTAATCTCTTGGTTCTCGGTTCTAATAGTCTCTTACTTAAGTAATTCGTATACTCCCGCTACTCCTTGTCCGCCGCCGACGCAGGCGGTCACGAGTCCGTACTTTTTGTTTTGGCGACGCAATTCATTGAAGAGCTGGATGGAAAGCTTCGCTCCAGTACATCCCAGTGGGTGACCCAATGCGACCGCTCCACCATTGACGTTGATAATGCCTGGGTTCATATCCAAAGACTTCATCACGGCCAAACCCTGAGCAGCAAAGGCCTCATTTAACTCAATAAGGTCAATGTCCTGGAGACTTAGTCCCGCCTGCATCAGCGCCTTGGGAACCGCCTCTTTAGGGCCAATCCCCATGATTCGCGGATCCACTCCTGCCACGGAGTAAGACATCATACGCGCAATAGGATCGAGTCCAAGCGATTTCATCAACCGCTCTGACATCACCACCACAAAGGCGGCTCCATCCGAGGTCTGGGAGGAGTTTCCTGCAGTTACCTGCCCACCCATTCTAAAGGCTGGCTTCAGCGCTGCAAGGGCTTCCATGGTCGTCCCTGCTCGAGGTCCTTCATCCGTGTCGACGGTAAACTTTCGGGTTTTCTTTTTGCCCTTTTCATCCAGGTAGGTTTCTTCTACCTCAACCGGCACGATTTCGTCTTTAAACTTACCTGCCGCTATCGCTGCAAGGGCTTTTTCGTGAGAACGGACAGAAAAAGCATCTGCTTCTTCACGAGTGATGCTGTAATCCTTGGCCAGCTCCTCAGCGGTCAAGCCCATGCTGAGGTAGTAGGAAGGGTGTTGCGAAGCAATTTTCCAGTTGAGCGCCGTCTTGTAGCCCATCATGGGCACCAAAGACATGGATTCGGTTCCTCCTGCAATGATGCAATCAGCCATCCCTGCTTTGATTTTACCTACTGCTAGGGCGATAGCTTCCAAGCCAGAGCCGCAGTAGCGGTTCATCACAAATCCAGGAACATCCATTCCCAGGGCCATGAGGGAAATCATCCGGCCCATTTGCATGCCTTGCTCGGCTTCAGGAACGGCGTTGCCTACGATGAGGTCATCGACTAGTTTGGGTTCAAGACCAGGAGTATTGGCCACCAAATGTTTGATCACATCTGCCGCCAAATCATCAGGGCGATAAAAACGAAACCCTCCTTTTTTGGACTTCCCTACCGCGGACCGGTATCCATTTATAATGTATGCTTCCATGTTTGTTTTTTTGAAAGATTTTATGTCGTTGTTGTGGTTAGTATCAAGTAGCAAGTATCAAGTAATTAGTACCTAAATCCTTTTAAGTAAGTGGTGCCAAGGAAGCTTTTAATCCATTGATCATTCGTTGAAGTTCTGAAAGATTCTCCTCCAGTTCTTTTACTCGTTCTGACGTGATCAAGCCTGTTCGATGAGCGATAATCAATTGCGTTTCCAATTCAAAACTCTCTCCCAAACTTACCTCAAGGGACTGCGAAAACTGCTTTGTGGAAGTCTTCCCGCACCCTTCCGCAATATTGGAAGGAATAGACACTCCAGCCCTTCTCATTTGTGAGACCAATCCAAATTTCTCCTCCGAGGGAAATACTTTGGTAACCGCATATATTTCTACTGCGAAATCAACCGCTTTTTGCCAAACCTTAAGTTCTTTAAAATTATGCACAGTCAGTGTGTAGAAATACTTGATACTTGATACTTGATACTTGATACTTGATACTTGATACTTGATACTTTTATTAATTTCTCAACGGTTTTCCCTTGAACAAAATACTATGTATTCGTTCAAGCGTCTTTTTCTCTCCCGTTAAACTCAAGAAGGCTTCGCGCTCCAAGTCCAATAAGTACTGCTCCGTAACCTCTGTAGGGGAAGACAAATCTCCTCCAGCCATCACGTTGGCTAGCTTCTTGGCGATTTTGGCATCGTGCTCGGAGATGTAGCCTCCATAGATCATTCCCATTACCCCGGCTTCAAAGTAGGCCAGCGCACTTTTGCCCAAGACCTTGATGTTGCGCTGAGGAACAGGTTGGGTATAGCCCAAATCAGACATGGAAATTACCTTGGCCTTGGCATCTGCCAGCTGTCGCTTGCGGTTAAGCGAAATTCCGTCGCTAGCGCGCAAGTAGCCCAGACCTCGTGCCTCTTCGGCTGAAGTGGACACCTTGGCCGTAGCAATGTTCATGAAGTACTCCTGGAGCTGGTTGAGCTCCACGTCACCGCCAATGATGCCGTTGGAGAATCGGAGGGTCATCTCCTTGGTTCCGCCGCCGGCAGGAATCAAGCCTACGCCCACTTCCACCAAACCCATGTAAAGTTCGGCATGCGCCTGAATGTGATCGGCATGGAGCGACAACTCGCATCCACCACCCAGCGCCATGTTGTGAGGCGCCACGACTACAGGTACAGAAGAGAATCGCGCACGCGTCATCGTATTTTGAAATTGGGCGATCATCAAGTTGATTTCGTCAAACTCCTGATCCCCGGCAAACATAAACAACATGGCCAGGTTAGCGCCTGCGGAGAAGTTGCCTCCTTCGTTGCCAATCACTAGCCCTTTGTAGGATTTTTCAGCCATGCCAATTGCGGTGTTGATGCCCTCAATGACTTCGGCACCCATGGAATTCATTTTTGAGTGAAACTCTAGGCCGATGACTTCGTCTCCAAGGTCCACGACAGTAGCCCCAGCATTGCCCCAGACTTTCTTCCCTGCAGACTTCAGCGTATCCAAAATGACAAATTCCTCTAGTCCAGGAATCTCCTTGTAGAACTTGGAGGGAATGTCGTAGTAGGTTTTTTTACCATTCACAATCTTGTAAAAAGATTCATGTCCAGCAGCAAGCAGTTCGTGCACCCAAGTTGCCGCCTTTTCACCAGCTTCTTCCATCTTGGCAACAGTCTCCTTAACGCCTAGCGCATCCCAGGTTTCGAAAGGCCCAAGCTCCCAGCCAAAGCCAGCACATACCGCTTGATCGATGCGGTAGAGTTCGTCAGAGATCTCTGGAATTCGATGGGAACAGTACTTAAACAAGTCGTAAAAAGAAGCGCGGTAAAACTCACCTGCTCGATCTTCGAAGTTGACCAACAGCTTCAAGCGCTTTTTGAGGTCTTCCACTTCTTTCGCCGCCTCGAGCGCCTTAAACTTGGGTTTTTCTACGTCTTTGTAAGTAAAGGTTTTCAGGTCGAGTTCCTGAAGTTCCTTGGTTCCGTCAGGGTGACGGGTCATTTTGAAATACCCTTGGCCTGTCTTATCTCCAAACCATTTGTTGTTGTAGAGCACTTCCACAATCTTCGGCAGGATAAACTTGTCTCTGGACTCGTCGTGCGTAAGGGCTTTGTAGAGGTTGTTGGATACGTTGACTGTGGTGTCCAAGCCGACTACATCCATGGTGCGGAAGGTGGCGGACTTGGCTCTGCCGATCACTGGGCCGGTAAGCTTGTCCACTTCCGAAACGCCAAAGCCCATCTTCTCAATGGCGTGCATGCCCGAAATGATGGCATAAACTCCAATGCGGTTGGCGATAAAGGCCGGTGTATCCTTACAAAGAACAGTTTCCTTGCCCAGGTACCGGTCTCCATAGGCCATCAAAAAGTCGATCAGTTCCGGTTTGGTTTTTGGACCAGGGATGATCTCCAATAGCTTCAAGTAGCGGGGAGGATTGAAAAAGTGGGTACCTGCAAAATGCGCCTGAAAATCTTCCGATCTCCCTTCAGACATCAAGTGCATCGGAATACCCGAAGTGTTAGAGGTAATCAGCGTACCTGGCTTTCTGTATTTTTCTACTTTTTCAAATAGCTGCTGTTTGATGTCCAAGCGCTCCACGACCACTTCTATGACCCAATCGTAGTTCTTGATTTTAGGTAGATCGTCGTCAAAATTTCCGGTTGTAATTCTAGCTGCATTCGATTTCTCGTAGATCGCGGAGGGGTTGGATTTCAGCGTATTTTGGAGGGCGGTGGTCACGATTCGGTTGCGAACAAGCGGAGACTCCTTCGTCAGCCCTTTCTTTTGTTCCTCCTCATTGAGTTCAAACGGGACAATGTCCAGCAAAAGTACCTGCACGCCAATGTTGGCAAAGTGGCAGGCAATTCTGGATCCCATTACCCCTGAGCCCAAAATGGCTACTTTTTTAATGGTTCTATTCATGGTCTATTTTATTAGAATGCGTTGCTGTGAGTTTCTTGTTCACTAAATCCGGAAAGGACTTCTTTGGTTTGAATTTGATCGATAACTTTTTGAATTTTTGAGATGACTCCGAAAAAATCGGCCAGCTCTTCCTCTGTCAATGCTGCGCGAACCTGTTCATTGAATCGCATAACACTTTGAACGGAGATTTCTTTTTTCCGTTTTCCTTCCTCTGTCAGAAACATGCGTACGGAACGCTTGTCTACCGGATCCGCCTTTTTGTAAATCAGTCCCTTCTCCTCCATGGTCTTCAACATGCGGGTAAGGCTACGCGTCTCCAAACCAATGAGCGGCGCGATTTTGGTGGCCGGAGTTCCCTCCTTGGAGTTGATGTTGACCAACACAAAACCAATGGCGGTGGTAAAACCCTCCTCGGCAGCCTGCTGATTGTACATCCTTGAAATGGCATGCCAAGCACTTTTAATGGGATAATCAACTGTCTCTTCCTTTTTCATAGGTCTTTCCGCGCTTGCTTAGCGGACCTAAATTAAAAAAATTTTGTATGCATGCATACTATTTTTTGGAAAAAATTGCACCATGTACCAAGTACGAAGTACCATGTATAAAAAAGCCTGCGAGCTGTCTTCCGTAGGCCTGCGGCAAGCATGCTTTGTTTTTAGATAGATCACTGGGAAGAAAAGTAAAAAAACCACATAAGCACATAGTTAAAACCTATGTATCTATGTGGTTTAAGAACGTCTTGGCTATTTCCTTGCCACCACCACTGGTACGAAGGATTCAAGTCTTAATGAGAATTTTTACTTGGTACTTTGTACCTGGTACATTGTACTCATTTCGTGTACAAAGCTTCCACCCGATCCGCATACTTCTCCATGATTACCTTTCTTTTCAGCTTCATGGTAGGCGTCAGCTCCCCGGTCTCAATTCCCCAAGGCGTATCTAGCAGTTCAAATCGTTTGATTTGCTCCCAGTTTCCAAAAAGCTCATTAAACTTCGCTACCTCGCTTATATACTTTTCCTGAACTTGTTCGTTCTGGATCATCTCCGCATCAGACGTATAGGTAATATCACTTCGCTTACAGAATTCCTTTAATCCATCAAAACTAGGGACAATCAATGCGGCTGGATAGTTGCGATCCGCACCCACTACAATCAATTGTTCGATGAGCGGTGATTCCTTAAACTTATTTTCCATCGCCTGTGGAGCAATGTACTTGCCACCAGAAGTTTTGAACATTTCTTTCTTCCGATCCGTAATCTTCAAATATCGGCCTTCTAGGATACCAATGTCTCCTGTATGGAACCAACCATCCTTGATCACCTCTGCAGTCATCTCCGACTCTTTGTAGTAGCCTTGCATGATATTTGGTCCTTTAACTAAGATCTCTCCATCGGCGGCTATTTTCACTTCCACGTCCTTTACAATCTTGCCCACGTAGCCTATTTTAATTTCTTCGCGGGTTCCAATGGAAGCTGTTATTACCGGAGAAGTTTCTGTCAAGCCATAGCCTTCACAAACCTTTATTCCTGCCGCCCAAAATACCCGAGCAAGTCGAGGCTGAAGCGCGGAAGCACCGCAATTAATCTGCATAATATTTCCTCCCAAGGCCTCTCTCCACTTCGAGAAAATCAGTTTGTTGGCAATCTTCAACTGGAAATCATACCACCCACCCATATCGGCAGCCGGATCGTACTTGAGTCCCAATTCCAAAGCCCAGAAAAATAGCTTTTTCTTCACTCCAGTAAGTTCATACCCTTTGGCAACAATTTTATCGTACACTTTTTCAAGCAAGCGCGGTACCGTATTGAAAAGATGGGGCTGAACTTCTTTGAGGTTATCTCCGATAGTTTCCATGTTTTCAGCATAGTAGATGGAGTAACCCATGTACATAAAACAGAAGGAGGCAGTGCGCTCAAAAATATGGCAGAGCGGAAGGAAGCTCAACACCTTCGATGTCCCCAAAGGAGGAGACATGATGTGCGATACTGACATCAAATTGGAGAGCACATTTGCGTGCGTCAACATCACACCTTTCGGCTTACCTGTAGTGCCAGAAGTATAGATAATCGTGAATAAATCTTCAGGGGTTACATTGGCTTTATATCCAGTCAATGCTGCATGATCTCCGGACTTTCCTTGTCCCTGTAGTTCTGTCCAATGTGCCACTCCAGACAATCGATCAAAGGAATAAATGGTTCGACCCTTTCCCGCTTGTACCGCTTTGTCATAGATGGTTTGATCACCTGCAAAAATGATTTTGACTTCGGCATGATCAAAGATATAGCCATAATCAGCTACTGTGATTGTTGGATACATGGGAACTGAGATCACCCCAATTTGCTGCAAGGCCAAATCAATGAAATTCCATTCAGGACGATTTTCAGAAATGATGGCAACTTTCTCTTCTGGCTGGATTCCCTGAGCTAAAAAACCCAAACTCAACTCATCGATAATGCTTTGCGCCTCTTTCGAAGAATAGGTTTTCCAAACCCCCTCCTCTTTGCGTCCAAAAGCAATATCCTTGTTGTATTTTTCAATTTGATAGGGAATAAGGTCAAATAGACGGGTGAGTTCCATGTCCTAGGTCAGTTTGGGTGGATTGATTTTATAATATTAACAAATCATTAGTTATTCCACAACAATAGGATATCCACACCTTTTTATCTACTATATGTATATTAAATTATTTAATTAAAAGAACATATAATAGTTATTAAGTCTGTGGATATGTTGACAATCCCTGTCCTTTGAATTAGTCACAGTTTCAATGCGCTGTTCTTCTTGTATTGCACAGGTTATTCACTTAGTTTTTTTACCTAATCGATTGATAACGAATACCCAGATTAAAACTTTTGACTTATGTGGATGAATTGGCTTTTTTGAACAGTGAATAAATGTCTGTTGACAAGATGCTTTTGTAGGGTGCATAAAAAGACACTTATGCTCATTCAAAATAGTGGATCCTTGAATGCTGATTTTGTAGTGGATAAGTTTGGATTTTTAAAAAGTTCTGACTGACTTATCCACTGAAAATTTAGGGCTTATCCACTGATTTTTTTTCAGATTTCTTTAAGCTCGAGGCATTTGTTGCTCGAATTACCAGGTCTTCCACGGTCCAGCCTCCTCGTACAATCAGGTCTCTGGTTTTATCCTCTGCTTCGTAATAGAAGATCCGTTCTGCAGATTTCTGCATCTGGTAATTGGAAGGATCCCAAATTCGATTCCCATTTCGATCTTCAAGTATCCGTAAACTGTAGGTTCCTGGTTCTAATAGGCTAAACGAAAATTTGGTCCCTTTGTCCACAATTAACTCGTAGGCAACCTCCTTTTTTCCATTGACTAATTGCACAACAAGTGGAGCAGTTGCTCCTCTGATCTCTCCACTGATTCCATCTGCTAATTCTTTTCGTTCCAACTTTTTATAGTTGGCTTGCAAGGGCTTTTCGTTTATTGCTCCTTCTATATCTTGGAAGGTAGAATCTGCAGCCACAAGGGTGATTAAGTCACTGTCTATAGAATCTGGTATAAAAGCCTGTATCCATAAAACATCTCGCATGCTCGAGTCTGCGAAGCTCAGCATCTCCTTTCGTACAGGAATAAAAACACTATCTGCCTGCAGGCGGAGTGAGTCTAGCTGGATGTTAGCAATTGGTTTGTTGAAGGTCAGTTTCATGTTCAGGTTCTGGTAAAAACTTTTACCTGAATTAACTTCTACGCTAAGCTTTTCTGCTTTGCGCTCTAAGGCAGGAAATTTTGCCCATAAAAGGGAATCTTTGCAAAACCCCACGGAATCTTGTACGGCTAGTTTTAATGGGATACTATCCGTTCCTGCAGTTTTTGGATAAAAGCGTATCCGTTTATCGCCTTGAGCAAAGAATAGATTTTCTCCTAGTCCCTCGACTTCTACCGTCGTTTTTACTGGGTTTCGGTTGAGAATAACATCGAAGTTTCTCCCAAAATTTGTGGTACGAAGTATTTTGATTGGCGTTAAGTCTGCTTTGGATAAGTTGAAAAAAGCTGAATCGATGCTACTTGGGTTTAAATGAATGGTATCTGGTAAAAAGTCATAATCTTCACTTTTGGACTCTGCTTTCAGATTGCCATTGTTATCCCTCCAGGCATAGGCTCTGTATGTTCCTGCCTTCAAGTTGCTGAGGTTAAAATTGCCCATCGTGTCTACCTGGGCTAAGTAGTAGGGAGGGGCCGTAAATACATCGGTACTATCGTTTAAGGGATAGATGCCCACCAATACATTTTTATAATCTTCGGATTGCTCTGAATAAGGAAATCGGAGTGAGCCGGAAAGGCTTAAACTATCAATTTGGGCACCTGTAGAAAAGACGAGTTTTAGTTTCTCTGCAGGATTTCGTTCCGATATATCCACTACGGATTTCTGGAAGTCAAAAACATAGGTGGTGCTGTCTTCGAGTTCCTGTTTGAGGAGAATGGTGATTGTGTTTTTAAGTGCTGTAAACTCCACTAGGTCTTTGTTGACTTTTGGGGTGATCACTATACCTTTGTTCGCATTTTCCAAACCTACGTATTCATCAAAGGTTAATACAATTTCTTCTGGACTAATTGATGTGCTTTGGTCGGCAGGGGTACTTGAAATTAATTTGGGTGGATCTTCATCTTGTGGCCCCCCCATAGGCGAACTCTGTTTGGCACAAGAAATGCACAAGACGCATACGGTAAGGAGGATTAGGAAGAATTGTGTTTTCACTTCTTTTTAAAGATAAAGATGTTGCTGGAGTAATTACCTGGTTTTCGTGCGCGTTGATTGGATCGATAGCCTTGCATGAAGGCTTTCATATAGCGTGTTAGCAAACCTGCCTTTGGGTTCTTGTATCCTTCAGAAAGAAGGCTGACATAATACGAATCATAAGCTAGTGGTTCTACGCGAACTAGCTCTAATGCAAACTGCTCTTGGAAAGGCGTCATGGATTTCTGAGAGAAATGGTAGAGGTGCCTTGGTACATCGTATCCAGCCCAATCACTCCCATAGTGCTTTGCATCCGCAGAGTCGGGGTTTGGCACTGCAATTACCATGTAACCATGTGATTTTAAGTGGTTTACTAGTTTCTTCACGGTCTTTCTTAGGGTATGGATGTGCTCCAGTACGTGAAATAGTGTGATTACGTCGTAGGTTTCAAGTTCTGGCAATTCGTCTAGGTTTCCGAGTACTTCTGTAGGTAGTTTACCGATAGCCTGGGTTCTAGCTTTATCACTTGGTTCGATTCCACGTACGTTCCAGTGTTGCCTTTTTGCTTCTTGGAGAAACTCACCTGTTCCGCATCCGTAATCCAATAGGGATCCTCCTTTAGCTAGGCTATCAATCAAGCCGACTTTTCGTTGGATGCTTGATTTCCTAATTTTCTGATAGAGCCACTGCGTAAAACTCCGCACTTGGTCTTCGTGTGAGTAGTATTCCTTAAAATCGTAATAGGGACCGATTTCCTTCTCTGTTGGTCTTGGGTTAGTAAATAAGAGTGTACAGTCCCCACAACGGCATAGCGTAAACTCTCTTTTGCTTACTGCATGATCTTTGACCAATTGATGGTTGAGGATGTTTCCGCTTTTGCAGAGGGGGCATTTGAGTAGGCGTGCCGACATTATCTTCCTAGGTAGACGGTGACGATAGATAGGTCTGCTGGTGATACTCCGCTAATGCGGGATGCTTGACCAAGTGTTTCAGGGCGGATCTTGTGTAATTTCTGTCTTCCTTCATTGGATAGCGCAGTAATGCCAATGTAGTCAAATGTGGAAGGAATTTTAAAGTCTTCCATGTTGGCTAGTTTCTCCACCATCAGTTGTTCCTTTTCAAGATAGCTTTCGTATTTGATTTGGATCTCTGCTTGCTCGATTACCTCGTTTGAATATTTGTTGAGGTATTTCGCTAGTTCATTGGAAAGAATGGCAAGTTCTTTAATTCCCAGTTGAGGCCTTTTGAGGAGTTTTTCAGCACTTATCTTCTCTGTTATTGTTGCAGTATCCAAGCTTTCTAGCCCGGCATTTATTGCATCTGGGCTAAATTTCTTCTGCTTCAAATCATTGACTAGCTTGGCGGTTTCTGTTCGTTTAGAGACCATTTTATCGAAGCGTTCGGCGCCGGCCAGTCCAAGCGCATGTCCTATGGCTGTTAAGCGTAAATCTGCGTTGTCTTGCCGTAGTGATAAGCGGAACTCTGCTCTAGAGGTAAACATGCGGTAAGGCTCTTCTGTCCCTTTGGTGATCAAATCATCAATTAGTACCCCGATGTAAGCCTCAGATCGCTTTAAAATCAAAGGTTCTTTTTCTTGTACCCGAAGGCTAGCATTGATTCCCGCCATTAAACCTTGGCATGCCGCTTCTTCGTAGCCTGTGGTTCCGTTTATTTGGCCTGCAAAATACAGGTTTGGAATCGCCTGGGTTTCAAGAGTTAATTTGAGCTGGGTGGGCGGAAAAAAGTCATATTCGATTGCGTATCCAGGACGAAACATTTTTGCTTGTTCAAACCCTGGAATTTTGCGTAGTGCAGCATATTGTACGTCCTCTGGAAGGGAAGTAGAAAAGCCATTTACATAGATTTCTACTGTGTTCCACCCTTCTGGTTCCACAAATATTTGATGGCGTTCACGCTCTGCAAAACGGTTGATTTTATCTTCGATACTAGGGCAATAACGCGGTCCTAGGCCCTGAATTCGCCCATTAAACATCGGAGAGCGGTCAAATCCTGTCTCCAAAGTTTGGTGTACTTCTTTGTTGGTATAGGTAATCCAACAACTTCTTTGGGTTTTGAGTGGACTGGTACTATCTAGGTAGGAAAACTTCAATGGATTTTCGTCTCCCAGTTGTTCTTCCATTTTGGTGTAGTCCAAACTTCTTCCGTCCACTCGAGGCGGAGTTCCAGTCTTCATTCTTCCCGCTTCCAATCCTAAAGAAACCAGCTGTTCTGTAATTCCTTTGGCTGCACCCTCCCCAGTTCTGCCTCCACCAATTTGTTTTTCTCCTATATGTATAATCCCGTTCAGGAATGTCCCGTTTGTAAGCACAACTGTTTTTGACTGAATTTCAATACCTATTCCTGTGCGTACGCCACATACAGCCCCATTTTTAATCAATAAACCCGTGATCATTTCCTGCCAAAAATCAACATTTGGATTGTATTCCAAGGCCAATCTCCATTCTTCGGCAAAGCGCATGCGGTCATTTTGTGATCTTGGAGACCACATCGCGGGTCCTTTTGAGCGATTCAACATGCGAAATTGAATCATGGATTTGTCCGAAATAATGCCCGAAAGACCCCCTAGCGCATCAATTTCGCGGATTATTTGGCCTTTTGCCACGCCGCCCATCGCTGGATTGCAGGACATTTGGGCAATGGTATTCATGTTCATGGTACATAAGAGCACCGATGAACCCATTTTAGCAGCAGCATGTGCCGCTTCGCAACCCGCATGCCCGGCGCCGACTACGATTACATCGTATATTGGAAACATTTGTTTTTAGTTATGTTCCACGTGGAACAGTGCTTATACTCTTTTCTGTTTTGAATAAGTGTTCCACGTGGAACAGTTAACTTAAGGAATACAACTTGATGGATTCTTCTTCTTTTAGTCGCATTAAAGCGGCCTCTTCTTGGGTTTTGTCTTTATAACCCATTAAATGTAACAAGCCATGAGCAAGTACTCTGTTCATCTCTGTTTCCATTTCTTGGGCGTGTGTTTTTGCGTTTTCACTAACTCGGTCGATGCTGACGAAAATGTCGCCTTCTATGTCATTTTTTTTTTCTGAATTGTCAAAAGTGATGATGTCTGTGTAGGTGTCGTGTTTTAAGTAATCTCTATTCAT
Source organism: Algoriphagus sp. (assembly GCA_040403475.1). Lineage (GTDB taxonomy): Bacteria > Bacteroidota > Bacteroidia > Cytophagales > Cyclobacteriaceae > Algoriphagus. The sequence goes on along the minus strand of JBBAKO010000008.1, from coordinate 10,290 downwards.
CTGGTACAAGTACTCATCTGAACAAAACACATAATTCAACTCTTTGATGTTGAAGCCTGCAGAGACAGCAATTTTCTTCAACCAACGTTTTCTGTTTAGCTTTTCTTTGAGCGTATACGAGATTTCTTCTGAAAAAAAATGGATTGCCATGTCCTAGTCTAGGTAAAAAGAGAGGATGGTTTTTTTCCCATTTTCTTCAAATTTTACATCATCACTGAGGTTTCGCATCAAAAAGATTCCTCTTCCTCCTAGTTTTTCAATGTTTTCTGGTTCTGTAGGGTCTGGCAGATTGCTGAAATCAAAACCGTTTCCTTCGTCTTCTATGCTGCATTTTAATAAGCCCGGTTGCATTTGCAATTCGAGATGTACCATTTTAGCCGCATTACTTAGGTTGCCATGAATAATTGCATTACTAATGCATTCCGTTACGGAAATCATGATGTTGCCATACATGTCGTCGTTGATTTCAAAGTCTTCTTTTGCATTGTCGATAAAACTTTCAATCACTTGAATGTTATCAATCAAAGATGGAATAGAAATTTTTATTGATTTCATTACGTTATTTCGACAATATAGGGTTTGTTTATTCCTTTTAGGGGTGAAGCTCAAGTACTACGGGACAATGATCTGAATGCACCACATCTTGTAAAATTACCGCACTTTTTAGTTTGTTTTGTATTTCTTTGCTAGCCATTTGGTAATCAATGCGCCAGCCTAGATTTTTCTCCCGTGAGCCAGCCCGATAGCTCCACCAGGAATACTCTCCTGGATTGGAATTGAATGCTCGAAAGGTATCAATAAAACCCAAGTCAACGAACTTATCCATCCATGCACGCTCTTCTGGTAGAAATCCAGAGGTGTTCTTATTAGACACCGGATTATGTATGTCAATGGCCTTATGGCAAATGTTGTAATCCCCGCTTAGGATAAGTGCAGGGTGCTCTCTCTTTAAGTCTTGTATGTAGCCATAGACATCGTCTAAGAAGGCGTATTTAAAGTCTTGACGGATATCACCTGTGGTTCCGGATGGGAAATAGGCAGAAATAAAAGAAAAACCGTCAAAGTCGGCTCGAATCATTCGCCCTTCACTGTCGTAAGCAGAAATTTCCATGCCGTAATGCACGAATTTGGGCGCTACCTTGGTTAATATAGCGACGCCACTGTACCCTTTTTTGACTGCGGGATACCAGTATACCTGGTAACCAAGATCTTGAAATACGCGTAATTCTACATCAGTCTCTAAGGCTTTAATCTCCTGTAAACCAATGACATCTGGAGATTCTTGGGCTAACCAGTCCAAAAATCCCTTGTTCATCGCGGCTCGAATCCCGTTTACGTTGTAAGAAATTAGTTTCATTAAATTTCCAATTGATATTCCTTTTCAAAATACTCTAAAACTTGCAGCTTTAGTAGTTTTTCTTGTTCCAAGATGTCGAAATGTGGCAACTCTTTTGCCAATTTCCAATGTGGCCAACCTTCCTGATCCACAAAATCTAAGGTATAAAATCCAGCATAGCTGAGCACCTTGCAAATCGCAATGTGCATCAGGTCTTGCTTCTGCTCTTTGGTAAAAGGTCTTGTCCCTTGGCCAAGTTCTTGAAGCCCGATTAGAAATAAAACCCCATTCAAATCGTTGGGCTTCTTGCCTATAGTTTCCTGAAGGCCATCTAACAAGCGTCCCCAGCGTTTTTCAAGGTCTAGATCCCGTTTAAACATCTGTGCTGGCTTGTTTTTCAAGCCCCTCCCAATACTCCACCGCACGACGTAGATGTGGGATCACGATCGATCCGCCGATGACCATGGCAATGGACAAGACTTCAAAGACTTCCTTGCGGCCTACACCGGCCTCAAAGGACTTGCCTAAATGGTACTTGATGCAATCGTCACAACGTAAGACCATGGAGCAGGCTAAGCCAATCATTTCCTTGGTTTTGACGTCAATTTCGCCTTCAGCGTAGGTATTGGTATCCAAATTGAAAAAACGCTTAATCACCTTGTTGTCTTCGGCCAAGATGCGCTCGTTCATTTTGCTCCGGTAGTCATTGAATTCCTCTATTAGATTCATTATCTTAATCTTTTTGTGCGTCCAAAGGGTAAATATACTGCATATCAACCCATTGGAGGCTAACCTGATTTCCTGCTATGCGATTATTTTTTTGGAAAGACTTTATTGATCTTATTTTCCCTCGCAATTGCCCTGTCTGTAAACAGGCGCTTTTCGATTTTGAGCCTTGTTTGTGTACGATTTGTCAAGGGATGTTGCCTCGAGCCAACTTTCATCTCCATCCTTTTGACAACGAGCTCACCTCCAAGTTGCAGGGCCTAATGCCGGTGCACCGGGTCATGGCATTTTTGCGCTTTACAAAAAAAGGAAAAAGTCAAGCGCTACTGCACCTACTCAAGTACAAAAACAAACCTGAAATCGGGGAAGAGCTGGGGCGCTTGTATGGCCTTAGCTTGTTGCAACAGGATTTTGTCGGACTCTGGGATGTGTTGGTTGCCGTGCCGCTGCACCCTCTCAAAAAGATCCGTAGGGGCTACAATCAGAGCGAATGCTTTGCCCGAGGGCTGTCCAAATCGCTTGGTATTCCCTACCAAGAACTGCTTGTTCGAAGGAAATATACCGATACCCAAACCAACAAATCCCGCCTGGAGCGCCTCACTAATGTGGAAGAGGTATTTGTGCTAGCAAAAGGATACCATGCCTCGGGCCTTCGGGTTTTGTTGGTAGACGATATTCTTACTACGGGAGCGACGCTATGCTCTGCTGCACAAGCCCTTTTGGAAGGTGGTGCAAAACACGTAGATTTGGCTACCATCGCTGCCGGTGGTCACTAAGCTATTTAGTTATGCAAATTGATTTAGAATCTCTGAAATACCCGATCGGGAAATTCTCCATTCCGCAGGAGATTGATTCCGAAATGATTAAAAAAGCGGTTACCTGCATAGCCAATTTTCCAAGCAATATTTTCCAAGTGGCTAGCTCGTTGACCCCAGCTCAGTTAGATGCTCCCTACCGACCTGGAGGCTGGACTGTAAGGCAACTGCTCCATCACTGTGCGGATAGCCATGGGCAAGCGTTATTTCGCTTTAAGCATGCGCTTACGGAGGAAAATCCAAGCATCAAGCCCTATGACGAAGGCGCCTGGGCCAACTTGCCAGATGCAGCACTTCCAGCAGCTTATGCACTGGACATGCTTCGTCTGGTGCATGCCAAATGGCTGCATTTGCTTCAAAACATGAGCCCCGCAGACTTTGAACGTACCTATTACCACCCCGAAAAGCAGCGTAGCCAAACCTTGGCAGAGGTGACGCTGATGTATGCCTGGCATGGAGAACACCATTTGGCCCACATTTCAGGACTGATTCAACGAAACTTTGACCGCTAAGCCATGCAGATCTCCCTTGTCAACCAACGAATACTAGTTACTGGCGCTTCCCGAGGAATTGGCCGAGCCATTGCGCAGCAGCTATCCGCCTCGGGAGCTGAGGTGATTCTGCATTACAACGCCAATGAGGATGCCGCAAGGGCCGTGCTCGCAGAACTTCCTACCAAAGCTCATCTAGAGCCCTGCAACCTGGCTAATCCCAAGGAGGTAAGTGGCTTTATTCCGCGTTTGGTCGCTAAATATGGGCCGATTAGCTCCTTAGTCAACAATGCGGGCATTTCTCCGGCCGCTCCAGATACGCTTCCTACTGCTGATTGGCATCAAATCTGGGAAAACGTGTTTGCAGTCAATACCACCGCCGTGGGGATCCTCTGTAAAGAATTTGTAGATCATGCCAGAACCCAAGGCAACGGCCGTATCGTGATGATCTCCTCCCGAGCAGCTTTTCGAGGAGATACGCCCGACTACATGGCCTATGCGGCTTCGAAGGGAGCGTTAGTGAGCCTCATGCGCTCCATCGCACGGCATTATGGAAAAGAAGGAATCAAAGCATTTTTGATTGCCCCAGGCTTCACGCGCACGGATATGGCCGCGGAGATTTTGGCGCAGTATGGGGAAGACTTTGCCTTGCGCGACATTGCGCTTTCAGAGCTCACCCGTCCTGAGGATTTGGCACCGATGGTCACCCTGCTGTGTTCGGGTCTTGCGGATCATGCCACAGGCACCTCTATTGACATGAATGCGGGTTCGTACGTGCGCTAGGCAAACAAATACCTTAAAAAGCAGGTTCTGAATGGGTAGTAAGCCAGTCTAAATGTCCTTTCAATCGCCCGTTTTCACCCCAGACTTGATCAAGGTCTTGAAGATTTTCTTAGGCTCCGCCTTGGGGGTTGTCTTATTGCTTTCTTTTTTTGATGGGTATCGTGCTGACAATACCGGAAAAGACCGAAGCTTTCAGGTAGCAGATGCGGATAGGTTATTCTTTTTAAACCTTCGAAGCATTCATTACGTCCGAGAATATCGACAAAAAGCGGAAATGGAGATCTTTCGACATGGGAAAAGGCAAATTCACCCCCAGAAGCCAAGCTTTTTTCCTGCTATTTTGTTTCCTTCGAAAACCAAAGAAGCCTACTTGTTCTTTGAACTAGAAGGAGCGGATTACCCCATTCAAATTCAGGTGATCGACCAAGGCAAGGAAATCAAGATCACCTTTGATTTGAGTGGAAATGCGGCTCACAAGGCCTTGGCGGAACAACTGTGGCCCTTGCTACAACGGGACGCTTCCTTCATTTGGAAGGTCAATGGCACCGAATACCCGCTTTGGTCCAATGATTCCGAGAAAGAAGTTTTAAAAACCGTCTTGACCGACTATTTTCGAGTACTCAACCAAGCCCAACCCTAGTGGAAAATTCACCTAGTACCCTCGATTATTTTCGTTCCCAGGTCGGCAAGACCCTAGATCGTACCCCTTCTGCTGCGGGCAACTGGCTAGCAGGCACCCTTTTGGAGGTAGACGTTCATGCAATCAAGGTGGCCTATACGGTCCGTCCTGACCAATGCAATCCTGGACGCATTTTGCATGGAGGCATCGCTTCGTTGATGCTGGATGATGTAATCGGGATGGGCAATTTTGTGGCAGGCTCCGAGTTTCTGATGACGAGTATCAACTTATCAGTCGATTTTTTGTCTGCCGCACAGGTAGGCGAGCGACTGGAAGTAAGCGCAAGGCTAGTTCGTTCTGGAGCCAACCTGAACCACTGGGAAGCCGAAATCCGCAAGGAATCTGGTAAGCTTGTGGCCAAAGCAAGTTCGAATTTGATTAAGACGCATGTGAAGATTGCGGATTTGAAATGAAATACCCGCCACGGCGGGCAGGCCTACCTGCCGTAGGCAGGCGAAATACGGAAATTAAACTAATGTCGAACGTTGAACGCCGATTGAAGAATAATGAAGTAAGAAAAATGGGATTGAACAGCAAACTCGCTTCGGGGCCTCTTGGCGGTTTTGGGACTTGGCGAGCCTATTATTTTTCTTCTCGCAAAGGCGCAGAGACGCAAAGAAATCTTGGTCCGCTCCTACTTCAAGTAGGGACCTTAAGTATCGCCTCGAAAGAACTAAAAACTACATAAGGATAATCTGATGCCCAAGTGTCAAGTTTAAAACTAGCTTTCAGATCGCTTCACCTTTTACTATGTGCCTTCTATGTGGTTTTTTTTAATCCGCTTGGTTTTTATTTAAAAAATTAGATCTTAGTTCTATGAATAAATTGAGCATCTTTTGTTTAGTTCTATTGCCGTTTGTCTTTGCGTGCAGCCCCGAAAAAAAAGAGTTTGGAACGGATATTTCGACTGAGGCGAGTCAGATCACGAAAGGGAAGCAACTTTTTGAACAGCACTGCGCTTCATGTCATCGCTTTGATCGAGATGCCATCGGGCCAAACCTAAGTGGACTTACCCGACAGGTGGAATCGAGTTGGATCCGTGCCTTTATCCAAAACCCTGCGGCGGCAATAGCAAACAAGGATCCACGCGCAGTGGCATTATTGGAGAAATACCGCAGCGAAATGCCGGGATTTGCACAGTTGGCGGAAGGAGACCTCGATGCCCTATTGAGTTATTTGCATACCTTTTCAACGGCTCCTATCCCCATTTCTGGAGATACCACGGCCAACTTGATTCCGGAGAAAATACAGGATTCAAGCATTCGGCTTGACTTGGAGTTTTATGCACAGTTGCCGCCGTCCGATTCTGTTGCTCCCCTGGCCAAGATGACCAAGATGGAGCCGATTCCGGGCACTACACGCTTGATGATCAACGACCAACGGGTAGGATTGTATGAATTGGTGAACCAAAAGCCAGCTTTGTACCTTCCACTGCTGAAGTTGCGCCCCAAAATGGTCAGCAAACCGGGTTGGGCCACCGGGCTGGGAAGCTTTGCTTTTCATCCTGAATTTGCAAAAAACGGGCTTTTCTATACCTCCCACACCGAGCCAGGCGGCACGTCTAAGGCAGATGTTGGCTATACGGATAGCCTAAAAGTATTTATGCAGTGGGTGCTGACCGAATGGAAGGCAGATGACCCGAAGGCAAAAGTATTTCAGGGAAGTAGTCGGGAGATTTTACGCGTAAACAACTCGTCCCAGGCCCATGGCATGCAGGAATTGACCTTCAATCCCCAGGCTAAAAAAGGAGCTTCTGCGGATTATGGGCTCTTGTATGTGGGTTATGGGGACGGAGGCACGGCCGAAAATGGATTTCCAGAAATCTCCAATCATGGAGGCAAAGGAATGTATAGCAGCATTTGGCGCATCGATCCTCTTGGGAAAACAGGAAGAAATGGGCAGTATGGAATACCTGTCTCCAATCCGTTTTTTGGGAAAAAAGAGTTTGCTGGAGAGGTCTATGCCTATGGATTTCGAAACCCGAATCGGATTTTTTGGGACGAAAAGGGGCAGCTGCATGCCACCGATATTGGGCAGCACAGCATTGAGGAGATAAACCGCATTGAAGCGGGGAAGTTTTATGGTTGGCCGATACGGGAAGGAAGGTTTGTAATCAACCCTTATGGGAGTTTCCGCAGCTTGTATCCCTTGCCTGAGGACGATGCCAAATTTGGCGTAAGCTATCCTAAGATTCAATTGGAGCACGACGAGACGGTAGCCATTATCGGTGGGTACACGGTAGCAGATGGACCCTTGAAGGGTAAGTTTGTCTTTGGTGATGTGCCTACGGGAAGGCTATTTTTCGCTGATTTGGCCGAGGAGAAAGCTGTTGCACAAACCTGGGGGATTCGCTACCAAGGCAAGGAAATGTCTCTACAGGAGCTCGTGGGCAACGATCGAGTGGACCTAAAATTTGGTCGAGACGCCGCGAACGGCCTGTATGTGATGAGCAAGACGAATGGGGTGGTGTATAAGGTACTAGAACGTAAATGAGAGCTACGAAGTACCCGCCACGGTGGGCAGGCGAAGTACGGTATTTAAACTAATGTCGAATTTTCAACGCTTAGTAAAGACCTATCCACCGCGGCGGACTAATCCATCGCGGGGGACTGATCCGACGCGTCTGATCCAACTATGCATAGCCGCGGGTGTAACCCGTGGAAAATGGCATAAATAGACGTTCACGATCCGCGAAGGCGGATCCAACAATTAAAATAGGTGATTGATTTCCGTTAATGTTCAACCCGTCGTTGCGGGTTGTGTGGAACAATATGATCATTTCCTTCCCCCAGGCTTCATCCACCACGGCGGATAAACCTGGGGCTATGCAAGGTTTGATCTGCCGCTGCAGATCGTGTTTGGCACTATTTATTTTCAAAAACGGGGTTAAATTTCTTTGATTGTGATTCAAACTGTCATGGTGGACTGATCCGCGAGAGCGGATCCAACTATGCATAGCCGCGGGTGTAACCCGTGGAAAATGGCATAAATAGATGTTCACGATCCGCGAAGGCGGATCGAACCATTTAAACAGTTATTTCACCGAGCCGATAGGCTCGGTTTGTTTCTACTACATTTCCATCTTATTTCTTTTTCCAATTGATGTAATTTTCAATCAAAATCTTCTTCCTCTTGAATTTATTCAATTTAACCCGTTATTTAGATTGAGGTAAATTCCGTATGGTACAAAATCAAGAAGGCGTGCAGTTCAAGAAAGTGAGAAAGTCAATGTTTTCTTGCTTGCTGTTGCTTCTATTTTTTTTAGGGGTTTCGCCATTGGTTCTGGCTCAAAATATCGACCAAGAAATCAAGAAAATTGAGCGCCTTCAGGATAAATCAGCCTATGATTCTGCCTTGCTGCTTGCAAATCAACTTTTGGCAGAGGAAGGGGCCGACACTGAAAATGGGCGTAGTTTGCTGCTCACCAAACAAACTTCCTTCTATTACCTAGGCAAGTACGATTCCATGCGGCAAGGCAACAGAGCGCTTCTTGGGAAGATTGAGGCCAGCTCCCCCTGTATCCCAATTGGCGCTTTGTACAGGCCTTGTTGTACGGGGAAGATGGAGCCTACCATGAAGCGATTCGGAGTTTGAAGGAAGCGGAACTGCTATTTGAACAGCGAAATCTAGACTCTAACCTGGCCAAGGTATACAATAGCTTGGGAGGGAACTTTAAAGAATTGGGGGAATTTGCTCGGGCCAAGGCCTATTACAAGAAAGGGAAAAGCACCCACCTTGTCTTGGGAGATTCCCTAGGCGTGGTGATGGCCAACAACAATTTGGGTTCGGTCTACCGATCGCTGAATCAATTGGACTCCGCAATTGCGGTGTATTTGGAAGCGTCCACTTGGTTAAAAGCATTAGAGAACAACTTTTTGTTGGCACAAAACCAGCTCAACATCGGCAATGTGTACGAACAAAAAGGTGACTTGGAGCGAGCGGAAATTTATTTTACAAATTGTCTCAACCTTTCCGAAAAGGTGGGGCTTCAGTACGGGGTAATGCTTTCCCGCTTGAATTTGGGCAACCTGTACCGACTTCAAAAAAACTACTCCAAAAGCCAGGAATGGCTGAATATCGCCTTAAGTAAGGCAAAAGAGATGGGGCTTGCTCGAGAAAAGGGCTACGCCTTGGAGCGCTTGTCCTGGTTGGCCCGAGATACGCAAGACTACGAGCGCGCCTATTTCTTGAGCGTTGACGCTTCTAAAATCAAGGATTCCCTGCTTTCCGAATCTGTAAAGAAGGAATCCCTAGCCTTGCAGGAGCGCTACGAGTCGGAGCGAAAGAGCAATGATATATTGCTGTTGGAGGCCGCAAATCAGCAGTTTTTATTGATTGTGGTTTTTGGGGGAATTGTGTTGTTCGCCTTGTTGAGTCTGGTGTTTTTTGGATTGTATCGGCAGAAGCGATTGGTCAATGAGAAATTGATCGCAGAAGCAGAACAGCGAGATTTAAGTCGAGCGATACAGACCAAAGACATGGAACTGACTGCGCAGGCCTTGCAAATTTTGCAGATCAAGAAGCTACTGGAAGAGCAATCTGCCGCAGGCTTGTTGGAAGAGGAAGGAAGTGGTATCAAGCGGGAGACCTTTGAGTTTCTGCAGACCGAGTTGGAAAACCGTATTACCGAGTCCAATGGTGACTTTTTCAAAAATTTGTTGGCGGCTTATCCGGACTTGAAGCCTACCGAATTGAAGTTGTGCTCCTACCTGCGACTCAACTTATCCACCAAGGAGCTGGCGGAAGTGCTCAATAAAAGCGCGCGAACGATCGAAAACACTCGCTTCTCGATCCGAAAGAAAATAGGTCTAGGACCAGAAGACAATTTGGTCGCGCAGCTGATCGCGGTGGAAGAGAGATAGGGAAAAGTACAATGTACCAGGTACCATGTACAAAGTAGGGATTCGCATTTGGAATTGAATTCTGCTTCTTGATTCTTGCCTGCCTGCCGAAGGCAGGGTACATAGCCTACCCGCCGCGGCGGGTACCTGGTACAGTCTTGATACTTGATACTAGCTACTTGATACTTTGTTAATGTCGAATACCGAACGCCGATTGAAGAATTTCGAAGTAAAAATTCGTGAAGCACAAGAAGTTCGTATCACCAAAAATCTGAGTCTAACCTGCCTGCCGGCAGACAGGTCTCTTGTGTCTTGGCTCTTGCCTGCCTACGGTAGGTAGGCTTCTAGTCAGTTTTGATACTTGCCTGCTTGCCCGCCGCGGTGGGTACTAGCGACTTGCTACTTTTTTACTGCCGAACCCTCGCAAAAGAAGCGTAAAAAAACCACATAGAAGGCACATAGACACATAGGGTCTTTTCTATGTGGTTATATAGAAGCTGTTAAATCATATATTTCTCGGTTGGTACATTGCCTGCCCGCCTGCGGCAGGCCATAGCCGTCAGACTAAGAGGTAAATTATCTGTTCAAGGGCTAGTTTTCCATTCTTTTTTTCAAGGTA
>JBBAKO010000007.1:0-205681 GCA_040403475.1 Algoriphagus sp. | reverse complement strand
AAGGGCTTTTTTTATTAGTAGCAAGTACTAAGTACCATGTACTAAGTACCAGGTAGGGTACATTGTACATAGTACTTTGTACTTGGTACCTTGTACATTGTACTTCGTACAACCTTCAACCATCTTCTTTTCCCCCATTCATTTTTCTTTTCCCCGAATAAATTGCAGTTTTGCAGCAAATCTTCTTGGAATGGCTGTATTACTTCAACACCTGAAACTTTTAACTCAAGGTAAGTTCTCACCACCTAAAGACTATTCCTTTTCCAATGGTATTCTAAGTCCCGTGGAGCAGAATGAGAAGGTTATCTACGATCAGGTGATCGACTGCTCCAACTACCTTGCCTCCAAAGGATGGGTGGATTTGCGCTGTGGTCTAGGCGAACCAGGACAGGAATACCGGGAAACAGTTGCTTCGCTCTGTGCAGTACTTCAGGCTGGAGGATTTGCAAAAGCAGTAGTGCTTCCAAATACCGATCCAGTTATCCAATCCAAAACTGAAGTCACTTTTTTGAAATCTAAAGCGGAAGCTTTTCACCAAGAATTGGTTATCCTCGGTGCCGTAACCAAAAATGCGCAAGGGGAAGACCTCACCGAAATGTTGGACATGCACTTTCAGGCAGGAATACAGTATTTTGGAGATGGAACCCAGCCCCTTGCAAATGCCGATCGCTACCTAAAGATCTTACAATACCTTCAGAAATTTGAAGGCACCCTATTTGACCATGCCTACGATCCCTTGCTCGCGATTTTTGGGCAGATGCACGAAGGTGATATTTCTACACAGCTGGGAATGAAAGGTATTCCTAACCTGGCGGAAGAAGTGGCTATCCAACGGAATATTGAACTTCTTCGCTATGCAGGAGGCCGGGTGCACTTTCAAACCCTAAGCACCGCTAAAGGTGTAGATCTAATCCGTCAAGCCAAGAAAGAAGGCCTAAAGGTGACGGCCGACGTTTCGATCTACCAATTGATTTTTACAGATGGGGACTTGCTGTCTTTTGATACAAACTTGAAGGTGCAGCCTCCTTTTCGAGGAGCCACAGATCGGACAGCACTCCTAGAAGGCCTTCGTGATGGAACACTTGATGCACTTGTGTCCAATCACCAGCCGCAAGACTATGATTCCAAATTCTGTGAGTTTGACCATGCTGCTTTTGGAATGGCGGGATTAGCTGCTTTCCTCCCTGCCATGGCACAGCTAGCCAAAGAACTGGGTTGGGAGCTGCTACTCGAAAAAGTTACCTCAGGGCCTGAAAAAGTGCTAGGCCCGAGCGCCAATTCCTGGACGATTTTTGATCCAACGGAAAAATGGACTTACAATGAGAAAAGCAATGCCTCCCTTTCATCAAACCACCCTTGGTTTGGGCAAGAAATGACTGGCAAAGTGAAGTACTGCATCCAAAAGGGGAATTTGATCCAAGTCAATGACTAAGTACCTCAAGACAGCCTATCAATTTGGGGCACTTGGAGGACTGTTGAGTGGGCTGTCCTTTTATGTGCTCTCTTTATTTTATCCGGATCCGACCAACCTAAATCTTGTTTTTGGATACTTAATTACACCCATTACGGTGTTCTTGGCGATTAAATTTTTCAAAGACTACAGCAACGAGGGCTATCTTTCCTTCTCAGAAGGAATGTCCGTAGGGGCGGTAAGTTTCCTACTGCTTGCGATACTCTCTACTGGGATTATTTGGGGAGTACTGGAGAGCTCTTCATCCTTGTTTTCAGCTATTCAAACTGCCAAATGGGCAGTTTTGGAGGAAAATAAAGAGGTAATAATTTCCCAAGTAGGCCTAGCTTCCTTTGAAGTTACCCAAACTAATTTGCAAAGCATTAGCCCTTGGGATATTGCGTTAAACGATGGTATTTGGAAAATTATACCCGGAATGTTCTTTAGTATTATTATTTCAATTATTTTAAAGAAAAATCCTAACATATCATGACCGAACAAGCACAGTCTCCAATTCAATCCGCAGTAAGACCAGGAATAATTCTAGGTCTTGTCTCCTTGGTACTCACGTATGTTGCCTATTTCATTGACTCCTCCTATTTAGCTTCTGGCTATTTCGGGCTGGTGGCCTTGGTACTTTTCTTTGGCCTTATCATTTATTTTGGAAAAGAGTACAGAAAAGAGGTGGGTGGATTTATGTCTTTTGGGACCGCATTTAATTTTAGCTTTTTTGCCATTTTAATTTCCGGGGTTATCGGATTGATTGGGAGTATACTCTTATTCCATGTGATTGACCCTTCCTTGCCGCAAGTGCTTGGAGACCTAACTTTTGAATCTCAACTGGAAATGATGGAGGGTTTTGGTGCAAGTCCTGACTCTTTAGCTCCTGAAGTTCTTGATGACATGAGAGAAGCCTCTGCTTCCAACTTTACCCTTGTTGGTCAATTGAAAGGTTTTGGTTTTGGATTAATTGCTTATGCCATTATTGCCTTAATTTTGGGAGCAATACTTAAAAAGCGAGATAAGTCTCTAGACTTTTAACATGACCCAGATTTCCGTAATTGTTCCTATTTTCAACGAAGAAGAATCACTTCCAGAACTGACCCAGTGGATTCATCGGGTCATGCAGGAGCATGGATTCTCCTATGAGGTACTCTTAATCAATGACGGTAGCACTGACCGTTCTTGGGAAATGGTCCAAGAATTATCAGCTAGTAATACTGCCTTGAAAGGGATCAATTTCACGCGTAATTACGGAAAATCTGCCGCTCTCGACGCGGGCTTTAAGCGTTGCTCTGGAGAAGTGGTGATCACCATGGATGCAGACCTCCAAGACAGTCCAGATGAAATCCCAGGGCTTTACTCCCTAATCAATGGAGGTCTTGATGTGGTGTCTGGCTGGAAAAAAGAACGTCATGACCCCATTTCCAAAACCATTCCCTCCAAATTTTTCAACGGGGTCACCCGCTGGATCTCTGGGATTCAACTCCATGATTTCAATTGTGGACTGAAAGCCTACCGCAACAAGGTGGTGAAAAACATCCACATCTACGGGGAGATGCACCGCTACATTCCCTTGCTAGCCAAGTGGAATGGCTTCCCCAAAATCGGCGAAAAGGTAGTTGCCCATCAAGCACGCAAGTACGGGTACTCCAAGTTTGGCTTGGAGCGTTTTCTCAATGGTTTTTTGGACCTCATCTCCGTATCCTTTGTGCACAGGTACAAGAAAAAGCCAATGCACTTTTTTGGCCTCTTGGGCACCCTTTCTTTTGTAACGGGAATTGGAATCACAGGCTGGTTGATTGGAGAAAAAATCTATGGACTAAGTCAAGGCGTGAAGGTGAGAGAGGTAGTGGATCAACCGCTATTCTTTTTGGCTTTGGTGGCTCTTGTGATTGGAGCACAGTTGTTTTTGACAGGATTTATCGCGGAGCTGATGACTTCCAACCAAGCCAAAGAGCCTGAGTACAAAATTGACGAAGAAATCAACCTCGATTTTTAATGTTCTTTTCCTGTATCATTCCTGTTTACAATCGACCGGGTGAACTACAGGAATTGCTAAGGAGTCTGCTTACCCAAACCTACAGGCAGTTTGAGGTAATCGTGGTGGAAGACGGTTCCACGCTTCGCTGTGATGAAATAGTTACTTCCTTCAGTCAAGATCTTTCCATTCGCTATTTCTATCAAGAAAATACAGGCCAAGGCTTTGCACGTAATTTTGGGATGCAGCAGGCCAAAGGAGATTTCTTTGTGATTCTCGATTCGGATGTGATTCTACCATCCAGCTACTTTGAAGCACTTGAAAAAGCGATTGCAGCCCGATCTCTGGATGCTTTTGGAGGTCCGGATGCGGCAGCTTCGGACTTTTCTCCACTCCAAAAAGCGATGGACTTTGCGATGACTTCTTTCTGGACTACAGGGGGGATTCGAGGCAAACTCAAAAACCCTGCGGCATATCAGGCGCGTGGATTCAATATGGGCGTGTCAAGGGCTGTGTTTGACCGTTTGGGAGGCTTTGTAGACCCCAACAGGGGAGAAGACATTGAGTGGAGCCTCCGAATCAAGAAGGCGGGATTTTGCTTGGAACTGGTTTCTGAGGCCTTTGTCTATCATAAACGAAAAAATACCCTCTGGTCTTTCGCGAAGCAGGCCTTTTCCTTTGGCCAAAACCGGGTCAATGTGTCTCGCTTCCACCCCGAAGCCATCAAGCTGGTACATGCCTTGCCGAGTCTATTTCTTCTTTTTCTGATTTCGATTGGAGTGAACTTAATTTTTCTAAAGTTCATGCTAATCCCTCAGCTACTTATCTTTTGGGCTTGGGCTCTCCTTGTCATCAACCAAGCATATTGGAAGTACGGTTCTTTGTTGGTGGGTCATTTGGCACTGTTAACCTCCTTGGTTCAACTCTGTGGCTATGGATCGGGATTGTTAGTCGAACTAGGGATAAAGTTGCGGAAAGGTTAGTTTCCTTTTCGGCAAACAAAGATCACCTCATCCGGAGCCAGTGCATATTGCTTCACTTTTTCTGGAGCAATCTCCTTTACAAACTGATTTTCTTCAATCTGTATTCCTGAGCCGCGAAGGCGAGCAGCATAATCCTTTCCAAATTTACGAACGTGATCCCGCTGTCCAAAAAGGCGCTCGCGCTCGGCAGGATCGGTGATGGTCTTGTCTTCCAATGTGGCTTCCAGCGGATAAACGGGCGATTGCAAGATGCCCCAGCCTCCAGATTTTAAGACCCGATTAAATTCCGAGCAGGCCAACAAATCATCGTCCACATGTTCCAAAACGTGATTGCAAAAGACCACATCAAAGGTGTTGTCTGGAAATGGGATCTCGTGAACATCCATCTTTACCTTGGCTAGGGGAGACTCAATGTCTGCAGTGATGTAATCCAGGTTGGAAAGCGCTTCAAATCGTTTGATAAAGCAATGCTCGGGAGCGACATGGAGCACCTTTAGGGGTGCAGTAAAAAAGTTGGTTTTCTCTTGAAGGAAAAGCCACATCAAGCGGTGTCGTTCCAGCGCGAGGCAATTGGGGCAGAGCGCATTTTCGCGTGCGATGCGGCCATAAGGCAAAAATTTCTTGTAGGAATGAGAGCAGACAGGGCAGGTGACGTCTTTGCCCTGGTTGAGCTGGGAGAGAACCTTCATCGCCAGCGGGCTCACCGTTTGTAGGATAGGCCTGGGGATGTAGCGGATGACAAAGCTGATGATGGATTTCATAGGGTAGCAATTGCAGCCGCAAGTTACCAAAAGAGAAAGGTCTTCTTTTCTTTTTTTGAAAGGATCTTTCTTTTTTGAGTTTAGCCTTTCCGAATTTTTCAGGTTTGAATTTAATCTTCAGGCTGTTGAGCCAATTTGAAGGCTTTAAATCTGTCGATTACTTGCCTGACTTCCTATGGTTTTTGAGTGCCCAAGAGAAATTTTTTGTCAGTTGTTTTGACAATAATTCCCCACTTTCCACCTGTAGTGTAGGACCAGGTGTCTCCATTCCATTTGATTCCCCAGCCCCCATACTCCCATAATCCATTGTATTCGACCAAGTCCAGGGCCTCTATTTCTTCAAAGCGAAAGGTTCTCCATCGGGTAAACGGAAAATATCGGTAGGATAAACTATTTTCCGTGATTCGTGTGGATAAAGTAAGCCCTAGAAATAGGGGAATTAACAATATAAGCATCCCAACTGGTAAGGCTAAATTCCCAATATTCAAGGGAACAGCTCTTTCGAAAGAAAATAAAGAGCCAAGAGATACTCCGGTAATTCCTAGTAGGAGAACCCAAATCCAGATTTGTCTGAAGCGCTGAGTTTCTTGAAAGATTACTTGTGTCATGATTTCAAGTTTACGGATTTCCCACCTACTCGGGTGTAAAATGTGCTAGTGATTTCAGTCTCTTCTCGTTCAAGCTAATCGGGTTAACTAAAAAATCCCCCGAGGTTTCGGAGGATTAAATGCTATTTCTTTTTGAAGAGGGAGTCGACAAACTCGGTGCGGTTGAAGAGCTGCAAGTCGGTCATTTTTTCTCCTACACCAATGTACTTGACTGGGATTTTGAACTGGTCTGAGATGCCGATTACTACCCCGCCTTTGGCAGTACCATCCAATTTGGTGATGGCGAGGGAGCTCACTTCGGTGGCCTTGGTAAATTCTTTGGCTTGCAAAAAGGCGTTTTGTCCGGTAGATCCATCCAGCACCAACAGAATCTCATGAGGAGCATCTGGAATAAATTTTTGCATCACCCGCTTGATCTTGGTTAGCTCGTTCATCAGGTTGACCTTGGTGTGCAGTCGACCAGCGGTATCGATGATGACCAGATCCGCTTTCGTATCTACTCCTTGCTTCATGGTATCGAAGGCCACAGCCGCAGGATCGGTATTCATGCCATGGGAAACCACGGGTACGCCCACCCTGTTGCCCCAGAGTATGAGCTGATCCACTGCTGCAGCACGGAAGGTGTCAGCTGCACCGAGAATGACCGATTTGCCAGCATTTTTAAATAGGTTGGCCAGTTTGCCGATGGTGGTGGTTTTCCCGACCCCATTGACCCCTACAACTAGAATTACATAGGGCTTTTTGTCTGCGGGTAGGTCAAAGTCAAGGAGGTCCTGCGTGTTGTTTTCTTCCAGGAGCAATGCTATCTCTTCTCGAAGGATGAGGTCTAGCTCGGAAGTATTGAGGTATTTGTCACGAGCAACGCGCTCCTCTATTCGTTTGATTACTTTGAGGGTAGTCTCCACTCCTAGATCTGATCCGATGAGTACCTCTTCCAACTCATCCAATACTTCTTCATCGACCTTTGATTTGCCGACTACAGCCTTGCTGAGTTTTGAAAAAATAGACTCGCTGGTCTTTTGGAGACCTTGGTCCAAACTTTCTTTTTTCTCTTTTGAGAAGAAACCAAAAATTCCCATGGGATTTGTCGCTAATTGAAAGTTAAGGTAATGAAAAAGTCCCTGCTGAACTAATCAGAGGGACTTTAGAACCAACACAAGGAAGGTTGATATTATTTGTTCAAGACTGCCTGAACTTCAGTAGAAGGAACCATTTCTTCTCTAAAGGTGTATGCGCCAGTCTTTGGAGACTTCACTGCACGAATTACTTTGACGTAAGACACGCCACCTTCTTTTTTTAGGGTTGCTACAACTTTCTTAGCCATTGTTTTTTTGTTTAGGGGACGAGGTCCCGAGCTAAAATTACTTTATTTCTTTATGAACAGTCATCTTCTTTAAGATTGGATTGAATTTCTTCAACTCTAATCTTTCAGTCGTGTTTTTTCTGTTTTTGGTGGTGATGTATCTAGAAGTACCTGGCATGCCTGAATTCTTATGCTCTGTGCATTCCATAATCACTTGTACTCTGTTGCCTTTCTTAGCCATCTCTGTGTTGATTTAAGGGACTGTGACTGGATTATCTGATTACAATCATGCCGCTATCCTGCGCTTTTTTCAAAACTGCAGTAATGCCATTCTTGTTGATTGTCTTCAATGCCTTAGAGCACACTTTCAATGTAATCCATGCGTCTTCTTCAGGAACGTAAAAACTCTTCTTGTGAAGGTTTGGGTAAAACTTACGCTTCGTCTTGTTGTTTGCATGGGAAACATTGTTACCTACTCGAGGTCTTTTGCCGGTAATGTCACAAACTTTTGCCATGATAATATTTACTTTGTGGTATGCGTTTCTGTATTGGGTCTGCAAATATCGGAACTTTTCGGATAGTATCAACAACAATCTTAAAAATATTCCTTGATTTTTAGGATTTCGGATAGGGGCAATGCTTACAGCCACTTCCGCAACAGTGGCCGCGCTTTAAATGGTATTTTTCCGTAAAAACCAGTAATCCTTGCGCATTGATGTAGTAATCTTCTGCAGTCAAGGGAGGTACGGGCTTCTTTTCTTGTTTCATGGTTTAGCCCAAGGGCATTTCCTATATTTGTATGCAGTCTATAGCCTGACCGCCTACAAAATTAAGCAAATCATGGAGACCATCACCTCAAGTAGTCAAGCAATCGCTTTGGAAGAAAAGTATGGAGCGCATAATTACCATCCTTTGCCTGTGGTTTTAACCCGTGGAGAAGGAGTTTTTGTATGGGATGTGGAAGGAAAGCGCTACTATGATTCTTTGTCTGCCTACTCTGCTGTCAATCAAGGTCACTGCCATCCACGCATCAAAGACGCCATGATTGAGCAGCTCGGTACACTTACCCTCACCTCCCGAGCATTTCACAACGATCAGCTGGGGCCTTTTGAACAGTACATTACGGAATACTTTGGCTTCGATAAGGTGCTGCCTATGAATACAGGTGCAGAAGGGGTGGAGACGGCTATTAAACTAGCCCGCAAATGGGGGCATGAAATAAAAGGTGTACCCGAAAACGAAGCTAAAATCATCGTAGCATCAGGAAATTTTCATGGGCGTACCACGACCATTGTTTCCTTCTCCACGGACGATTCTGCCAAAAAGAATTTTGGTCCATTCACACCAGGATTTATCACAGTACCCTATGACGATATCCCGGCACTAGAAAGAGCGCTGGAAATCGAAGGTGTGGTTGGATTTTTGATTGAACCCATTCAAGGGGAAGCAGGGGTGTATACGCCCGCAGCTGATTATTTGCAACATGCAAAAAAAGCATGCAGCAAAAAAAACGTGTTACTCATCGCAGATGAAATTCAAACAGGTATCGCTCGTACGGGTTCCCTGCTTGCCGTTTGTGGCAACTGTACCTGCCAAGGTCACTGTGAAAAGCAGGACACCTATATACAGCCAGATATTTTGATTTTAGGGAAAGCCTTGTCAGGAGGATTTTATCCGGTTTCTGCCGTTTTGGCAAACGATCACATCATGAATGTGATTAAGCCAGGGCAGCATGGGTCTACCTTTGGGGGCAACCCAGTAGCTGCAAAAGTGGCAATGACCGCCTTGGAGGTGGTTCGTGATGAAAAGTTGGCACAAAATGCGCGTCAACTGGGTGATTTATTCCGTTCTCGCATTCAAGTCCTGGTGGATAAATACGCAATCCTAAGCCTAGTGCGAGGCAAGGGTTTACTCAACGCCATAGTCATCAACGACAGCCCCGAGAGTAGTACTGCCTGGGATATTTGTATCAAACTTGCTGAAGCCGGTTTGCTGGCCAAGCCCACTCATGGCAATATTATTCGCTTTGCACCTCCCTTGGTGCTTACCGAAGAGCAGCTGCACGACTGTGTAGATATCATTGAGTCGGTGGTCGCCACCTATGGTTGATCTCAACAAAAACCTTCTGCCCACAGTTTCCCTTAAAACAATCCTTCTGATGTCTAAAGCAGTCATTTTTGATATGGATGGGGTGATTTGCCACACCAATCCTTTCCATGCCCAAGCATTTACCCGATTCTTTGAGAAGCGGAACCTCTCTCCAACTGAGGAGGAGTATTTTCAGCACATGTATGGAAAAAATAATGGCTACATCTTAAGCCATTTTTTAGGCAGAAAAATTGAAGGGCAGGAGCTCCTGGACTTGGAATTTGAAAAGGAAAGTTTGTTTCGAGAGATCTACCAACACCACGTGGATCCCATCTCTGGATTTTTAGATTTTTTCCATGGACTGAAGCAAGCGGGTTTGAAAACAGGCATCGCGACCTCTGCGCCCTTTGCCAACATGGGATTGATTGCAGGAAAGCTGGATCTTTTTCCGCACCTGGAATCCGCGCTGGCCAGTGAGCAAGTAAGTAAGTACAAGCCCGACCCCGAGGTGTACCTGAAGTCTGCGGCCAACCTCTCCTTGCCTCCCGACCGCTGCCTGGTATTTGAAGATTCCTTTTCGGGAGTCAGTGCTGCAAAGAATGCCGGAATGAAAGTAATGGCCGTGCTTTCTTCCCATCAAAAATCCGATTTGCCTCCTTGCGACTGGTATATTGAGGATTATTCCGAAATTGGCCCCGAATTAATCCACCAACTGTTACCCTGATGAATTCCCGTAGACCCCGTCGAAATCGTAAATCTGAAGCTGTCCGCAACTTGGTGGAAGAAACGCAGGTGTCCGTCAAGGACTTGATCTTTCCGTTGTTTCTAGTGGAAGGCCGCGATCAGGAAAGTGAAGTTGCCTCCATGCCAGGTATCTACAGACGGTCTTTGGATGGGATGCTTCGGGAAATTGAGGCTTGCATGAAGTTGGGAATCAGTGCTGTGGATGTGTTTCCGGCCTATCCCGAATCCTTGAAAGACGCCGTGGCCTCGGAGAGTTACAATCCCGAAACTTTTTATCTAAAGGCTTTGCGTCAAATAAAAAAGGATTTTCCTGAACTCTGTCTGATGTCCGACGTAGCCATGGATCCTTACAGCAGCGATGGCCACGATGGCTTGGTGCGAAATGGCAAAATCCTGAATGACGAAACTTTGGTGATTTTGGGAAAGATGGCTTTGGCTCAGGCCGAGGCTGGAGTAGATATTTTGGGGCCTTCCGACATGATGGATGGTCGCGTGGGATTTATTCGGAATCTTCTCGATGAAAATGGATTTATCGACACTTCCATCATGTCCTACACGGCCAAGTACGCGAGTGCCTTCTATGGTCCTTTCCGTGATGCCCTGGACTCTGCCCCCAAGTTTGGGGATAAAAAAACCTACCAGATGAACCCCGCCAACAGCAAGGAAGCTTTGATCGAGGCGGCCTTAGATGTGGTAGAGGGGGCTGATTTTTTGATGGTGAAGCCCGCCTTGAGCTACTTGGATATCATCAAGTCACTGAGTGAGGCCCATCCACTTCCTATTGCGGCATACAACGTGTCTGGCGAATACAGCATGGTGAAGGCTGCGGCAGAACGTGGCTGGCTAGATTACGAACGGAGTATGAACGAGATGCTGCTTTCGATTAAGCGGGCAGGAGCCAAAGTGATTCTGACCTATTTCGCTAAAGATTTTGCAAAAAACAAGGCTATTTTTTAAATATCCATCAAGCAAGAGCCGAATACTTAAGTATTTAAAAAATTTTAAATCAAAGTAGGTTTTTGAATAGTTGAGTTCCTTACATTTGCAAAAAATAATGCTACTCCTCGGACTACTCTTTTCCTTTTTATTTTCTACCGGACCCGATGGGATCGGTAAGGAGGGGTATTCCATTGATTACCCAAGTCAGGAGACGCACAGGTCGTATACAGAGGTTTCGAATGCTTTCGAAAACCACTTTACATTAGGTAGGGAGAATACCTATGTTTCTTACCCTTCCATTCTTCGAAAGGTCTCAGAATTTTCAGCAGTCTTTACGCAAACCCTTTCTTTTCATTTTTTTAAAACCGCGTTTGCCAAATGGAAAATTTACAAGCAAAGCCTTGAAATTTCTCTTGACATTTTAATTTTTATCGGGGTCCTCCGAATTTAAGAATAAGCCTAATTTTTTCTGTTTGAATCAACCCACCTCGCGATGGGATGGCATTCCTTTATTATTAAAAATCAATACTCATCTAGTTATGATTAAATATCTATTGGCAATCCTATGTATTGCCATACCTGAACGTCTTTTTTCACAAGAAATAAAAAGTGAACAAAGGACTTTAGAATTAACCTACACTGAGGCTGTTGGAATACTACTCCAAGAGAGTCTCCCTTTGTTAAGTGCGCATTATGAGGTGGAGGCTTCAGAAGGGGAGCTTTTGCAATCCAGATCCTGGAACAACCCGCACTTTAACTGGAACCAAGATTTGTACAGCGCTGAACGAAACGAATATTTCAATCAGAAAAACCAACGTCTCATCCAGATGGACTTTATGTTTTCAGTATCTGGAAAGCATACCAGAGGAGTCAAATTGGCGAAAATTGGGTTGGAGCAAAACCAACTGATGTATGAAAACACCAAAAGGAGTTTGGTCTACGAAGTGGGGTTAAAGTTTCATCAGCTGATGATGCTCCAGAAGCGGAACGAACTGTATAAGGTTGTTTTTAGCCAGTTTAAAACACTAATCGACGCCTATGAAATTCAGTATAAAGTAGGTGAGATTCCAGGCAGCGAGCTTATTCGATTGAAATCGGAATTGTTGACCCTTCAGAATTCGATTGTAAACAATCAGAACGAGACAGAAAAGGAAATGTCTGAGTTGAGGGCTTTGCTGAACATGCGACCTGATGTAATCCTGGTTGCAAAGGAATCGACCCTAGCTATTCCTGATCCTGTTCAACTTGATTTAGAAGACTTGTATGTCCATGCGGAGGAAAATAGACCTGATTACCTGGCTAGACTCAAAGAGATTTCTTATCAAGAAATGAACTTGAAGCTACAGAGCAGTAAGTCAATCCCTGATTTGATGGTGGGCTATCAGCCGCACGATAAGGGGAGTAACTATGTGAGACCGTATACGGGTTTAGTTGTAGAAATGGACATCCCTATTTTCAATAGAAATCAGGGAAACATCGCTTCCTCTAAGGCCGAAGTAAGTAAGTCTAAAGCCGATGCGGAACATGCGCTGAATTCCTTACAGAATGAGATTTCTTCTTCCCTGAATAAATTTTTTCATTCCAAGTCGGCATTAGACAATTATGACATTGGATTTTTAAAGGAGTTGGAAAGCCTTAACAACAGTGCCCTCAAAAATTACAATAACAAGAACATCAACATCCTCCAGTACTTGGATATGCAAAGAACCTATATCAATACGATGGCCGAATACCTTGGATTAAAATCCGAGATCGTACAGCGGGTCATTGATATTGAATTTACTACTGGTTATCAACTCTATAACTAAACCAAAGCATGAAAAATTTTATACAGATTAATCTATTCGTAGCGGTTTTATTTATCGCTGCTTGTTCAGGAACTGAAACGGTAGAAACCGCAACCGAAAAATCACCTGTAACCAGTATTAAGGTTAGCGATGAAGCACTCAAAAATGTAACCATAGGTGAAGCGGACAGCATTATGGATTACAGTAAATTCAACACTGTTGGTGAGATTAGTTTCGACGAAGACAATGTGGTACGAATTTTCCCAATTGTCAGCGGAAGCGTGGAGAAGGTATACGTGTCTCTTGGGGACTATGTCAAAGGAGGACAAAAATTAGCGACTATCCTGAGTACGGATGTGATTGTATTTCAAAAAGAGTATTCTATGGCCAAGTTTAACTTGGATGTAGCAGAAAAAGGCTTTGAAAGAACGAAAGAACTATTCAAATCCAACATTGCTTCCACCAAGGATTATACTGAGGCGGAAAACAACTACAAAAATGCGTTGGCAGAATATCGTGAAAAAGAGAAGAAGTTGGAACTGTACGGGGCTTCAAACAAGCCAGACGCGGTTTTTGAATTGTATGCACCAAAAAGCGGGTTTATTGTAGAACGAAATGTAAACGAAGGGCAGCAAATCCGAACAGACAATGATGCGGCCATGTTCACGATCTCCGATTTGAAGACGATTTGGGTGTGGGCCAATATTTATGAAAGTGATCTTTCGAAGGTGAATGTGGGAGATACGATGGAGGTAACTGCCTTGGCCTATCCGGATGTTCGTTACAAAGGCATGGTTTCAAAAATCAACACCATGCTGGATCACGATTCCAGAATCGTTAAAATTAGGACCGAATTGAATAACGAAAATGCCTTGCTTAAGCCAGAGATGTTTGCTTCGGTAACGATGGTTTCTTCCAAAGGAAACAAGGTGTTGGCTTTGCCGACGGCCTCAATCGTTACGGAGAGTAACCGGAATTACGTCATGAAACAGCTGGGTAAAAATGAGTTTACCAAGGTGGAAGTGACCTTAGGTAAAACCATCAACGAGTATACCGAAATAGTAAGTGGCGTATCCAGTGGGGATAAGGTTGCTCGTGAGTATGCTCTATTTATTATGGCAGCATTCAATAACGCGAAATAATCATGAATAAGTTATTGAGTGGATTAATCGCCTATTGCTTAAAAAACAAGCTAACGGTCTTTGCCGGCACCTTATTATTGGCTGCTTGGGGATACTTTAGTTTTGCAAACACCCCAATTGAGGCTTTTCCAGACGTAATCAACACGCGTGTGATTGTGATTACGCAATGGCCGGGTAGAAGTGCAGAAGAAGTTGAGAAGTTCATTACGATTCCGGTGGAAATTGAAATGAACGTGGTTCCGAATAAGACCAGTTTGAGGTCTATTTCGGTGTATGGCCTTTCGGTGGTCACCATGATTTTTGAGGACGACGTGGATTATTTTACTGCCAGGCAATTGGTGGGGAATCAGTTACAAAACATTGATTTGCCCGAAAATGCCGAAGCTGAAATTCAACCGCCCTCAGGTCCAACCGGTGAGATTTACCGCTATACGCTAAAAGGAGAGAACAAGTCTGTCCGAGAGTTGAAAGAAGTTCAGGATTGGGTAATTGACAAGCGATTGAAGTCAGTTCCCGGTGTTGCAGATGTGATTAGTTTTGGTGGAGAGGTGAAAATTTACGAGGTAATCATCAACCCTCTTCAGCTAAACCAGTACAATTTAGCCACGGACGAGGTGTTTAAGGCGCTTCGAGAGAATAACTCGAATGTGGGAGCGGATGTGTTGGAAATTGCCCCACAATCCTTCATTGTGAGAGGGATTGGATTGGTGAAAAACATCCAAGACATCAAGCAAATTCCGATCAAGTCAGTGGAAGGTACGCCGATCTTGATCTCAAACGTGGCGGAGGTAAAAGAATCCGCTAAGCCCCGACTTGGGAAAGTAGGTCGAGACGATCAGCCGGATGTGGTCGAAGGGATTGTGTTGTTGCGAAGAGGGGAGAACCCTAGTGAGGTTTTGAAGCTGCTAAATGAAAAAATCACCGAGTTGAATGATCGGGTGTTGCCTGAAGGAGTCAAAATTGATCCTTTCTACGATCGAACTACTTTGGTGAATGTGACTACCCACACGGTGATGGAAAACCTCATTGTTGGGGTGCTCTTAGTAACCTTCATTTTATTGATTTTCTTAGCGGATTGGAGGACTACCTTGATCGTATCGATCATTATTCCACTTGCGCTGTTGTTTGCATTTGTCTGCTTAAAGCTGCAGGGAATGTCTGCCAACTTGCTTTCTATTGGAGCGATTGACTTCGGAATCATTGTCGATGGATCGGTGGTGATGGTGGAGGGGATGTTTGTTTACCTCGCGCATCAGCAAAGCAAACTTGGTGTGGAGCGATTTAATCTTGTCTCTAAAATGAGCATGATTAAAAAGATTTCGGTTGAAATGGGTAAGCCGATCTTTTTCTCCAAGTTGATTATTATCACTGCGTTGTTGCCGATTTTCGCGTTCCAAAAAGTGGAAGGGAAGATGTTTTCACCGCTGGCCTATACGATTGGCTTTGCCTTGTTGGGGGCGTTGATTTTCACCTTGACCTTGGTGCCTGTTTTAGGACACTTATTGCTCAATAAGAATGTCCGAGAAAAAAGTAATCCATTGGTTAGCTTCTTGGAAAATATCTACAAACCAGGATTGGAGTGGTGCATACGGAAGAAAAAAACCGCGCTGATGATTTCTGGTGGGATGTTACTAGCGAGTTTAATTCTAGGCACCAATTTGGGTACCGAATTTTTACCCCAACTGAACGAAGGTTCCATTTATGTGAGAGCCTCAATGCCTCAAAGTATTTCATTTTCGAATGCCAATTTGCAGTCCGAAAAAATGAGGCAGATTGTCAACAAATACCCTGAGGTACGAGGAGTAATCTCTCAGAATGGTAGACCCAATGATGGAACCGATCCTACTGGCTTTTTCAACATGGAACTCTTTGTGGATTTGCATCCTAAAGACGAATGGGAGAGTGGTTTGAAGAAGGAGGAGCTAATTGCAGCGATGCAAGGTGAATTGGAAAATGCTTTTCCAGGAGTTGTATTCGGGTTTTCCCAGCCTATTTCAGATAACGTGCAAGAGGCAGTCTCTGGTGTGAAGGGTGAGATGGCCATCAAAGTTTTTGGGGATGATTTTACTAAAATCGAAGCCAAGGCGGATAGCATCAAAGCCATCATGCAAGGTATTGAAGGTGTTCGTGATTTAGGTGTATTCAAAAGTTTGGGCCAGCCTGAATTGAGAATAAACTTGGATCATGCGAAGATGTCCAGGTATGGTGTGAACATGCGAGAGGCGCAAGACATCATTGAAATGGCCATTGGTGGTAAAGCTGCCACCACCATTTACGAAGGAGAGCGGAAGTTTGACATCCGTGTTCGTTATTCCCCTGAATACCGAAACAGTCCGGATGATATCGGCAAATTGTTGGTGCCAAATGCGGATGGGGTAAAAATCCCGATGAAGGAAATAGCCGATATAGCGCTAGTGACTGGAACTGCCTTTGTGTACAGAGAAAATAACCAGCGTTTTGTACCGGTTAAGTTTTCGGTTCGAGGAAGAGACTTAGGAAGTACAATTGCCGAGGCACAAGAGAAAGTTGCTGCGAGCATACCTGAGGAAAAGGGATACTCTTTGAGCTGGAATGGGGAATTTGAAAATCAGGTGAGAGCGACTAAAACTCTATCCTATGTGGTGCCTGTTTCGGTGTTTTTGATTTTCATTCTTTTGTTCATCATGTTTGGCTCCGCCAAAGACGCCAGTATCGTCTTGTTAAATGTGCCCTTTGCGTTGATTGGGGGTATTTTAGCCTTGTACCTGACCAATATCAATTTCAGTATTTCTGCTGGAGTAGGCTTTATTGCTTTGTTTGGGGTTTGTATCCAAAACGGGGTGATTCTGGTCTCCGTCTTCAACAAGAATGTGGAACTGGGAATGTCAACTTACGAAGCAGTGATAGAAGGTGCAATGACCCGTATACGACCTGTGGTGATGACCGCACTCATGGCGGGCTTAGGTTTGTTGCCTGCTGCCCTTTCTTCAGGAATTGGTTCTGAAACGCAGAAACCTCTTGCGGTTGTCGTGATTGGTGGACTTGTAACAGCCACGGTACTTACCCTACTCATTCTACCCGTGATTTATTTGATTTTTGTTAAAAAAGTCGAAAAGAAATCCAAGACAAAAAGTATCGCAACTCATTAAGGAAAATCACATGAAAAGGATAATAATAGTATGTGCGCTTGTGTTCGGCGTAAATTTCGTGTATGGCCAAGGTGTGAAGGAGGAAAAACAAATTTCTTCGAAAGATAAATTTCGAGTAGGTTTTTCCTTTCTAAACGTATGGTCAGATGTCAAAGGGAATACAGCAGATTTGTATATCAAGCCTTCCGTAGGAGGTATATTGAAAGTTGAATATTACCCCTTGGATTTTCTTGGGCTCACTGCGGGTGTTGGCTATCAGCAACGAGGGTATGGCTTGATTCTTCCAGATACTGGATTTGTGGCCCCTTCACTGAATACTTATCGGAATCGCATACGAACAAACAATTTGGAGTTTCCATTAGGTCTTATTCTAAAAACCCCTAAGCCTATCGCTGGTGGGTCTACTTGGTTGATGGCTACGGTTGGGGTATCTCCGCTACGGATGTTTGAAGCCACCGACATCTACCTGAGCGTGGAGGATGGATTTCATGTGATCAAGGATGTGACAAAGAACTTTACTTCTTCCGATTCTCCAATTTTTGTTTCAATTGGTCCGGAGATCGATACCTCTGCAGGATTTTTGCAAGTTCAATTTATAGGTTCTTTTGGGCGTTCCAACGTGTTTACCACTGAAAACAATCCGAAGGGGTATTCTGGAAAGAATAGATTCTTTGGACTATCCATAGGTTGTACTTTTTGAAACTGTTAAAAAGATAACAACCGCTCAATTTTCTTAATTACAAGGTTACTAGTTGATTTGTCAAAAGAGGCTGTTTATCGCCTCTTTTGCTTTTCCCCTCACGGATTCACCCATGAACAAAAAGCTTTTCCTCTTTGCTTGTGTTTTCCTTTTTGGAGTCAAATGCCTGGCTCAAGGATTAATTCAGACAGATAGGCCTGACCAGACTGAAGGGGTATTTATTGTGAAGAAAAATACCCTCCAATTTGAGTCAGGATATTTCCATGAAGTCCTAAATGATCGATCTTCGTTGAGAATCCTGCCTACTAGCTTAATCAAGTATGGGGTTTCAGAAAATTTTGAGATTCAATCGCAGGTGGATGTAAGTTCTTCCAATGGAAATTTTGGATTGATCCCAGTGTCTCTAGGATTTAAAGCCAATCTTTGGAAGGAGAAAGGGATTTTGCCGGAGTTTGCGGTAATAGGTAGGGTTCAGTTGAAAAATCTGGGCACAAAGGAATCTAGGTTGACCAAGAATGTCCCCATGGTCCGCTTGGCTTTTCAGAACAATTTATCTCCTCTTTTTGTGCTCGGATACAACCTAGGGGTGCAATGGTCTGAATTCGAAAAGCCTAGCTATATCGTTTCTTCTTCTCTGAATTACCACCTGAACAAAAAAGCTACGCTTTATGCAGAACTCTTCAATGAGACGAGTACTGCTACTTTTTTTAATCCAATTGCAGATTTAGGAGCAATGGTACTGGTGAGCAAAGAACTAATTATCGATGCTTCCATTGGCAAATACTTAAATGAATCTGTAGGATCAAGTTTTTACTACACGCTGGGTCTGACCACACGATTGGATTTTAATAAATAAGCCCTTTTTTTTTAACTTCAGTTTACTCCCTAGTTTTTAGCTAGAGAATGTGCTGCATTTTATCATTTTTTACAAAACCCAGTTTCGGTGTTTTGGGAAGTTATTCACAACTCTTGTCCTTTTTTGAGTGTCAATTCATCCCTCAAGGGATGAATACCCATTTTTCATTTTACGCTGGTCCACATCCTTCCATTTGGAATTCGATGGGCTGATTTTTCGCCCATTGAAAACCTTTTTATTTTTTAGCTCTTTGAAAAAAAATGGTTAAAAAAAGACCTAATTGTTAACAAAAAACAATTAAAAATAAAAAGTAGGTTTCAAAATGATAAGAAAAATAAAAAAATAATGAAAAAAATATAAAAACAAGTTTGTTTTTTAATTGATAAATCTAGTACATTCGAAAGAATCTTCTTTTAAGGGATTTAATTAAGTGCAGTAAAAAAAAAGAACCCCTCCGGAGAAAAAAATGCGACTCTCTTTCGACCGGATTGGGGCTCTATTGGTCAACTCAATCATTCACCAACACACAAAAGTAAAATGAAAAATCATGTTCTTCTACTAATTGGACTTCAATTCTCATGGGTTCAATTGGGAACTGCTCAAACCAAAGGAAATGAGACTGTTTTTTTGCAGCTAGATCCCATCTCTAAAGAAAGCGAAGTCAAAAAAAATTTTCTTACGCTTAAAGAAAGGTCGTCTTTCCAGAAAGATGCCTATTCAACTACTAGTGCTACTTCAAGTTTGCCTGACCTAAAAACAGGCAATGGTACCGAAGATCAAACTCGCTTTTTAGACTCACTCAGTTCTTCTGAAAAAGTGGATGATGTAGATGACTCTGGGAAGCTATCCATTTCAGGATATTTTGATTCCTACTACTTCACCAATTTTAATAATCCTGCTTCAAGGGATAACATGGGTGTTTCCGGTGTAGGCAGGGGCTTTGACAGGAAAGTGGATCAATTTGCGCTGGGCATGGTTCAAACCCTATTTACCTATACAACTAAAAAATCGGAGATGGTGGTGGATTTGGCTTATGGTCCAAATGCGCAATATGGGAATTACGGGAATGTCCCTACCGCTTTTCCTGCCTATGGCTACCAATTTGGAAAGGATGATTTGTTTTCTGCTTTGATCATCAAGCAGGCCTATTTCAACTATCATGTATCCGATAAATTATCCTTTACACTAGGTCAATTTGGAACCCACATTGGGTATGAATACATCGATGCTTCGTTAAACTTTTTTTATTCGATCAATCATACCTTCAATAGTGGAATCCCCTTCTATCACACAGGATTGAAATCAACCTGCAAATTCAGTGATGCTGTTTCCCTAATGCTTGGAGTCGTGAATGGGTTTGATTATGACCAAGATAATAACCGAGCAAAAGGCTTGATTGGGCAGCTTTCCCTGAAGCCTGCAGACAACCTGAGTATTTACCTCAACTACATCAACACCAATGAATCTAGTGCGGATGCGTTGGGAAAAACTCCCGAAGGTAAGTTCCTAGTCTATGATTTAAATGGAGCGTACCAGCCTACCGAAAAATTCACTATCGGGTATTGGTTTATGTGGGGTGCACAAAAGGGTTCTTTGGGTTCTCCTGGAACT
This sequence comes from Algoriphagus sp., assembly GCA_040403475.1. Taxonomy (GTDB): domain Bacteria; phylum Bacteroidota; class Bacteroidia; order Cytophagales; family Cyclobacteriaceae; genus Algoriphagus. The sequence continues at coordinate 185,600 of JBBAKO010000007.1, read as the reverse complement.
TTTATCCCAGCCGACGGGGATGTAAGCAATACCAAATCTTGGTATGGAGCAAATCTTTACCTCATCTACGCCTTGACTGATTTTCTTGACCTGGGCCTAAGAGCAGAACATTTCAACAACGAAGATGGAGCAAGAGGGTTGAGAAATTTCGATAATTTTAAAAATGCCTACATCGGCACTTCTGCCAATACGCTGACATTTACAACAAACATCAAACTAGTTGGCGACAACCTTCTTTTGAAACCCGAATTTAGAATCGATTATTTTAAAAAATTGAATGATAGTGGGTACGCAGAAAGATCTCAGCAATTCATGGATTCGAAGGGTGCGTATTCAAAAAATAGTCAGGCTACTTTAGGGGTTGCAGCTATTTACAAATTCTAAGGGCTCCCTTTTCCCGCAACTTGTTATGGGGTAGGTACAACTACTTGTGGCATCCTAAATCGAAATATTTCGGTTTAGGATGCCACAAATTTTTATAAACATTTCTAGAATTAAGACTTTCTCGTTACAACTCCTGCTCGCGTTCGAGCATCAAAATCGCGCCTTGGGAGACGATAAAGTACTTTTCGCCTTCATAAACCACTTCATGTGCTCCGTTAAGTAAAAAGATAGCCAAATCCCCTTCTTTCGCTTGAAGTGGGACGTAGCGCGTTTTTTCTTCTGCCTCCATCCAAGGCTCCTGATCTTCCATAGCCATGGGAATAGGGTATCCTGGACCTGCCTTGATGATATATCCTTGCTGCACTTTTTCTTTTTCCTGCACCCCAGGAGGGAGGTAGAGTCCAGAGCCAGTTTTCTCGTGCGGTTTTTTCAGTCGGATTAAAACCCGATCTCCCACGATGATTAGCTTTTTCAATTTATTGTCGGCAGTCAATTGCATGCGCTTCTGGTTGAATGAAAGAAAAGGCCAAGAGTCACGACGAAAAGATCTTGATTCTTGGCCCTTAAACTGAGGCAGAACCTGTATCGAACAGGTGCTGCTTTAGGTACTTATTTTTTGTCTTCGCTGACTTCTTCGTAGTCCACATCAGACACCCCGTCGCCGGTGGTGCTATTGCTTTCTCCGGCTTCTGGTCCTGCACCAGCACCCGCGCCCTGGCTTGCAGCATACATTTCTGTAGAAGCTGCTTCCCAAGCACTGTTTAGGTTGGCTATGGCTGCGTCGATTCCTTCTAGATTTTTAGATCCATGCGCAGACTTTAGGGCATCCACAGCAGCGCTGATGTTCGCTTTGTTTCCTTCGGAAAGCTTGTCGCCGTACTCTTTCAGCTGCTTTTCGGTTTGGAAAATTAAGCTATCCGCTTGATTTAGTTTTTCGATGGACTCTTTCTCAAGCTTGTCTGCAGAGGCATTTACTTCTGCCTCACGCTTCATGCGCTCGATATCTTCTGCGGATAGGCCAGAAGAAGCTTCGATTTTGATCTTCTGCTCCTTGCCAGTGCCCTTGTCCTTGGCAGATACATTCAAGATTCCGTTTGCATCAATGTCGAAGGTAACTTCGATCTGAGGCACACCACGCTGTGCAGGCGGGATATCGGAAAGCTGGAATCTACCGATGGAACGGTTGTCCTTTGCCATTGGGCGCTCGCCCTGAAGGATATGCAAGTCTACGGCTGGCTGGTTGTCCGCTGCAGTAGAGAATACTTCCGACTTCTTGGTAGGAATGGTGGTGTTTGATTCGATCAACTTGGTGAATACTCCGCCCATGGTTTCGATTCCAAGGGAAAGAGGAGTCACGTCTAGAAGAAGTACATCCTTCACTTCACCTGTCAATACTCCACCTTGGATAGCCGCTCCGATAGCTACTACTTCGTCAGGATTTACTCCTTTGGATGGCTTTTTACCGAAGAACTTCTCTACTTCTTCCTGGATTTTAGGGATACGGGTAGACCCGCCCACTAAGATCACTTCGTCAATGTCTGCCGCAGTCATGTTGGCATCTTTCAAGGCCTTGATGCAAGGATCCATTGATCTTCTTACCAAGGTTTCGGAAAGCTGCTCAAACTTGGATCTGCTCAAGTTGCGAACCAAGTGCTTTGGTCCTGTTTGGGTAGCAGTGATGTAGGGCAGATTGATTTCGGTAGAGGCCGAACTGGAAAGCTCAATTTTTGCTTTTTCAGCTGCTTCCTTCAAGCGCTGAAGTGCCATTGGATCTTGTCTCAGGTCAATTTGCTCTTCAGTTTGGAATTCAGAAGCCAACCAGTCGATAACCACCTGATCGAAATCATCTCCACCCAAGTGTACGTCACCGTTGGTAGACTTCACTTCAAAGACGCCGTCTCCAAGTTCAAGGATGGAAATATCAAATGTTCCTCCGCCCAAGTCATAGACCGCAATCTTCATATCTATGTTTTTCTTGTCCATGCCGTAAGCAAGGGCCGCTGCAGTAGGCTCGTTGATGATTCGCTTTACTTCAAGTCCGGCAATCTGTCCAGCTTCTTTAGTTGCTTGACGCTCGGCATCGTTGAAGTAAGCAGGTACGGTGATGACAGCTTCGGTCACGGTCTGGCCCAAGAAATCCTCTGCAGTGCTCTTCATTTTTTGAAGAATCATTGCGGATAGTTCCTGTGGGGTATAGGAGCGGTCACCGATTTTAACGGTTACCGTATCGTTTGTGCCTTGCTCTACTTTGTAGGAGGCGTGTTTTTTATCTGCAGAAACTTCTGAGAATTTTTTCCCCATAAATCGCTTTACGGAGGAGATGGTGTTGGCAGGGTTGGTAATCGCCTGACGCTTGGCAGGATCACCTACTTTTCGCTCGCCATTTCCATTGTCAAGAAAAGCAACGATGGAAGGAGTTGTTCTTCTTCCTTCGCTGTTTTGAATGACTACGGGCTCGTTACCTTCCATTACAGCTACGCAGGAGTTGGTAGTACCCAAATCAATGCCTATAATTTTTCCCATGTGTATGTTGGTTTTGTATGTTTTCTTTTTGAAAGACAAAGCACCTTATTCAAGGGTTATGCCATCTTGCCTTTTCGACTTTTTGGTGTCAGTTTGTCATAATAATGACTGCAACAGTCCCCTTTGGGCCTAAAATTTGTCACGAAATGGGGCTTTCCGCCTGTCTTTTCTGTCATACTTCGCTGGCCCACCTACCCTTAAGGAGTTGAAAATTGGTACAGCTCCAATTTTTCCTGTAGTTTTAAGTCATGAGCAGTGCCCTTGTCCTTCAAGAAATTTACCTCTATCCCATCAAATCCTTGGGGGGAATTTCTGTTCGCCAAGCTCTGGTGGAGGAAAGGGGCTTTCGATACGACCGAAGGTGGATGCTGGTGGACAAAGAGGGGGATTTTGTGACCCAGAGGACCTACCCTCAATTGGCAGTCCTGCAAGTGGCACTCGGAGATACGCAATTGGAAGTTTATTCCAAGATTGACCCCTCTCAACGAATTGCCTTTGACTTGGATTTGGTATCGCCCCAAGAACTGTCGGTTCAAATCTGGGGAGATGAAGTACTCGCCAGGCTGGTATCCGATGAGGTGAGTCGTTGGTTTAGTGATTTTTTAGGGATGGCATTGGATTTGGTGGTGATGCCAGAAAGTTCCGAGCGAAAGATGGATCCCCGCTATGCGGTTCATGAGGAGTCTGTGAGCTTTGCAGACGGGATGCCCTATGTCCTAATTGGGCGGTCTTCTCTTGATGACTTAAATCAAAGATTGAATGAACCTGTGGGGATGGATCGGTTTCGGCCCAACCTAGTTTTTTCAGGAGGAGAGGCCTATGCAGAGGATCAGTTTAAGGGACTCCAAATTGGCGAGGTGGGATTCCAGGTGGTCAAGCCCTGTGGGCGTTGTGTCCTGATCACGGTCAATCAGCAGACGGCAGAGAAGGGAAAAGAGCCGCTCGCTACCTTGGCTACCTACCGTACGGTAAACAATAAGGTGTACTTTGGGCAAAATGCCGTCGCCTTAACTCCGGGTATCGTAAGCGTTGGGGACCCCATTCAGCAGCTGTAACCGAGTAGTTGAGATCAGAATTTTGTCAACAGTTGACGGTCGACAGACCACAGTCAATTGAATTCCAGTTAGAAAAAAGAATTAAGATTTGGATTCTAAATTTGGTCCCACAACGAATGGGCAGTCGACAGTGGACTGTTAGCTGTTGTCAACTTTCCGCAACACATGAGACGCACTTTGAAGTACGGTCATGATTGCGGATAATCCTAAAACTCCTTTACGGTTTGAATAAATACCTTGACCATCTCAGGATCGATGTCCGGGTAGACTCCATGCCCCAAATTGGCGATGTGGCGCTTCCCGCGGAACTGCTCCATCATGTCTCTTGTTGCCTGACGCACCTGATCTGGATTGCCATACAATGCCGCAGGATCCAAGTTGCCTTGCAAGGTCTTGTGCGGGCCAATAAGGGCACTGGATTCTTCAATGCCCATATTCCAGTCCAAGCCGATGGTCTCACAGGAGAGTTTGCCCAAGGCTTCTCTCGCAAAAAAGGCTCCCTTTGCAAATACCGTGACCGGTACTTCCGTGATGGCATCGCAGATCTGGGAGATGTACTTCAGCGAAAATTCTTCGTATTGCTTTGGACCCAAAATCCCCGCCCAACTGTCAAATAGCTGAACCAAATCAGCTCCAGCACGAATCTGTGCTTTGAGGTAGTTGATCGTGGAATCGGTGATTAGCTGCAAGAGTTGGTGAGAAAATACCGGGTCACGGTACAATTTTTCCCGGGAAAGGGAGAAGGTTTTGCTGCCACTGCCTTCGACCATGTAGGCAAAAATCGTCCAGGGAGCTCCAGCAAATCCAATTAGCGGCACTCTGCCGTTTAGGTTTTTCTTGGTGATCTGAATGGCATCCATCACGTATTGCAGGTCGTTGTCTCCTTCGGCTACGCGCAATTTTTTAAGATCCGCTGTGGAGCGTACGGTTTGGGGAAACCAAGGTCCTCGCTTCTCCACCATCTCATAGGGCAAGCCCATGGCTTCCGGAATGACCAGGATGTCTGAAAAAATAATGGCTGCATCTACTCCAAGCAGGTCTACAGGCTGAATAGTCACCTCGGCAGCAAGCTCAGGTGTTTGCGCCAGCTCAATAAACCCGGAGACTGATTCCCGAACGGCACGGTATTCTGGAAGAATTCTGCCAGCTTGGCGCATCAACCAGACAGGAGTCCGTTCTGTTTTTTCACCTCTCGCTGCACGGAGCAGCAGGTCGTTTTGGAGTATCATGGCGCAAAGATAGGAGTGGAAGGGAAATCAGGAACGGAACTGAATTAGAAATTGGAAAGAAAAAAGTAACGAGTTCAGATTACTGGGATTCGAAACCGATTTAGCGTATGGGAGCAATCACATGAACCTCTGTTTCGCTGACAATCTTGTCGATGAAATAGCCGCTCAAGCTTAGTTTATTTGCCTCAGCATATTCCTGAATTTTTTCCTTGATGGCATTAGGTCCAGGCATTACCCACTTATTACTTTTTACTTGCGCCAGAATGTATCGGGTTTCGGTAAATTTTTTCGACTCCATTTCAGGTGCCCCAAAAGGGAGGTTGATCCCTACAAAAACTTCCATCGTATCAAGCTTTCCGGCGGGCTCTATATAGTACAAGGTGTGGACTGAGACCCCTGGGTGAAGGGATTTCAGGGACTCGATGGAGCGAAACGCCTGTTCCAAACCTTTATCTATTGGAGTACCCCTAAATGTCTTTCCAGCCAGGGTTTCAGGGGGAGTAGTGACCAGACTAAGGGCAATGGGACTATTGCCGCCCAATTGATCGTAAGCCAAATAGCCTCCAAGCCCAAGAATTAGGAGTATGACAGCAGCGATGGGAAGTTTTTTCATTACTTAATGAAGGCTTAAAGCGCAGTCATTTTTAACTGCATTTGATGTAACTGGGTGTAGTAGCCTCCCTTTTCCAACAGAGATTGGTGGGTGCCTGTTTCCACAATTTCTCCTTTGTGAAGTACTAGGATTTGGTCAGCCTTCTGTATGGTGGAGAGGCGGTGTGCGATGACGATAGACGTACGCCCATGCATCATTTTTTCAATGGATTCTTGGATGAGTTCCTCCGTCTCGCTATCCACAGAAGAGGTAGCTTCATCTAGAATCAAGATTTCAGGATTGTAGACCATGGCCCGCACGAAGGAAATCAGTTGGCGCTGACCTACCGATAGGGTAGCACCGCGTTCCATCACATTGTAGTCCAGTCCACCCGGCAGCTTTTCGATGAATTTCGCCGCCCCTACTAGTTCGGCAGCTTCCATCACCTGCTCTTTGGTGATGCTTGGATTACCTAGCGTGATATTTTGATAGATGCTGCTGGAGAAAAGGAACACATCTTGAAGCACCACGCCGATGTGCTTTCGAAGTGCGCTCAACTCATAGTCTTGAATGTTGGTGCCATCAATGGTGATGGCGCCCTTGTTGATTTCATAAAATCGAGAAATCAAGTTGATGATGGAGGATTTGCCAGCCCCCGTTGCCCCAACTAGGGCAATGGTTTGGCCCTGTTTGGCTTCAAAGGAGATGTTTTTTAAGACATAATCTTCTTCTTTGTATGCAAACCAAACTTGGTCTAAGCGGACATTTCCTTGGACCTTTTCAGGGCTAAAACTGCCTTCATTGGCAATGTGCTCGCTGGAGGCAAGGAGCTTGAAGATTCGGGAGGAACTTACTACGCCCATTTGGAGCGTGTTGAATCGGTCTGCAATCATTCGTATCGGGCGAAAGAACAATTGCAGGTACATGATAAAGGAGATCAAAATACCGATTTGCAGATCCATCCCGATCACGCCTACTGCGCCGTACCAAACTACCAGACCGATACCGATGGCCTGGATGATCTCGGCAACAGGGAAGTAAACTGAATAATACAGTACCGAGCGGATGTGTGCTGTGCGGTGCTCCCGATTGATCTCTTTAAACTTGTCAAATTCGCGCTGCTCACGGTTGAAGAGCTGCACGATGGTCATGCCTGTAATGTGCTCCTGGAGGAAGGAATTCAAGTTGGCCACAGCGTTGCGGACATCGTTGAAGGTTACCTTGATTTTTTCCTTAAACACATAGGTGGAAATCACCAAAAGAGGGAGTGTGCTTAGGGAGACGAGGGTGAGTTTCCAGTCGATGTAAAACATCACGCCCAAGATGGTGACGATTTGAAGCAGGTCCCCAATGATGGCAGCAAGCCCTTCGCTGAAGACATCTGCGAGGGTTTCAATGTCGGATACGTTGCGTGTGACCAGCCTTCCGATAGGGGTATTGTCAAAAAACTTGAGGCGGAGGCGGAGCAAATGCGTGTAGAGGCGAACGCGGATATCCTTGATGATTACCTGACCGATCCAGCCCGAGTAGTAGGTATGTGCCCATTGAGCGATGGCTTGGATGACCATCAAGATCACCAGCACGTAGATGATTTTCAGTAGGCCTGCCGCATCCCCAATGGCCACATGCTCATCGATGGCGATTTGGATCAGGTAGGGTCGGGCAGGAGCTAAAATCGCCAGTGCCAGCGTGAGAAACACCAGAAAATAAAATTGCTTTTGGTACGGCTTTACATAGGTGTACAGCTGGCGCAAAACCTTCATGTCTAGGATTTCTCCAGCCGATTCTTTCTCTTTTTCTAAGCTCAATGCGGGGTTAGTCTAAGTAAATGTGTGTTGGGTACTCAATATTGCTGAGGAATAATCCTTTGGCAGGGGATGCTTTTCCGGCTTGATTTCGCTCCTTGGAAGCAATTACCCGGTGAAGGTCTTCCACTGGTCTATGGCCCAAGCCGACGTCCAACAAAGTGCCTACGATGGAGCGCACCATGCCTCGCAGAAATCGGTTGGCCGTAATGTGAAAAAGCAATTCATCTCCTTTTGGTTCCCAATAGGCTTCGTAAATCTTGCATCGAAAGTGCTTCACTGCGGTATGCACCTTGCTAAAGCACTCGAAATCCTCGTATTCAAGCAAGATTTTGGCTGCTTCATTCATTGCATTAACATCTGGCTGCTGAAAAAGTTGCCAAGAAAGGTCCTGCAAAAAAGGATTTTTGGAAAAGTTGATGCGGTAAAAATAGGAACGCTTGCGGGCATTAAAGCGGGCATGCGCCTCCGGTTTCACTTTTCGGACGGCATGAATGCCAATTTCCTTGGGTAGAATGGCATTGAGGGCTTTGAGAAAATTTTCTCCGAGCTCCATATCCTGTAGGTCAAAGTGGCAGACCTGTAATAGCGCATGTACTCCCGTGTCGGTGCGTCCGCTCCCCAGGATCGTAATGGTTGTTCTGAAGTAGGTGCTCAGTGCTTTTTCAATGCACTCCTGAACGGTAAATGCATTTTGCTGCACTTGCCATCCATGAAATGGACTGCCTTTGTAGCTCAGCTCTAGAAAATACCGTTGGGTCTTGTCATTCATTGCAGCGCAAAGATACTATTCCATACGAAATCCACGGACAAGAATTGTTTTCTTGATATTCCCATCGGAAGGGGTTTTCTTTGTTAAAAAAAAGATTGCTATGATTCAGCGTGTACAAACTATTTTTCTTTTTCTGATCGCGGTAGGTATGGGGGTGACCCTAAGTACGCAACTTTGGCATCAAGGTGATGTAGATGGCGATTACTGGACCCTGTCAGCCTTTATGCTGACCAATTTGGATCAGGGCGGTGAGGTGATCCAATCTTCTTCCAAATGGTACCTTGGCGCGCTAGCAGCTCTTGCTGCAATTTTGGCTTTAGCATCCATCTTCCAATACCGCCTCCGTTCCCGTCAGCTTTTGCTCAATATGATCAATTCCCTCGTGATGGTCTCTCTCGTTGCAGCAACTTTCTTAACCACCAACGGAATAAACGAAGCCATTCAAGGCGAAGATGGGGGTGAATATGGCCTGGGATTTTGGGCTATCTTGGTGTCCATGGTCATGAACATGCTCGCCAATCGCTTTATCAAAAAGGATGAGGCACTGGTTCGCTCGGTAGATCGAATTCGATAAAACTTAGAAGCCCTGTCATTAAACAGGGCTTTTTTTTAGAAAGGATTTTCCTCCTTAACTAGACTTTATTAACTTGTTGCAGAAGACCTCCACCCTATGAAATTTGAAACCCTCACCATTCACCTTAGCAATGGGACTCGCGAGAGTCACGGCGCCGTGGTGCAGCCCATCACCTTGAGCACCACCTTTGAACATGGAAACGAAGGAGGAATGCTTTATACTCGCGCCAACAATCCCAACCGACATTCCTTGGAACAGGTTTTGGCAGCTATGGAAAAAGGAGAAGATGCTGCGGCCTTTTCTTCGGGCAATGCCGCCGGCACAGCAGTCTACCAGGCGCTTGCTCCAGGATCCCATATCGTGGCTCCTGACGACATGTACCACGGACTCCACAATTCCATGGTGCAGCTTTTTGCGGGTATCCATGAAGTGACCTTTGTGGATATGAGCGATCTCGAGGCTGTGAAAAATGCCATTCGCCCCAATACGGCGCTTTTTTGGGTGGAATCTCCTTCCAACCCGCTTTTGAAGATCACGGACGTCCGCGAAATTTCTTCTTTGGCAAAAGCGCAGGGAGCAATTTTGGCTTGTGACAGTACCTTTGCTACGCCGGTATTTCAAAATCCCATTGACCTAGGTGCGGACTTGGTTATGCACAGCAGCACCAAATACTTTGGTGGACATTCCGATATCCTCGGTGGAGCCTTAATCACGGCAAAAAAAGATGCCTTCTGGGAAAAAATAAGAGTGGTGCAGCGCATTGGAGGAGCAGTACCTTCTCCTACAGATTGTTATTATTTGACACGAAGTATCCGTACGCTGGCCTATCGAATGAAAGGACATGCAAGCAATGCGAAGGCCTTGGTAGAATTTTTAGTAAATCATCCTCAAGTAGAAAAAGTGTTCTACCCAGGATTGGCTACCCATGCCAATCATGCGGTGGCAGCCAAGCAGATGCATGGCTTTGGAGGGATGGTATCCTTTATGGTCAAGGGTGGGGCAGAAGCAGCGGACCGACTGGTATCCAAACTTCATTATTTCGCCAATGCGACGAGTTTGGGTGGGGTAGAAAGTTTGATCGAGCGCCGGGCTGCTGTCGAGGGGCCAAATACAACTACTCCTCCAAATCTTCTACGTGTATCTGTAGGGCTAGAGCATATCGATGATTTGATAGATGATATGAATCAGGCGCTTGGTTGATGAAACGGCTAACTGTTGACGGTCCACAGTCCACGGCCCATTTAATTTACTTTCAACTTTATTTCATTTGGTGACAGGTGAAAAAGCATTTTAAATAGAAAGGTCCCGCACGTGCGGGACCTTTTTGCTTATTTGTAGATTTCTACGGGCCAACTGTCGTTGCCCAAGTTGATGTCTGTAGTGACCTTATCCGGGTCGATGACCACCTGCTTGATCTTCTTGCTTCCTTTGTGGAGGTACGTCCAGGTATCTCCACGCTGCCAGATTTCCACCGGCAACTGTACCCGCTCGGTTGAGTTGTCTGCATAGGTGATTTCGAGGGTAACTGGCATTGGGAAATCTCCTTTATTGACTAGGCTGATGACCTGATTTTCACCATAGGGCTGCACGGAGCTGATGCCGAGGTCAATGTTGCCATTGCCATAAAACCAGCCCTTCCAGAACCAGGACAAGTTCTCGCCGGCCACATTTTCCATGTGATTGAAGAAGTCACCTGGCTGCGGGTGCTTGTAGGCCCAGGCCTTGATGTACGAACGGAATGCATTGTCAAAGCGCTCTGGCCCCAAGATGTATTCGCGAAGCATCACCAAGCCAACAGCTGGCTTCATGTAGGCGACCATGCCCAAGTTGCGCGTGTCGGTGATGTCTGGATAGTTGTCAATTCCTTCGCGGCTATCGCTGGTGAAGTAGCCATTGAAATTGCGGGTTTGCTGTAGGGTAGAAGGGTATTCCCCCTTGTTGAAGGCATTAGAACTGTAGTGGTTGATGAAGGTATTGAAGCCTTCGTCCATCCAAGCGTAGCGGCGCTCGTTGGTACCGACGATCATCGGGAACCAGTTGTGTCCAAACTCGTGGTCGGTCACGCCCCAAAGCGATTCTCCTTTGGATTGGTAGTGGCAGAAGTTGAGTCCTGGGTATTCCATGCCACCAATTTCTGCAGCCACATTGGTTGCGGTTTCGTAGGGAAATTCATACCACTGCTTGGAGTAGTATTCGATGGATGCCTTGCTGTATTCTGTAGATCGGGTCCAGGCATCCTGCCCGTTACTTTCCATGGGGTAGGCGGACTGTGCAAGTGCCTTTTTACCGCTAGGCAAGTTGATGCGTGAAGCATCCCAGATAAAAGAGTCTGAGGTACCGAAGGCCACGTCGCGCGCATTTTGAATGCGGAAATGCCAGGTTACCATTCCGCTCTGCTTGGGACGGGTGAGCGCTGTGTTTTTGATTTCTTCGGGAGATACCAAGTAGACTGTTTCCTCACTTTGTGCTGCTTTCGCGTAGCGGGTTTGCAATTCCTTGCTCAGTACTTCGGTGGGGTTCATTAGTTTACCTGATCCCACGACGATGTGGTTGTAAGGCACGGTAACCTTGTAGTCAAAGTTGCCATACTCCAAGTAGAATTCACCTGCGCCTAGGTAGGGCTCAATGTTCCATCCTTCGGTTTCGTCAAAGACAGCCACTTTGGGATACCACTGCGCAAAAGCATAGATCCAACCGTCTTTCACTTTCAGTCTTCCCATGCGGTCCATTCCTTTTTGAGGCACTTTGAAGGAAAAGTCCATGGAGACGGTTGCTTTTCCCCCTTTGGCAGGGATTGGTTCAGCAAACCACACCTGCATGCGGGTGTCGTCGATGAGGTGCTTGCTTGAGTTGACACCTTTTGGACCCACTTTAGACTGCACGTTGGCAATTTTGTAGCCGCCGTCTACATCCCCATTGTATCGGTTCCCTTGCACGGGAGTGGTGAGGGTACCGCGGGAGGTAGGGGTAAATCGATTTTGCTCCAATTGGAGCCAGATGAAGTCCAAAGCTTCAGGACTGTTGTTGGTGTAGGTGATGCTTACTTTGCCGGAAAGGCTATGGTTGGCCTCATCCAGTTCAACTTCGATTTGGTAGTCTGCGGCATTTTGCCAGTAGGCTTCACTGGGCTTGCCGGAGGCGCTGCGGTAGCTATTTCCTCTGCGGTCGATGACCTCGGAAAAGTTTTTTTGATTGTTGTCCTTTCCTTGTTGCGAAAAAGTAGGGGAAGGAGCATTCAGAATAAAGAGGGAAAACAGTCCGCCTAGTTGGAGTATTCTTTTCATGGGATGTTCTTATTTGTGTTGAAAATACGCACAAAACTGTTTATTGCGCTAATTTTTTTGTGAAGTTGAGTGAAAAGGTGTGCGCTAAGAATTTATAGGGATTGTTTTTTTCTAACTCATTTTCAATCGATTGATTCGGTTGAAATTTTTTTTTAACTCACTATTGCTTCAAGTAGAAAACAAGTTATCTTTGCGTTTCCTTTACAAGTGAGGGAGGGAATAAAACGGGAGTTTAGCTCAGCTGGTTCAGAGCATCTGCCTTACAAGCAGAGGGTCGGGGGTTCGAATCCCTCAACTCCCACATCAAATCCCGAAGAAACTCGGGATTTTTTTGTTTTCTATCGGTTCGGGGGTTCTCCCGTAATTCTACGGGATCAACTCCCACATCAAATCCCGATTTTTTCGGGATTTTTTTTGTCTTATTTTTTTATCATTTATGTGTTGTTCGTTCTACATTCTTTTTTCCGCTTCAAGGAACGCGTTTTACGTAGGGCATACCTGTGATGATTTATTGGAACGATTAAGAAAGCACAATTCCAAACACAAAGGATTTACTGGGGGTAATGTTGATTGGGAAGTGGTGTATTTTGAATCTTTTCCAGATAAATCAACAGCCTATAAAAGGGAAAGAGAGGTCAAATCCTGGAAATCCAGAAAAAAATTAATGGAGTTGATTGTGAGAAAAGTTTAGCTCAGCTGGTTCGGTTTTTCCCGAAGAATTTCGGGAAGCATCCCGATGCAATCGGGAGGGTCGGGGGTTCTCCCGTAATTCTACGGGATCAACTCCCACATCAAGTCCCGATTATTTCGGGATTTTTTTTGTCTTAATTTTTTTATCATTTATGTGTTGTTCGTTCTATATTCTTTTTTCCGCTTCAAGGAACGCGTTCTACGTAGGTCATACCTGCGATGATTTATCGGAAAGATTAAGAAAGCACAATTTCAAACACAAAGGATTTACTGGGGTTAATGTTGATTGGGAAGTGGTGTATTTTGAATCTTTTCCAGATAAATCAACAGCCTATAAAAGGGAAAGAGAGGTCAAATCCTGGAAATCCAGAAAAAAATTAATGGAGTTGATTGTGAGAAAAGTTTAGCTCAGCTGGTTCGGTTTTTCCCGAAGAATTTCGGGAAGCATCCCGATGCAATCGGGAGGGTCGGGGGTTCTCCCGTAATCCTACGGGATCAACTCCCAGATCAAGTCCCGATTATTTCGGGATTTTTTTTATGTCAAAAAATTTAAGAAATCTGCTCCAAAAAAGAATCAAAAACTCGTAATCTATTCAAAATCGATGTTTTAGATTTTTTGAATTCGGAAATTTAGGGGTGTAAAGGGGTGTTTTTCGAGTAAAAACCTTCCCTAACTCTTCAAATTTTAGGCCTGTTTTCGTTTAGCAAATACACGGGTATCAAAATTGTGACTATGGAGGAGGTCGAAGATAACCAAGCCTTTTTGGCGGTTAAAAAATAGTTTGATCAAAGATTTTCATTTTTTGATGTGGATTCGCCCCTATCCTTTTTTGCCAAAGCCGTGTCAGTGGCAGTTTTTATTTCTTTGTTGTCAAGTCAATATTACAATTAGCGCTTATAATTAGTCCATTGTTATGTTGAAATACATTTCTGTTGTTTACCTCACGTCCAAGTTGAAGTGTTTGGTTTAAGTAACCGGCTTCAATTCTTATTGAGGAACTAAATCTATATCCAAGTAATATCCCAACTCTATTTTGGTCAAAAATATTTTCGATTACATTTTTGCCAAATCCTACAAAAATTTCATCGTAAATGGCCAAATATGGTGTTTTATCTTTAATTACTTTGCCTTTCAATGGGATTTGCATACGAAACATGTATCTAAATCTATTCAATAATGGGAACTCATCTTCATTTGTCAAATTGGAGTTTGAATATCGTCCTATCCAACGTTGTTCAAGCATAAAGCGGTGGGACAAATCAACACTAGAAACTTTATCTGCTAGGGATGCCATTTGAAATAAACGATTTTCGGTAAAATCTTTCCCCATTCCGTTGATAGGTATTTCTCCATATGGAAATGTTTCTACCCAAGCATAACCAAGTCTAAATTGTATTTTAGGGTTAAGTTGGTAATTAATTCCAACGCGCAATAAACTCTGTTGCCATTCTGTGATTATTTCATCTCTACGAAATTGATATTCAGTATGAATGCCCAATTTTTCTGACAGCTTAAATGTTCCGAAATAGTTATACCAACCAATAGAATTATAATTGTTTAACCTCGTGTTTTGAGCATTTATTGAGTTTGAAACAAAAAGTGTAACTAGTAAAAAACATTAAATTTTTTCTCTCATATTTTTGATCAATAGGGTTGGGCGATTGCCCAACCCATTCTTTGCTTATTTTGTTGTTGGTGCAAATGGTAGAGCAGATTTGTGTACTATAATTTTCAATTTTCCGTCTTTCCCTTTTTTAAAAACCCAAGTTTTGTCAACCATAACTTCCTTTCCGTCTTTGCCGGTTACCCAAACATTACCCATTGTAATTGCTACAGAACCGTAAATCTGTATGCCTTCATTTTTCTCACCAGTATTGTCATAACGAGCCTTTACCCAAGGTGCAAGTGCAAAACCTTTGTCGTTAGGATAATCAGGGTCACCACCAACAAAGTAGGCTAATGCTCCTTTTTTGTCATTTCTAAATGTTTGGTCGCCAAATGCCAGTGTAGGTTTGAAAAACACCTTTCCATTGTCATAGTTGTAAGCGTCAGAAAGTACTTGTTCTGCAAATGCTTTATAGTCTCCGCCTTCTTCCTTAAGTTTACCAATTTTCACTAAAGCGTCACACCAAGCCTGCTGGGCTGCATTCACTTCGTCATATGTAATAATGGTTTGTACACCTTCTTCTACGTATAATAACCCCAAATCATCAATTACTTTTTGCGCACTTTCACTTGTTTGCGAAACTACCTTGTTTGCTTCCTCTTTTGTTTTTACAGCTACTTGGTTGCAAGAAGTTACCATACCTGCTACTACAAGTAGCCCTATAAATATTTTCTTGTTCATTTTTTATTAATTTGTAAGACTGCCTACTTTTTAAAACGGTGTTCGGCTTGTCCGCTTATTTTAGAACAATCAGGTTTAGTGTTTGTTTGAATGTGTCGGTCTAAGATTGACAACCAAGGTTGCAAGTGATGCATAGGCTGCCACCATCAGAAATTCGGGAGTCTCCATTGAAGTGATTTCAGAGATGTTAGGATAATCTAGTACTACTGTTACCAAGTATTACTTGGATTCATTTGACTGGGAACAGATACGTGAAATCAATAATTTTCTTTCCAAAAAAAAGACCCCAAAGGGTCTTTTTTAGTTTGAGGAAAGTTAAAATTTTCTTGCAAAAAAAATTAAAAACAGGAGGTAAAAGATTGTGAAACCAGAAAATGGAGTGCCTCCCCACAAACTATAAATAGTTACTAATCATAATATTGACTAGATATTAAAGATCTGGAAATTAGATTTTTTTCCCATACAAGCAGCCGGTCGGGGGTCCCCCCGTAATTCTATGGGATCAACTCAACGTAAAAAGCCCCAATTTTCAGAGCTTTCTACTCAGTTCATTTTTTAAACGGAAGGCAGACTTCATGGAAAAGGAACTGCTCAAAAGGGAGCATTGGTGTTATTGAAGTCCTAAGAGATTGGTTTTCAAAAAAATCAATATAAATATTGCCAGGGACGCTCTTCATTTTTTTGGATCAAATTCACCGCAATGGCAAAGGATAACGGATTATTACTTTTGTTTGCCCAAGCCTCGTAAATAAGAATGTATTTGGCGATAAAAAAATAAACTAATCCCTCAATTTTTTCATTTTTCAAACTGTCGGAGAGTTCTAGGTTTCCCCATTCAAAACGTTTTCCCTTTAGCTTGTCAAATTCTGGAGTATTTGGATAAGGACCAGCAAAATAATTGTTAATTATCCAGGTCAGGTAACCCCAGATCTCTGGAGCACTGTGTAGCGTAGGGATCTCTGGAGGCAGTACAAAATCATTTCCAGATACACCGATCATAAAAGGACCTAAATCGTCTGAAAAAGAACCCATTACTGCAGGTTCATTAAGCGTTTCAAAAAGGTTGAACTCGTAATTTAGGAAATGCATAAAATCCTTGAAGAGCGCATTCGATTCTTCACTTATACCAGGAAAGATTCTTTTAGCTTCATCCAGAGCTCCATTAATTAAGACTGGATGAGGTAACAATACAGGGAAAATACCATTCAGCTTAGTGATAAGCTTAAAATAAATTGCATCAGAGACCGGCTTCTTAAATGTGTTAAACGTCTCAGGAAAATTGCGCCACCACATTCTCGATGAAACGATGGTTTCATCTAAATGCCAATCCCCAGTGTTGGTTACTAAAGATAGGTTTCCTCCTTGGAATTGAAAGAAACCTTTTCCGTCAATACCTACCCCTCCATTCATTAATAACCCATTGGAAAACCGAAGCATATGGACTTAATTTAATTAATTCAATTTAAGGTATTTTGACTTTGGACTGACTACCAACGGTACCAAGGTTTTTTCTCTTGTCCTTTTTCTACTTCAGCTTTTTGCGTTTTTACTGCTTCTTCTTTAACCTCTCCAGCTGCTTTTTCACGAATTTTTTCAGTTTTTGCTTCACCGCCACCGTCTCTCGTAAAATCGTAACTGCTTATGCTTGCCAATTGCTTGAATCCTTCTTTGTTAAATGGAAGATCTTTCTTGGATCCTTTAAACTCACCAAATTTCCCTTCGGCTAGCGGTAGTTCTGCTCTCTTGGTATACCAGAGTGCGTTGGCTTCTGCAAAGATACCTGCTGATCCTGCAAGTTCACCCTTCAATTCACTATCCATCTTTATTCCCCCTATAGTAGGCTTAAGGTCTAAAGTACCATTAATTTCGCCAGTCAACCTACCATATGCTCCGCCAGTGACTCCTATTAAGCCAGGAACACCTGCGGTAACCCCTCCACTAAGAGTAACACTTGCTTTTACCCCTGCTGATAACGAACCATAAGCAGAAGGGTTTGTAATTGTATTGCCATCAGACAGGAATTTGATTGAGCCTGTACCAGATGCACTTGCTTCTAAATCTCCAGCTAAAGCAATTGTTGCTGAAAGCCCTGGCACACCTAGTGGAATTACACCCACTGTTAAGTTAAATGCCAATTTTGGAGATGTTAAACTTGCAGGAGTGCCACCAGTTATGGTGTATTCCCATACATTTTTTGCCTCATCCTTCAGCTCCCTTTCTCCTGATATGGACCAATCAGATTCTTCATACTTACCCTCAATGGATTGTTTTTTCTCGTTTGGATCATTTGTATACTTTATCTCAAATCCTCCGATTGAAACTGTTTCTTCGGTAACTTCTTGCTCCTCTTCTCGCTGCGCAACTCCATCAAATTTACCCTGCACTGGCTCTTCTTCCTCCGCTTCTGCTGCTTTTCGCTGTGCAGTTCCTACAAATTTACCCTGCACAGGCTCTTCTTCCTCCATTACTTTTAGCTGGGATACTTCTGCACTCGCTCCTAGGCTCTTAGCTTTAGCTCCTAGCGTATCTGCTTCTTTTTCCAAAGAAGTACTGTCATTGATAGGTACTTGTCCTTTCAACTGGGTTGTTGGCGCTACTCTACCTTGCTTTTGCTGGACCACATGCCCTAACTCATGAGGAAGGTGTTTCTCTTGACCAGGGGCCAAATGCACATCTGTCCCTTGAGCATAGGCGTGTGCCTGAAGTTGGGCTGGCTTATCTGAGTTGCGATGTACGGATACATCATGGAGTGACATTCCAGAAACAGATTCCATACCAGCCTTCAGGCCGTCTGGAATTCCTGTTTTATTCTCCTTTTTTTGAATTAATCCGGATTGTGCGGAAGCAGTTCGAGTATCACTCATTCCTTGAAGTTGAGCAACACGGGAAGCGCCTGTATGATTAGAGGATTTGGTTTGAAGTGAGCTTATGCCACTTCCTCTGCCACTATCTTGTGCAGCCTCTTGGAATTTTTTAAGTTGAAAAGTACTGGATCTGGAATCTAAGAAATCCGCTTCGCCTGCACTGCTAGTTTCTTGCGATTTTTTAGCTGGTGTTGCTTTTTGACTTTGTTTTTCTGAAGGACTCTTAAATTCACCCATGATCCTACTTATTTAGTTTATAGTATAGTCTTTAAATATAGTTTTGATATTTTGAATAAAAAAATTTCGTTTCTACCTTTTTGATGAATTTAATTATTTGATAATCAGCAACCCTACCAGTGGCTCAGTAGGAGGCCTTACCACTGCGGAAATCGTCGACGGATGACAGATCACAGTCTGCAGTCTGTCCACGTACTACAGCTCAGCCAATTGAATTGCAAACCTTTTTTTATTCCATTACAGGTGAAAAAGCAGAAAGTAAGTACAAAAAAATAATAGGCAAAAAAGAAACTTTTATCGTATGTCATTACTGTAAACTAACATACATTCAACCTATTAAATTACCGCTAATACCCATACTTCCCTTTCCACCTTTTTGAGAGGAAGCTGCGCAGTTCTTTTTCGCGAGCGTTGTCTCCAGGATCATAGAGGAGTCTCCCTTTTAGCTCCTCTGGGAGGAACTCCTGAGCAATAAAATTATCAGGAAAATCATGGGAGTACTGGTAGCCCTTTCCATAATCGAGTTCCTTCATCAGCTTGGTCGGTGCATTGCGTAAGGGGATCGGAACCGATAGGTTGCCTGTTTCTTTCACCAGCGCCTGCGCTTGGTTGATGGCCAAATAGGCGGCATTACTTTTGGGGGAACTGGCTAGATAGGTCACGCACTGGGAAAGAATAATCCGGGCTTCTGGGTATCCTATAATTTTTACCGCTTCAAAGCAGTTGGTTGCCAAAAGCAAGGCATTTGGGTTGGCATTTCCGATATCTTCGGATGCTAAAATCACAAGCCTGCGGGCAATGAATTTGACATCTTCTCCACCTTCAATCATCCGAGCCAACCAATACACGGCAGCGTTGGGATCTGATCCCCGGATGGATTTGATAAAGGCTGATATGATGTCGTAGTGCTGCTCACCAGATTTGTCATACAAGGCTACCTGTTGTTGTGCGATCTGCATGACCTTCTCGTCCGTAAGGACGCATGGATTTTCTTGGATTCCATCGATGACGATCTCCAGGAGGTTGAGCAGCTTTCGACCATCTCCTCCAGAAATCCGCAATAGGGCATCTGTTTCTCGAAGCTCCACTTGGATTTTCTTTAGGTCTGAATCTTTTTCCAAGGCTTGCCGAATCATCTCAAGCATTTCGGCTTTGCCCAAAGGATTTAAAGTGAACACCTGGCAGCGGGAGAGGAGGGCCGAATTGACTTCAAAGGAGGGGTTTTCGGTAGTGGCGCCGATAAGTCGGATGATTCCTTTTTCCACAGCTCCCAAAAGCGCGTCCTGTTGGGACTTGTTGAAACGGTGGATCTCGTCAATAAAAAGGACTACACCTGTTTGGAATTTGGCCTTGTCGATGATCTCTCGGATGTCTTTTACCCCAGAGTTGATGGCACTTAAGGGATAGAAGGGTGCCTTAATCTCGTTGGCGATGATGTTGGCAATGGTAGTTTTGCCTACCCCAGGAGGGCCCCAAAGAATCAGGGAGGGCACATTTCCCGACCGGATCGCTTTATGCAGAAAAGAAGTGGGTGAGGACAGGTGCTCCTGGCCGATCAAGTCTTCCAATCGGGAGGGACGCATTCGTTCGGCTAGGGGGGTGGGGTTCATTTTTTTTTGAAGCGAGAGTTTAGAGGCAAGAGCCAAGATTTTGTTAGTATCCTGCCTGCGGCAGGCAGGCAAGTATCAAGTAATTAGTAACAAGATGAAGAAGGAGCAGCATTCCAGTCCTACTACGAATCCCTACTTCTTCATTCTTCAATCGGAGTTCAGCATTCGACATTAAAAAGAGTAGTAAGTAGTTAGTATCAAGTATCAAGACAAAATCAAATGATTTAAGAATCCCCACTTCTTCATTCTTCAATCGGAGTTGGACATTCGGCATTTTTTTTTCGAGCATCCAGTTTCCTGCCTGCGGCAGGTAGGGTACCTGGGACTTGGCACCGACTTAAGAACATTATCTGAGTCAATCAAAAATTGAAATACTTGAGTGAGGTCTTGAACTTTCGTGGATGGTTAAAATCGAGATTCTTTGAAGATCAAAAATGACATAGATGATCCTGAAATTCCTGAAAATGATTTCCCTAATGTTTTTGTTGTTTAACTCTGGTACTATTCGACCAATTTCTGGGTGCTCGATGATCAAAATTTCTTTTTCGAAAATCTGATCTACCAGGTTCTCAGAAAATTTCTCCGAAAAACTAGAATAATAGGCTTGGATTCTGTAGATATCTTCAATGGCTTGTTTTGACCAGGTTATTTTGACCATTCGCGCACCATTTTTTTCGCCTCATCGGAGGTGTAGGTTTCGCCGCTTTTTGCTTGCTTGATTCCGGTTTCAATCTTATTCAATAAGATTAATCGATCCATCAATTCTTCGATTGAGAATTCTTCAGGGAGTGATTTAATGACTTCTATCGCTTTATCTTTGGTTATCATGGAGTTATCTTTTGTTTAATTTAATCAGAAAAATTCAATCTAAGGGAATTCAATTCGTAGAAATCCGTTTTCCAAATTCATCCAGGTGCGTGTCGCTAAAGTCTAGGTGGGTGACGAAGCGAACGAGGTCTTTTCCAAACTTCACGCCTTTGATGCCTTTGCTGCTTAACTCCTGAAGATACATCTCAGGGCTCTTCCCCTCAAGTCGTGCAATCACAATATTGGTAGCCACAGGAAGTACTTCTGCCACATGGGGAGCTTGTACCAGGAATTGGCCAAGTACACGTGCTCGCCCATGATCTTCTTTCAAGCGATCCACCTGGTGGTCGAGGGCATAGATTCCAGCCGCAGCAAGAAATCCTGCTTGGCGCATGCCGCCACCAAACACTTTCCGTACCTTTTTTGCCCGCTTGATATCGGCCTTCGTGCCCAGCAGCACCGATCCAATCGGGCAACCCAAGCCCTTGCTGAGGCAGATTGATATGGTGTCAAAATGTGCGCCCCAATCGGCGGGACTTTCTCCGGTCTCGACCAAGCCATTGAACAATCGGGCTCCATCGAGATGAAGCTTCAGCCCTTTTTCTTTGCATAGCGCATGGATGGGCCTTATTTCGTCTAGGGTGTAGATGCTTCCGCCGCCCTTGTTCATCGTATTTTCTATAGAAACCAGCGTGGTCTCCGGCGCATGCACATCGTCTGGGTTGATGGATTCGGCCACCTGCGAAGCGGTGATTTTCCCCAAATCACCTGTCAACAGCTTTACCGAAGCCATGGAATTGGCCATAATTCCCCCACCCTCATACAGGTAGATGTGGGAATACTGATGGCAAATCACCTCTTTTTGTGGGCCTGTATGCAAGCGAATCGCGATTTGGTTAGTCATCGTGCCCGAGGGGCAAAATAAGGCTGCTTCCATCCCAAACAGCGCTGCGATTTTTGTTTCCAGGGCATTGACTGTTGGATCTTCGCCAAATACATCGTCGCCGAGCGGGGCGGCAAACATGGCTTCTTTCATCCCTGCAGTAGGCTGGGTGAGCGTGTCGCTTCGTAAATCAAGAATTTGCATCAATTTGTTTCGTCTTTTTTGAAGAATAGGTCCAAGCTACTTTTTTCGTTTTTCAAAAACACCTTCCATGTCTAGGAGCTCCAAATTAAGTGCCTTGGTCGAAATTTGAATTTCAACCAGGGAGATACCCAGAGAGATCAATAAGGAGAGCATGCTGCTGATAAACACAAAGTTGGCCGCAGCAGTGAATCCCTTGAATAACAAAAACATGCAGATCACGCAAAGCAAAAAACTAAAGACGCCAAAGAGTTGCATGTTCTTAATCAAGGTTAGTCTCCTGCGGAGATTGTGAATCTGCTCCACAATAATTTCTTGATCTGGGTCTTTCAAGTAATTTTTGTACAATCCTCGAATCAGGGTGGCGATGGCCAAAAACCGATTTGTGTAGGCCAGCATCAATAAGGTGATGGCGGAAAAAAGGAGGGCAGGAGTGGAGAGTTCAAGTTCCATAGCTAAGCAGGCAAATCTACCGTGTAAGTTGAGAAAAAGAAATGAAAAAGCCCGCTCCAAGATGCCTAAGAATCAAAATAAGGCAGTTTGGAGCGGGCTAAGGAAATGGATTACTTACAAGTGGATCACCTCGTCGTAGGCTGCTGCTGCAGCTTCCATGATCGCTTCCGACATAGTCGGGTGTGGATGCACGGTTTTGATGAGTTCGTGTCCTGTAGTTTCCAGTTTGCGGATCGCTACGATCTCGGCAATCATCTCGGTGACATTGGCTCCGATCAGGTGAGCACCAAGGATTTCTCCATATTTTTTATCGAATACGAGCTTTACAAAACCATCCTTCGCGCCTGCTGCGGAGGCTTTGCCTGATGCAGAGAAAGGAAACTTGCCAATGCGCACCTCGTAGCCAGCAGCTTTTGCCTTGGCTTCGGTCATGCCCACAGAGGCAATCTCTGGGGAGCAATAAGTACAACCAGGGATATTGCCATAATCCAATGGCTCTGGGTGATGACCTGCGATTTTTTCTACGCAAATAATTCCTTCCGCCGAAGCGACGTGCGCAAGTGCCGGTCCAAGGACCACATCTCCTATGGCATAGTAGCCAGGCATGTTGGTTTGGTAGTAGTCATTTACTTGGATTTTACCCTTGTCCACCATAATTCCAACTTCTTCCAATCCGATATTTTCAAGGTTGGAAACTACTCCAGCGGCAGAAAGTACTACCTCACAGTCAAGCACTTCCTCGCCCTTGGCTGTTTTGACGGTTACTTTACATCCTGCTCCTTTGGTATCTACCTTCGTCACCTCGGAGGAGGTCATGACGGTGATTCCTGATTTTTTATAGATTTTCTCAAGGGCTTTGGATACCTCTTCGTCCTCCACGGGTACGATGCGGTCCATGAATTCTACGATGGTCACCTTGGTGCCAATGGAATTGTAGAAATAAGCGAATTCCACTCCGATTGCACCTGAACCCACTACAACCATACTTTTGGGTTGCTTCTCTAGGGTCATTGCCTTTCGGTAGCCAATGATTTTTTCGTTATCGATTTTTAGGGTAGGGAGCTCTCGGGCACGTGCACCTGTTGCAATAATTATATTGTCAGCAGCGTAAACCGTCTTTTTCCCGTCTTTATCTACCACTTCCACCTTTTTGCCAGGCTGGATTTTTCCCCAACCGGAAAGGATCTCAATTTTATTTTTCTTCATCAAAAACTGCACGCCCTTGCTCATGCCGTCTGCTACGCCTCGGCTGCGCTTGACCATGCTGCCAAAGTCCGCTGTTGCATCCTTCACGGTGATTCCGTAGTCACTGGCATGGCTGATGTACTCAAAAACCTGGGCACTTTTCAACAAGGCTTTGGTGGGGATACAACCCCAGTTGAGGCAGATGCCACCCAATTCTTCCGCTTCCACAATGGCAGTTTTCAGTCCCAGTTGGGAAGCACGAATGGCCGACACGTATCCTCCCGGTCCGCTACCCAGCACAATCAAGTCAAAATTTGTCGAAGACATAGTTTAATGGATTTGATATCAAAATAACTTCGCAAAAATAGGTCTTTTGACTTCAGAAAAAAATCTGTTTTGGCCCTAGATTTCTCTGGGGAAAAGTTTCACGCTGAATGTCTTAGTGGAGGCTTAGTTAATTTTGAGTTCCTATTTTTTTACTCCTTTTTCTAGGGGAAATTGAAAAAAAAGGGCCTAAAACCCCTGTTTTTTCCCCTTGCTATGGAACTGAAAAAATCCAAGGTCTAAATCCCAAGAGAAATTTCTATTTTTGGCGAAATCAAAAATGAGTCTATTCATGGGATTACTGACAGGAAAAATCGCCTTAGTTACTGGAGCTTCCAAGGGAATTGGTAGAGCCATTGCCACCAAATTTGCACAGGAAGGGGCACAGGTTGCCTTTACTTATCTTTCAAGTGTTGAAAGAGGACTTGCGCTAGAAGCAGAGTTGGCCGCATACGGGATCCGTGCCAAAGGCTACCGCTCCGATGCTTCAGACTTTAAAGCAGCTGAGGAATTGGTGAATGCTGTAGTGGCTGACTTTGGAACCTTGGATATACTAGTCAACAATGCGGGCATCACCCGGGACAACTTGCTGATGCGAATGACCGAGGAGTCATGGGACGAGATCATGAATATTAATTTGAAATCTTGCTTCAATACCGTAAAAGCAGCCACTCGTGTCATGATGAAGGCCAAGTCTGGATCCATCATCAACATGACTTCCGTGGTGGGCGTGAAGGGAAATGCGGGGCAAGCCAATTATGCAGCTTCAAAGGCTGGAATTATCGGATTCACCAAGTCGGTGGCTTTGGAATTAGGTTCCCGCAATATCCGATGCAATGCGGTGGCTCCAGGATTTATTGAAACTGAGATGACCGAGGTACTGGATGAGAAAACTGTTCAGGGCTGGAGGGATGCCATTCCAATGAAGCGTGGTGGGCAGCCTCAAGAAATCGCCGATGCCTGTGTGTTTCTCGGTTCCGATATGAGCAGCTACATCTCAGGTCAAGTACTCCATGTCAATGGAGCGATGTATACCTAAAACGATTAAAAACTATCCACAAAGGCACTTAGGTAAGTAGAGAATTATCTGAAAGTAAAAAACCACATAGACACATAGAAAAGAAGAGAGCTCACTTTTTTCTATGTGCCTCCTATGTGGTTACTTAGCTTTATTGATCTTTTTCCAAGATAGGCAGCAAATTGACTGCAAGAAAAAACCACATAGACATATAGAAAAGAAGAGAGTCCACTTTTTTCCTATGTGCCTATGTGGTTATTTTTTTAACCAATAGACACCTAAAGCAACTCTAAGTGTATGTGGTTTTAACCGATTACCGATCTTTTTCCAAAAACGGATAGCGGTAGTCGGTAGGAGAAACGAATGTTTCTTTGATGGTGCGCGGAGATACCCAACGAAGCAAGTTGATCATGGATCCCGCCTTGTCATTTGTACCTGAGGCTCTGGCGCCACCGAATGGCTGCTGTCCTACCACTGCACCTGTTGGCTTGTCGTTGATGTAGAAATTGCCAGCTGCATGCTTTAATTTTTGGGTGGCTAACTCTATGGCATAGCGGTCCTGAGAGAAAACGGCGCCAGTAAGTGCATAAGGAGACGTTTGATCTACTAATTCCAAAACGGTTTCAAAATGCTCCTCATGGTACACATAGATGGTCAAAACCGGGCCAAAAATCTCCTCACACATCGTCTTGTACATGGGGTCCTGAGTGAGGATGACTGTTGGCTCGATGAAGTAGCCCTTTGACTTGTCGTACTTCCCACCAGCGATGATCTCTACACCGGGAGCTGCCTTGGCCTGCTCGATGTAAGCCGCAATTTTGTCAAAAGATTTTTCATCAATTACTGCATTGATAAAGTTGCTGAAGTCCTCAGTGCCTCCCATGGTCATCGATGCTAGGTCTTCTAGCATGTAATTTTTTATTTCTTCCCAGAGATTGGAAGGAAGGTAGGCTCTAGATGCAGCAGAGCATTTTTGGCCTTGGTATTCAAAAGCACCACGAACAAGTCCAACAGCTACTGCCTTTGGATTGGCGGATTTGTGTGCCAAGACAAAGTCTTTGCCTCCTGTTTCCCCCACTATTCTTGGGTAAGATTTGTAGCGGGTGATGTTTTCGCCCACCGTCTTCCAGATGTGTTGAAAAACACCTGTTGATCCGGTGAAGTGGATTCCCGCAAAATCTGGGTGCTTGAAAATCACGTCTCCGGCTGTTGGGCCGTCCACATAGACCAAGTTGATCACGCCATCAGGAACACCTGCCTCTTTGAATACTTCCATAAGTACTTGGGCGGAATAGATCTGGGTGTAGGCCACCTTCCACACGATGGTGTTTCCCATCAGCGCCGCTGAAGTAGGCAAGTTGCCTGCAATGGCTGTAAAGTTGAAGGGAGTCAAGGCAAATACGAAGCCCTCGAGGGGCCGCTGCTCCAATCTATTCCAAACCCCAGCTCCAGAAACGGGAGGCTGCTGGGAATAGATTTCGCACATGTATTTTACATTGAAGCGAAGGAAGTCTATAAATTCACATGCGGCATCAATCTCTGCCTGAAAGGCATTTTTGGACTGTCCAAGCATGGTAGCGGCATTGATTCGGGCACGGTAAGGACCTGCGAGTAAGTCGGCGGCTTTTAAGAAAATAGCTGCACGCTGTTCCCAGGCCATGTTTTCCCAGGCTTCTTTCGCTCCTAGTGCAGCTTGGATAGCCAGCTCTACATGGGAACGGTCACCTTCGTGAAAGCGACCTAAGATATGCTGGTGATCGTGTGGGGGAGAAACTGTCCTTGTCTTGCCTGTTCGCACCTCTTCGCTTCCGATATACATGGGAATGTCTATTTCTTGGGAACGGAGTGTGGCCAGCATGGCTTGAAGTTCTTTTCGCTCGGGGCTTCCTGGAGCGTATGCCTTTATTGGCTCATTTACTGGAGTAGGCACGTTGAAAAATCCCTTTAACATGGTGATTGCGTTTGTGTGAATTAAGGAAACAAAGATAGGATATCCCTAGGAATGTGGAGCTGCTTTTTCTCACAAAAGGAGCTCTAGTTCTTGTAGGTGTCGGATTTCGTAGGTGGGCTTGAGGTCTATGGATTTTCCCTCGGGATTGAAATACACTTGGTCTATGGCCGCTCGCTGTGCTCCAAGAATGTCTGAGTTGGGGTTGTCACCGATCATAAGGCAGGTCGCGGCATCTGCTTGAAGTTGCTCCAGCGCATAGTAGAAAATTCTTGGATCTGGCTTTTTATGACCCGTAGTTTCCGAAGTGACGATCAATTCGAAGTAGCCATTCAGCCCGGAGGAATTCATTTTTTTTGCTTGGGACTCGTTAAATCCATTGGTAATGAGGTGTACGCGGTACTTTTTTTTCAAGTAGTCCAAAATCTCTTTGGAATAAGGGAATAAATGCGGTTTGGAGGAGGTGCGGTGCATGAAATCCTCCTCAAAAGGGGCGGGGATCGCAGCAGCATTCCCGCCAGCATGGGTGAAAATCCGAGGGAAGCGTTCGCGGCGAAGTCCCTGTTTGTCGATTTTACCGAGGTTGTAGTCATCCCACAATTGGTAGTTGACCGTATGAAAAGAGGAGAAAAACTGCTCGAAGGTCGGAATGCCTAAGTCTTGCAAGGCATAAATTTGATACAGTTCGGAGAGGGATTCGCGCACATTCCGATCGTAATCCCAGAGCGTGTGGTCTAGATCGAAGAAAAGATGCTGGTAGGTTTTCAATTGACTTAGCGTCTGTATTGGTTGTTTTGTATTTTATTGGCTGCTAGTTCTCGGTTGGACTTTAGGATTTCGTAGGTTTCTTGATCCTTGGTTAGGTTGGCATCTTTCTGAATCAGTTTGAAGATCTGTTGTAAGATTTCAAGGTATTCTTCCAAGATGTAGTAAAACATCCACTGATCCGTTCTGCGGCTACCCAGGAGACCGGCATTCTTTAGGTATATCAAGTGGCGGCTCGTTTTTGTTTGGGTAAAGTCCAAAATAAGTTCCAGGTCTGAGATGCTTAATTCCTTATTCTGCATCAATAAATGTAGGATGCGGACCCTCGGTTCTTCCGAAAGTGCTTTAAAAATTCGCAAACCATAGTTTAAACTGATATTTTTGAGTCTCATTAGTAAGTTTTAACTTCGGGAACGAGGTGAAACGAAAATAATCGCTGAAATTGGCTTAAAATCATAAAGAAGTCCAAGGGCAGAACATCTTTGAACCCAATATTCGTGAAAATAACCTATTTAAATGCGCTAATTCTGATGTCGGGATTTTTTTTCTGCGCGCAAGATCTGATTGCACAAGATAACCAGGAAAAAAAAGTTGTCCAACTTTCGGGAATTATCCTCAATGCGGATAGCACAGACGCCGTTCCTGGGGTCAATATTTATGTGCCAAAAAAAGGTAGGGGAACTGTTTCCGGACGATTTGGGTATTTTTCGATGCCTGTTCTTGAAGGAGATACGATTGTTTTCACGTTTATTGGTTTGAAAAAGCAAACCTTCAATGTTCCTCAAAAAATGGAGAATGACCGCATCTCCTTGATTTTGACCATGGAAGTGGACGAAATCGCGCTTGCTGAAATTGAGGTTTTGCCTTATCCTACCGAAGATGAGTTTAAGCAAGCGGTGCTGACCATGTCGGCGGCAGATCCGATGTCCATCAGCCGAACGAATATGCGTCCTGAGATGCTGCTCCGTTGGGCGGAGGCGATGCCAGCTTCTGGCAACGAGAATTTTCGAGCCTTCCAGGAGTCTCAAATGCTCCAAAATCAAGATATATATGGCCCTAGGCCCTTGCGTATTTTGGACCCCTTTGCCTGGTCTCAATTTATCCGCTCCATCAAACGAGGAGACTTTAAAAGTAAGTAAACCAGATTTTTTTCGAGGTTTTGGGTGATTTTCAATAAATCCTGGACAAACATTTGGTCGGATTTATTTAAAAGGATATCTTTGTGCCTCATTTCAAAAAAGCAATACTTAAAACTAGCAATAGCATGAAAAGCGATATTCATCCAAACTATAGAGATGTAGTATTTTACGACACCTCTTCTGAATTCAAGTTTTTGACAAAATCCACCATTGAAACTAACGAATCAATCGTTTGGACAGATGGCAACTCCTATCCAGTGTACAAGATTGAAGTGAGCTCTGAATCTCACCCATTCTACACCGGTAAGAAAATGATGTTGGACACTGCAGGTCGTGTGGAGAAATTCAACAAGCGCTACGCGAAAAAGTAATTTGGACTTTCGTCCTTCGAAAAAGTCTCCCGGAGCATGTATTCCGGGAGACTTTTTTATTTTTGTTCTATGAAGCACCTCCTGTTGTTTGACGATCCTGCCATTCGCGGTTCGCTCCTTCCCTTTACTTTTACGAGGCCTATTGCCGACCTTCGGGTAGGGATCCTAAAAATTTCCGAGAAATGGGAGAAATATTCAGGAGCAGAGCTGTCCTATTGGACTCAAGACTACCTTCAAACTCTTTTCCCACGAGTAGAGCTGCAGGCCCTCGCCATCAATGGTTCCTGGCTTCCTGATTCGAATTCTTGGCAACAAGTCTCTTCTTTAAAAGAAG
This sequence comes from Algoriphagus sp., assembly GCA_040403475.1. GTDB lineage: Bacteria > Bacteroidota > Bacteroidia > Cytophagales > Cyclobacteriaceae > Algoriphagus. The sequence continues at coordinate 156,205 of JBBAKO010000007.1, read as the reverse complement.
GTGAGGCTTTATTTTTTGGGAAAACCTTATTGGCCACCGCTTGTGGAGGTCAAGAAAAAAGCTTGGCTTTTGCCTCTGAAAAGAAAATCATTCAAGCAGCACAAGAACCCGTGCTACTTCAAAAAACCTGGCATATTTTCCAATTCAATTCGGCAGAAATCCGAAAGGATTTTACCCTGATCACTGCCGGAAGAACTTCCCAGTCCATTCTAGATCCGCACAGCCGTTGCTATGGGGAGCATCAGATTTTTATTGAAGAAGGGGCTCAAATCAGAGCTGCAGTACTCAATGCTGAGGGAGGTCCCATTTACTTGGGAAGAAACTCTGAGGTGCAAGAAGGTGCCTTGATTCGGGGTCCTTTTGCGCTATGCGAAGGATCCACGGTCAATATGGGCGCAAAATTACGAGGAGATACCACCATTGGGCCCTATTCGAAGGTGGGTGGTGAGGTATCTAATTCGGTGATTATGGGCTATTCCAACAAGGGTCATGATGGATTTTTGGGTAATTCAGTGATTGGAGAATGGTGCAATCTGGGTGCAGACACGAATACCTCCAATCTCAAAAACAACTATGCGCCCGTTAAACTCTGGGATTATACCAAAGGAGGGTTTGCCAATACTGGGCTTCAGTTTTGTGGCCTGATGATGGGAGACCACAGCAAGTGCGGCATCAACACCATGTTTAATACAGGTACCGTCATCGGTGTAGGAGCAAACGTATTTGGAGATGGCTACCCACGAAATTTTATTCCTTCCTTCGCTTGGGGTGGCGCAGCAGGTTTTTCCACATTTACGCCTCCTAAATTTCATGAGACCGCTCAGGCAGTTTATGCTCGAAGAGGGAAAGAATGGGGGCCCGCTGAAAAAGATATTCTCGATAAGGTTTTTGATTTGACCAAAAGCTATAGAATTTGGGATAAAACTTCCTAACCCACCGCACTATGCAGTTTGCAGCGATCCCCGGACTTCCGGAAACCAAAGAAAAGCTACTTAACGCGGTTAAGCTGAATCATCTCGCCCATGCCTTATTGTTTCATGGGCCGGAGGGATCAGCCAATTTGACCCTTGCACTCGCGCTAGCAAGCTACCTCTACTGCGAACAAAAATCGGATACCGATTCCTGTGGTACCTGCGGCTCGTGCCAGCGGATGAGTAAATTGATTCTTCCTGACTTAAATTTTGCATTCCCTGTCGTTGCCTCTTCCAAGGAAGAGGATGGAGATGAGGAGGGCAATGATGGCAAGTCCGACCCGCTGGGCAACTGGCGGAAGTTTGTGTTGGGACAGCCTTACGGCAATGTGCACGACTTCATCTACTTCAATGGATTTGAAAAAAAGCAGTTGAATATCACCAAAGCAGCGGCTCGGAAAATGATCCAGACCCTATCTTTGATGTCCTTTGAGGGGGGGTATAAAATCATGCTCATCTGGGCACCTGAATATTTGCATCCTTCGGCAGCGAATTCCTTACTCAAGATTATCGAAGAGCCCCCTGCCAAGACCCTTTTCTTGCTGGTCACTTCCCAAGCCGACCAACTACTGACCACCATTTTGTCGCGAACACAAAAAATACTCGTTCGTGCATTCTCAGACGAAGAAGTGAGCAGTCACCTGGTAGAAACGGGCAGATGCGAAGCCAAGGCTGCAGCTCAGATTGCCATGTTGGCGGACGGCAACATGCGGACAGCTTTTCAGTTGATTGATCAGGTAGAGGACCAAACTGTCCGTCAGCTTCGGGATTGGTTTCGCCTTTGTGCTACCAAAAATTTAAAAGAGATCTTCCAGCTTTCGGAGGATTTCCATAAGGCGGACAAGGAATCACAAAAGTCTCTCATGCTCGCAGGATTGAATGTGACCCGTGAGATCTTATTGAAAAACCTTGACTTGGACCACCTTCTACGCACTACCGACGAGGATCGAACCTTCATCAACAACATCAGTAAAAAGATGTTGACGGAGGAGCATGCGGTTCAACTCTATGAAACCTTTAATGCCGCGCATTATCATTTGGAACGAAATGGGAATGCGAAAATGATTTTCACCGACTTATCTATGGAGATTCTTTTGATGATGTCCAAAAACTAAGGAGATGAAAAAGAAGGTTCTTGGACGGAAGGAAAAAATCACGCTCACTGAGTTGGGACTGAATCTTGTGGGAGCCAAAATTGATACCGGAGCCTACACGAGCAGCTTGCATGCAGAAGAAATTCGGATTGAAGAGGTAGAGGGGCGCAAATTGCTTTATTTTAAAATCCTGATGCCTGCGCACAAGAAATTCACGGGCAAAACCCTTTTTTTTGAATCCTTCAGAGAAAAGAAAGTCAAAAACTCCTTCGGACAAGTTGAGGTCCGCTACCTGATAGAAACTAAGCTCCAACTAGCAGGAGAAACCTTTCGAGCTGAATTTACGCTCAGCGACCGGTCTAGCATGAAAAATTCCATTCTGCTGGGCAGAAAAATTCTACGGGGTAGATTTCTCGTGGATGTATCCAAAACCAACTTAGGTAAACCCTACCGCAAAAAGAAATGAAAATTGCTGTCCTTTCGAGGAACCCAAAACTATTTTCAACGCAACGCTTGATCGAAGAGATTCAAAAGGCGGGTCATGAGGCCATGGTCGTCGACCACAGTCTGTGTGACCTGATCATTGAGCAAGAAGGTCCCTCGATCATCTACAAGGGGCAGCGTTTGGAGGGTGTGGACGCAATTATTCCTCGAATAGGGGCATCCGTAACCTTCTATGGCACGGCTGTGGTTCGACAATTTGAGTTGATGGGCGCCTTTTCTGCAGTCACTTCGCAGGCGATCGTTCGAAGCAGGGACAAGCTGCGGAGTTTACAGATTCTTTCAAAAAATGGCTTGGGAATGCCCAAGACAGCCTTTACTAATTTTTCCAAGGGAGGAGAGAAGCAGCTGATCGAGCAGGTAAGTGGCGCTCCTGTGATTATCAAATTATTGGAAGGAACGCAGGGCTTGGGAGTGGTGTTAGCCGAAACTAAGAAAGCTGCCCAGTCGGTGGTGGAGGCCTTTCATGGCTTGAAGGCCAGAATAATTGTTCAGGAGTACATCAAAGAGGCAAAGGGATCAGATATTCGTGCCTTCGTAGTAAACGGAAAGGTCGTGGGGGCTATGAAGCGTCAGGGGGCGGAAGGGGAATTCCGCTCCAATCTTCATCGAGGAGGAGTGGCCACTGTAATCAAATTGAGTCGAGCTGAAAAGCAAGCGGCCCTAAATGCTGCCAAGGCCTTAGGCTTGGATGTAGCAGGGGTGGATATGCTTCAATCTTTACGAGGCCCATTGATTTTGGAAGTCAATAGTTCTCCCGGCTTGGAAGGAATAGAAGGCGCTACAGGAGTAAATGTTGCAGCAGAAATCATCAAATTTGTGGTGGATTCTGTGGTGAAGAAATCATTAAAGCGTGAAAAGCAGTGAGTAATCGAATTGTTAAAATTGGAACACGCGCAAGCAAACTTGCCCTCTGGCAAGCGGACTATGTGGCAGACTTGCTTAAAAAAGCTGGGCTGGCTTCGGAAATCGTCCAGATCGATACCAAGGGAGACCAGGTGTTGGATGTGTCCATTTCAAAGATTGGATCCAAAGGGGTATTTACCCAGGAGCTAGAAGATCAGTTGTTGGATGGAAGGATCGAAATTGCTGTGCATTCCGCAAAGGACATGCCTTCCAGGTTGGGCGAAGGTTTGGAGCTGATTGCATTTTCAGTTCGTGAGCAAGCCCAGGATGTGCTTTTATCCGCACAGACGAATCTTTCCTTAGCAGATGCAAGCAAAGAAATAACTATTGGAACCTCTTCGACCAGAAGAATAGCGACCCTCAAGCATTTTTACCCACATGCAAAAACGGTGGAGGTGCGAGGAAACCTGCAGACCCGCATTCGAAAAATGGAAGAGGGACTTTGCGATGCCTTACTGTTGGCCTATGCTGGGGTTTACCGCATGGGTTATGCGGACCTGGTGGTGGAGCATTTAGACTTAAATCAATTTATACCTGCAGTAGGACAGGGATCCATTGCCATTGAGGCTTGCACGAGTCTTGATTCCAAGCTTCGTGAAGCCATTGTTTCCGCCTGTAACGATACAGCAACAGCCATTTGTTTGCGAGCCGAGCGTGCGTATCTACGGGTTCTGGAAGGAGGCTGTAGCATTCCTGTTTTTGCGTTGGCAACACTGGCGGACAACCAAGTCCATCTCAAAGGAGGAATTGTGAGTTTGGATGGGCAGCAGCGCATCGTGTTGGAACTAACAGGGCCTCTCACGGAGGCAGAGCAATTGGGTGAAGCATTGGCAATACAGGTCCTTCAGGCTGGAGGAAAAACTATTTTAGAACAGATCAAACAATCCCCTCATTGAGATGAACAAGAAAATGCGAGTTTTAATCTTCTTTCTTTTTGTGCTGAGCTTTTCGGCTTGTGGCAAAGACAAAGACTATGTAGTCACGATTTCCACGCGGCATGGAGAGATTAAGGCGATTCTATTTGATGATGCGCCTGAGCACAAGTCCAACTTTTTATCCTTGGCAGAGGATGGTAGGTTTGATTCCACCCAGTTTCACCGGGTCATTCAAGGCTTTATGGTTCAAGGTGGGGATGTGTTTGGAAAGGAGGGCCTACCAGCTCAAGAATGGCCAACGCTACCTGCGGAGATTCAGCGTAAGCATGTGCACATCAAGGGAATGATCGCTGCGGCAAGACAGGGGGATAACATCAACCCACAAAAGCGGAGCAACGGCTCTCAGTTTTACATCGTGCAGGGAAGAACTTACGAGGAGTTGGAATTGACGACGGATTTTCCTGCTTTGCAGAAAGCAGTATTTCAGTTTATGCAGCTGGAGAGCCAAAAGCAGATGAAAGAAGACTACAGCCGATTATTTGCAGAAGGTAAAATGGATAGTTTGACGCAGCTTTTACTTGCTAAACGGGATGAGATTGCCAAGACCTTGTCCTTTAAACTCACCAAGGACTACACTCCTGAACAGGTGAAGGCCTATGCAGCACTAGGTGGAACGCCTCACTTGGATTTTGAATACACGGTCTTTGGCCAAGTGATCCAAGGCTTGGAGGTTGTAGATAAGATTGCAGCTGAAAAGACTGCTCGAGAGGTTCCTTTGGAACCTGTAATCATGAAGGTTACGGTCGAAAAAATGTCACGGAAGAAAATTGAAAAAGAATTCGGCTATGTCTATCCAGTTGTCCAATAAGCCTAAAATCTTGATCACGGGAGCCAATGGCTTGTTGGGTCAGAAGCTGGTAGAGCAGCTAGTAGCACAAGGGAAATTTGACGTGATTGCTACCGGCAGAGGTTCCTGCAGGCTCTCGGGTACAGGGTTTACGTACCAGCCTTTGGATATTGAAAATGAGCAGGAGGTGGAGGAGAATTTGGCACGACTTCGTCCGGATGTGCTGATTCATGGAGCAGCGATGACCCATGTGGATGACTGTGAAAAAAACCAGGAGGGTTGCCACCGTGCCAATGTGCTTGCGACCTCCTATCTGGTGCGCGCGGCAGAGAAGATTGGAAGTCACTTTATTTTTGTGTCTACAGATTTTATTTTTTCTGGGGAGGATGGACACAATCCCTACACTGAGGAAGCGATGCCCGATCCAGTCAATTACTATGGTCAAACCAAGTTGGACGGAGAGGAGCTGCTCAAGCACTCTACCTTGAAATGGGCGATTGTGCGGACGGTCTTGGTTTATGGACTTGCCAATGACTTGAGTAGATCCAACATCATCCTCTGGGTCAAGTCTTCTTTGGAAGCGGGCAAGCAAATTCAGGTGGTGGATGATCAGGTGCGGACGCCAACCTTGGCGGAGGATTTGGCAGCAGGATGTATTTTAATTGCCGAGCAAGGAGCCAAGGGTGTGTTTAACATTTCTGGATCCGAATTGCTGACTCCATACGATATGGCTATGCAGACGGCTGATTACTTTGGCTTAAAGAAGGAATTGATTGTTCGTACGGATTCTACCCGATTTACGCAGCCGGCGCGAAGACCAATGAAGACAGGATTTATCATCCAAAAGGCGGTGGATCAATTGGGCTATCGTCCTAAAACTTTCAAGGAAGGCATAGGAATATTGGCAAAGCAAATTGCCTTAGCCTCTTCCTGATTGAGGAATAGCTTTGGATCATTAAATCCAGACTTTAGGATTTTTTCTTTCATTATCCGCTTTTAACCAGTACCGAAGGAAAATAAGTTTTGAAGTTCAAGTGAGTGAGCTGTGGACCGTTGACAGTGGTCTGTCAACGATTATCCGCAGTTTTAAATAGGCGAACTGAGCTACTGGCATGATTGCGGATAATCATAATTATTCTATCCTTTTCGGCCTCATTTCGGGCCTGTGTAACTATTGATTCAAAAAAAACGTACTCTAAATTTCTTTTTGCTTCGTTTTGGCAGAAGAATTGTACCTGTAGTTCTACTTTAATTTTCCAACTAAATCTGAAGGACCATGAAAAAGCTAGCTTTAATTGTCTTAGTTACCCTGAGTTCACTCTCCCTACATGCCCAAAAGGCTGGCTTTGGTATCAAAGGGGGATTGAGTAGTACGCAAGTAAATTTCGAAGGAGAGCAGCTTGTTCCCAGCGATGCGCAAATGGGGTATCACCTAGGGGTATTTGCTCGGTTTGGTGGAGTTGGATTTTTTGTTCAGCCGGAGGTATTGTTTACACAGACCAGCGGAAAATTTAAACTTGAATTGCCTCCACTAAGTAGTGTTTCTCCCACTCAATACGAAGCCAAGTTTAACCGCTTGGATGTACCCGTAATGGCAGGGTTTAGAATGCTCAAAATCATTCGAGTGATGGCAGGACCAATTGCCAGTTTCAACATAGACTCTTCGCTAAAGGAAGCAGATACCACGGTTAAAAATATCGATTTCAAAAATGCAACCTTCGGCTACCAAGCTGGTGTCGGTGTGGATCTAGGCAACCTCTCCATTGAAGGGAAATACGAAGGGGGACTTAGTAAATTCACAGAGAATGTTGGTTCCTACACCGCAGATAATCGCCTCAACCAATGGGTACTTTCTGTAGGATTTAAATTATTCTAATTGGATTATCCGCAATTATGTCAGCGGCTTAATAGAACATCAACTACTGCGGATAATCGACCACAGACGACTGTCCACGGACCACAGCTCACTTAAACGAACCTCAAATCTTGTTTTCTTTTGATACTGGTAAGGAAGAGGATATTCATATTTTTTGATCCACACTTCTCAGGATTCAATTAGTTTAATTAAAAAAGCCCTTCCAAATTCAATTTTGGAAGGGCTTTTTTGTACAGGACTTGATTTACTTTTTCTCCATCACCAAAGGCGCTGGGGTAGCCCATTGGTGGATAGGCTTCAGATCCACTACATAGACGCTTCGGCCGTGAGTACCGATCACTAGGTGGTTTTCACGCTCCTGGATGACCATGTCGTAGATGGCTACATTCGGGATTTGGCCTTGGAATAGGTTCCAGTTTTTTCCTGTATCCAAACTTACATACAGTCCATGGTCTGTACCCAAATACAGGATGTTGGACATCTTTGGATCTTCAATGATGATATTCACCGACTCATTGGGTAGGTTGGAAGCAATGGAGGTCCAAGTCTTGCCATAGTCTTCGCTTTTGAAGACATAGGCGGTAAACTCATCGTAACGGTAGCCATTGAGCGTAATGTAAACTAACCCCTCTTTGGTAGCCGAAGGAGAGATGCTGCTCACCCAACGATCCTGAGGAAGTCCAGCATTCAAGCTAGTCCAGCTGCCGCCATTGTTTCGCGTAACCCAGACATTGCCGTCATCTGATCCTGCATAAAGGGTTCCAAATTCAAGTGGTGACTCTTCCACTACGGATAGCGTAGCAAAAGGCACATTTCCACTTTTTTGATTTTTAGTTAGATCTGGAGAGATCGTAGTCCAGGTATTTCCTTGATCTAGGGACTGATATACGTACTGCGAACCCATGTAGACGATGTCTTGGTTGTGGTAGCTCAGCTCCGCCGGCGTTCTCCAGTTCCAACGGTTTGGAGCCTTTCCGATGTCGTGTCCTGGGGTGATGCGCTTGCGCTCATTTGTCTTTTTGTTGATGCGGACGTAGTTTCCAAACTGGGAACCGGTGTACACGATGTCGTTATTACGCGTATCCACGGCTACCACCATGCCGTCACCTCCATAAAGGGACTCCCAAGGATCTTCAGGTGCATTGGTGGACTTGCCATACCATACCCCATTGTCTTGCATGCCGCCATAAATGTTGTAAGGCGTAGCATTGTCTACCATGATGGAATAAAACTGGGAGATCGGCATCTGGGTGTTCAAGTGATCCCAGCGAGAACCTCCGCCATAACTTCTGTACAAGCCCCCATCATTACCGAGTAGGATGTGCTTGGAGTCTTTGGGATTGATCCACATGGCCTGGTGGTCGGAGTGAGGTCTACCGATGGAGTCGGTACGAGAAAAGTTCTTTCCTCCGTCACGAGAAACCAATAGCGGTACACCCAGGACAAAGATTTCGTTTTCGTCGGTAGTGCTTACCCGAATCTCTCCAAACCAATAGCCATAGGAATTGTACAATTGGCTGATATCTGATTCAGATACTAGGGACCAGTTTTTACCACTGTCCGTGGATCGGTATACCTCCGCACCTTTGATCGGAGCACCAAACATCGCCGCATTGGCATCTACAGCGCCACCTAGGTAGTTGGCAATTTGGGTGGTGGTGATTTTACCGGTTTTCAACTGGCGCTTCAATTCTGCAGGAGTGTACTTGCTAGCAAACTGGTTTCTGCGAAGAAATGACTCCAAGCGCTTGTCTTCCAAGGCCAAGGCTTGGTCGAGGGTCATGGTGGAAAATTCCTCCAACTTAATTGGATTTTCTTCCGGCTGAGCCCCTGGGCGCTGTCTTGGAGCAGGAGCTGGCTTGGTTGACTTGCCTGGGTTGTCCAAGAGTGCATAGACCACTTCTGGGCTAGAAAGACTGAAATCAAATCCGATTCTTCCTACAAATTCATCCTGTGGAAAACCGCTTACCGATTTTTTCCAGGTATCTCCTCCATCTTCTGATCTCCAGATGGTAGAGCCTTTGCCATTGCCTATAAAGTCATGTGCTTGACGGAACCGTTCCCAACTTGCTGCAAGCAGGATATTTGGGTTGGTCGGATGTACCTTGATATCAATGACCCCGGTGTTGTCGTCAATGTAGAGCACCTTCTTCCAGGTTTTACCCCCATCTATGGTCTTGTAGAGGCCTCTTTCTTTGTTTTTGGAGTACAATCCACCCATGGAACCCACCCATACGATGTCGGGGTTAGTAGGGTGAATTTGAATTTGTCCGGTGTGCTGGGAGTGAAGTAAGCCCATCATTTGCCAGCTTTTACCGCCATCGACTGACTTGTAAAGGCCTGCACCCGCATAGGTGGATCTACTGGAGTTATTTTCTCCTGTTCCTACCCAGAGTATGTCATTGTTGGATTTGGACAGGGCCATGGCACCAATGCCCAATGCCGCTTGATGGTCAAAAATCGGAGCAAAGGATTGCCCATTGTCAGTGGTTTTCCAAACCCCACCCGAAGCTGCTGCCACATAAAAAGTGTTTGGATTTGAAGCTACCTCAATGTCAATGATTCGTCCAGACATGTTGGTAGGTCCCACATTCTTGGCTTTGAAATTTGCCAGTGGAGAGGAGGAAAGTAGGGCGCTATGCTTGTTTATGGACTCCTGAAGTGCTTTTTCTGAAGTTGCGGGGATGGTTTGAGCACCAACTTTCAGGGATAGGAGCCCGCCAACAAGCAGGAGGGCAAGGGTTGATTTTTTCATAGTGGGTTGAATAAGAACTTCAAGTTAGGAATTCAAAATGGATTCGAATCTAAAATTAGATAAACCGATTATTTGTCGGGGTAAAAGGTAGCAGGCCCTTATTCCAGATGGAATTGGTAGAAAAGGGCATTGTTGAAAGGGCTATTCCTTAGCCAATCAAGTTGCCGGCTTCATCCCAGACGGCGACTTTACTTCGTTCCTCCGGTTTGAGATATACTCCAGCATACTTATCCGGATTTGCCAGGCCATGCTTGGTGAGTACGGCTGCAGGAACTCCATCCCAGACATTAGGTACATTGCCTTGGTAGCCCATGTATTTCCATCCTTCTTGGGTGGAAAAATACCCAGAACAAGTAAGGTTTCGAAGCATATTGAACCAGCGTACTCCACCTTGGTAGTCATCGCTTGCTTTTTCTGGCCAAGCCACCAAATCCACGATCTCCACTACTTGTGTAGTTTTTAAAGAGTTGAACGATTTGCCGAATTTTTCCTCTGCCTCAAAGTCCAACCACATCAAGCCACCTCGCATGGGTGTTTGCATGCTGGGCTGATCCTTCATCATGAATTCAATAAAGTCAGGTACCCCAAGAGCAGTGGCAGCAGGAGATTGATCGTCAGCCGGCATAATGAGGTCGACCAGTGTTGTGATTTTCTTCAGTTCTTCTTCCGTGAAAAATTTTTCAGCAAGTAGTTTTGCATCCCGAGCTTTTTCCTCCTCCGTACGACCACCGGGAGTACCTATAATAGCGCCTTTAAGTTTGACCTGCTCTGGCTCGCAGCCTAGCAATAAGCCTGCTCCAATCGAGCCTGCAAAGAGTAGCTTTAGATTTTCTCTTCTATTCATGGCCTAGATATTTTTTTGTTTGAGCTGTTCGATGATGTAGTCGGATGTTCTCCAGGAGAGGGCTAAAATCGTCCAGGTTGGATTTTTATCCGCTTGGGACACAAAAGGCCCCGCATCCACAATAAACAAGTTTTTGCAGGCATGTACTTGGCAATTGGAACTAACGACACCTGATTTGGGGTCGTTGCTCATTCGCGTAGTGCCAACTTCGTGGATGATCCTTCCAGGTCCAGCAAGTCCATAATTGCTTTCCGGGCCCGGTTTAGAACCCAAAAGAGTGGCTCCAGCTTGAGTCAAGATCTCCTCAAAAATATCCTGCATGTGCTTGGCTTGTTTGATCTCTTGGTCTGTCCATTTGTAATGAAACCGAAGTACTGGAATCCCATAGGTGTCGACCACATTTGGATCGATTTCACAGTAATTGCTGTGCTGGGGGATGCTTTCTCCCCGTCCAGACATGCCTAGGGTCGACCCATAAATTCGACGGATGTCTTTTTTGAGGCCCGCTCCATAGCCGCCATTTGGGCTAGGATTGCCAAATTCATCTTTGAGGTACTTCCGCATACTATCCATGCTGCCTCCTGCTCCGTAGGCGGGCTGTCCCATCCCTCCCCAATATTCAATGTGGTAGCCACGGGCAAAGTCCAGTTTTTTGTTGTCTTTCCACCAGGGGGTGTACATGTGCATGCCGCCTACGCCATCTTCGTTGTAGCGATCGCGGTCGATGAGGTCGGGTAGAATACCCATGCGATCGGCGCCAGTGGAGTCGTGGAGGTACCTGCCCAATACCCCTGAATCTGCACCTATTCCATCTGGATGAGCTTTTGACTTAGAATTCATTAGGATACGGGCAGACTCACAGGCGGAGGCTCCTAGGACCACTACTCTTGACTTTAATTTGTATTCTTTCCGGTCTATCTTGGATACAAAGGAGACGCCATTGGCCTTGCCCGTGTCATCCGTAGTTACTTTCCGAACCATGGAATAGGTGAACAGGTCCACTTTTCCTTTTTTCATGGCAGGATGGATCAGGCAAGTGCCTGAGGAAAAATCTGCATAGGCCTGGCAAGCGCGGTTGCATTGATTGCAGAAAAAGCATACTCCGCGCTCCGCATTGATCGGACGGGTAAGCATGGAAAGTCTTCCGGGAATCATGGGGATACCTGCTTTGTCTGCCCCTCGTTTGATGAAAAGCTCGTGCAGTCTGGGCTTGGGAGGAGGTAGGAAAAAGCCATCTGGCTCGTTAAAAATACCTTCCTTAGAACCAAAAACTCCGATTAGCTTGTCTACTTTGTCGTAGTAGGGTTTCAAATCTTCGTAGCCAATTGGCCAATCATGACCTAGTCCATCGATGCTGGCACGCTTGAAGTCATTGGGTCCAAAACGAAGGGAGATTCTCCCCCAATGGTTGGTCCGTCCACCCACCATGCGGGATCGGAACCAGTCAAATTGAGTTCCATCCTTGCGGGTGTAGGGTTCGCCTTCTATCTCCCATCCTCCGATGGCCTGATCAAAATCTCCAAAAGGGCGGATTTTGGTGCCTGCACCCCTTCTGGGAGATTCCCAGGGTGGGCGAAGTTGGGTTCGATCTTCTTCCTTGGCAGGGTCAAAATCTCCACCTGCTTCCACCACGGCCACAGAAAGTCCGGCTTCGGAAAGAATTTTAGAGGCCATGCCTCCACCAGCTCCCGAACCAACAATGATTACGTCGTAGCTATCTTGATTTTCTTTGATTTGTAAAGACATAAAAGAATGGGTTGAATAGAACTAAACTAGCAATTACTTGGCAACTTAGGAAACCTAAAGTTTAAAGGGCTTTTGAAATGTAGGGCCACAAAGTTTCCATCACCAACCGGTGCCCTTCTGCTGTCGGATGGATTCCATCGGGAAGATTTAAGTCCGGATCGCCTGCCACGCCCTCCAAAAGAAAGGGAATCAACTCAATGTTTTTTTCCTTTGCTACGGCAGGGTAAATGGCTTTGAATTCTTCGGTGTATTCTTGTCCCATATTCGGTGGGATCTGCATGCCTGCAAGGATAATCTTGGTGTTAGGATATTTAGCTCGAACCTTGTCTACAATGGCTAGGAGATTTTTCTTGGTTTCGATGAGTGCAATCCCGCGTAATCCATCGTTGCCACCCAATTCTAGCACAAATAAATAGGGCTCCTCTTCCAAAAACCAATCCAATCGGCTGAGACCGCCAGCGGTAGTTTCCCCACTCAAACCTCCATTGATTACGCGATACTCTTTTTTCAGGCTATCCAAGCGGGACTGAGTCCGCCCTGCAAAGGATTCTTCTGGATCAATTCCATAGCCTGCGGTGAGGCTATTCCCAAAAAATAAAATGGTCTTTTTAGGGGTAGCATCTACTACTTGTTTTCCTCCTTCAGCTTCTTTTTTCTCGGTTGATCCGCTACAAGAAGTAAGCCATGCGGCCAAAAGAATAACTACGCAAAAGGAGAAATTGGTGACTGATGATTTCATGGTGAATCGATTAACTTTTGAATTGCTCAAATGAGGGGCAAGGTGAATTGTTTATTTTTTCAATAACTGCTGCCTTGGTCGATCAATTTGTGCTATCTGTCGACAGGAGGAGCCTTAACTGCTGTAATTTTGTTTTCTTTACGCGAATTCCAACGAATTTTAGTAAGTCGCTAACAAATTAAGCAAAAATAGCGTTTGACTTTTCAACTCCTCGAACAACTTCATGTCCATTTTAGACCTTCAAAACGTAAGTAAAACTTATCAAAGTGGTAGCCGAAAGCTCACCGTCTTGGATCAGGTAACCTTTTCTATCCAACCTGGAGAGACCATTGCCATCGTAGGACCCTCAGGAAGTGGGAAAACCACCCTTCTTGGCTTGTGCGCAGGCCTTGATTCCAGCAGCACTGGTTCTGTAGTACTCAATGGAGAAGCCCTTGAAAATTTGAATGAAGATCAGCGTGCCGCAGTGCGAAGCAGAGATGTGGGTTTTATTTTTCAAAATTTCCAGCTACTGTCCACCCTCACTGCACTGGAGAATGTAATGGTGCCGCTCGAGTTGAAGAAACGCAAGGATGCCAAGGAAAAGGCCATGGAGTTATTGGATAAGGTAGGGCTGAAAGATCGAGCCACGCATTACCCGACACAACTTTCAGGTGGAGAGCAGCAACGCGTGTCCATTGCACGAGCCTTTGCCAATGCTCCTAAAATACTTTTTGCAGATGAGCCTACAGGCAATTTGGATACCGAAACAGGTACCATGATCGAGAATTTGATTTTTGATTTGAATAAAGAGCAGGGAACTACCCTAGTGCTGGTTACCCACGACTTAGAGTTGGCAGCCAAAACGCAACGCATCGTTCACATCAAGGGTGGAAAAATACAGGAGGACACGCATGCCTGATTTTGCCTGGATTTTAAAAATGGCGCTGCGGGATTTTAGAAAAAATCTCTCCCGATTGCTACTTTTTGTTTCCTCCATTGTGGTGGGAATAGCGGCTTTGGTGGCAATCAGCAGCTTTGGAGAAAACCTAGTCAAAGACATTGATAATCAGGCCAAGGAGCTCTTGGGGGCAGATTTGGTACTCGAAAACAACAAGCCTCTTGGAGACATTGGGTTAGATTCCCTTGCTGTGGCGACCGCATCAGAAGTGAATTTTGCGTCGATGGTCGCTTTTCCCAAAAGCGATGCCAGTAGATTAACGCAGGTTCGAGCATTGGAAGGAAATTTTCCTTTTTATGGGAAACTAGAAACTATCCCTGCCGCCGGGGAGAAAAGCTTTAGAAGTGGTGGCAAAAAGGCCCTAGTTGAAAAAGCGCTTATGGCTCAATTTGGTGCGCAAATAGGGGATTCTATAAAAGTAGGCGCGCTTAGTTTTCAGATTGTTGGGGAGCTACAAAAGGTACCTGGCCAGACGGGGATTACCGCAAGCGTGGCTCCGGCAGTATACATTCCTTTGGAATACTTGCAAGAAACTGGATTGGTTCAGTACGGGAGCCGAGTGGAGTACAATCGTTATTTGCAATTTGCTCCTGGTGCCGATGTGGCCAAATTGATCAAGCCTTACGAAGCGCAGTGGGAGCTCGAGCGCATTGATGCGGACACCGTCGAAGATCGGAAACAAAGTACGGGTCGCTCTTTTGGCAACTTGTCCAATTTCTTGAGTTTGGTGGCATTCATTGCCTTACTGCTCGGATGTGTAGGAGTGGCTTCAGCCGTAAATGTCTTTGTGAAGGAGAAATTAGCTTCAGTAGCGGTGCTTCGCTGTTTGGGAGTGGCCTCTTTGGATGTGTTGTTGATTTACCTCCTTGAGATTGTAGGGATGGGCTTTATTGGTGCCGCGATAGGATCTATCTTGGGAACTTTATTGCAGTTTGCCTTGCCCCTTGTTTTTGCAGACTTTTTGCCTGTGGAAGTTACGGTTGGGATATCCTGGAAATCTGTCGGCTTTGGCATGGTCACAGGCCTATTTGTGTCAATCCTATTTGCCTTGTTGCCCTTACTCAAGGTGCGCAAAGTTTCTCCAATGGCTACTTTGCGACCTGAAACTTCTGATACTACCCTGCTTAAGGACCCTGCTCGCTGGGCGGTTCTGGTAGGAATTCTTCTGTTTATTTTTGGTTTTAGTTTTTACCTCCTCGGCAAGGTTACCTGGGCTTTGGGTTTCACAGCCTTTGTGCTCATTGCTTTTGGCATGCTTTGGGGAGTGGGCACTGGGCTGATGTGGGCTGTTCGGAAATTTTTACCGCTTTCCTTGAATTATCCATGGAGGCAGGCACTTTCCAATTTGTACCGCCCGAATAACCAAACCATCTCCCTCATTGCGACCATTGGTCTGGGTACGGCCATGATCAGCACCTTGTTTTTCTTGCAAAATCAGTTGCTGCAAGAGGCGAAATTTGCGGATAAAAAGGACCAGCCCAACATGCTTTTGTTTGATATTCAAACCGCTCAGTTAGATCAAGTGAGGGAAAAAGTAACCGGACAGAAGATGCCTATTTTGCAGGAGGTGCCGATTGTCACCATGCAATTGAATACCATCAATGGGGTGGATAAAAAAGCGAATGAGAAACTTCCGGAAGAGAAGAACTACAGCCGATGGCTTTACAATCGAGAGTTTCGAGTGACTTACCGAGATACCTTAATTTCCTCGGAGCAATTGACAGATGGAGCCCTTTTTCCTAAAGGAGCTAGAGGGGATAGCATTTTTGTTTCCTTTGAAAAAGGATTTGGAGAGGGGAATGGATTCAAGATTGGGGATGAAGTGGAGTTTAATGTGCAGGGTCGCCCCATCAAAACCTATATCGGAAGCTTTCGTGAAGTGAAGTTCAACCAAGTATCGACCAATTTTGTGGTTCTTTTTCCAGAAGGTGTTTTGGAAGAAGCTCCCAAGTTTCATGTGATCATTACCAAGACCAGCACAGATAAGCAGGCCGCTGAAATGCAGGCAGATATGGTTCGGGAATTTCCAAATATCTCTATCATCAATCTGGGTACAATCGTAGAAACGTTAGAAGAAATATTGGGAAAAATCAGCTTTGTGATTCAGTTTATGGCTTTTTTCTCCATTGCTACAGGAATTTTGGTGTTGATCAGTTCGTTGATTATTAGCAAATACCAGCGCATGCGTGAGAGCATCTTGCTTCGGACTTTAGGCGCTAGCTCAGCCTTAGTTCGGCAGATCAATACCTTGGAATACTTCTTTTTGGGAAGCCTTGCCTCCCTTTCTGGAATTTTACTTTCCTTTTTAGCTACGTTCCTTTTGGGGAAGTTTGTCTTCCAGCTGAATTTTAGTTTGGCGTGGAAGGAGGGTTTTGTGATTTACTTGGTGATTACCCTCCTCACGATTGTATTGGGCTGGCTCAATGGCCGAAAAATCATCAACCAGCCTCCGATGGAAATTTTGAGAGGGAACGGGTAAATGCTAGATTTTCAGAGTGTTAACACTTACATTTCATTCTAGAGCGACTACCAATCCACTCGTTTTGTTTGATTTTTTGATTCAGGAGTAAAAGTTTTTTTATCTTATTTTTTTAAAATGAACCTAAAAGTAAACCTGTGGGTTTATAGATTGAAAGTTGTCCGTATCTTTGAGCTCTCAGGGACCAATCGGAAGTTATTTTCTGCCCAATTCGAGGGTGAGGAGTTGACTGATACTGGTGAAATCCAACACGCTTTTTCCAAGGTTAGGGCTGATTGGAGTAATCCCAATTGGTTTAGAGAATTTTTCACTGAATTCAGGCAAGATTACTTTGATTTTTACGGTTCTGCCAGACTCAATGGAATGGTTAAGGAAGCGATTAAATTTGCGGATGACTTATTTGAAGAATTAGCTGAACACGCAGGAACAGGGGACTTGGAATCTCTTTTCAAACCACTAGAGAATTCGGAAAATGTCCAAGTTTATGAATTGCAAAAACTGAAGGTAA
This sequence comes from Algoriphagus sp., assembly GCA_040403475.1. Lineage (GTDB taxonomy): Bacteria > Bacteroidota > Bacteroidia > Cytophagales > Cyclobacteriaceae > Algoriphagus. The sequence continues at coordinate 139,124 of JBBAKO010000007.1, read as the reverse complement.
AGGGTAGGGAGCGAAAAAGTTATTTAAGAGTATATGCTGTGCGGTTTGGAGATGAATTTGTGATCACGGGCGGTACACTAAAGCTCACCAAGTTTATGAAAGATCGACCGCATACAAAGTTAGCGCTAAATAGGTTAGAGGCTGTTACCCAGTTTTTAAAGCAAAATGACATCAAAGGAAAAATAATTTATCTAGAAAGATAGGGGATGACTACTACCAAAAAATCAATCAAAGACATCAGTGTTCAATCTCATGAAAACTGGATAGCGGATGTTGCCTGGAGAAAAGCGAACAAAGCTTGGCTGGGAAAATCAGCGGATATTGCGCTGCGGATATTGGATGCTTTAGAAGAATTGAATTGGAAGAAAGCAAAACTAGCTTATGAAATGGGCGTTTCTCCTCAGCAGGTGAGCAAGTATGTGAAAGGGGAGGAAAATTTTAAGTTGGAGACCCTCTGCAAGATTGAAAAAGTACTTGGAATAGAGTTGGTAACTATTCTTCAAAAAGATGAAGAGGTGGTTCAAAAAGGCACTTTGAGATATGTTGAACCTACTGAAAAGATGGAAAATAGGAATAATCTTTGAGGTCTTTTTTGGACCTCGAAGGTTTAATTTTTTAAAAATAGAACTTTGAAACCTTTGCGGTTTTGGTAAACCTCAAAGGTTGGACCTAACCTTTGAGGTCTTGCACCACTAGTCGTACTGGTTGAAAAAGCTTGGTTATTCCCCTCCTCACAATTGTGTTGGGCTGGCTCAATGGCCGAAAAATCATCAACCAGCCTCCGATGGAAATTTTGAGAGGAAATGGGTAAAAAAAAATCCCCTTTCGATTGAAAGGGGATTCTGTACCCAGAGCCGGAGTCGAACCGGCACGAGTGTAACCTCACCTGCCTGCCTGCCTTTCGGCAGATAGGCCGGCGGGCAGGTTGGTGTTTGAGGCCAGTCTGCCCGCCTGTCGGTTGATAGGATGCCAGGCAGGTTACCATTTGATGAAGTAAGAACCCTTGATTAAGGGATTTTCTTCAAGAATTCTTTTCCTATTCCGCTTTTTAGGTATTTCTCTCTTTTTCTAGCTTCAATTCGAGCCCCTATTTTTTCTGAGAAAATCAATCGAAAAGGGGCATACGATTTGGTAGATCTGCCTCTACCGGAATTGTGTTGGTGAATTCACCTGTCCAGGTTGTTGGTTAGCCCTACATAGATATAGTTCTTGGAAAGGCTTTTGATCGCGTAAACAAAATAATCGGCCATAAAAAATTGTCTAAAAAATAGATTAAAAAAAAGGGCTGCCTGTTAGCAACCCTTTTGTACCCAGAGCCGGAGTCGAACCGGCACGAGTGTAACCTCATTGGTGTTTGAGACCAACGCGTCTACCAATTCCGCCATCTGGGCATTACATTGATCCATTCCGTTCTGAATGGGGTTGCAAATATGACTACAAAAATGATTTCCTACAAACTCAAGACTGTACTTCTTGCAATTTTTTTGTGCTCCATGCCTGAGGTTTCTCAGAAAACAGCGCTTTTGTAAAGGTCCAAACGGATTTAAAGAGCTGTGAATCACGATACTGATTTAAGGCCTCCTCACTTTCCCAATGGCTGTAGGTTACAAAAATATTTTTTTTATCCTGGTCTTGCCACAGCTCAAGATGCTGGCAACCGGGGAAATTTCGGATTAAGGATTTGTGGGCTTCAAAATTTTCCAAAAAAGCAACTGCCTTCTCCGGGTGGAAGGTCATCCGGACAACCCGAATCAGGCTCATGGCTCAAAGTTGATGTAGACTACACTGTCTCGCTTCAAACCAAGAAGGTTGGCCCCATGTCCATGGTTGATGCCAATTTCCAAAACATCCAAGCTATTGAAAAATAAATAGGGCTCACCCGATTCCACTTGGTCATACCCAGTCTGTAGCTGCCGAAAGGTTTCTCTCCCAAATTGCACCGTAAAATTACCTGGATTTAACTTTTCAAATACCTCCCGACGGATATTGGTAATCAAGTTGCCATAGCAATCTACCCGAACCACATGACCCACAATCTGCTCTCTTGTTGCCTTTGCTTGTCTAGGCATCAACTTTTTGAATTGGGTGGATGGTCCTCCAAAGTCATGAATAGCAGCACCAGAAGCCACCTTTGCAGCAATAGGAGCTAAGATATCTCGGGTAGGGAAGGTGGAGTCCTTGACATGGATATCTGCAAATTGGACGATTATCCCTGGATCATAATCCGCCAACATGCTTAGAATCCCATTGTTGGGACCGATAAAAATATGATCCTCCAGTTTGATGCCTATGTAACCTACTGTTGCTGTACCTGTGGTATTGATGCCTACCAAATGCACCGTGCCTTTGGGGAATTCCCGAAAGGTTGTGCGCAAAATAAATGCGGCATGCTCCAGGTCAAAGGCCGCAATGCGATGCGAAATATCCACAATTTGAAGCTGTGGATTGATGGATAGCATCCTGGCTTTCACTGCTGGAACATAATAGTCCATGTCCCCGAAATCAGAAAGGAATGTCACCAAGGCCATAGGAGCAAGTAAAGTAAAATTTTGTAGTTTTGTTTGTTGAGGAGCAAACAAAAATAGACATTTTATTCTTTTGCCTTCAAGGTGTACCTAATCTTAAAATAACTTTGGTCGAAAAAGTAATTACCCTAGAGCATGTTCCCTTGGCTGAGTTTTTTGGAACAGCCGATGAAAACATTCGTCAGATTGCACAGGCCTTCCCTCAGTGTAAAGTAATTTCCCGCGGGAATGAAATCAGAATACAAGGAAGTCCCCCAGAAATTTTGAGAATCAATGATTTGATCAACATGCTTCTGGAGCATTTTGAACGCTTTGGACACCTTAGTCCAGAACATGTTAAGGATTACTTGGCCATTGAAGGTGGGCCTTTCGAAGAGGCAAATAAGGATCAAGTCATTGTTTTTGGTAACAAAGGACTAATCATCAAACCCAAATCTGCGAATCAGCGCAAATTGGTGGAAGCGGCATTTAAAAACGATTTGGTGTTTGCATTAGGTCCTGCCGGAACAGGTAAAACCTACATTGCAGTAGCCTTAGCCGTGCGCGCTTTGAAAAACCGGGAAGTGAAGCGGATCATTATTACCCGCCCAGCAGTGGAAGCAGGGGAAAATTTGGGGTTCCTGCCAGGGGATTTGCAAGAAAAATTAGACCCCTACTTGCGGCCAATTTACGATGCACTTCAGGACATGATTCCCCCAGAGAAATTGAAATTTTACCAGGAAACACGTGCCATTGAGATTGCTCCGCTGGCATACATGCGTGGAAGGACGCTCCATGATGCCTTCATACTTTTGGATGAGGCTCAAAACACCACGGCCCAACAGATAAAAATGTTTTTAACTCGAATGGGGCCAAATTCCAAGGTCATCATTACGGGAGACCAAACGCAGGTAGATTTACCTACACGCCAAAAATCTGGACTTTCCGAGGCGCTTCGTGTGCTGAATGATGTCAAAGGGATTGGTGTAGTGAGACTGAGCGGCAGTGATGTGATTCGACACAAACTAGTCAAAGCGATCATCGCTGCTTACGAAAAAAGCGAAGAACAAAAAGAAAAACTGCCCCATGAAGCCAATAGCAGAGAAAATAACGACTGAGGAAGGTCTGCAAGCTGCATTTCAAATTCGAGAATTCGTTTTTGTAGTGGAACAAGAAGTGGATGCAGAAGAAGAATACGACGAGTTTGAAACCACTTCTATACATTTTTTGGCAATGCTGGAAGGTACTCCTGTGGGGACCGCCCGCTGGAGATTCACTTCGAATGGAGTTAAAATGGAACGATTTGCAGTTCTGAAAGAAGCTAGAGGGCAAGGAGTAGGTCAGGCTTTGGTGGCGGCAGTCTTGAAAGACATTGAAATGCACCCAGATGGGAAGGGAAAAAAGAGATACCTCCATGCCCAAATTCATGCGATGCCACTCTATGCCAAATTTGGTTTTCAGCAAGTAGGCGAACAGTTTGAAGAGTGTGCCATCTTGCATTATAAAATGGAACTGAGCTAGGATTCGCTCTTTTCCAATTACGCACAACCCATTTTTTTAAGTCGGTAGATTTTTAGTACACCTCCTCATTCTGTGTCACATTTAAATAGCCAGTTAGGCTATTATTTTTTGCAATTAGTTGGCTGGATACTATCAACTAAAGTAAATAAAGTTTGAAATTTAGGAAAGCGGGCTGTTGACAGTGGACTGTCGTCCGTTGACAATTATTCGCAGTGAATAAGCTGCCATTTTATCCACTGGAAGGATTGCGAATAATCATTTTTTAGTCACTAATTTTTTTGACATGACCTTTGCCGATTTTCCTTTTTTAAGGTACCTCTTCTTTTTTGCGCTCGGAATCTTACTTTTCACTACTATTCCTGAGGCCCAGCCCCAACTAGTTCTAGGGATACTTGCTGTTCTTTGGGTTTTCTATGCGGTTTTCCTCAGTAGACCTGTTTTTTCGAGTCTCTTGCCAATTTCCTTTTTAGCGTATTTACTTTTAATTGGATTAGGTGCATTTGTATCACTTCATTCCAATCAAATTGCCCAAGAAGGCGAAATCTCTTGGGGAGAGGGGCAGGGCTATCTGGCAGAAGTGCAGCGTTATGACCTACCCAAAGCCAACTCTTCGGAGAACTTACTTGCGGTCTTTGCAATAAAAAGGGAGCAAGGCTGGAGCAGCCAAAAAGCCTTGGTCTTGGTATATCACCAAATGGAAGAGGCACTTCATCCCGGTCAGGTGATTTGGGTGCCTGCGAATCCAGAACCGGTAGCCCCTCCTAGTTTTCCCGATGAATTTAACTACAAACGATTTTTGGCCGCCAAAGGAATTCATTTCCGGCAGTTTCTCGGCAAAAAGCTACAAGTACTCCCGCTAAAGCCTAGCAACGAGCTGAACTTCGCAATGGAGCATTTACGGCATTATTTTGCGGGAGTGATTGATCAGTATGTCCAAAGGCCGGAGTCCAAACAAATTGCTTTGGCACTACTTTTAGGACAAAAGGAATCCCTAGGCAAGGAGGTTAAACAAGCCTATTCCGCTACAGGTACGCAGCATATTCTGGCAGTATCCGGCCTCCATGTGGGAATCATCTATTCCATCTTACTGTTGCCCTTGACATTTTTCAAGCAGAAAGGGAAGCTGCTTCAAAAAAGCTATTTGATTTTGGTCTTGGGCTTGATCTGGATCTATGCGTTGATGACTGGATTTTCGCCTTCCGTGGTGCGCGCAGTCGTCATGTTTTCGTTAGTTACCCTAGGGCAAATGCGGAAAAGAAAGCCCTCCATTTGGAATATTTTGGCTTTTTCAGCCCTTCTGCTGCTAGTGCTTGATCCTGCTATTCAAACAGATCTAGGCTTTCAACTCTCGTACTTGGCTGTTGCCGGGATCGTGGGATTGCAGCCTATCCTCCTTCGAATGTGGACTCCTTCCAATCGCGTGTTGGACTATTTTTGGCAAATGGCCACCGTCACCCTAGCCGCGCAGCTAATCACCAGCCCACTGACCCTCCACTACTTTCATACTTTTCCCACCTATTTTTTAGTTGCCAACTTGCTCATAGTGCCGCTTTCCTACATCATCTTATGCGCGGGGGTTCCATTTCTTTTGCTCGCCTGGATTCCTATGGTGGGGAGTTTTTTAGGTGCGATCGTTGACTTTTTGCTATTCGTCCAAAATGAAATCACCTACACCCTTCAGGAATTTCCAGCTGCACTGTGGCAGGGGATTTACCTCTCCCTAGCTGGTATGCTGGCAATTTGGGGGATGCTATGGATTTGGGGAAATTGGGAGTTGGGCAATCGAAAAATCCTCGTTCGGTTGGGTTATGGCTTATGCTTGATTTGGGCAATCTCAAACCTGTGGATAGAGTTTCGACGCCCTAGCCATGAGCTCTACTTTTTTACCAAGGACAAACAGCGAATCCTCGACCTGAGGCTTGGGGAGCATCACCTTTCTTGGAATCAGGATTTTCCTGTTGCCCAACTCTCGTATTCCATTCTTCCCAACCGTCTTGCAGGCCAACGGAATTCAGTTCCAACCCCTTTGAAAGGAATTGTAGGGAAAGATTCTATTTGGTTTCCAGGGATAAATGTCACCTTTTTCCCAGCTCAAAATTGCCTCGCTTGGGGATCGCTTCAGCCCAAAGAACGGATAGATTTTAGCCAAATTAATCTTGCGGACTCCCTGCCAGGAGATTCGATAGTTAGAGCTTCATCTGGATTTAGGGTGATTTTTTAACCAAAACTACAGCTATGGCCTTTTGGACTTTCTTTTTATGGCTTCTCGTCCACGTGGAAACAGGGTTTTTTTGTAATTTCAAAGGTTCATGACTGAAGCAAACGACCGATTGTTAATTCTCCTGAAGGAGGTATTTGGATGGAAGGAATTTCGTCCTGTGCAAAAGCAGGTCATCGATTCGGTGTACCAGGGAGAAGATACGCTTGCCATTCTGCCTACGGGTGGAGGGAAAAGCCTCTGCTACCAGGTGCCTGGATTGGCAAAAGAGGGCATCTGTATCGTCATCTCTCCGTTGATTGCCCTCATGAAAGATCAGGTGGATTACCTCAAAGCCCGTGGGGTAAAAGCCGTAGCTCTCCATGCAGGAATGAGTGCTCGGGAGATCGATACCCTTTTGGACAATTGCATCCGTGGGGGAGTCAAATTTTTATACCTGTCCCCAGAGCGACTAAAATCTGAATTGTTTGTCGAGCGGTTTAAGCAGATGAACGTCAACCTGATTGCAGTCGATGAGGCGCATTGCATCTCCCAGTGGGGTTATGATTTTCGGCCTGCCTACCTCGAGATCGCTACCATCCGAGCCTACCATCCCAAGGTGAATGTACTTGCTTTGACCGCCTCGGCTACACCAGAGGTTGAAAAAGATATTTTAGAAAAGCTGCAGCTCAAGAAGCCTGTCACCTTTCACCAAAGTTTTGCTCGGAAAAATCTGAGTTATAGCGTCCGCTTGGTAGAGAACAAACTCGAAAAAGGACTCGAAATCTTAAAGCGAATTTCTGGGTCTGCCATTTGGTATGTTCGTACCCGCCAAGCGACCCAACAGCTGGCCAAGCAGCTCCAGCAAATGGGCTTTTCCGCAGCAGCCTACCATGCAGGCATGACTGGGTCGGATCGTTCATCCAAGCAAGAGGCCTGGAAAACAAACCAGGTACGAATCATGGTCAGCACCAATGCCTTCGGGATGGGGATAGACAAACCAGATGTGCGGGTAGTGCTGCACAGTGATTTGCCTGAAAATCTAGAAAGTTATTACCAAGAAGCAGGCCGAGCAGGTAGAGATGGTCAAAAGGCCTATGCAGTGCTCCTGACCAATGCCCAGGATTTTGAGCAGCTTCTGGACCGGGCGGCTTTGGTGTATCCACCTGTAGAATTTCTTCGGCGCGTGTACCAATGCCTAGCCAACTATTTCCAATTGGCCATTGGAGCACAGTCTTTGCGTAGCTTTGATTTTGAGATTTCTGATTTTGCATCTACCTACCAGCTGCCGGTAGTGGATAGTTTTTATGTCCTCAAGGTACTGGAGGAAGAAGGGCTGATTGCACTCAATGAAAGTTTTTTTGCTTCTTCACGTGCACATTTTCTCGTCAATCCCCAGCGGCTCTATGAGGTTCAAATCCAGCATGCCAAGCTCGATCCGGTGATCAAAATCTTGCTTCGGACGCATGGAGGAAATCTCTTTTCAGAATACTTCACCATACAAGAGGCAAGGCTAGCCAAAGCTGCAGGCATGGATGAGGCGGTATTGATCAAAGCGCTACTCGAGCTGGCCAAAATGGAGGTGCTGGACTACGAACCGCGAAAGGATCGACCGCAACTTACCTTTTTGACCGAACGCTACGATGCAGCCACCCTTCCGCTTAATTTCAAGCGGATCACTTTGAGGAGAGCGTTGACCCTCGATAAGGCTACCCAACTCGTAGCTTATGCGCATCAATTTAGAATCTGCCGTACCCAATTTATTCAAGCCTATTTTGGAGAATTAAGTGATGAGAACTGTGGGGTATGCGATCATTGTGTGGAACAAAAGAAAGCAAGCCTTCCGCTAGACCTTGAAAACAAGTTTAAAGAGCTAGTCCTGCAAACTTTAGCAGTTGGTGAAGCGTTTAGTGAGGAGGAGCTTTTTGACGCAGTCAATAAACCCGCTTCTTTGGGACATCTCAAATGCCTTCGCCAATTGGTGGAGGAAGGAAAAGTTGAGGTGAGCGCCTCAGGAAAATATAAACGCATAGGAGATGGCTGATTTCTTTGATGACTTGTTGAAAAAAATCTTTCCCAATCGTGAAGGAAATCCACCCCTCTCCGTAAAAGAGAATTTTTTACTGAAAGAAAAAGACCTACATGATTTAGAAGAATGGAATAAATCAGAAGAGTCTAAAGCGCTGTTCGCTTTGGTTTATAGAAACTACCACTACAAAAGAGCTCAAATCAATGATACTCCAGAAGTACATGTGTTTAGCTCAGCCTATGCGAATGGCTTTGCATTAAGCTACAGCCCGGAGGTCGGCACGAATTCTTTTTCCTTACTTTTCTTGGGATTAAGTAGACGGATTATAGCTTTGGGGTACGAACAGGTGAGTTTGGATCGGAAGCTAGAAGAAGTAAATGAGCAGGTGAAAGAAACTGAAAAATTTTACTTCAAACCCCCATTGCAACTGCCCCAAGAAGGAGAATTAATCAGCCAACTGTACGGCAACATTTCCTTGGAAAAAATACGAATCAACCAGCAGCCTAGCTATTTCAAATTGCTGGCCTCGGTATATTCTGATAGATTGTATTACGATGCCAAACCCTTTGATGAGTTGATGGATCGGTTATTTGAAAGACCCTAACATGGATAGAATTACCCTTAAAGCCCAATTGGAAGCTTACCGCAGCCCTTACGAAGAGGAAAATCAGTTTGTGTCTGATTTTCTAGCCTTGACTGATGACCCTTTGGCCTATTCGAGAGAACGGATAGCAGGTCATTTTACGGCCTCTGCCTGGATTGTAAATAAGGAAAGAACACATACGCTGCTCACACTTCACCGCAAGCTGGGTCGTTGGCTGCAGCTAGGCGGACATGCGGATGGGAATGAAAATCTCCTGGAAGTGGCTCTTCAGGAGGCAAAAGAGGAAAGCGGATTGACTTCCCTTCAATTTGTAGATACTTCTATTTTTGATCTGGATAAGCACATCATTCCAGAGCGTCCTCATGTGGCAGAACATTTTCATTACGATGTTCGCTACCTGATTGAAGCAGACCTTCATGAACCTTTGGTGCGAAGTGATGAGAGCATTTCCTTGGCATGGGTTACTTTTGATGCGGTGATTGATTTGATTGGCTACAATCCTTCCATTTTGCGGATGCTTGAAAAAACAAGTACCTCAGAAATCTTACATTGATGCGTAATTTTGATATTCCTCAGCTTCGCGCTGATTTTTCCTTTTCCACACCCATTCAACTTCGTTTTTCCGATATAGATGGGTACCTCCATGTCAACAATGGGGTTTATTTCAGTTATTTCGAACACGCAAGAGCCGTATTTCTCTACCTACAAGCAGGTTGGGATGTACTGGATGTGGGTACAGTAGTCGGTAGAGTTGAGATTGACTACATTCGACCCATTCATTTGCAGGATCAAGTGGAGGCATTGGTAAAGTGCTCACGCCTTGGTAATTCTTCTTTTGATTTGGAACAAGTACTTTTGGGGAGAGATGCTGCTGGCACGGAACATGTTTTTGCAACCTGCAAAAGCGTATTGGTATCGGTAGATAAAAACAGCATGAAGCCGGTTTCCATCCCAGATGCCTACCGACTAAAACTAGCTTCTATCTAATTTCTATTCTGTAATTTTATTTAAAACATACTCCTTTGAAACATATTTGGATCTTTTGCCTGCTTGTAATCAGTTTCTCTTCCTGCGCTCCTAGTGAAGAGGAGTTGATGAAAGTGGGTTTGGAAAAAATGGATTCTCAAAATTGGGCGGACGCTGTTGCCCAGTTTGATCAGGTTTTGGAGAAAAACCCAACCCAAATCACCGCCATAAATGCCAAAGGTGTTGCGCTTTTTCAGCAAGGAAAAATTAAAGAAGCCATACCCTTATTTGATCAGGCGATTCTCGCAGATTCGAGCAATTACAAGCCTTGGTTTAACCGAGGTAATGCAAACATGGAGCTCAACAACTACAAGGCTGCATTGGCAGATTTTAACCTAGCAGCTGCGCTTGACCCCAGCCAACTAGATATCCTCTTTAATCGAGGGACGACTTTGCTGACCATGGAAGCGTATGAGGATGCCCTACTTGATTTTCAAGCAGTAGTGCAGAAGGAGCCCAACTATGCAGAAGCACATTTTCGTTTGGCCAAGGCCAATTTAGGAATGAACGATCCCATCCATGGGATGGAATCACTCACCAATACCGTCAACTTGGATCCCAAAAATGGGGAAGCCTATTACCTACTGGGCGTCACCCGAATGAGTGCTTTGGGCCAAAAAAATGAAGGCTGCGCAGATTTAAAAATGGCCCTTTCCTTGGGTTACAAAGAAGCAGAAACTTGGATCAAGGACTTTTGTGAAGCAAAGTAATGGTGGAGGTAGGTACCGATATTTCTAAAGCATCCACGTACCTCAAACAGGGGCAGCTGGTTGCTATCCCAACCGAAACGGTTTACGGGTTAGCAGGGAATGCGCTCGATGTGAAGGCAGTGAGTTCCATTTTTGAAACGAAAAACCGACCCAGCTTTGATCCATTGATTCTGCATGTGGCTTCCTTGGAGCAAGTAAATCCATTTGTAACTGCATTTCCAGAAAAGCTCAAGCGTTTAGCTGAAGCCTTTTGGCCAGGTCCCCTGACAATTTTATTGCCTCGGAAAGCCAGTGTTCCCGATCTGGTTACCTCTGGTTTGGATCGAGTGGCAGTTCGGGTACCCAATCACCCGCTGACCTTGGCGCTTTTAGCGCAGCTTGACTTTCCACTTGCAGCACCCAGTGCAAATCCTTTTGGTTACATCAGTCCTACACAGGCAGGGCATGTGGCCGCACAGTTGGGAATGCAAGTCCCCTACATTTTAGACGGCGGCGCTTGTGCTGTAGGTTTGGAAAGCACCATTGTGGGAATGGAAGATGAGCAAGTTGTGGTCTATCGCCTTGGAGGGCTTGATATTTCTGAAATTGAATCTCTCGTAGGACCGGTGATAGTTCAGGCACATAGCTCGAGTAATCCTAGTGCACCAGGTCAACTGGCAAGTCATTATGCGCCGCGAAAACCTTTTGTCTTGGGTGATTTGACAGAACTCGTTCCGCAGTTGGTCCAGCAAGGAAAAAAAGTTGGAGTGCTGAGTTTTTCTACCCATTTCCCATCCCTTTCTGTAGATCGCCAAGTGATCCTCAGTGCTAGTCAGGATCTGAAAGAAGCAGCGCAGCGTCTTTTTATGGCCATGCGACTCCTGGATGAAAGTGATGCTGAGCTGATTGTAGCCGAGTTTGTTCCAGAAATAGGATTGGGCCGCGCCATCAATGATCGCCTCAAGCGAGCTGCAGCACAGCCAACTCACTAGGCTTAGTTTTTCCAATCGTTCTATTTCGTATTGGCTGGATTTGAGTTAAATTCGTCTCGATATAAAATGCATTAGTAGTTCTAACCTATTTGACCTTATTCCATGTCCTTGAATGTAAAAAATGTAGATAGCCTCAATTTTGCGGGTAAAAAAGCCCTGATCCGTGTCGACTTCAATGTTCCTCTAGACGAACAGCTGCATGTATCTGACGATACCCGAATTCAGGCGGCTGTTCCTACAATCAAAAAAATTCTTAAAGATGGTGGATCAGCCATCTTAATGTCGCACCTAGGACGTCCCAAGGGAGGACCAGAAGATAAGTATTCCCTCAAGCACATTGTGTCAGCGGTTGAGGCTGCTCTTGGACAAAAAATCAGTTTTGCAAGTGATTGCATTGGGGAGGAAGCCATCCAAAAGGCTGCGCAGCTCGGTGCAGGTGAAGTGTTGTTGTTGGAAAACCTCCGGTTTTACAAGGAAGAAGAAAAAGGAGATGAGACCTTTGCTGCCAAGCTCGCTCAACTTGGAGATGTGTACGTCAACGATGCCTTTGGTACTGCACACCGTGCACATGCTTCCACTGCTGTGATTGCTGCAAATTTCTCTCAAAAAGTAGCTGGTTACCTGATGGAATCTGAGTTGACCAACGCTGATAAGGTGCTAGGCAATCCTGAGCGCCCTTACACTGCAATCATGGGTGGAGCAAAAATTGCGGATAAAATCTTAATTATTGAGCGTCTCCTCGAGAAGGTGGACAACCTGATTATTGGTGGGGGCATGTCCTACACCTTTGCGAAGGCGCAGGGAGGATCAATTGGCACTTCACTTTTGGAGGCAGACAAACTTGATTTCGTGTTGGAGTTGATGGATAAAGCGAATGCAAAAGGAGTGAACTTGATTCTTCCTGTGGATACCGTCATTGCAGATGATTTTTCGAATACGGCCAATCAGGGATTAGTCAATAAGGGAGAGATTCCAGACAATTGGATGGGTTTGGACATCGGGCCAAAGACCAGAGAGCTATTTGGAAAAGTAATTTTGGAGTCCAAAACTATCCTTTGGAATGGTCCTATGGGTGTATTTGAAATGGAGTCTTTTGATAAAGGCACCAAAGCCATCGCTGAGTATGTAGCGGAAGCCACGCGCAATGGAGCCTTCTCGCTTATCGGTGGAGGAGATTCAGCTGCTGCGGTAAATAAATTCGGCTACACCGATCAGGTATCCTATGTGTCAACTGGAGGTGGAGCCTTGCTGGAGCATATGGAAGGGAAAGTACTTCCAGGTGTGGCTGCCTTGGCAGAATAAATCAAAGAAATAAGGCTATTTTTCTAATGGCCTTATTTCTTCATCTTTTCTTCATTTTCCCCACTTAGTTTCGAAAGTGAAAATCCATTAAGCTCATGACTAAGATCCTATTCCTACTCGCTTTTCTCTCTTTTTCTGGGATTGCCTTGGCCCAAACAGAGCCAGCAACCAGACCTATTTCCGGCAGTACCAATGGAAGTGGGAAGAAAATAGGAATCTCGAGTGCTTCAAGAAGGAGTTCGATGCCTGGAGCAGTAGGTCCTAAAATAGAGGGAAATGGAGCCGCTAAACCGGCTAAAGGAAATGGAGCTTCACTCTCCAACCGGCCTGATGGAAGGGTGCCAAAAAACAGACCTGGAGGCCCTATCACCCGGCCTTCATCGGCTCCAGCAGGTCAACCTATCAAGTTACCCGGTAACGGCAACAGGCCTTCTGGGCCCAAGCAACGTCCTGGAGGAGGTTGATCGAGCATGTTGAATTCTGGCGACAACCCCCTTTCTAACCTCTTTAGAAAATGAAAAAAGGTTTGGTCCTTCTTTTTCTGCTGCATCTGCTCTATCCAAACCTTAGTTCAGCTCAGGATTTGGAATCTAAAGAAGACTCAGTGGCTAATGAGTCAGGATATTACTTGATTGCGAGTACTGGATTTCAAAACAAAGCCAGTTTTATGTCCAGAGATTTTGGTCAAAAAATCCCAATTTTCTCGACCGACCTGCTTTTTTGGCATGGATCAGGCGCCTATTTAGCTGCTTCGTTGAGTAAGTTTTTAACGACGGACCTTTCCTGGCAGAAAGGAGTAGGAGCTGGATTTTTTAAACTCTTAAGTCCCAAGTTGGATGTAGACTTTTCGTATCACCATTTCTTTGGTGCTAGCAACCTTAATTCTACGGGTCAGGATAATCTTGGCATGGCCCAGGCAACAATTGGGCTAGATTGGGGAATATTTTATTCAACTACTCAAGCAATGTATTTGGTAAATTCTCCAGGAGACTTTTTTATTACTAGCCGCCACTCCAGATATTTCGAATTGGATCAGCCCATTACAGGTGGAGGGATTTTATCGTTTGAACCCCGATTTTCATTATTTCTTGGAACCAGTAATTATTACCGAATTGGGGGCTATGAATTTACGAGAACTCAATACTTAGAGACGCAGCGCTTTATCTCCCAAGGCTTGGAAATGGCCCTCCCCATCACATTGACCTATTCGAAAGTAGAATTCCAGTTGGAACCGAGGTGGGTAATTCCTACCCAAGTTCCGGAATACGATACTTCTTCCGCTCGCTTTCAGTTGGCTGTTAAAGCTAGTTATACGCTTTCCCTAAAAAGATCAAAATGAGAATTTTACTAGTTGAAGACGAGCGTTCTCTTGCCAAGGAAATCCATGATTTCCTCCAATCTGAGCATCATGTGCTTGATGAGGCACGTACCAAAAAAGCAGCATCTGAAAACTTGGCTGTCAACCCCTATGATTTTGTCTTACTGGATCTGGGATTGCCAGATGGAGATGGACTAGATCTTCTAAAGGAAGTAAATAGGTATCAAGAAAATGCTTCCGTCATTATCCTTACCGCACGAACTGAGGTAGGAGATAAACTTTTAGGATTTGAAAGTGGTGCTGATGATTACCTTTCCAAACCTTTTTCCTTATTGGAATTAAAAGCAAGGATGCAGGCGATTTTAAGAAGGAAAAGTGGTTGGAAAAAAGATGTGATTCAGTTGGCAGGTTTCGAAATCCATTTGAATGAGCCATTGATTTCTTTTGAAGGCCAAGAAATTAAGCTGACCAAAAAGGAATACATCTTACTTCAGTTTATGCTGATCAACAAAAATCGTGTGCTCAATCGCTTCCAATTGGCGGAGCACCTTTGGGGAGATCATTTGGATGACGACTATCAGTCCAATTACATAGACGTTCACATTAAAAATATTCGAAAAAAACTGGGGGCTTTCGGACCAGTAGATTGGTTGGAAACTGTTCGAGGACTTGGCTATAAAGTTATTGCATGAAATTATTTCATAAGCTCCTTGTTTTTAATCTGTTGGGGAAAGGGATCTTCCTTCTGGTTTTTTTGATGCTTAGTCCCTACCTGCTTAGCCAACTCATCATTGACAATACAGATGAGGAATTGTTTGCAAAAAAGGAAGAGGTAGTTAAACTTATTCAAAAAGCAGGTATTGAAAATTTCATCTCTAACGAAAATCCAGAACAAGGATTTGGCTCTTATAATATTCTAAAAGAAGAATACATTTTGTTACAGGCAGTTCCTTCGGATTTTAAGATAGTTGAAGAGATTTCTAGTGAGAAAAGGATTATTGAGGAAGAAGAAATTAGCTACCGAGTAGTTGCCGATGTGATAGAAATCGCTGGCAGTCGCTACCTTCTAGAAATTGGCAGAAGCCTAAATACAATTGAAAAAATTGAAGCCCTATTTTTTCAAATTGCCATGGGTATTCTTTTTTTATTTTTAGCCTTTTCATTTCTAATGGACTCAGCCATCAGCAAACGGATTATGGCTCCCTTCAATAAAATTATCCAATCCAAAATATCTCGGATTAATGAGCCACAGGAGTTTCATGACAAATCCATTCAGAGCACCACGAAAGAATTTGAACTTCTAGATAACGCGATTTCAGAGATGATGAAGCGAATTCAGCGGTCATTTAACCAAGAGCGAATTTTTATTTCTCACGCTTCACACGAACTGAAGACTCCTATTTCTGTACTGCAATCCAAATTGGAGGCTATTTTCAGGGATGAAAATCTAAATTCCTACCAAAGCGAAAAGTTAATGGATATGCAGGACACCTTACAGAAGATGAAGAAATCTGTCAATGCCCTGCTTCTTATTTCTAAAGTAAACAATGCCCAATTTTTAAAATCAGAAACTGTTGATTTGAAAATGGTGGTTGAAGGGGTAGTGGAAGACTGGGCTGAGATTGCAGAGGAAAAAGGTCTACAGCTTAGAATAGGAGAAATTGATCCTTTTACTTACTCAGACACCAACCTTTCGCTATGTCAGATGATGCTTCAAAATGCGCTGAGTAATGCCGTCAAGTATGTAGAAAATGGAGGTGAAATCAGCCTTTCAGGAATAAAAAGTGGAGATAGGTATGAGGTGGTGATCGAAAATGATGGAGCAGGAATCGACGATACGTTAATCGAGCAGGTAAAAAATGGGTTGGTATTCTTGAAAGATGTATCTAAAGAAAAATCAGGGTTTGGACTCCAAATCATGTATAAAGTAGCTCTTTTTCTAGGGGTTGCCTTGGAAATAGGGTCTCAAAATGGGAAAACAAGGGTTTGTTTTAGTTTTCCAGTTAAAGTCTGACAGGACTAATTTTTTTTAAAAAAAATGAAAAAAAATCATTTTTTCATTTTCTCTTCATGTTGGAGGCTGTATTTGGTATCATAATTTAAACTTCTTATAATCCTTAAACACCAAATCACATGAAACTATTTAAAAACCTTTTGTTACTGTCGTACTTGCTTTTCATGGCTGCATGTACTGAGCAAGATGAATTAGCTTCTATCGCTGAAAAAGCTTTGGAAGGAACCACAGCAATTGATTTGGCCCAGACCTCAGGTCAGTTGGTCAGCGGCACTAGCTTCACCATAGGAGGGAATTCATTTCAAGCGGGAACGATTACGGGTAGAGTAGCAGCGACAGAAGAAACTGCTAAATCCCCTGGAGATTTGAAAGGAATGGATAAAGGTAAAGGAGGGCACAAAGGCATCATGGATGGTTTGAACTTGCTTGCACCAAATGATGAGATCCTCGCAATAGTTGAAGCAGAAAGTGCCGGCGATATTCGAGGATTCCGCATGTATAAATTAGGAGGTGCAACAATCACCCATTACGACGCCTCTGGGAAAGTTGTTGAGCTTCCTGTGGCCACTACGGTTGATGGTCCTCATGGTGGACATAGTGGCAATCAATTCCCGGAATTAGACTCATTATTGAGTTTGATTGTGAAGTCAAAAGTGGATTTTGGTGCAGGTGTCACTGTTACTAAAAACGACCAGGACATCACGCGTAAAGGAGTGATTATGGTCAGCAGAACTAAGGTTGGGATTGTGTTGACAGAGAAGGTTGAATTTCAGAATTATGTGGTCAATGGAATTCAAATTAGCGGCGTAAAAACCATTGTTTCGGAGTTTGATAAAGCTACAGGCAAGGGAAGTGTGAAGTCTACTGTGGCGAATGGCAAGTTCATCTTTGTAGGTGGAGAAACAGGGGTTTGGACCTCCGAAAAGGATAGAAAATCTGAGGTGGTCAGAGGCAATGATTCTCGAAAGCCAATTAGTGGTAAAATCATTACCAATGTGAAAACAGCGATTAAGACTGCTTCTGGTACCGTAATTTATGCGCACCAGACCACGACTCCGCTCGAGATCGACCTTTCCTGTTCAGGTAAAAGAAGAGGCCCTACTTTAGGTAAGTTAGAGACAGCTTACCGTACCAATAATATCACCGTGGATTTTGGTGACGGATCTTGCACCAATCAAACCATTACCATCACCGTGAATGGTGTGACTACAACAAAGACTATTGGCGGCTAATTGATAAATGATGAAACAAAAAAACCGATCTGAATCAATCAGATCGGTTTTTTTGTTTCAATTAATTAGAATTGCTTCCAACTAACTTGAAAAAAATGCCACTATTAACAGATTCCCTAAAACCTGATTTCCACCAGCACGGGGAAGTGGTCTGAGGGATATTTTTTACCGTAATTGTCGGTCAGGATACCATGTCGGAGGACTTCGAGTTTCCCTTGGATAAAAATATGGTCAATGATCCCATCCGGCATTCGGTCCCATTCGAAGGCGGTAAAGGTTCCCTTGGGACCATAGGAGGGCAGCTTGGAGACTAGACGGGCATCTTTCCAGTTTTCTTTTTTGAAAATCACTTGGTAGGCAGGATTTTCGGGTGCTACATTGAAATCTCCCATCCAGACTACAGGAAGCCCTTCACTGTTGATTTCTTGGATTTTGGAAAGGACCAACTTGCTGCTTTCTTCTCGAGCTTGCTGACCGATATGGTCGTAGTGCACATTGAATACAAAAAACCGAGCTCCTTCTAGGGAGGTAAATTTTCCCCAGGTGCAAATGCGATTCAAGGCAGCATCCCAACCCTTGCTTGGGACTTCTGGGCTTGGTGACAACCAAAATGTTCCCGAATCCTCCAATTTGTAGCGTGTAGGATCGTAATGAATGGGTGAAAATTCGCCTTTGGCCTTCCCATCATCTCTTCCTACGCCGATGGAGGCAAAGCCAAGTCCTTTGTTGAGTTCAGTAAGTTGATGTGCCAAAACCTCTTGGGTACCTACAATTCCGATCTGGTGAAATTGAATCAATTGGATGACCTGCGTCGCACGATCTTTCCAGAGGTTGCCCACATCGTTAGGGTTGTCCCATCGAATATTGAAGGTAGCAAGTCGGTGAGTTTGGGCTACAATTGGAGATGTAAGTAGCACCAAAAGCAAGGATAGGAGGAGGGTCGTAGGTCGAAGAACCATAAATTGGAAACTAATTCGTGAATTGATTGCTATCTCTTAAAATTGCCTATTAATTTCATGAAATGAAAACGATCAATCCCAAAGACTTAGCTACTGCTGAACTTCATGCCCTCTTGCAAGGTGCGGTGACTCCACGGCCCATCGCCTTTGTGAGTAGCATCAATGAAGCAGGAGATGTTAATTTGAGCCCTTTTTCTTTTTTCAATCTCTTTAGTGCCAATCCACCCATCCTTGTTTTTTCCCCTTCGCGAAGAGTGCGAGACAATACCACCAAGCATACCTTAGATAATGTACTTGAGGTGCCTGAGGTGGTGATTCATGTGGTTGGTCATGATTTAGTAGAGCAGATGTCCCTTGCTAGCACCGAATATGCAAAGGGAGTCAATGAATTTGTTAAAGCAGGATTGACTGCAGTACCTTCGAATCTAGTAGCTCCACCCCGGGTGAAGGAGGCTCCAGTGGCCTTTGAATGCAAGGTGCTTCAGGTGGTCCCGCTTGGCGATCAGGGAGGGGCTGGAAATTTGGTTATTTGTGAGGTATTGCAAATTCACCTGGATGAAAATATTCTTGACGCTTCTGGAGCCATTGCGCCCCTCAAGTTGGACCCTGTAGCTAGACTTGGGGGCAATTGGTATACCCGAGTGACGGCCGATTCCTTATTTCAAATCCCGAAGCCCTTGATGACCCTTGGGATAGGGGTAGATCAAATTCCAGAAGAAATTCGAAATAGCCCGGTACTGAGCGGGAATAATCTCGGGAGATTGGGCAATGTGGAGCAGCTTCCCAGTCCGGAGGAGATCGCCCTTTTTTCTGCCCGAGAAGACCTGGAAGACATCAGGCGCCGCTTTCGGTTGGATGCAGAATCCTGGACCGATCACCTACACCGCTGGGCCAAGGAAGAGCTGGAAGCCGGCAATGTCGACTTGGCTTGGAAGATACTTTTGCAAAAAATCTAAAAACAAAAAACTCAGCGATAAAGCTGAGTTTTTTGTTTTTCAATCTTACTTGATCACCAGATCCTGCGGCATGCGTACCTGCACCCCTTGGTAGTTTTTCAAGCGTTGAATTTTTTGGTAGAGTGGGTACTGGTCGCCCAATTGCGTTTGAAGGATGCGAACTTGTACCTGATCGCTGAATGAAACCATCAACTCTTCAAACCAAGGTTTTTTCTCTGGATAGTACACCACCCGGTAATCATCCCCTGCTTTAATCTTCGCTGCCGCGATGCCGATGGCGGTATCCAAGCCACCCAACACGTCGACCAATCCTCTCGCCTTGGCTTGTGAACCAGTCCAAACACGCCCAGATGCGATTTTTCGTACCGAATCAGGATGCATGCCACGCCCTTCAGCCACGCGAGAGATGAAGGTTTCGTAGCCATCCTCAACAGAGGATTGGATGATGGTACGCTCTACTTCAGACAAAGGGCGAGCCATATTTCCAAAATCGGAGAGCTCCCCGGTGGAGACCACATCCGTAGTCACCCCTAACTTGTCATTGACCAATTCCTGAACATTGAATAAAATGCCAAATATGCCAATGGAACCCGTGATGGTGTTTGGTTGCGCAACAATTGTGTCCGCTGGAGCAGCGATGTAGTAGCCTCCAGAAGCGGCCACTTCACCCATAGATACAATCACCGGCTTTACCTTTTTAGCTTCCGACATTTCTCTCCAAATCACGTCCGATGCTAGGATAGATCCTCCTGGGGAGTTAACGCGCAAGACAATCGCTTTGATGTTTTCGTCTTTACGTGCTTTACGTATTTCCTTGGCAAATTTTTCAGAGCTGATGGCTCCATCCGCATTTCCATCTACAATCTCCCCTTCTGCGAGGATTACCGCGATGCGATTGGAAGAGGTGATGTTTTTACTTTTAGCCATGCCACCTAGGTCAGTGGCATTGATTGTGGCAATTTGGTCGTCCTCCTTGAGGCCTAATTTTTCTTTAAGGATGCTATGCACCTCATCTTCGTATTTAAGTGCCGTCGCCAACTTGTAGTTTACTGCATCTTTTGGCTTTCTGACGAGCATTTGGTGATTGATGCGGATCAAACTGTCTTGTGCAATGCCTCTTGATTTTGCGATTAGCTCAAGTGCATGGTTGTTGATGTCATCCAAAAAATACTGAGTTTGAAGCCGGTTTTCTGGGCTCATTTTATCCAAGATAAATGGCTCGACGGCGCTTTTAAATTCGCCTACTCGGAAAACTTCCGGCTTGATGCCTACTTTTTCAAAGAAGCCTTTCAAGAAAATCCCTTCGGAAGAAAAACCATTGAAGTCAATTCCGCCCAGTGGATTGAGGTAAATTTCATCCGCTACTGAAGCCAGGAAATAGCCACCCTCTGAGTAAGCTTCGTCGTAGGCTACGATAAACTTTCCTGATTCTTTGAAGTCTAGTAATGCTTCTCTAAGCTCCAACAGACCAGCTTGACCAGCACCAATTAATCCAGCATTGAGGTAGATTCCTTTGACGTTCTCATTCGTTTTTGCCTCCCCAATAGCCTTTTTTAGATTTACTAAGCCAGCAGTATTTTCTCCTCCAAAAGGATCTAGGAAAGAACCAAAGACCAGGTCTTCCTCTGAGGTACGCTCCACCAAGGTGCGGCCATTGAGGTCTAGGTGTAGGATGGAGTTACTTTCCAAGGTCACTTCTTTCTCAGAAGAGGAAGCAACCAAACCTATAATTCCGAAAAAAATGAGCATTGCTACAATGCTGAATGCAAAAAGGCCCACGATGACGGCCAAGACATTTCCTAGAAACTTCATATCATTTCAATTTAGACTGTAAATTTAGGCTAATTTGAGTCAGTTTTAAAATTATATTAACGAGGAATGCAAACTGAGGTTGTCTTGGGAATTGGAGGAAACAAAGGAGATCGAGCAGATTTTCTTCAAAAGGCAATGGAGGCCTTATCCCAGCAAGCCACGCTTATTGGGTATTCTCAAATCTATGAAACCGAAGTTTGGGGAGGGGTAGCAACCGCCGGAAATTTTTTAAATCAAGTACTGCTGCTGCACACCCAAATGGATCCGATGGAGCTTTTGGAAGTTATCCAAAGAATCGAGGAGCGGCTGGGAAGAACTCGTGAGCAGCATTGGGGAGACCGAACCATTGATATCGATATTCTCTATTTTGGAGACCAAGTTTGGGAGAGCCCATACCTTACCATCCCACATCCTTACCTCGCGCAGCGGAGCTTTGTGCTGCAGCCTTTGGCTGAGATTCTCCCAAAAAAAATCCATCCAATTCTAGGTAAAACTACCCTTGAGCTACTTGCTGAATGCACCGATCAAGGGCAGGTTTCTGTTTGGAAGCAAGCCAAGTAAAAAAACGCTCACCTAATTTAGGTGAGCGTTGACGGTTACAAGCCTGATACGATTGCTTCGGGGTGTATTTTTTTGACCAGGCCCTGCAGGACTTTTCCAGGTCCACATTCTACAAATTCCGTGGCTCCATCTGCTACCATCTGCTGCACGGACTGGGTCCATTTGACTGGTGCGGTCAGCTGAGCAATTAAATTGGCTTTGATTTCGGCCACATCTGTTACCGCTGTCGTACTCACATTCTGGTAAATTGGACAGATTGAGGTATTGAACTGAGTTTCTTCGATTGCTTTTTGAAGTTTCTCTCGAGCTGGCTCCATCAATGGTGAGTGGAATGCGCCACCAACAGGTAGCGGCAAAGCTCTTTTTGCTCCCGCAACTTTAAGTAGTTCGCAGGCAATTTCAATGCCCTTGGTGGATCCAGATATCACGAGCTGGCCCGGGCAGTTGTAGTTTGCAGCTACGACGATTTCCTCGGTGATGCCTGCACAAATCTCTTCTACAAGCTGATCTTCCAACCCTAGGATTGCTGCCATCGAGGAGGGGTTGATTTCACAAGCTTCCTGCATGGCTAGGGCACGTTGAAACACGAGGGCTAGCCCATCTTCAAAACTTAATACCCCGTTGGCGACTAAGGCGGAAAACTCCCCTAAGGAATGTCCTGCAACCATGTCTGGGGCAAAGTTTGGGGTGGTTTTCGCGAGAATGACTGAGTGCAAAAAAATTGCGGGCTGCGTTACTTTAGTTTGCTTGAGTTCCTCCTCTGTTCCTTCAAAAAGGATATCCGTAATTCGGAATCCAAGCTGCTCATTTGCTTTTTCAAATAAGGCCTTTGCAGTTGGGTTTTCTTCATAGAGGGATTTTCCCATTCCTGGGAATTGGGCTCCTTGGCCTGGAAATACGATTGCTTTCATTTCTTGAGTTGACGAAATTTAAGCCGCAAATATAGAATTTTTTTGACAGTCCATGGAAAGGGGCTAGAACGCCTCCAAGGTTGGAAAGTGTTTGGAAAGCACTTCTTTCCGATTTTCTGAAAGCCAACTAATAAAGGCCTTGACGGCAGGGGAGTGTTTTTTTTGCTTCAGCCAGATCAATTTCCAATCGGCCTTAAGTGGGAGGTCGGGGAATTCAAGCAGTGCGATTCTACCTTCTTTGATTTCTTGGGCCATTGAATAATTGGAAAGAAGGGAGGTACCTAGGCCCGCCATCAGTGCTTGTTTGACGGCTTCGTTGGTGGTGAGCTCAAGTCGATTTTCCACATGAATGTCCCGCTCGCTGAAAAATTTCTCCATGATGGTGCGGGTACCGGATCCTTTCTCTCGAAGCACAAATCGCACTTTATCCCAAGCTCCTGCATTGATGTAGGCTTGGTAACTCTCTTTGTTTTCTGGAGCGCAAGCCAAAAACCACTTGTTCTCTGCAAGCTGTATACTTTCCAAATCTAGGTCTTCTGGCAATAGGGATACCAAAGCTAAATCTGTTGAGTTTTCTTGTAAGTGAGCCAATACCTTGTTTCGGTTGGAAACCTCCAAGCTGATTTCTACATGGGGGTGAACTTTCATGAAGTCCGCCATCAGGTAGGGGATGATGTATTTCCCGGTGGAAACGGCAGAAATTCTGATTTTCCCACCCATAAGCCCTTTCAGTTCTAGCATTTTTTCTTCAATCTGTCCAAGCTCTCCATAAATACGGTCTGCCGTATCTACCAATTCTTGGCCAAATTCAGTGATATGAATTCGCTTTCCGATGATTTCGGTGAGGGGAACTTCAAACTGTTCCTGAAGATTTTTTAACTGAATGGAGACCGCTGGCTGGGTCATGCTCATTGCTTCCGCAGCTTTTGTGATGCTCTGAAACTTGGCAATGGCTTGGAAGGCTTTAAGCTGATGTAGGGTGATATTCATAAATAAAATTAATTCAAAATTAACAACGAATTAAAAAATATTATGTTTTATTTTTTTTGAATGAATTCATGAAGGATATTTGCGCCATGGATTTTCAGATTCTTATTAACAACCTTACCAATCCAAGCCTACTCTTTTTTATCCTAGGAGTTTTGGCGGTCAAACTGAAAAGTGACTTAGAAATCCCCCCAACCAGCGCCAAGTTCATCGCCTTGTATTTGATGATCTCCATTGGGTTTAAAGGAGGTCAAGAGCTTTCACACAGCACATTTAATTCTGGAATTTTTTGGGCGCTCGCATTTGGGGTTTTGCTTTCTGCATCCATTCCATTTTACACCTTTTTCTTGCTCAAGCGAAAGTTAGGAGTGCCCAATGCTGCCGCAATTGCCGCTGCCTACGGGTCTATTTCTGCGGTTACTTTTGTGGCCGCCGCCGCATTTTTGGAGAGTCAAGGAGTCAGTTTTGGGGGGCATATGGTTGCTGTTATGGCCCTGATGGAGGCTCCCGCAATTATTTCAGGAATGATTTTGTTGCGAAAATATACCCCGTCCAAGTCGGAAGGTGGCCTCACACAAACCATTATTCATGCATTTACCAATAGCTCTGTACTGTTGATTTTAGGTAGTTTGGTTATTGGATTAATCGCCGATGAAAAGCAGGCAGAAGGTATCAAACCCTTCATTACGGATATTTTCAAAGGGTTTCTAGCAGTCTTTTTATTGGACATGGGGATCACTAGTGGAAGAAAATTGAAAGCATTTTTTAAGACAGGTTATTTTTCTTCCCTTTTTGCCACCCTTGTACCCCTAATCAATGGACTGGTAGTGGCTTACATTAGTCAGTGGGTCAGTCCTGAGGCAGGTGATCGCCTGATTTTTGCAATTCTTGCTGCTTCAGCTTCTTACATTGCAGTGCCCGCAGCGATGAAGTTATCCAATCCGGAAGCAGATGAAGGACTATATGTTCCCATGGCCTTGGCGGTGACCTTTCCTTTTAACCTTACCCTAGGGATGCCTATTTATTGGATGATTATCCAAGCGACTTGAGTAGGGGATGATCTTCATTCAAAAAGTGTGATTTTTCACTGGCTGTAGGCATTCTGCAACTCGCTCTTCGACCAAACCACTGATACCTGTGGCTTCCAATCCACTGGTAGATTCGGTCTCGTACTCCTTTTGGGATGATAATGAGTGAGTAGAAGAGAGGCCAGCCTCCACCTAAAAGTCGTGCTACGCGGAGAGCGGCTGTGCTTCCGAGGTAGACCTGTCCTTCCTCTACCAATACTAGGGTTTCCAAATAGCTTGGGGGTAACTGGTATATTTTCAGCACCCTTTGGCCCGCAGGTCCTTGGATTGAGGCTAAAAGCAACTTTTTTTTGGCATCTCGCTTCAGGACAAAATCCAC
This sequence comes from Algoriphagus sp., assembly GCA_040403475.1. Taxonomy (GTDB): domain Bacteria; phylum Bacteroidota; class Bacteroidia; order Cytophagales; family Cyclobacteriaceae; genus Algoriphagus. The sequence goes on along the minus strand of JBBAKO010000007.1, from coordinate 114,103 downwards.
TGCCGCATTGCACAAGCTACAGTGTCCATCAAAAAGCAAGATGGATTCCCGGTGCATCAGCGGAGGAGTTGAATCGTCCCTTTCAAGGTCTGTTGTTTCTTGGTTGGGTCCACCACATCGAAAAAGACTGTTCCAGAATAGTAATAGGTTCCAGCTGGAAGTTCATTTCCACTAGGGTCTTTCCCATCCCAACGGATAAAAGGATCATTTTCTGTTGCGCTTTGGCTTGCATAGCGGAATACTTCTGTGCCCCAGCGGTTTACTATAAATAGCTCCACCTGGCTGACAAATCTTGGGCATTTTGAGAAAGGGTTGTCAAAAGCCATGAAGGTATCGTTGAGCCCATCTCCATTGGGAGAAAATGCATTTGGCAGGAGGTAGTTCGGGCAGTTATCGAGGCATACCACATTGCTTTTTGGGCTTTCATTGCCGGAGCGATCTACTGCGGTGATGTAATAGCAGCCTTTGTAATTCGCAAGATTTCTAAGCGTGGCTCGAAGTTGGATCGCGGAATATTGACCGATGCGGGTAAAGGTTCCGTCTGGGCTGCCATCCGGATTGAAGTACAGGCGGTAGCCACTCAATTGATCGTCACAGGTGCCACTGAAATTTGGTTTCCAGCTCAATTCATGCATGTAGGTAACCGTACCGCAGGACTGTTCGGCAACATATTTCGCACAGTCAGGGCCTTCAAAAGTAAGCACTGGGGCACAAGGAAGGCGGTTATCATCTGGTTTGGCGCAGATAATTTGAGATCGATTTTCGAGGGGATATACCAGTCCTACCACATTGTAAGCCCCTTTGGTCACTACATAATAGCAGTATTCGAGGTCTTTTTTAAGCTTTACTCCATTGAATTTGCCTTCATCCAGGTAAATAGATCCCTTTTGGGTCACATCTACATCTGCGATTTTGACGAAGTTGGTCACATCAAGTGCGGCGGCATCCGCTCGGTTTCGGTAAACTTCGTGTGTGTATTTGGCAATGGAATTATTCCAAGGAACATTAAAAGACCACTTGAGCTCAATCGCTTCATTGATAATGGTAGGTTCAAGTCGAACCGAAGAGGCTGCAGTAGAGGTATCAATTTTAATGTTGTTGTCAAGCAACACCACCTTGTAATTGTAAACCAGATTTTTGGTATTCAATTTTTTATCCGTGAACAAGGTGTCTGTGGTTTTTCCCAACGACAGACGATTTTGCGCGCCAGTAAATCCTTCGCTTCGAATCAATTCATAGGAATAGGGACCTTGAAATTGAACTTTATCCAAGTCGTAGGGCGGAGTCCATTTCACAAATATCTCTCCGTCTTTCTCATCTGTGGCAGTAATGCTTACATTGGTTAGGATGGGTACATCCACGTCAATGGTGATACAGATTTCTTTTGAAACAATACTTTCGCCTAATCTTGGAGTAGGGAAAGTCGCCACCAATCTGTAGCAGTAGGTGTTTCCTGGAGCTAATCCTTCCCCTCCATTTTTGTCGGTAAAGTCAAAGGTGGTCATGTTGGTAGTTCCAATCAGTTCGAACCCAGCTCGAATGCCTGTTTCGCAAGAATCTGGTTCATAAGGATCAGAGTTAAGCCTTCTCCAGACCTGCATTTCTTGCGCAGAACTGGCACAGGCATAAGGATCCCAGTTTAGTTTTAGGGTTCTACCAGGCAATTGCTCTAGTTCATCCCAAACAGGCGGAGGACCAATGACTTTAATTTTCCAAGTCTGAATATCTACCAATTTAGGTCCAGAGAGCGGCTTGTCGGTGATACGTACACGTACCTCATACTCTCGTTCCCGCACATGGTTGCAGACCGTTTGCCAATTAAAATTGACGATGCCTGGCTGCACCTGGAACTCGTTTTCTGGTTTGTAGGTAGCTGGAGAAGTATTGATTTCCATGGGTTCCCCAAAAACTTCAATTTTGATGGGATCTCCATCCGGGTCTTGTCCTTGAATGATTTCCTTGATTCGCGTTCCTGCCACCACGCATAGGTCGGGGGGAAGAATCAGTTTGGGTCGTTTATTCTTTGAGTTTTCAATGATAATCTGCATGTCCCGAACTACGTAGCCGATTTCCACATACTTCCCATCGATTTTACGCCATTCCGTGATTCGCATTGCCACACTGTATTGCCCTGCAGTGCCAGGAGCATCCCAGACCAGGTCTCCAAAAATGGCATCCACCCTCATAAAAGCCGGGCTGGTGCCATCCTCTTTATTCTTACTAAATTCTGCGCTTGCAGGGTCTCGGTAATTGTTGACTACACGCTCAAATCCCTGCTTGGGAATTTCAATGCGGTACGAAAGGCTATCTCCATCCGGATCGTAAGCCCCAGGATTGTGAATGTACCGCACATTTACGGCGCCATTATCCACCGGTGGGATGGTCAAAACTGGGGAGTTATTGACCCCAATAAAAGGATCAATTGTGATTTCGGTTTCCACATAGAATGGGGTGTCTACCGAATTGTTCATGTTGAGGGTCAGGTCATTTCGGTTGAATTCTAAGAAACGAATCTTGTATTTGCCGGGACCCTGGAAAGTATGCGTGATGACAAAGGTGTTTTTTTCGATTAGATCTCCTAAATCTTCTACTAGCGAAAAATCACTTTTTGTGTTGAGCTGCTCCTCCCGGCCGTCTCCAAAATTGATTCGCCCTGGGCCGAAGGTTACGGAGGAACGTGTATCTGTATAGCCTACTACCGTGATTCGGTAGGTGAGTGTCTGAACCGAAATTCGCTCTGCAATGATTTCACCAGCACGAATGTGTGTGGCCCAAGTTGAATTCAGGGATGAAAAAAATGCGATGGAAAAAAGAATAAAATAAATTTTAAGCTTCATATCGGTCAAGGTGACTAGGCTAGGATTAAAATGGGTACTGAGAATGGGTTCAGACGAACTGATTTCACTCAAATTTTTCTGTGTATACGAAGTAAACGGATGGATGGAGAAAAACCATCAGATATTAAAACAATAAAATTGAACAGACTGTTAAGAACTAAATAAATTTAAGTCTTTTCCACTTAAAAATAGTAGCTTATTTAGAATCGTTTAAAATAAGAAAGCAGTTCTTTCACAGATTGGATACTAGCCTTCTCGGACGTAAATTTGGGCAATTGAACAGCAAAACCAGTTTGTTTTAAACTAATCTTAATTATTTATGACTTGGGTTACCAAAACCTTGAATAGCACCCTCGGAAGAAAATTGATTATGGCGCTGACCGGTCTTTTTCTTATCCTGTTTTTGACGGGCCACGTGTCAGGAAATTTGCTTCTGTTTAAAGGAGATGGGGGTCAGGCATTTAACATGTATGCCAAGTTTATGACTACCAATCCAGCAGTAAAGTTGTTGTCCTACCTGACCTACATTTCAGTGATTGGTCACATCATCTACTCAATCTCCTTATCGCTTTACAACAAGTCTGCTCGCCCAGTTGCCTACTCTACTTCCAAAGGGAGTACGAACAGCGCTTGGTCTTCACGTAATATGGGCATTTTGGGAACCATTATTTTAATTTTCTTAGTGGTCCATCTTCAAGGTTTTTGGGCCAAAATGCATTGGGGAGAAATGCCCACCGTCACCTACGATGGAGAAGTTTACAAAGATCTTTTCCTTATAGTTAACGAAGCCTTCAAGCAAGGTTGGCTTGTTGCTTTGTATGTGTTGTCCATGATCTTTTTAGGCTTTCACCTCTCTCACGGATTTGCCTCTGCGTTCCAAACCCTGGGACTCAACCATAAAAAATATTCTCCGGCGATCAAAGCCATTGGTGCAGCTTACTCTATTTTGGTACCTGCATTATTTGCCTCCATGCCCTTGTACATTCACTTCTCTAGCTACTAATAAAGTCCCATATGATACTCGATTCCAAAATACCCGCTGGTCCTTTGGCAGAAAAATGGACTAAGCACAAGTTTTCAAGTAAACTCGTCAATCCAGCCAACAAGCGTAAATACGACGTGATCGTCGTAGGTACTGGTTTGGCAGGTGCATCCGCAGCAGCTTCCCTTGCGGAGCTCGGATACAATGTGAAGGCTTTTTGCTTCCAAGATAGCCCTAGAAGAGCGCACTCCATTGCAGCGCAAGGGGGTATCAATGCAGCCAAAAACTACCAGAACGACGGGGACTCTATCTACAGACTATTCTACGACACCATCAAGGGTGGAGATTACCGTGCTCGTGAAGGCAATGTGTACCGTCTTGCAGAAGTTTCGGTAAAAATCATTGACCAATGTGTGGCTCAGGGGGTTCCTTTTGCCCGTGAATATGGAGGACTTTTGGCCAATCGTTCCTTTGGAGGAGCTCAAGTGTCCCGAACCTTTTATGCGCGCGGTCAAACAGGACAGCAATTACTTTTAGGTGCCTATTCAGCTTTGAGCCGTCAGGTAGCCAATGGCAAGGTGAAATTATTTCCACGGACCGAAATGATGGATTTGGTGGTGATCGATGGCCAAGCCAAAGGAATTGTGACGCGTAACTTGATTACTGGAGCGGTTGAAACGCATGCAGCACATGCTGTGCTACTCTGCACTGGCGGATATGGTAACGTATTTTTCCTTTCTACCAATGCGATGGGTTCCAATGTCACCGCAGCATGGAGAGCACACAAGCGTGGAGCGTTTTTTGCCAATCCTTGCTTTACCCAGATTCACCCTACTTGTATCCCCGTATCTGGTGACCACCAGTCCAAGTTGACCTTGATGTCAGAATCCCTTCGAAATGACGGAAGAGTGTGGGTTCCAGCTACGCAAGAGATTGCAGAGAGACTAAGAAAAGGCCAGATAAAAGCAAACGACATCAAGGATGAGGACCGTGATTACTTCTTGGAAAGAAAATATCCTTCCTTCGGTAACTTGGTTCCTCGAGATGTAGCTTCTCGAAACGCCAAATATGTATGCGACGAAGGTCGTGGCGTCAACGAAACAGGTGAAGCAGTATACCTAGACTTCCGTGATGCCATCAATCGTGATACTCGAAAAATCATCGAGCAGAAGTACGGCAACCTCTTTGAAATGTACAAGCAGATCACTGGAGAGGATCCTTACGAAATGCCAATGATGATCTATCCTGCGGTTCACTACACCATGGGTGGTCTTTGGGTAGATTACAATTTGATGACTACTGTACCTGGTTTGTATGCACTTGGAGAGGCCAACTTCTCCGAGCACGGTGCCAACAGACTTGGTGCTTCTGCGTTGATGCAGGGCCTAGCCGATGGGTACTTCGTGGTTCCTTACACCGTGGGTGACTATTTAGCGCAGCTTGCTCCGAAGCCGGTAGACGACACGCATCCTGAATTTGCAAGAATAAAGGAGGAAGTTCAAGGTCGAATCAACACCCTTCTAAAAATCAATGGAACAAAGCCCGTAGATTTTTTCCACAGGCGATTAGGAAAAATCATGTGGAACGAATGCGGAATGGCCCGAACTGCTGAAGGACTAAAAGGTGCTAAGGCTGAGATCCAAGCCTTGAAAAAGGAGTTTTGGTCCAGTGTGAAGGTAATGGGCACGAATGAAGAACTCAACCAATCCTTGGAGAAGGCCAACCGTGTAGCGGATTTCTTGGAACTAGGAGAACTAATGGTGGACGATGCCCTCAGCAGAAACGAATCCTGTGGAGGACACTTCAGAGAAGAATACCAAACTCCAGATGGGGAAGCCCTTCGTGACGATGAAAGTTATGCCTATGTGGCTGCCTGGAAATACCTAGGAGAGGGCCAAGAGGAAGAACTTGTCAAAGAGGAGTTGGTCTTTGAAAATGTCAAACTTACTCAGCGTTCATATAAATAATTTGTAGGCAATCAGCTCAACTAGACTTTGGCTTTTTCAATTAAAAAAGATACTCCAAAGTCATTGACCTAAAATAAAACTAGCGTAGACAGATGAAATTGACTTTAAAAATCTGGAGACAGAAAAATACAGCGGATAAGGGTGGATTTGCTACCTATGTTGCAGACCATGTTTCCAAAGATATGTCTTTCTTGGAGATGTTGGATGTATTGAACGATCAGCTTACTGAAAAGGGTGAGGATCCAGTACACTTTGATCACGACTGTAGAGAAGGTATCTGCGGAATGTGTTCCCTCTACATCAATGGCAAACCTCATGGACCCTTGCAGACTACTACCTGTCAGCTGCACATGCGTTCCTTCTCCGACGGGGAGACCATCACGATTGAACCTTGGAGAGCCAAAGCTTTCCCTGTGGTCAAAGACTTGGTAGTCAATCGCTCGGCTTTTGATCGAATCATCCAAGCAGGTGGCTATGTGTCTGTCAATACTGGAGGGGTACCTGATGCCAACGAAATTCCAATCCCAAAGATAGTGGCCGACTTAGCCATGGATGCAGCCCAATGCATCGGTTGCGGAGCTTGCGTCGCAGCTTGTAAAAATGCATCTGCAATGCTATTCACCTCGGCAAAAGTATCTCAGTTGGCCTTGTTGCCTCAAGGACAGGTGGAACGCAAAACTAGAGCTGAAAAGATGGTGGCTCAGATGGATTCAGAAGGCTTTGGAGCTTGTACCAATACCGGTGCCTGTGAGGCAGAATGTCCAAAGGGCATCTCTATCACCAACATTGCTCGTATGAATCGAGAGTATTTCTCTGCTGTGGTCAGTAGCGACAACATGTAAGGTCAGAAGCATTGCAAACGAAAAAGGGTCAGATTTATCTGGCCCTTTTTCGTTTGTTTTCTATTCTTAGTTCATCTGATTGATCCATGCCCGAATCAAGGCTACACCTTCCGCATGGATGCTGGTTCGCCCGATCTCTGGCATGGCTACTCCCATTTCTGTAGAATTCATCCGATGTAGCAGGATAGATGCATCCGCCTGACCAGGCACGATGTCGTAGGTGTGTTTACCAGATCCCTTGCCTGCCGCAACTGGAGTTTTGAATACTCCCAGTTTCAAGGGGTCTTTCTGGCCATAGGTAAGAAAAAGTCCCGAAGTACTGGCAGGGCCCTCAGCTCGATGGCAATGGGAGCAGTTGATGTCAAGGTAAGCCATGGCTCGATCGTTGAGCGTTTGGCTTTGATCCTCATAGTTGATAAGGGAAGGATGTGCTGCTTTGCCCAAAAAACCTTCTAGTTTTCCAAGCTTCATCCAATGTGCCAATTGATTTTCAGGGCCTTCTTCAAAGACGATCTCGTGGTTGAGGTGCCTGGTTTGCACGCCCAAGGGAGCTAAGGATTCATTTTTGTTATGGCAGCTCTTGCATTGGTTTTTGTTGGGAACGAGGTAGTTGATGATCTTTTCCTTTCCTGAATTGTCGATAAAGCGAACTTCCTTTTCAGCGCCCACCACCTTCAAGACGGCATCGGTTTGGGAGTCATTCCAAACGTAGGGATAGGCTTGCCAGCCTCTTGCCTCGTGGATCATCAGACGGGTTTCGATGATTCTACGCTCTCCCTCCGGCTTTCGGAAATCAGTAGGATAGTAGAAATTCTTGATCAAGATCGTCCCCTGCGGCAAATTCAGTTCTTCTCCGGCTAGAATGGCTTTCTCTCCTTCGGGAAGGTACGCAAAGCGACTCTTGAGGGCATAGTCTGTAAACAAGGAGGAGGCAGGTTGGTAAGGAATTATCGATTCGTTGGGAGATAAGCTTGCGATTTCTCCTTCAAAAAAACCATAGGTGGAGAGTCTTCGGTAAGGGAACTTTCCTGAAGCTTCTTCAGGTGCTAAGACTTCTTCCGCTACAGTTGCTTGCATTTCCTCTTTCACGGTAGGCTGGCAGGACCAGAGTAGCGAAAGGAAAAGGCTTGCAATTGCCCACTTTGATAAATTGGGAGAAGAGGCTGCCATGATCACCGTGTAGTTGATTGAAGAACAGGCAAGGAGCTTAGCCCTAGTCCTGCAGGGGAAGGCTTGCAACTCTGAAAGGGAGCATAGTCTTCAAATGCGTCGATATTGTCCTCGCCTTCCATCAGGTAAAAGCGGGTAAAACGTAGGTCCTTGATGCTGGGCTCCTGGATGCAAATGCGCATGGGATTGGAGTCAATGGAGGGAGCGAGGGACTCGTCCCAAATTCCATCGTAGATGATGTCTTGGGTTTTAAGCCAGCCATGGGCATTGTATAGGCTGACCAACTGTCCCAGTTCCCGGGTGAGATCAGGTAGGCTGAACCAGGATCCTCGATCGTACTCGTTGTCGTGGAGGGAGATGTCTGTGGTGTAAGGCGACCAGTTGGGAGCTTCGGCAGGGAAGCCAGTGACTTGGTAGCTAGCAATAGCCACTCCATAGGTTTTGTTTCGTAGGATTCGGTTGTTGAAGATTTCTACCTCTTTGGCAGCCAAGAGCACGATACCTGATCCTGGAGGGATCATGGTTACGGTATTGCCGTTGGGTCCATCGCCAATCGGAGTGGCAAAATTCTCGTGGTTGTTGTCAATGATGTCGTTGTCGTAAATGCGGGTTTGACGACCATCTCCCTTGGGGAGACCGGGTAGGTTAAATACCAGGATTCCTCCTGCATTGTCTCTAGCTGTATTTCCATAGACTTCTGCACGGTCGCAGTTTTCAATTTCAATGCCTGCTACATTGCCGAAGGCAAGGGAGTTTTTGACCACGATGTCTTCGGATTGCCCTACGTAAATCCCTGCGTCTTTGGAGTGCGAGGCGATGCATTCTTCGATCAGTACGTTTTTACATTGCACTGGATAGATGGCATAGGTGCCATTTTTAGATTTATCTCCATTGGTCCAGGTGACATTGATCTTGCGAAAGGTGATGCCGTCCGTGTGCTGTGCTTTGATGCCATCGCCAGGAGCGTCTTCGATGCTCAAGTTTTCAATGGTGATGTCCTTGCCCACGATTTTCACCCCTTCTCCTCCAGATTTCAGGTTTCGGAAGGAGAGGACGGTTTGATCCATTCCATCTCCTTGGATGCGGATTGAAGTTTTGTTGTCTAGGATGAGTTGCGTCTTGAGTTCGTAAAACCCAGCAGGGATACGGATGGTGCTCGAGTCTTCTGCGAGGATAAAGGCTTCTACCAAGGCCTCTACTTCTTCCACGGTGGCGCGGCGCAACTTGGAACTATCGTAAGTTTGTTCCTTAGATTCTGAAACGCAGCTCAAAAGGATGAATGTTAAAGAAAAAATGAGAAGGGATCGAATCATGCTTCGTACTGTTTGCACCTTCAGGATGGTTTTTAATTTTTGCTAGTCACTTGAATTTTGAGTTCAATCGGGCAAAGAATTTGAACCGAACTTGGGTTGATTTGGGTTTGTTAGAATTGGTTGGGGAATTTCGAGAAAATTGGGAGGGAATCCAAATGCCATTTATTCAGGTGATTTCTCGGGAAGTATTTTTAAAGTGATATGGGTTTAAGCTTTACAGAATAAAAATCCGTCTCCAGCTAGAATTTCACATTTCTTGTTTTAGTTTTAAGAAACAATAATCACCCCAGTTATGAAAAAAGGTCTTTTACTAATCGCATTTTTAATTTTCGCTGCCACTGCTCATGCTCAGCTAGGACTTCGTGCAGGTCTTGGTTCCTCCAACTTCTCTAATGGAGATGTCCAACGTGGTTTTACTTCCTTGATCAGACCTCACCTTGGCGCCTACTATGGGTTGGAAGTAACCGAAAAATTAACTGTGGAGCCGGGTATGTTTTTTTCAGGGAAAGGGATTAGCACCACAAGTAAGGTTACTAACAAAGAATTCAAAGAAAGTTTGAGTTACTTGGATATTCCTGTTTTGGTACGGTATGCGGTGAATGAAGACTTCAATGTCTTTGCGGGCCCTCAGGTAGGATTTCTAATTGCAAGAACGTATACCGAAGGAAGTTTAAAAATCACCGACACCGCGCCTGTTGGAGGCTATGAAATTGGAGGTGTTTTTGGTGTGGGTTACAAATTGACCTCTGAAATCAACCTTCAAGCAAGCTATGATTTTGGGATTGCACCATTCCAATACTTTCAAGCAGACGTAAATAACACGGTATTTAAACTCTCAGTAGGATATACGCTTCCTTCTAAAAAGGCAAAAGAGAAAACGGAGCAGGAGCAACAATAGCTCCTGTTTATTTTTTCAATCGATTTGGATTTTCTTGAATAAAGGATTTCCATCCCTCATTTCTTCCCCGCGTTTGCATTCGTCCTTCGTGAAAGTGATGGCATAGCGCTACTGCCAGCGCATCGGTTGCATCCAACAGTTTGGGGAGCTCTTCAATGCCTAGTAAGGTTTGAAGCATCGCAGCAACCTGCTCTTTGGACGCGTTCCCATTGCCGGTCACGGACTGCTTTACTTTTTTGGGAGAGTATTCGGTAATGGGAATCTCTTTGGAGAGTGCAGCTGCCATGGCTACTCCCTGTGCACGGCCAAGCTTCAACATGGATTGCACGTTGACTCCAAAGAAAGGGGCCTCTAGGGCTACAGAATCAGGTGCAAACTCATCCAAAATGCCTGAAATGCGCTCAAAGATTTTCTTGAGTTTCAGTTCGTGCGTCTCGTATTTTTTGAGGTGAATGACCCCATATTGGAGGATCTTGTATTTCTTACCTTCGGTCAAAATCAAGCCATAGCCCATCACATTAGTTCCAGGGTCAATTCCTAAAATGATCTTTTCTTCAGGTAGTTTTTTGTCAGGGGCTTTCACGAAACCAAGTTAAGGGAAATACCCTGAAAATCATGCGCCAGCTACATTCGACTGGAGGCCTTTCCCTGTGCGGTAGTTTAGACCCTTGCGGGCTAACCAAGTTTCCAATAAGATTCCTTATTTTTAGGAACTAGCCGATTACATATGAGTGACGAAGAATTTGACTTATTAGATGAATTGTATTTTGTCCATCCCTATGCAGTCTTGCAAGAGGCCTTGGGTTGGGAGGATTCCCAGCTCCTAGACACCCTTTCTTTGCTTTTAGAGAAAGGTTGGATCAAATGTTTTTCAGCACCAGACCAAGAATGCTTTGACGACATTGACCTGCATGCAGTAGGGAAATCGCTTATGTATTTGGCCACAAAAAAGGGCTTAATGGCTCACAATACCCTCTAACGTGCAATCGAATAGTTACAAATACCAAAGGAAAGAACTGGAGCTGAAGGCCTTGCTTGAAATCACGCAGGCCATCAATGAAAACCAATCGGAAGAGGTGCTGATCAACATCTTCAAGTTTACCTGTTTGGTACACCTCGATATTCGTTCCTTGATTTTGTATGTAGCAAAAGAAGGGGACTTTGAGCAGCGCATCGCTCATGGCCTAAAGTCAAAAACTCCTATCCTCCTCTCAGGCGATGCCGTAGAAGAAAATAAAAAAACCGGCAGCTTATCCATCCGTCTCGAAGACGGCTATTCTTTTGGGGAGCTAGAAACCTACTTACCTGTATACCATAAGGAGAAGCTGCTGGCGATTTTGTTTTTGAAACGAAAAAATAAGGAGCTCGAATTGGACTTGGACTTTACCCAGGCCCTTGCCAATATTCTGGTCGTTGCTTTAGAGAATAAACGTTTTGCGAGACGGCTGCTGGAACAGGAAGTAGTCAAAAGAGAGATGGAGATTGCCTCGCAGGTGCAGCAACTTTTATTTCCTGCAGTTTTACCGAATACAGAATTTTTGAAGGCGGAGGTAACCTACATTCCACATAGCAAGGTTGGGGGCGACTATTACGATTTGATTGCAAGTGGGGAGGATAAATTGTATTTCTGTATCGCAGATGTGTCCGGCAAGGGAATGGCAGCAGCCCTGCTGATGTCTAATTTTCAAGCCGCACTTCGGACCTTGTTGCGAAGCCATACAGACTTGGAAACCTTGATTCAACAACTGAATTTCACGCTGTTTGATCTGACCAAAGGGGAGCGATTTTTGACTTTTTTCCTGGGAGAATATGAGTTTGCCTCTGGCAACTTACGCTTTGTAAATGCAGGGCATAATCCACCTGTTTTGTATGGAGCTACTTCAGGCACCACTGAGTTTTTGGAGGCGGGTACCACCATCTTGGGAGCTTTTGAATTTGTCCCCTTTTTGGAAGTAGGGATGCGAGAAGGCTTGCGAAATTTTACGATTCACCTTTACACGGACGGCTTGACTGAGGCCATGAATCCGGAGGAAGAAGAGTTTGGCGAGGAGCGATTGAGAGAATTTATTGGAAAAAACAAGGACCGAGATCCCGCTCAATTTCATGTAGAGTTTCGATCAGCGATGGATAAATTCTCCAAGAAAGTGCCTTTTCATGACGATTTAACGCTGTTAAGCCTTCGATTTTCGAGTCAATGAGAGCTTACCAAATTCCTTTTTTTCTCCCCTTTCTCTATTCCAATCGGCTTTGGTCTGGCCCAGCATCGGAGCGAAAAATCTCCCTCACCTTTGACGATGGACCTGTACCAGGGATTACGGATTGGGTGCTGGAGGAATTGGAAAAGCGGGGCCTGAAAGCCACATTTTTTATGGTGGGGGATAATGTGCGCAAGCATCCTGCCTTAGCCCAATCCGTCCAGGCAGCAGGACATCAACTCGGGAATCATACCTACCACCACCTTTCTGGCTGGAAAACATCCACACAGACCTATTTGGATGATGTGGCAAGTTGCGATGCTATCCTTGCTGATATTGTAGGGGAGACGCCTCGGTTTTTTCGGCCACCCTATGGTTGGATGAGTCCTGGGCAAGCCAAGGGCCTGGTTCCTTCCAAGAAAATTGTGATGTGGAATTTGTTGAGTTATGATTTTGATCCGGATTTGTCTTCGGAGAGCTTGATTCGGGAATGTACTTCGAGAACAGCTCCTGGGACGATAGTTGTCTTTCATGATCAGCAGAAGACCAAGGCGCAGCTGATGCGCGTTTTGCCTCAATACCTGGATTTTTTAGAGGGGGAGGGATATACCACCCAGCTCTTGGAAGGCTAGAGGGCTATTCGATTTAGCGAAGTTTTTTTGTTTCTTATCCGCTTTCTTAACAGTACTCCCATAAAACAAGATTTGAAGTTCGTTTTAGTGAGCTGTGGACCGTGGACTGCGGTCTGTGAACGATTATCCGCAGTGATTAGTACTCCTAATGAGCTACAGGCATAATTGCGGATAATCCTATGATTTTTTAAACCAATCTGTTCCTTTCGGGATATTGCATGTATACTTTCTTATTTTTGAGGGATAAATGACCCCATAACCCTGCTTTTAGATGCAGTTGATCGATACACACGCCCATATTTATTCCAGCAAGTTTGATGCAGATCGCGATCAGGTCATTGCCGAGATCCTTGCAGCGGGTGTTTCGACGATTTTCATGCCCAATGTAGATGTGCATAGCATCGACCGTATGTTGGACTGTGAGGCCCGCTACGGGGACTTGTGTGTGCCGATGATGGGATTACATCCTTGTGAAGTAGGCGATGATTTTGAGGCGCAGCTGCAGGTGATGGAGAACTGGCTCAATAGCCGGCCTTTTGCTGCGGTGGGAGAGATTGGCACGGATTTGTACTGGGATAAGACCAATTTGGATCGCCAGCTAGCTGCCTTGGAGATTCAGGTGGGCTGGGCCAAAGCCAAGGAGTTACCCATAGTATTGCACTGTAGAGAATCCATCGATTTGACGATTGAGCTTATCGAGAAAGCACATAACGGGAAGCTGAAGGGAATATTTCATTGCTTTACGGGCACGCTTGACCAAGCAAAACGCATTGTCGAGATGGGGTTTTTGTTGGGGATTGGAGGCGTAGCAACCTACAAAAATGGAGGTTTAGATCAGGTGATTCCTTATATTGGGTTGGAGCATTTGGTATTGGAAACAGATGCGCCCTATTTAGCGCCGGTTCCACATCGAGGGAAAAGAAATACCCCAGCTTTCTTGCCCTTTGTTGCGCAAAAAGTAGCAGACCTGCTTCAGGTACCCGCTACCGTGGCAGCAGAATCAACTTGTGCTCAGGCACTTCAACTGTTTACAAAGATCGAAAAATGAATTACAAGATCGTTCGACTGAATACCGGCATCAAAACTAGTAAAGCATCCTCCGTGCTGATTATTTACACGGGAGGAACTTTGGGTATGTCTTACGATGATTCAGGTGCTTTGGTACCCTTCAATTTTGGGCAGATTTTGGAGAAAATCCCGATTCTGTCCAACATGAATATTGCCATCACCGTGATTTCATTTCCCGAGCCCATCGACTCTTCCAATGTGACGATGAGCCACTGGATGGACATGGCCTATATCATCACGGAGAATTACGACAGTTACGATGGCTTTGTGGTCTTGCATGGGACGGATACGATGGCCTACTCCGCATCCATGCTGAGTTATATGCTAGAGGGCTTGAATAAGCCCGTCATCTTTACAGGAGCGCAGCTTCCCATCTCGGCCATGCGTTCCGATGCGCGGGAAAACCTGATGACCTCCCTTGAAATTGCTACAGCCAAAGTGAAAGGGCGGCCCATTGTGCCCGAGGTGTGTATCTTTTTCAACCACATGCTTCTTCGCGGCAACCGATCCAAGAAGGTGCAGAGTGTTCACTTCGATGCCTTTGAGTCTGAAAATTACCCGATTTTGGCCGAGGCAGGTATTGTCATCGATTACAATACGACAGCGATCCGATCTTTTGAAGCCAATAAAAAACTAGTCAACCGAAACAACCTGGACAATGGAGTCATGATTGTGAAGCTCTTTCCAGGCATTACCAATAAAATCTTGGATGCTTGCTTTGCCATTCCTGGCTTGCGGGGCGTAGTCTTGGAGACTTATGGCTCGGGGAATAGCCCCTCGCTAGACTGGTTTATGAAGTCACTGGAGGCAGCAATCAACAAGGGATTGGTAATCCTCAATGTCTCCCAATGCAACGGGGGTAGGGTGATCCAGGGCCGCTACGAAACGAGCAAGGAGCTCTTGGCGGTAGGAGTAGTGAGTGGAGCTGACATGACCACCGAAGCGGCGGTGACGAAGCTGATGTTTTTGCTGGGTCAAAAATTAAGTAGAGAAGAACTCTGCCTTCGCCTTACTCAGCCCATTGCTGGTGAGATAAGTGCCTAATTTTCGTTTAATTCCGAAAGCCGTTTGGATTCGGCAGGAATAATTTTTTTCTTTGCACTCCGATTCGCCTAGCGGATCAAGCCACAAAC
The DNA here is from genome assembly GCA_040403475.1 of Algoriphagus sp. Taxonomy (GTDB): domain Bacteria; phylum Bacteroidota; class Bacteroidia; order Cytophagales; family Cyclobacteriaceae; genus Algoriphagus. The sequence goes on along the minus strand of JBBAKO010000007.1, from coordinate 99,066 downwards.
AGAGAGGTGTCCGAGTGGCTGAAGGAGCACGCCTGGAAAGTGTGTATACTCCAAAAGGGTATCGAGGGTTCGAATCCCTCTCTCTCTGCTTACCAAAAAAGCCCTTAATTCAATGAATTAAGGGCTTTTTTGGTAAAACCAGTTGGCGGACCACTTATTTTTATCAGAGAGAATCCTTCCGCCTAACTTTTCAATGGAAAATATTTATTATTTTAGGCTTTATAGTGGAAAATAATTGCTATTTTCAGATAAAACGAGAAATCTGATGGAAAATAAACATCCGTTTCATTTGCAAGAAGTCATTTTTAGTTCTCCCATTCCTCAGTTATCACGTCAAATCTCAAAACTGGTAAAGGCTGGGATCCTTCGGAAAATTGCTCCTCGGGTGTATTCACCCAATAGGGAGGAATCCATTGAAATCATCATTAGAAGGAATATTTTTCAGATTTTGGGCAACCTGTATCCGGGAGCTTTGCTGAGTCACCGGTCTGCATTTGAGTTTCAACCCACAAAAACAGGGCAGCTATTTTTAACCACGACGTATACAAAGAAAGTACATCTTCCAGGTATCACCCTCCAATTTCTTGAAGGTCAGTCGCCCCTTGGTGGAGATAATAAATTTTCCGGGGAACTGTATGCTTCCCAGCGGGCACGCGCCTTTTTGGAAAATTTACAAATGACAAAAAAGACAGGGAGCGAATCCAAGTGTTTGCCTTTATCGGAACTAGAGGAGCGTTTGGAACAGATTATTCGAGTAAACGGAGAAGATGAGTTAAATCAGTTGAGGGATCGGGCCAGGATTATTTCGCTGCAACTCGAAATGCCAAAAGAATTTGAAAAGTTGAATCGGATAATCAGTGCTTTATTGACAACGAAGATGGCTAAGGTGTTGAGTTCTCCTTTGGCAATAGCTAGGGCATTTGGAATGCCTTATGATCCTGCACGAATGGAGCTATTTGAAATTTTGTTTCGAGAATTGAAAAGTAGGGAATTCCCCTATCGAAAAGAGCAGAATAGCGCGACTGCTGCATTTCGAAATTTTGCCTTTTTCGAAAGTTACTTTTCAAACTATATCGAAGGAACTGTCTTTGAAATTGATGAGGCAAAGCAAATCATTCAAATGAATAGCCCACTTCCTGCTAGAAACGAGGACAGTCACGATGTGCTTGGTACCTACCAGCTCGTCTCCAACAAAAAAGAAATGCAGAAGACCCCGTCCACTGGGGAAGAGTTTCTGCAAATTAGTTCCTTCCGTCATTCGATTTTAATGCGTGCACGGTTGGATAAAAAGCCAGGCCTATTTAAAGACAAGAATAACTTTGCAGGAAGTACTGCCTTTGTAGATTTTAATTTAGTGCGCGGCACTTTACTTCAGAGTTTTGACTTTTACAACGCCTTGGATCACCCGTTTGCCAAAGCTTCTTATATGATGTTTGTGTTGACTGAAGTGCACCCTTTCTTGGATGGTAATGGCCGTATCGCACGCGTGATGATGAATGCGGAGTTAGTCGCTGCGGATCAAGCCAAAATCATGATACCTACCGTTTTTAGGGAAGATTATATGGGGGCATTGAAAAAACTTACAAGGCAACGAAAATGTGAAACGTTTATCAACATGTTACAGCGGGCGCATGCCTTTAGTGCCAATGTATACGATGAGTCATTGGAGGGCATGCAAGATTATTTAAGCTCCTGTAGCTCCTTCCTCGACGATTCCTCTGCTATTTTGAAGATTATACCTCGGTAAATTAGGCGAGAGAACGGGTGATATTTCGATTGTCAGACTTTTTTAGTTCACCTTACTTCTACTAAAAAGGAGAAGACTGTGCTATCACCCCCCCGTGAGTTTGATCTCATAACTTCCCGTGAGTGCTGCCACTCTTCCTCCTGGAGGAGTGGGGACGGAAAATACCAGCACTAGCTCTTGTCCATTCTTGGTGTAAGAGATATCTACTTGGGCCGCAGGCCTGGTCCCGGTGAGGCGGATTTTGTCAAAGTTGGTCCCTACAAATTCCCAGTTGCCGCTAGCGTCAAACAAGTCTGTTGCCCCAGTGCTGGTGTAGGACTTGGTAGTTCCTACAAGCTGAATGCTAAATCCAGGATAAAACTTACTTTCATCCACTTGATTTCGCTTGACGTAGCCGGTGGTACCGAGGGTGTAGGTGATCCCAACTTCCCCGCTTAACTTTTCTAGTGCGATTTCTTCAGGTGTTTTAGGATCTTCTCCACAGGAAGCGAGTAATCCAAGGCAAAGGAGTAGGAAGGGAAATAACTTTTTCATGGCTTAGTGGATGACGGTGAATTTGATGAGGTGGAGGGTATCGCGCGTGCTGAGGCGAAGGAAATACATCCCTTGCTTTAGGTCTCTGGTGGAGAATCCGAGTTGGCCAGCAGCTCCCTCTTCTAGTTGGATCTCTCCAAGTACTCTACCCGAAGCATCCACCAAGGAAGATCCGCGGATGCCACTGGTATTGATGCCATCCGCAAATTCTAGGTACAAGTAGTCGTTGACAGGGTTGGGGTAAGCTTTAATGGAACTGCCTTGGTTGGCCCGCTCAGGCGCTGAGAGCACGATGTCCACACGGACAGTAGTCTCAATGCTGCTGGTATTGCCGTTGGCATCGGTGATCGTGTACGTGACCTTGTTGTCACCACCGTCTGTGCGGGTGAAGTCAGTTTTGGAGAGCTTCCGTTCCTTGATGCTGCAGTTATCCGTACTACTATCGTCAATATCTTCCCACTTCAGGGTAGCTTTGCCTTGGACGTCGAGTTTGATTACAAAACCACTTTTAACTTTGGCGGTAGGCTTGATTTCATCCACCACGGTGACAGTCACCTCGGCAGCCGAAGTATTCCCTGAGGCATCTTTTGCGGTGAAGGTGATTTTGCTGGTACCCAGATCCGCACAAGTGAAGGAGGTTTTGGAGAGCAACTTGTCTTTGATGCTGCAGTTGTCGCTGCTGCCCTCATCGAGGTCTTCCCACTTCAGAGCTGCCTTACCTTCTGCATCGAGTTTAATGGTGTAGGCAGCCTTTGCCTTGAGCGTAGGCTTAATTTCGTCTACCACGGTCACGGTCACCTCGGCAGTTGAGGTATTCCCTGATGCATCCTTGGCAGTGAAGGTGACCTTGCTGGTCCCTAAGTCGGCGCAGGTGAAGGAGGTTTTGGAGAGCAACTTGTCTTTGATGCTGCAGTTGTCGCTGCTGCCTTCATCGAGATCTTCCCACTTTAAAGCTGCCTTACCTTCCCCATCGAGCTTAATGGTGTAGGCAGCCTTTGCCTTGAGCGTAGGCTTAATTTCATCCACAACGGTGATAGTTACCTCAGCGGAGGAAGCATTCCCAGAGGCATCTTTTGCGGTGAAGGTGACTTTGCTGGTTCCTAGGTCTGCGCAGGTGAAATTAGTTTTTGACAGACTTAGTTCAGTTAATTTATGGTTGTCTTTCGTTCCCAAATCAACCATCCCAATAGTAATCAGTCCTTTCCCATCAGGCCCCAGGATCACTGTTAATTTTTCAACTGCTTTTAAAAGGGGAGGTAAAACATCTTTGATTTCAACATCTTTAGACCAGGTTCCACTATTCAACACATTTTGAGATTTTACTTTTGCTTTAAAGACCGTCGGGTAGTTTTTGTAGTTGATCAGTTCAAAATTGGTAGTCTTTAATGTTGTGTCTAAGAGTATTCGATCAGCATCAAATAACTTCAGATTGTAGTCTCTTGCGTTAGGCTCTGCGGTCCAAGAAAGTGAGGTGGATTCTTGTATTTGGTTTATTTTCAGTTCGATTTCTTTGGTTAAAGGGAGTATATAATTAGGAGTTATTTTAATTAAATTCCCTTTATCGAGTGTAATCCAATTTAAGTACTGCTCACTATCGAAATTCACAAAATCGAAATAATTGTAAAGATAGGGGCTCGAATTGTTTGGTGCGTTTGTTTTTATTGGCCCAAGGTTTACGACCTTAAATTTTTTAGCAGCCGAATCAAATTTAAAATATTGAAATCCCCTGCTATTGTTCCAGAGTCCTCTAAAGCCATTTCCTGATGGCCATCCAAATTCAGGTTCTGCCATGCCAAATCTCGGCACCAAATCTTTGTGGCCATCCCCATCTAAATCTATGAATTTGACAAAGGCAGTTTGGGTGTAAAAGTTCATTTCGTTTTCCCTACTTTGAAAAAACAGGTTACTTGCATCTATCAACTCACCTGAGATGATTTTATAGACTTTAACTAGGTTAGGAATTTCTGCCAAGGTTAGCCCACCTCCATCTGCACCATATCCAGTAGAGAAAAATGCGATAACTTCATTCTTTCCGTCTTGGTCAAGGTCACTTTCATAAGCATTTCTCAGGCCAAGACCCTTATTCATTTTGTCGAATACTTCATAATTTTGATTGAAATGGCCGTTTTGATCGTTGTAGAACACTGCGATTGCCGAGGAATCACGACTGCTGGTAATTCCTCCACCGATGATTAAATCCCTGAAGCCATCTCCATTTACATCAATTATGATTCCCTCACCTTCAGATCCATAATAGTTTATTAATTCCTTCCTGTTTACAATAAATCCACCTGCTTTATTGTTTGTCATCACATCGAGGACATAATTATATTTGTTGTTGCCATTTGTGGCAGATGTTAGGATGTAATCTGTAAATCCGTCATTGTTGATATCTCCTACAGCATTTGAGTACGAGGAAAGGAATGCGGGTTCTGTGGCATCCTTATAAATATAATTTGACGCCTTGTCAGTAAGCTCATTATTGACCCATTTGTAGTAGTAGGGCAGTTTAAAGTCGTTTTCATTGTAATCTACTCTTAAATCCAAACCCAAATACCTTAGATAAGATCTATTAAAAAGATAAAAATTATGGTTAGTTGCTGTAAGCGCATGGTAATGTTCTCCATAATTTATTATTTCATTTCGCCCATCTTTGTCTATGTCAATTTTGTTTAAAATCGTAGGTGCATGAAAAATTGTGTTGTTATTGAAGCTGTTCCTTTTAACTGTAAAACGATCTCCTTCTCGGATTAGGTAAAGTGGGATGGAAATTTGGTGAACATTTAGGTTTAGTCCCTGGTGGTTTATCCTAGTTTGGCTTAAGACCAAGTCTTTAACATTATCGTTGTTTACATCTTCGACGATTAAAAAATTATCATTAAAAATCTCCCTGATAAACGAGCTTATATCCAAACTTCCGTAATAAGTGGAATTTTCATACTTTGTTTTTTTGAAAGTAGGCTCAATCATTTCAGAGGTATAGGTACCTACAGAATTTGATACTAATTCTAAATCTCCTTTTACGCTTTTGTAATCCTTCAAAATAAAGTCAACAAAAATCAGAAGATCAAGAGTGTCTTTTGTAGAATTGTCAAGTACGATTTGAGCTCTGTAAAAATCTTTTTGCGCGTGGTCTAAACCTTTATTTATAAAAATGGAATCGTTTTTAAGAAGAAATGTGTTGGTGCTTTCCAATAAAGTTTTAACTGGTAAGTCTTCTAAAAATAAAAAATCGGCAGAATATCCAAATCCGACGGGTGCGTTTTCGAAAAATGAAATTATTTTCGTTTTAGGATCGCACAAATCCCCAATTCCATTTTGATTGATGTCTTTTTGTTGCGGGTTCCATGTTGTTGGGCAATTATCCGTGTTATTTAGAATCCATCGTTGTCCAGATCCTCACTGGATGTTACCCTAGTTGAACCGTTGCTTGGTTGTTCTTGTCTGGTACTTGGAGATTCTTCTTTTTTGATTTGTTGTCCAAAAGCAGCAGTGGAGAGTGCGGTCAATAAGAGAAGAGAGTTGAGACTTATCCTAAAGAGATTCACTCGGCCTGTTAGTATTAGGTAGATCATGTCCATGATTTTCATGTTGTAACTTATTTGTTGCTGATTCACATCTATCACCTATTTCCTAGTATACCTGCTTTTGTGCTGGGGTTTCCATATTGAATTAGATGTATTTCAACAAGGTCTCAAGTTTTAGTGATCGAATGAACAGATATTATGAAAATTAAGAACCCATATTAATGTTTCTTATTGTTTCGTATTTTTGGATTAGAGTATTTGAATTTTATTTTTCTTTTTTTATTGAGAATATATGGCTTGAAACCCAAAATAAGACCCTTTTGAGTTCTTTTTTTGGTAAATGTTTTCGAAGGAGTTTATATTGGAAAGGAACTTGGTTTAGCTAACCCAAAAATGCCATACTCAAGGTTCCTACAAGCATGATGGCTTTGGCAAAGGCACTCAGTTGCGTAAACTGTTCCCTGCGGTCTGCACGGTAGATTCCCCACATAAACCAACAGAAAATAAGTCCCAAGCTCCCAAAATAAAAATATAGGTGTGCATGATTGAGTTGGAAGGAAACCGTAAGGATAGCACCGACAAAGGTGATGGCAATGGAGTAGATTACCTGTTTGGTTTTACGAAAACCAAGTACAATAGGCAGGGTTTTGGAACCGTGCAATTGGTCTCCATGCCGATCCTCCAAGTCCTTGAGCAGCTCTCGGATCAGGTTCAGGAAAAATGCAAATAGGGCATAGGTAAATACGAACAACTCGTTTTTCTGGTAATAATAGCCCACTAAGTAAATTGAAAGCCCTGTCAAAAAAGCGACCGCGACGTTTCCAATAAAGGGTTTCCGCTTGAGTCGATTGCAATACCACCAAAGTAGTACCCCAGCAAAAAAAATAACTGCAGCGATGCGAGGGGCTACTGCCCATCCCAATCCTACCGCAATGAAGTTAAATAGACTATGGAGAACTAAAATGACTCTACGCTTGATTCCTTTCCCAACCACTACGGTATTGGGACGGTTGATGTAGTCGATTTTGACATCGTAGTAGTCATTGATCATGTAGCCCGCTGCTGTCACCAGTACCGTGGCCATCAGCAATAGGTAAAGTCTGTAATCCTGTAAAACTGGAAGACCTTCGGCGTTCGTTTTAATCAGGAAATGAGCAGTCATCCCCTGAGTAAAAGCAATCAGCAGTAGATTGATTGGTCTGCTGATTCTAAAAAGTCCCCGAAGTGATAAGGTTTTTTCCATCTGCTTGATTGCATGTTAAAAATAAGAGAATTGTTGGATGAATCGTCGTTTATTTTAAGGTCTTCCCTCCGAAATTTCAGTTCATTTTTTATATGGGAAAGTTTAATTTTTCTTATCTTAATTTTTAAGATCCAATGACCCATGAATAACTCGTCCAATTCTTCTAGAAGGAACTTTATCAAACGCTCAGGCACTGCACTTGCAGGTTCTTTTTTGATTCATCCCCTTGCGCAAGCGCTCAACTTATTTCCTGGCCTAGATCGGAAAATGAAAATAGCACTTGTGGGGACGGGTGTACGTGGCCTCAGCATGTGGGGGCGGGATGTGGTGCAGGCCTACAGCGAACGCGTGGAGTTCGTCGGCTTATCCGATAAGAACGAAGGGCGAATGCGCCTCGGGAAGGAGTACTTGCAAGTGAGTTGTCCTCTGTTCCTGGATTTTGATCAAATGCTCCGTGAAACTACTCCAGATGTGGTGATCGTGACGACCATGGATAGCACCCACCACGAATTCATCATCAAAGGATTGAAGGCGGGCATGCATGTGATCACGGAAAAGCCGATGACCACGGATGAAAAGAAGGTGCAGGCGATTTTGGAAGCGGAAAAGGCGTCTGGGAAGCAGGTGCTAGTTACCTTCAACTACCGCTACTCTCCCCACCGTCAGAAACTCTACGAACTCTTGCAGGAAGGAGCTATTGGGAAGGTGACCTCGGTCGATTTTCATTGGTACCTAGATACCTCCCATGGGGCAGACTATTTCCGTCGATGGCATGGGATTCAGGCGCACAGTGGCAGCTTGCTGGTGCATAAGGCTTCGCATCATTTTGACCTGCTGAATTGGTGGCTTAACTCGGATCCGGAGGAGGTATTTGCCTATGGATCCCTTGAATTTTATGGAAAAAATGGACCTTTCCGTTCCAAAACCTGCAGAGGATGCCCGCACGCTTCTTCCTGTGATTTTTACTGGGACATCACCAAAAATAAGTACCTCCATCAGCTCTATGTGGACAATGAGAAATACGATGGCTACCACCGAGATGGATGTGTCTTCCGTGAAGAAATCGACAGCTACGACAAGATGGCCGTACAAATCCGCTACAAAAACAAGGTGCAGGTGAGCTACTCACTGACGACCTATTCCCCTTACGAAGGCTACCGAATTGCCTTTAATGGAACAGAGGGAAGACTCGAGGCCTGGATCAAGGAAAGTCAGCCTTGGGAAGAGAAAAAAGAGGATGAATTGGTTTTGGTGAAGAATTTTGGGGAGCGAACAATCATGCCAGTTCCCCATGGAGCTGGAGGTCATGGAGGCGGAGATACACGACTGAAAAACAAGATTTTTCTGGACCCCAATCAAGCGGATCCCTGGAGGCAATCGGCCGGCAGTCGGGATGGGGCCATGTCCTGTTTGATTGGGATTGCTGCTAGAAATTCCATCGAACAAGGAAAACCCATCCGCATCCAAGACCTGACTAGCATTCCCTTACAGGAAACCGGGAGAGGGGCTTAAACCTTCAACTAATAAAAGGTCCCAGTGATTTTGTTTCATTGGGACCTTTTTTTTTGAGCCTTATTTTTTGTGAGCATGAAGGATGTTCGTCCTCAATGCGCCGTGGCTGTTGGCTCTGCTTGCAAGTTCACCAAGGCTACTGCTCCATGAATGGCTGTTTCGTCTAGATCAGAAACGAGCACCTGAAGTTTGGCCAAGACAGATGTATAGGGAAAAGTCTGCAAGGTGGCCCGCATGGACTTTTCAAACAAAGGGTAGGTCTTCCGGATGGAACCACCCAAGACGATCGCTTCGGGAGCTAAGGAATAAAGAATTACCTTGAGTAATTCTCCCACATGCCGTCCAAATTCATCAAAGGCCTGCAAGGCTACCGGATCTCCTTCTTGCGCAAGTTTGGCCAGGGTCTTGGGTTTACTCTGGTACACACGGTTGAAAAATTTGCCGCTGCAGTAATCCTCAAAGGTCATATCCAAGTAGGTTGCGCCGCACCATTCTCCAGCAGCAGAATTGAGGCCAGAATAAAGTTGTCCGTTGATCACGATCCCACCTCCTACACCTGTGCCGAGAGTGATACCTACGAGGTGCTGGAAGGGACGGCCAGGGCCAAATTTTTGTACGCCGAGCGCAAAGCAGTTGGCGTCGTTATTCACTTCCACCGGCTTGCCAAATCGGTCTTCTAGAAATTTCTTTAGCGGTACCTGCTGAAAGGAAGGAATGTTGGCAAGGCCCAATACGAGTCCTCGCCGTGCATCCACCAGCCCTGGGATGCCAATACCGATGCCAACAAAGTCGTAGCCGCCATAGCTATCGATGAACGTGGCAATGGTTTCCAAGATATCCTCCTGGCTTTCGCCGGCTGGTGTAGGGATACTTCGGATGTCTTGTAGCTGGCCTGATACCAGCACGCCAGCTTTGATGCTGGTGCCGCCAATGTCGATGCCTAGAATAATGTGTTCCATTCGAAAAAAGGAATAATGGGGATTTAAATACCTGAATTTCAGAATAGTTGAAAATCAGGATGGAGAAAATTTTGAGTAATGGGGGTTTTAAAGTAGGCCTTCGATGGATTTTTCGAGTTCTCGGGCAGTGGCCAAAAATTCATCTACATTCATATCGCGGAAGAAAATCAGTCCATGGCTTGCTCTGACCTTGGCATGCTCGTGCTGGTAAAAGTAATTTTTACCGAGTAGCAATTGAATGTCATTGAGTTGACCTACCCAGGTTCGCTTGGCGACTGTGCTAAACTTTCCATTGTGCGCATAGCTCGGAAAGGAGGCTTTGACCTGGCTGAGGTAGCAGTTGGCAAAAGAGTCTTCCATCACGGCCATGTCTCCAAGGGATACCGGCACGATGACGTTGGCTTCATGAGGTTCAAACTTGAACCACACATTTCGGTAGCCGATGATGCGCAACTTGCTAGTATCGTACTGTTCAGACCATTTTTTTACTGCCGCGGCGGTGGCTTGCAGTACCTTGTAGTGCGTATCAGGTCCAGATCCTTCGGGGTCAAGCGTAAGGCTCAACTTGGTTGGTTTGATTTTCTGAAGGAGGTCCACGATCGGATCCACATCGCGGGTTTTGTCGGGCTGCTCCGTGAAAATATCTCCGGTATAAAAGCCTAGTCGCAAGTGGTGTACATTTTTCACCTGCACCCCAAAGTGAGCCCAAACCAGCTCTTCCTCAAACTCTCGGATCATCCCCTTCAACTTTTGAATTTTCGGCGGATTTTTTTCGCCGTCGTAGGATTTCTTAAGGATTTGGATGACCTCGTTGATGGTTTCCCGCAGCTGTTCCTTGTCCTTGATCTCCCAGACGATGCAGAGCGCACGGACCACGCGATGGCAAAGCCCTCGTGAGCGGGCAGCTGCATTTTCGGAAGCTACATTGGTGAGGAAGTGGTAGACGTCCTTGTCTGTTTTGAGGCGATAGCCCACTTCAAAGAAGTCTTCGTAATTGGTCATTTGGATCTTCCCATCTTCCAATAATTTTTTGGTATGGAGCAGGGTGTCAATCACAAACTTGTTGGTCACGGCTGTGAATCCCGAGGTGAGCACCGAAAAGTGAGCCTCGTTGCTTGGGTCATGAAGCTGGTTGGTGATGTGGGGTAAGATTCCCAAGGAAATATCGTCGTGGTGTGGTCCGGTGTGAAGGAGTACTTCGTTTTGTTCTTGTTCCAAACCCTTGGATATTTTGGCTGAGATACTTTGAATCACCTGGTTGACGGTGTCCTCGGAAAGGTCGGGGATTTGCTTGCAGTAGGGGTCTGCCTTTAAATCTTCCAACTTGAGTCGGTGTCCGTAGGTATTCTTTTTCTTACAGAGTTCAATGACTGCACGCTCCGTTTTTTCAAAAGTCCAGGAGCCAGTTGAATAATAGGCATCAATGGAGTCCGTGAGTTTGACGGCTGCGCCTCGGGTCAGGTAAAATCTACCTTGAACAAGTTTTTGGAGGATGGTAGCAGGAAACTGGGTGTTGGGGCCGGATTCCAAGGAATCTCGGACAATGCCGGCTTTGGCTTCACCGGCAGCAATGACAATTCCGACCGCATTTGGGTTGTACGCGATGGTGTCTAGCCCGATGGTGATGACGAGTCGGTTGGCCGAAATTTCGATGCCCCCCAGATCCCCTGCAGCTACGGCTTGCGTTTCAAAGTTGGTTTCGGTAAGACGGGTAACGGAGTAGGGATGTGATCCTCGAGTATTGAAGGCGATGTGTCCATCAGGGCCTATGCCACCTAGGAAAAAGCCGATGCCACCCTTTGCGCGGATGCGTTGTTCGTAGTCTCCACACCACTGATCGATGAGATAGATGGAGGTTTGCTGCAGTTGCTCGAGTTCATTGATGGGGTCTCGAAAGCGAAGGCTCAGGTCTACCTTTAAATCAGGGAATATTTTGCTAAAATACTTGCCTTCTGCGAGGCGGATCTCATCTGAATTGATCAGGATGGCTTTTTCTTTGGAGAGTCCAAATCCGCTGAGGTAAAACTTGTTGACGTAATCGTAAAAGCTATTGTGCTGCTTGGAGGAGATGGGGTAAAACTCATCGATTTGCACAAAGGTGAGTTCACTTAGGCTAGGTTTGGAGGTGTTGCCCAACCCGTATTTTTCGCGTACTTCCTTGCCTTTTTTGCTGTCCCAATTTTCAAGAAGGTACTGCGTCCACTTGATAAAGTATTCTGGAGTCTTGCCGGTGGGTAAGCTGACCACTCCTTCTGGATTTGCAGCTACCCATTCCAGAAAACGGCAGGCGGTGAGGAGGCCTAGCTTGGGGAAGTTGTCTACCAAAAGATAGGGGAGCTTGGTAGTCATTTTGGTGACTCCAGACTCTGCTAGGAAAGCCTTTTCTACTTCGGAAAACTGGGGATTTGCGTGCATGGGATAGTCGTTAAAAGACAAAACGAGAACGTCCCAAAGAAAGGTTTCTCTTAAGCAAGGAGACCAGCGTATGGGTTATTCAAATCTAAAAAAGTTTGGGAATAAAACCGATTACTTTAATAAAAAAATTAAAGAAGTTTGAGTCATAAGCAAAAAATATAAAAAATGACTTCTTTGTGGATGGTCAACAGTCAACAGTCCACGGTCCACTGCAAATTTTTGGAACCCCAACCATTATTTTTTAATAGAAAGGTTCAAAAAGTGGGTATTTCTGCCGTTTGTGTGGTCCGAGTAGAATCTGCTGTCGTCTGTTGACTGTGGACCGTTGACCGTTTGATAATACTGCAGTCCACAGTTGACAGCCCACTTTCCTAAACTTGAAACATTTATTTTCCTTGTTTCTTGTAATAAAGTTCATGATAACAGGAGTTAATCGAGGAGGGAATGGTGTGATTCCCCCTTTAAAAGGGGGCTAGGGGGATTTTTCGAACTGAATTATATAACAATGGTTAATCTGTAACCTTTTTTTTGGAACAGGCTATTTAGTTTAAATTTCCTCCTCTTTTTTATGATTTGGAATTATAAAATGGATGCCGCGGCTAGACATATAAAAATACCTCAGAGAAACCCCTGAGGTATTGAAGGGCTTGCGGCCCGAGATAGCTTAGTTTATGCGGTTACGCCAAGGGCTTTAGCCATGGTCGCTCCGATTTCCGCAGGAGATTCAGCGACCAAAATTCCATTTTCGCGCATGATTCTCATTTTTGCAGCTGCGGTATCGTCTGCTCCGCCGATGATGGCACCAGCATGACCCATTCTACGGCCTGGAGGTGCTGTTTGTCCAGCAATGAATCCTACAACTGGCTTTTTGTTGCCTGTTTCGCGAATCCAACGTGCTGCTTCAGCCTCGTAATTCCCTCCGATCTCGCCGATCATGATGATGGCATCCGTCTCTGGATCGTTCATCAACAGTTCCACTGCCTGCTTGGTAGAAGTTCCGATAATTGGATCTCCTCCAATACCAATGGCGGTCGAAACACCAAGACCAGCTTTTGCTACCTGATCCGCAGCCTCGTAGGTTAAGGTTCCAGATTTGGAAACAATCCCGATTCTTCCTGTCTTGAAGACAAAACCAGGCATGATTCCCACTTTCGCTTCTCCAGGAGTGATTACACCGGGGCAGTTGGGGCCGATCAGGATACAACCTCTTTCTTTAATATAAGGCTTGGCACGCATCATGTCTGCCACAGGAATTCCTTCGGTGATGGCAATGATTACTTTAATGCCTGCATCAGCAGCTTCCATGATGGCATCTGCAGCAAATGCTGGAGGAACAAAAATGATAGAGGTATCTGCCCCCGTCTTCTGTACGGCATCTTCTACCGAATCAAACACAGGTCTTTCCAAATGTAGCGTTCCGCCTTTGCCTGGAGTGACGCCTCCCACTACTTGGGTGCCATACTCGATCATTTGCTGAGCGTGAAAAGAGCCTTCAGTTCCTGTAAAGCCTTGAACGATTACTTTAGAATTTTTATTAACGAGTACACTCATGTTGCGCTGATTATTGTTTCGCACAAAAATAGAAGAAAGCACCCCCCATTCAAAAGAAAAAAGAAACATTCTAGAGGTAATTTAATGTTGGCAAGGCTTTGCCCTTCTCATTTTTCGAAAACCTAACCCTTTCCTAATTCCTTCCGTCGCTATGTATTGAACCAAGAATAGGAAATCTTCTTCTCAATCAAATTGAGGTGTGATTTTTCAGTTCTAAAAAATTAACTTTGAATTGGTGGTTGGAATTGAGGTTGCTACTTCCCAACTATCCCCAAGACGAGATTCATGCTGCTACAATCCACTTCGCTAAGCTTTGCCTATCCCGGGCAGCCCAGCCTTTCCTTTCCAGATTTTTCACTTTCTGGGGGGGAGTCGGTACTCTTACTAGGTAAATCTGGTTCTGGGAAAACTACCTTTCTTAACCTGCTCGCAGGGCTCCTCAGCCCCAGCCATGGTCAAGTGATCCTGGATGGTACTGTCCTTTCTGCCCTTCAAGGTCATCGTTTGGACTTGTTTCGGGGGCAGCACATTGGGATCGTATTCCAAAAGCCACACTTGATTGCCTCCCTCACCGTGAAACAGAACTTGGAGCTGGCGCAGTTTTTAAGCAAGAAAAAAGGAGGCTCTCCTGCCGACCTTCTCCAAGGTTTGGGCATAGCGGGCAAAGCATCTGCAGCAGTAGGCACCTTGAGTGAAGGAGAAGCGCAGCGGGTCTCCATCGCTCGTGCTTTGATTAATACACCTAAGTTGATCCTAGCCGATGAACCTACTTCCAGCTTGGATGACGAACATGCACAGCGGGTGATCACACTTTTAAAAGGCGAGGCTGCCAAAATTGGGGCGGCCTTGGTGATCGTTACGCATGACCAGCGCGTTAAATCAGAAGTTTCACAGGTACTTGAACTGAAATGCGCATGAACCTACTCACCCTCAGTTGGAAATACCTCAGCTTTCGGCCACTTGCTACTGGCTTGAATGCGATTTTATTGGCCTTTGGGCTTGCCATCATCACTGTTTTACTCCTGGTACAGCACCAGTTTGAACAAAAAATGGCCCGTGATGCTGCTGGGATCGATCTGGTGGTGGGTGCCAAAGGCAGTCCGCTCCAGCTAATTTTATCCTCGGTGTACCACATTGATTTTCCTACAGGGAATATCAAGATGGAGGAGGCGCAACGCATTTCTAGAAGTCGCTTGGTGAAGCAAGTGATCCCACTTGCCATGGGAGACAATGTCCAAGGACTTCGAATCTTGGGCACCAATCACGATTATTTGGACCTGTATGAGGTAATATTCGCCGCTGGCAAAGCCTGGGAGAAGCCCTTTGAGGTTACCCTGGGTTCGGAAAGTGCCCAGATTCTTGGGTTGAAACTTGGAGACACCTTTAGCGGAAGTCATGGGATAAGCGTGGGCAGCCATGATCACGATCAATATGCATTTCGGGTAACTGGTATTTTGGCACCCACTGGAAAGGTAGTCGATCGGCTCGTGCTGACCAGCATCGAATCGGTCTGGTATACCCACGATGAAGCGGGCGGGGCAGAGCCAGATACCACCACAGAAGGGGAGGAAGTAAGCATTGCTGAAGAAGAGGGAACTCTTGAAGAAGGTATAGATCCTCATCTCCTTCCAGTCGTTGCTCGAGGTTTTCCGATCTCAGATCAGGAAAGGGAAGTGACCACCTTACTTATCCGCTACCGCAATCCGATGGCTGCGATTCAGTTGCCCCGAATGATTAATTCGGGCACCTCCATGCAGGCAGCATCCCCTGCATTTGAAATGTCTCGTTTATTTGAATTACTGGGAGTTGGAATCAGCCTTTTGAAGGGCTTGGCACTCGCCTTGGTGGTGATCGCGGGCTTGAGCATATTTATTGCGCTCTACAATTCACTCAAGGAGCGGAAATATGATTTAGCCATCTTACGAACTTTGGGTGCTTCTCGAGGGCAATTGGTGGCTTTGGTATTTCTGGAAGGCATCTCCCTGACGATCCTGGGAGCTATTTTTGGGATTGCTTTTGGGCATGGCTTTTTGGCACTTATCGTGGAATTTACTTCCCAGGAGGTAGTTTCCTTGGTGGATCCATGGATATTCTTGCCGGAAGAAGGATTGATTTTCGGCTATGCTTTGGCAGTGGGAATCATCGCCTCCCTGATCCCCGCTTGGTCTGCCTACCAAACGAGTATTGCAAAGCAGCTTACAAAAACGTAATTAGCATAAAAATTAAAGCAAGATGAAAAAAGGAGCATTCCTTATCGGGTTACTTTTGGCTCTAGCCACTTTTTCCCAGCAAACTTATGCCCAAGGGGTTTGGAAAAGTTTGTCTGAGGTGACCTACAAAATAAGTAAAGACAATTTTGGAGAGTTGTATGTTCCAGTTTTCTCTGAGAACATCAAGAAGTTAGAAGGGAAAGTGGTAGAGGCAGACGGCTACATCATCCCTTTTGAAGGCATGTTTAAACCTACCCACATCATCTTGTCGAGCTTGCCGCTTGCAGAATGCTTTTTTTGTGGTTCAGGAGGACCGGAAACCGTCATGGAGGTGATGCTTACTTCACCCATCAAATACACTTCCAAGCGGGTGAAGGTAAGGGGCAAGCTGACGCTCAACACGGCTGACCCAGAAAAGTTGATGTACATCCTCAAAGAAGGAAAGCTAGTAGAGTAAGGGCTTGATTTAGCTGCGTTCCTCTTTTTGGTAGCCAGTAAAAAAAGGGGTTGAGGGGCAATTAAATGTACTGATTTTTCTTGAAGTTCTCAGAAGCAACTCGGTAAACGACTTTTCTAATTTTTCTTTTTTGAATTTCATTCTTGAGGCCGCTTCAACTTTTTAATATCTTCCTCAATTTCTTTTAAGCTTTGCTCATTTTCAATAATGCGCTGTCCAATTTTATATTTCTCAAATTCCGCCTCTGATTTTTGCAATGCTTTTTCATGACTTACTTTCCCTGCATGGGTAAGTAATTCTCTTCCGCTCAGTTGCAAAATACTGTCTAGTCGCGCAATCCAATCAGCCATGTACATGGGTGTTTGCTGCTGTGCCATTGTCTCGGCAAACGCCAAATATTGCTCTACTAACAATCCTAGTAATTTTATTTCATCTTCGCTCAGGTAGTTTTTGGCAATACTTACTTCCGCTTTTTTTATGGAATTCGCTGGTTTTTTGTCGTAAGACAGCATTCCCATTAAAGGTAAACTTGCATCCACACGGCGGTATACTAATTCGGCTGCGGTTTGCGCACTGATGGCCCACAAGAACTTGTTTTGAACTACTTTAAAAAATGCAATAGTTTTTTCGTCTTTGGCTTCATAATCAATACTGGTGGTATAGATGTCTTTGATTTTCTGATAGAAGAAGCGTTCCGATAGTCGTATTTCCCGAATCCGTTCCTGCAATTCGTTGAAATAGTTCATTGAAGTGCCCGACTTGAAGCGATCGTCATTGAGGACGAAGCCTTTTATGATGTATTCCTTCAATCGTTGAGTAGCCCAAACTCGAAACTGAGTGCCTTGGGGTGATTTTACCCGATATCCTACGGAAATGATAACATCTAGATTGTAGTAATTGAACGCTTTCTGCTGAAATTCGGAATTTCCGAATTTCTTCATTGTTCCCGCTTCTTCCAGCTCCTGCTCTTCGTAAATATTCTTTATATGCTCGTTGATAGTTGATTTGGCCTTACCAAACAAAGTTGCCATTTGGTCTTGCGTCAACCATACGGTTTCTTCCTCTAAGCGCACATCAATTTTAATGTTACCGTCTGAGTTTTGGTAGATAAGGATGTCGCTATTCATAAAAGGCTATTTATACGGGTTACGTTTTTAAAAAATCATCGGTGTGGCAAATGCTGCCAAAATCCTTCTTTTACCCAGCAATTCGAAAAACCACCTGTCCTTAACTGCTTAGGTAGGCTTTTTCGCGCTCGCGGAATTTTGCCATTAAATCCAAACAAACTTTCCCTACTTTTCCAGAGCCTACTTTTCGATTGTCAATCTGTGTAACTGGCAAGATAATTTTTGTGGTGGCTGAGATAAATGCTTCATCTGCTTCCCATACTTCGTCCAGTGAAATAGGGCGTACTTGTACATTTCCCGCCACTTCCAGTAAATGCTTTCGCGTAATTCCCATCAGAACGTGCTGGTCTGGGGTGGAGATAATTCCATCTTTGACAATAAAAAAATTACTTCGCGAACTTTCACTCACCATGCCGTCCCAGTGGTACAAGACGTCCTCAGCACCTTGCTGCTTCCACTGCATGCTATGCCATACGGGCAGCGTATAATTGGTAGTCTTAATGTCGGCAATCGCGCGTATGTGCTCTAAACTGATCAGCTTTACGCCATGCTGGTATTTCTCCTCGGAGGGGAAACTCAATTCTTCTCCAAACATAAAAAGCGTGCCTGTAGCAGGGGAGAAGTGGTTTTCAGAAACTCCCCCCGTCAAGACCATGCGGATTCCGCCTTGTTCCAAGTCATTTTTGGCAATCAACTCCGAAATGATGGTGCGGAGCTCTTCACGAGAATAAGGCAAGGGCAAATAGGTTTTTGCTGCTGATGCACTAAATCGATCCAAGTAATCCTCCAAGAACACGGGGCGATACTGCTCGGTACGGAAAAAATCAAAAATCCCGTAGCCACGAATGACCGCGAGATCGGCAGGATGAAGTCGAGCATCTTGGGTCGGGATGATTTTCCCGTCGGCAAAGCAGAATGGTTTCATAGCATCAAAGTAAGTAATCAAAATTAGGACTTAAATTCACATCAGCTTCGCCGAAGACTGTTGTTTCTTGTTTAATTTTAAAAAAAAATTAACCCCAACCTAAA
Organism: Algoriphagus sp.; assembly: GCA_040403475.1. GTDB lineage: Bacteria > Bacteroidota > Bacteroidia > Cytophagales > Cyclobacteriaceae > Algoriphagus. Next base: position 80,755 of record JBBAKO010000007.1, on the reverse strand, counting down.
TCCAATGAAACTATTCTCAAGCTTCCTGATCTTCCTTTTTTCAATGCTAGTCCTTGCTTGTGCCAATCCATTGATTGAAACAAATAAAGCAATGAGGGCACAAATTATCGGGGTACACGATGAGGTGATGCCCAAAATAGGGCAACTCATGTCCTTGGAAAAGAAAGCTTTGGCGCAGGCAGACAGCCTTTTTACGCAGGATAGCACTGCTACTACTGACATTGAGGCCATGCGATCTCTTGCTGGACAGCTCAATCAGGCCCATGAAGGGATGTTTGTATGGATGCGGCAGTATTCGCTTGAGGAGGAAGGGAAAACTCCCGAAGAACTCAAAACCTACCTGGATGAGCAGCTGGTGAAAGTCAATCAAGTAAATGCGGACATTAAAGCCGCCTTGGAACAGGCAGCTTTAAAGTTGAAAGATTAATTTCCTGCGGGTGGGTTTCTCAGATACTGCTCTACTCGAGGCGCATTGATGACCCCTTCCTTCATGCCCCAACTATTGTACAAGTAGGTGGCAATCTGTGCGAGCTCCAGTGGACTCAAGTTGGGATTGGCAGGCATGGCTTGGTTGTAAACTTGTCCATTGACTACAATCTCTCCTTCTATTCCATGCTTCATAATCCACACAGTTCGGTGAATGTCGGCCTTGAAGTAATCCGCATTACGCAGTGGAGGGATAAGTTTGCCTAGGCCAGTTCCATCTTTTTGGTGACAGTTGGCGCAGTAATTTTCGTACAACTCCTTTCCAGGGATTGCAAATTGCAGCACCTCTGGATCCGAAATTTGGGCCAAAGAATTTGCTTCGCTACTTGCTTTGGGAGCACAGGAAGCAGTGAGTAGCCCAAGAAAAATCACGATTGCCAGGTGTCTCATGGCTTGAGTAGTTTTGGGATATCTGCAAGTAAACGATCTACCTGATCGGTTTTGGTGCCGTCATACACGCCACGGATCCTTCCCTGCTGGTCTACAAGTAAAAAGGCTCCACTGTGAAGAAAACCTCCTGGCTCCATGTCATCGGCCATGGTCGTGGTCAAATAGCTGGTTTGTCCGATCTCAAAGATTTTTTCCTGGTCTCCTGTCAAAAAATTCCAAGTAGCTGCATCGGGCATGCCTAGTTTCTCCGCATAATCTTTAAGCACGGCTTGCGTATCGTGGCTAGGATCGATGCTATGACTTAGGATTCGGAAATTGGGGTCTCCCTTAAACTGCTCGTACACCCGAAGCATTTCTTTTTTCATGACTGGGCAGATGGTAGGGCAGGTGGTAAAAAAGAAATCGGCCACATAGATTTTGCCCGCCATATCTTCCTTGCGGATGGTGTCGCCTACTTGATTAACGAAAGCAAAGTCTGCAATGCTATGGTATACCGTATCTTGATTGTCGTCTACATAGCGTTCCCCAAGTATGGGTAATTCTGCTTCTTCGCTCGTTTTTTCGGAAGGAGCGCCACAAGAAATAGCCAGGGCTACCGGAAGGAGAAGAAAGAGGAGCGAGTTTTTCATGGAGCTTAGTGGGTTCTATATTTTTTATACAGCTTGATGGCAAGTAGCAGCACGAGGGATAAACCTACCAAGCCCAACATCCCCCAAACCATACTCATGGTATTTTTGAGAACGATGAGAAAGACGATGGCAAAGAGCAGCAGCGTGGACAGTTCGTTCCATAAACGCAGTTGGGTGGAAGTCCACCGTGCCTTGCCTGCTTGCAGCTCTTGAAATAGCACTTGGCTGTAGCCGTGGTATACGTAGAGTAGGAAGACAAAGATCAATTTGGCCTGCATAAATTCCAGTTGAAGGTATCCCCAGCGGTAAGTCAGCACCCAAAAGCCAAAGATAAGGGTGAGCACTGCCGATGGCCAGGTGATGATGTACCACAACCTGTGCGCCATCAAATCGAGCTGTGGTTTGAGTATTTGTCGCTCTTGTTCGGATTTTTCGAGGGCTTCGGTTTGGTAAATAAATAACCGTACAATGTAAAAAAGGCCTGCAAACCAGGTGACAATAAAAATCAGATGCAGTGACTTGACGTATTCGAATCCCATTGTCAAAATTTTAGGCTAAATTAAGGGCTTCAGCCGACAAACCCGCGATAAATTTTTGAAAAGACCATCTGCTCTCGTTATAATTCTTGGCATCACCGTTTTAATAATTCTTGGTGTGATCGTGACCGAAAGTTTTTCCGAACAGGGAATCGCTGCCTACCAAGACCAGTTTGAGGAAGTTGGCTATTTCCGAAATGAAAATAATACCGGGCCTGTGCTGCGGATCTATGCCTATCAAACTCAAGTGGAGGATCCAGAAGTCTTGAAATCCTTTGCGGACTTACTTCCACACACCAAGTACGGTCGAACGCTGGTGTTTTTTGTGCATGAATCTGTGAAGGCTCCAGTGGTACTCTCTCCAGAAAGTCCCTATTTTCCTGCATCCTTGAGTCCTTCCATTTTTGCGAAGTATGAAAAAACTCCGATGGGGGAACAACAACTTGAATTGGTCAAGCCATGAGAAGGAGACGATCGCTAGTAGAATTCAAAGCTGGTATTTTGGCCGGAGATCGGGTAATCCTTGCGCAGGCCATTACCCTAGTGGAGAGTGGTCTCTCTGCCGATCAGGAATTGGCAACCGCCCTTATTCAAGAGCTGTTGCCGCATACGGGAAATTCCTTCCGGATCGGGGTCACAGGTGTGCCCGGTGTGGGAAAAAGTAGTTTTATTGAAGTATTTGGAACTCGGCTATTGGATGCAGGCAAAAAAGTAGCCGTCTTGGCAGTGGATCCCAGTAGCTCCCTATCCAAGGGCAGTATCCTTGGGGATAAAACGCGAATGGAACGCTTGGCTCTAGATAAGCGTGCTTTTATCCGACCTAGTCCTTCGAGTAGCACCTTGGGTGGGGTGGCAGGAAAAACCCGGGAGGCAATCCTCCTCTGTGAAGCTGCTGGCTTTGATTTAATTTTGGTAGAGACCGTAGGGGTTGGACAAAGTGAAACAGCCGTGAAAAGCATGGTTGACTTTTTTCTTTTACTGCTACTTGCTGGGGCAGGGGATGAACTACAGGGGATCAAAAAGGGGATTGTGGAGATGGCCGATGGCTTCTTGGTTCATAAAGCCGATGGGGATAATTTGGAGATGGCGGCTCAAGCCAAGGTAGCCTATCAAAATGCAGTGCACCTTATTCCTCCAAGCGAAAAAGGTTGGGTTCCCAAAATTCTGTTGGCATCCTCGGTGACTGGGATGGGCATGCAGGACCTGGCCGAGGAATTGGCTTCCTACCAACAACAGATGAAGGGCTCAGGGTTTTGGGAAAAAAATCGAGGATCGCAGCGACTTACCTGGTTAGAAGATCAAATTCAAGAACTTCTAGGCAGGGCTTTTTTGAACCATGTCGCCGTGAAGGAGGCCTTGGAACGAGAGAAGCCATCGGTGCAATCGGGCTTGCTTAGCCCGAGCATGCTCGCACATCAGGTATTGGATCTGTTCTTAAATTCGAAGAAGTAGGAAGGCAGAAAGAAGGATGCTAGGCTCAGTAAGAGCGCATCTTAAACTTCTTTTTCAGTTCATTGACCGCGTTGCGGAAGCTGGTGTCCGTTTCCATGATGTCATTGACCGTTTGGATGGCATGGATCACAGTGCTGTGGTCACGGCCTCCAAAGTGGTAACCAATCGATTTCAAGGAATGGTTGGTGAAATCTTTGCAAAAATACATGGCCACTTGTCGGGCAATTACAATTTCTTTTTTTCTGGTTTTGTCCTTCAGCTCATCCACTTGGATGCCGTAGTAATCCGCAACTGCCTTTTGGATAAAATCAACTCCTACCTCGGTTTCAATGTCCTTGATGAAATTTTTGATGATGGATTTTGCGAGCTCAAGGCTGACCTCCACCCGGTTGAGGGAAGCATGGGCGATCAGCGAGATCAAAATACCTTCCAATTCCCGCACATTGGTGTCGACGGTATAGGCTAGGTATTCGATTATGCTATCGGGAATGTTGATCCCTTCTGACTCCATTTTACGACGGATGATGGCCACACGAGTTTCAAAATCTGGCATCTGAAGATCGGCCGTCAGCCCCCACTTAAATCGAGATAGCAGTCGCTCTTCCAACCCTTTGAGGTCCCTTGGAGGACAATCGGAGGTCATGATGATCTGCTTTTTATTTTGGTGGAGGTGGTTAAAAATATGGAAGAACATCTCCTGGGTTCGGTCCTTACCTGCCAAAAACTGGATGTCATCGATGATTAAGACATCCACCTGCATGTAAAAATTGGTGAAGTTCTTCACGTTGCCATCCTTGATGGAATCCATGAATTGGTTTACAAACTTTTCGGAAGACACGTAGAGCACAAATTTTTCTCCAGGTCCATTTTTGATTTCGTTGCCAATGGCTTGTACCAAGTGCGTTTTTCCCAATCCTACTCCTCCATAGACCATCAATGGATTGAAGGAGGTAATGCCTGGTTTGCTTGCTACTGCAAAACCTGCAGATCGAGCCAATCGGTTGCAATCTCCTTCGATGTAACTGATAAAGGTATAGGTTGGATTCAGGTTGCTTTGTGTCAGCAGTCCTGCATCCAAGGATTGCATTTCGAAAGGAGTTTTTACCTCTTGGTTAGTTGTGCCAGGCTTTTTATTGCTGGCGTTTCCCTGCGGAAAAGAAACCACGTAAGGCTGATTGCTTGGGTTGCCCTTATCTACTACCACTGCGTATTCAAGTCTGCCAGCAACACCCAAGGTATTTTTGATGGCTAACTTCAGTTCTTCCACGTAATTGTCCTCGAGCCATTCGTAGAAAAATTGACTAGGAACCTGAATGGTCAATGTGGATCCCTCAAGCTTTACTGGTAGAATGGGCTTAAACCAGGTGGAATAGCTCTGCTCATTGACGTGTTGTTCGATCACACGCAAGCATTCACTCCATACAGCATTGGCTTCTGAACTCATTCTGAAGATATAGGATTCACACTCATGTCAAAAGTTGACAAAGGGGGGAACAAAAATGTGGATAATTAACTAAAATAAAAAATCCGAGACAGAGGGATTCCTTTTTTTTAACCATTTTCTGTGCAGCTTGAATTTGGCCATTCCAATAATCGGCAAAAAATTAAGGTTTAGATCCTTAAAATAGAGTCCTAAAAAGATTAGGTTTATGTTCCAATGCCAATGAAAGTTTCGTGATTGAGCATGTGGACGTCTGTTGACTTGGTTACCCTGTTTTTGTTTCCCGCCTTTCGGAGCAAATTGATTTGGAATGGTTAATTTTGGTCTTTCGCTTTTTCAATTCTAATTTTTATGGAGCAGAATTTATTTTCAGAATTCCCCGATACCACCAAGAAAGACTGGTTGCGGCAAGCTACGGCAGACCTCAAGGGTAAGGGAGAGGCCCAAGATTTGGGGAGCAGGCTTTGGGATACAATTCCCCTTCAGCCCCTGTATGCTCTTGAAGATCTTGTAAACCCTGTAAAGCAGCGTCAGTTTCATGCCCCATCCGAATTTCCAGGCATGCCTCCACGCCTCTGGACCAATGTGATCACCATGTTGCCAAGCGATACCAATGCCGATATCCTTGCTGCCTTAGAAAATGGAGCGGAGGGCTTGGTTTTGCCACTTCATGGAACTGAAGATCTTCAGGAACTTTTGGAGGGGGTGATGCCCCAGTACATTTCGATTTATTTGCTTCCCTTGGGAAATCCTGTTGCTGCCTTCCAACTTTTCCAGGACTGGGTGGATCATACAGGAGCTGATGCATCGGCTCTTCAAGGCGGGATATTATGGAGTCCTTCAGACCAAGTCTTTGATCATCAACAAGACTTTGGGCTTGGGGCCGAACTTTTAGAAGAGCTGCTCGAACTGACTGAGGGTTATCCCAACTTTAAGGCATTTTGCATAAAAACTTCCCGCTACACCGAGTCTGGATCACATCCTTTGGATGCTCTCACTTTCGGTTTGGGGGAGTTGGTCGAGATTTTAGATCGGGTGTCCGTTGCTCCTTCCTTGGTTTTTGACAAGCTGTTTTTGGAAGCGGCGGTAGGGGAGCACCATTTTGGAGAGGTAGCTCGACACCTCGCTTTTCGACAGTTGGTTCAGAATTTAGCCTTGCTCTATCAGGTGGAGGTGGAGGCACAGGAACTTGTCCTTTTTTGCCAAACGGCCCACTGGTCACAATCCGTATTGGATGCCCATACGAATACCATTCGCCAAACTTACCAAGCACTATCGGCGGTATTGGGCGGTGCCAATGTGCTTTGGGTGAGGCCTTTGGAAGAAGAACATGCCAGCACACAAGAGCGTCGCATTGCGAGAAATGTGTCCGCTATTTTGAAAGAAGAAGCCTATTTGGATAAAGTTCAAGACCCTGCTGCGGGTTCCTACTTTTTGGAAAATTTGGTGAGCGACCTTGTTCAAGAAACGCAAACTGCCTTGACCCAGCTCGAGCAGGAAGGCGGCTGGTGGAAAGCCTGTCAATCCGGAAAGTTACAGGATCGAGTGAAGGTGCACCGTGCCAAGATCCAAGGAGAGCTCTTGGATAAAACTCTGCTGAAGGTGGGGGCCAATGCCTACGCTGCGCTTGCATCCTTGAGTTACAACAAACCGGTACCTCCCTTTGAGGAATCGGCAAATGAATTAAAGCCCACTCGGGCTACCTATTTAGTTGAAAGTGTAACCCTCGATTCCCTATGAGACCAGATTTTAAGCAGTGGAATTCGAAGAGGGCATCTACCCAAGCTAAGTTCCTTACCAGTACTTGGGAGTCGCCAGAGCAGGTAACTGTTCCGGATCAGTTTGATCCCGCAGCCATCGCTCAGTTGCGCGAGTTGCATTTTACGGCAGGCATAGCCCCTTTTCTGAGGGGACCCTATGCGAGTATGTATCTCCAACGACCCTGGACTATTCGGCAATACGCTGGATTTTCTACTGCGGAGGAGTCCAATGCTTTTTACCGTCGCAATCTGGCAGGAGGCCAAAAAGGGCTTTCGGTAGCTTTTGATTTGGCTACCCACCGGGGCTACGATTCGGATCACCCACGGGTGCAAGGGGATGTAGGCAAGGCTGGAGTGGCGATCGATACGGTGGAGGACATGAAGGTCCTGTTTGACCAGATTCCTTTGGATCAGATCTCGGTTTCCATGACCATGAATGGGGCGGTAATTCCTATTCTCGCTTTTTACATCGTGGCTGCCGAGGAGCAAGGCGTCCCCGTGGAGGCACTTGCTGGAACCATACAAAATGATATTCTCAAGGAGTTTATGGTGCGGAATACCTACATCTATCCTCCTCAGGCCAGTATGCGATTGATCGGTGATATTTTCGCTTTTACTTCCAAGAATATGCCCAAGTTCAATTCCATTTCCATCTCCGGGTATCACATGCAAGAGGCAGGTGCTACCGCAGATTTGGAATTGGCCTACACCCTGGCTGATGGCTTGGAATACCTTCGCACGGGCCTGAAAGCGGGTTTGGCGATTGATGACTTTGCTCCGCGACTTTCCTTCTTCTGGGGGGTAGGAATGAACTATTTTATGGAAATCGCAAAGCTGCGAGCGGGACGTTTGCTCTGGTCCAAGTTGGTGGCTCAGTTTGGGCCTAAGGACCCAAAGTCTTTGGCTTTGCGCGCTCACTGTCAAACTTCCGGTTGGTCGCTCACCGAACAAGACCCTTTCAACAACGTGACCCGAACAGCCATGGAGGCCTTGGCAGCCGTGATGGGACATACCCAGTCGCTGCATACCAACTCGCTAGATGAAGCCATTGCACTGCCTACCGATTTTTCTGCGCGCATCGCTCGAAATACCCAGTTGGTGTTGCAGCAGGAGACAGGAGTTACAGAGGTGGTCGACCCTTGGGGTGGATCCTATTACGTGGAGTACCTCACGGATCAGCTGGCCAAAAGAGCCTGGAGCTTGATTGAAGAAGTGGAGAAATTGGGTGGGATGGCCAAAGCCATTGAAACCGGGCTGCCGAAACTTCGAATTGAAGAGGCTGCTGCTAAAAAGCAGGCAAGAATCGATGGGGGGAAGGATGTAATCGTCGGAGTCAACCGCTACAGAGTGGATGAAAAAACGGAATTAGACCTTTTGGAAGTAGACAATCACTCCGTTCGGGATTCTCAAATTCTGCGACTGAAGCAGGTGAAAAAAGAACGAAATCAAGAAGAAGTCAAAGCGATTTTGGAACAAATACGCGCTGCAGCTGCTTCTGGGGTAGGAAATTTACTGGCCTTGGCCATCGTTGCAGCAAGAAAAAGAGCTACTTTAGGAGAAATCTCCTTCGCCATGGAGCAGGCATTTGGACGTCACAAAGCCCAAACCCAATCCATCTCGGGAGTATATGCAGCAGAAGTGAAACAGCAGAAATCATTTGTAGAAGCCCAGCGACTTTCGGATAGCTTTGCGCTACTCGAAGGACGGAGACCACGTATTCTGGTGGCTAAAATGGGTCAAGATGGTCACGACAGAGGGGCCAAGGTGATTGCTTCGGGATTTTCTGACTTGGGCTTTGATGTGGATATTGGACCCTTGTTTCAAACACCCCAAGAGGTGGCTGAGCAGGCGGTTGAAAATGATGTGCACCTGGTGGGTGTGTCTTCTTTGGCCGCGGGCCATAAAACGCTTATTCCTGAGCTAATCTCCTGGTTGCGACAATTGGGTCGTCCAGATATTCGCGTGGTGGCTGGGGGAGTCATTCCTGCCAAAGACTATGACTTTTTGAAAGAGGAGGGGGTAGTGGCGGTTTTTGGACCGGGAACCATTCTTTCAGAGGCTGCTTGCGAGATTCTCAATGCCTTGATGCAAGAAGAATAGGTTCTTGTTTTTTTGAGTGATCAAGTAGGCGAATTCCTTCAATTTTTGAAAAAAAAGGGTCGGCCAATTGGCCGACCAGAAAAAAATGGGGTGCCTGACAAAAAATAGAAATCAGGAGCACATCAAAAAATCAATAGACTAAAACTGGCTTGTTCGCTTCGCATTGAACTCCTACCGGTGGGACTACCAACATCTTACAATCTGAAATAAGGTTATTTTTTTCATTGTACTCTTTTTGCAGTGCGTTGAAGCGGTTGACCAAGTCTAAAAATTCACGTTCCAGACTTTGATGGTAGGCAATGTAGCTCGCAGGGCCTCCGCAGGCTTTGTTACCCATACGAGTAGTTTTCCATTCGGATGCATTGGTGCAGGGAATAGATTCCGAAAGCTGGATGATTTCTGTTTGTCGTTTGAGTAATTCTTCAGCTGCAATGTCTATTGGTTCGTTCGTAGCGAGTTCACAAGAGACGACTAGTAGGGAGATCAGAAAAATAGTGATGCGTTTCATAGTTTTTATTGTTTTTTTCTAAGAACGAAGGGACTTGGGTTTTCGCTACACAAGTTTTAAAAAAAAATTAGTTGATTATCCGCAATCTTGCAAGTTCCTGAATTGAAGTCTGAATCAGGCGGATAATCGTCCACAGACCGCAGTCTGCAAGCAGACGACAGTCAACTGTTCACAGCTTACTTAACTGAACTGCAAACCTTATTTCTGTTGATTACTTTTTGCTGCGTGGGTAATCACAAAAAAAAGTCCGATGTTTTCATCGGACTAATTTCAAGTTAATTACTAATTTGAAAAGCTGGTAAATCGGCTTAGACCACGTCTTCGCCTCGAAGTTTGATGACCGCGCCTTCGAGTTGATCTCCAATACGGATCTGGCAAGCCAAACGGGAAGTAGGGAAGTACTCAGGCAGGTTTTCCAGTTGGTCTAGCTCCACATCTGTGGCATCACCTAGCCCGTCTTGGCCTTCAAGGATTTCTACATGGCACGTTGCACAAAGGGCCATGCCACCACAGGTAGCCAGAATAGGGTATTCGGAAGCCTTAAGAATTTCCATCAGACTTAGGCCCATGTCAGCAGGTGCCTCGACTTCCTGTCGCTCCCCTTGCTGGTCTTCTACGGTAAATTTGATTAGGTCCATACGATTTAGAAGGCATTTACCCCGTTGACGGTGGTGTATTTGAAACTTAGTTTTTGGTCTGGATAGACATACTTGAAGGCAGAGTGCATCATGATGGCAGCCTCGTGAAATCCGCAAAGGATCAGTTTCAACTTTCCTGGATAGGTATTGATGTCTCCAATGGCATAGATGCGATCCACTCCTGTAGAATAATCTCGGGTATCTACCTCGATTGCGTTTTTGTCAATGCTCAGGCCCCAATCGGCGATAGGTCCCAACTTTGGCGATAGGCCAAACAAAGGAATTAAGTAATCAGCATCCAAAACGATTTCCTGATTGTCCTTATCTTCTAAAATTACTTTTTCCAGACGGTCGTTTCCACTGGCTTCCTTCAAGTTGGCAGAAAGAATCAGGTCGATTTTTCCTTCTTGTGCAAGATCAAATACTTTGGAAGCAGAATCAGGAGCACCGCGGAAGGTTTCGTTTCGGTGAACTAAAGTGACTCTTTCAGCGACATTGGCTAAGAAAATGGTCCAGTCCAAAGCGGAATCTCCACCACCTGCAATCACCACTTTTTTGTCACGGAAAGTTTCTGGGTTTTTCACCATGTAGTGAATACCCTTTCCTTCAAAGGCCTCCAGGTTATTCAAAACGGGTTTTCTCGGTTCAAAACATCCCAAACCACCCGCTATGATGATGACTTTGGCATGTACCTCGGTCTTGTCGCTGGTGGTCACAATAAAGCTTCCATCCTCTAGACGATCCAGAAGATCTACACGTTCGCCTAGGGTAAAGGTAGGATTAAATGGTCTGGCCTGCTCCAGCAGGTTGTCCACCAATTCTTGTGCTTTGATCTCAGGGTATCCAGGGATGTCGTAAATCGGTTTCTGGGGATAAATTTCAGAAAGCTGCCCGCCAATTTGTGGCAAGGCATCGATGAGGTGGCATCTCATTTTGAGTAATCCTGCCTCAAAAACTGCAAAAAGTCCTACTGGGCCTGCGCCGATGATGCAAAGATCTGTGTGGATGGTTGACGTGTTCATGTGTCCGTTTACGGGATAAATGATGGTTTAGCTAGTGGAATCTTGGGTACTAACTCCCTGTTGACTCGTTATGTTTGATCGTCTAGGTTGTGGTAAATGGTGTTGAGGATGCGCTTGAACTCCAAGAAATCTTTTTCAGTCAAATTTTCCCAGGCTTTCTCGCGAATGTGTAGGACTTTGGGCTTCAATTCAGCAACTTTTGTAACCCCATCTGGAGTCAAGTGCAATTGAAAACTTCTGCGATCTTGTGGGTGCTGCACTCGAATGATGTATCCTTTTTTATGCAATAAATCCAAAATCCGGGTGAGGGTGGGGTGATCCTTGAAAACTAGGTTAGCCAATTCTGTCTGGCTCAATTCAGGATGTTCAGCTAAGTTTTTCAAGACCAACCATTGATCTACCGTTACGTCAAAGCCCCCTTGCTTAAATTGCTGTTGCGCATATTGCTTCACCTTTCGGGCCGTGCGGTCCAGCAGAAAAGAATAGCTAGCAAAGAGTTCTTGTGTCATGGCAATTGTTAGTGTGACAAATATATGGATAAGTTTTTAAATAGTAAATTCTTGGAGTTCCAGAATTTTTATTGTCCTCTTCAAGAAATCCTATTTTTTTCTTGGCTCGCGCTCTCGTATTTTTGAAAAGAGCGGCTTCGTGTAGGGTTAAAGGATTTGTAATTAGCCTCCACTGATTCTGCTCCAAGAGTATTCCAATTCTAATTGTTTAGCCATGCGTTTTTTTCTTATCCTCCCGCTTCTTTTTCTCACCTTTGCTGCTCAAGCCCAGCAGCAGACGTATTGCAATCCCATCAACCTGGATTATGGCTACACGCCCATCCCAAATTTTTCGGAATGGGGAAGGCATCGGGCCACTGCAGATCCTGTGGTGGTCAACTATCAGGGGTCCTACATTCTTTTTTCCACCAACCAGTGGGGCTATTGGACAAGTGACAACATGTTGAACTGGGAATTTCATTCCAGACGCTTTCTTCAGCCTTGGAACAAAGTGTACGATGAATTGTGTGCTCCAGCAGTGGGCATCGTCGGCGATACCGTGCTCGTGATGGGCTCTACCTATGAAAAAGACTTCACCATTTGGATGAGTACCAATCCCAAGGCTAATGAATGGAAGCCGCTCGTAGAAAAATTTGAAATTGGGGGTTGGGACCCTGACTTCTTCACTGATGACGACGGCCGACTCTACATGTACAATGGGAGCTCCAATCGCTACCCACTTTATGGAATAGAGTTAAACCGAAAAACGATGGCCCCCATCGGAACGCGAAAGGAGATGTACCTCCTAGAACCGGACAAGTATGGCTGGCAGCGATTTGGGGAGCATATGGACAATACCTTCCTGGATCCCTTTATGGAAGGCGCCCATGTCACCAAACACAATGGAAAATACTACCTCCAATATGGGGCTCCTGGTACGGAATTCTCTGGCTATGCAGACGGAGTAATAGTAGGGCCAACGCCTTTGGGGCCATTTACTCCCCAGTCCGATCCCTTGAGCATCAAGCTAGGAGGCTTTGCCCGAGGTGCAGGTCATGGCAGTACTTTCCGGGACAATCAAGGCAAGTATTGGCACATCAGCACCATCATGATTTCTGTCAAAAACACCTTTGAGAGGCGCTTGGGCATCTGGCCCGCCGGCTTTGACAAAGACGATGTCATGTGGTCCAGTACCGCTTTTGGAGACTATCCGCATTACCTTCCGAATACCGAAAAGGCCGGGAAGTTTACGGGATGGATGCTGCTCAACTACGACAAGCCCATCCAGGTGTCCTCCACTTTGGGGGGATTTTCGGCCAACAAGGCCAATGACGAGGACCTCAAAACTTACTGGAGTGCGCAATCGGGCATCAAGGGAGAGTGGATCCAAACCGACCTAGGCCAGTTGAGTACAGTGCATGCAGTGCAGATCAACTATGCCGATCAGGATGTGGACACCGACCGAATGGGCAAGCGCACGGACCAATACCACCAGTACCTGCTCTACCACTCGCTAGATGGGAAAAAGTGGGAGATCTTGGTAGATAAAAGCAAAAACACCACGGATATCCCGCATGAGTATGTGGAACTGAAGCAGCCTGTAAAAACGCGTTTCCTTAAGCTAGTCAACGTATGGATGCCTACTGGCAAATTTGCGCTCTCCGGATTCCGAGTTTTCGGGAACGGGGGAGGTGCAGTGCCCAACAAAGTGTCTCAATTTATGGTCTTCCGCACGGAAAAGGACAAGCGCAGTGCCTTTATCAAATGGTCGCCATCTTCTGATGCCTATGCCTACAACCTGTATTACGGTACCGCACCTGACAAGCTATACACGTCCATCATGGTCCTGGGCAACAATGAATATTGGCTCAAAACCTTGGATCGCACCAAGCCCTACTACTTCAGCATCGAAGCGATCAATGAGAATGGGGTAAGTACTTGGTATCCTATTCAGAAGGTGGAGTAGAAAACTAGGCCTTTTCGCCTAGTTTTTCTCCAAAGGATGCATTTTCAACAATTCTTGTGGGCTCCAAAAACCTTTCTTGCCTTTGACTTCTTCCCTAACTTTCTTAACAAGATTTGCAGAGATTGGTGTCGCTTTGTTGCCAAAGGAGTTGCGGACGTAGGTAAGTACGGCAGCTACTTCTGTGTCGTCAAGCATGCCTTCGTGCGGCGTCATTGGAACCTGTCCCGAATAGCTTTTTCCTGCTACTTCCATAGGACCCATCAAACCTTTCAGTACCAATTTGATGAGTCGCTCTGGACTTCCAGTAACCCATGGGGTGCCTCGTAGTGGAGGGAATTCAGAGGCAGTCAAGCCTCCACCATCTGGCTGGTGGCAGGTGCTACACAATCCTTCCCGAGCATAGATTTCTTTTCCGAGCGCAAAGAGCTCCCGATCCGAACCGGTCAGGGAGGACTTGATGTCTTCCTCCTTCTTTTGAGCTACGGAGAGCCCATTGAGGTGGGCAATGGCAGTTTCTAGGGTGCCAGGAATCCAAATTGCATCCTTGGCTTGTTTTTCAGCTTCTGCCAAAATAGGGATTCCTTGAGCAGCTGGCAGCCAGGAGGCAGCAGCGATGCCTTCCATCCGTACGCGTCCATGGGGATCTTGTACGGAGGCGGTTAGCAGCTGGGCTTGGTCTGGCACCTGGTGTCCAGAATAGCGGAGCACACGGGTAGCGGCAGCACGCACTTTGTAATCTTTGGAGGCAAGTAGCTCCTTGAGGAGCGGAGTGTTTACCTTATTGGCGCCCCAGGTCACCCATAGCGCTTCGAGACGCTGGTGCTCGTAGTTTGGATCTTTTTTATCCAAGCCTTTGACCCATTTTTCAAGTGCAGTGGTGACGGCAGTGGCATCTCTTCCTCGTAGTTCACGACGGGTTCGGTACCTGCTTCGGTATTCAGGAAGTTTCAAATTTTCCAAAAGTGCAGGTATGGATTCCCCATCGATTTTGGCAGGAGTGACCAAAGGTAGGGAAGGGTAGGTCACCCGGTAAATACGTCCATGCACATGGTCTCGCAAGGGGTCTCTTGCGTTGTGCTGCATGTGTCCGATAAGGATATTGTGCCAATCCACAATGTATAGGGATCCATCAGGAGCAATTTCCATGTCAACGGGTCTGAAGTTGCGGTCCGAGGAAACGACCAAATCTTGCCGCCACTTGGTGGTAAATCCAACCGTATCGTCTAACATTTGGTGTTGCTTGGTACCCAAAAATCCAATGGTATTGTTGATGATTAAATCTCCCTGGACGTCTTCTGGAAAATGTCTGCTGGAGATAAATTCAAGCCCTGAGGTAGGGCGGACCATGTGGTCTTTTTCTATGAGGTTTGGTCCTTTGAAGTTTCCATTTCCGTAGCGGGGTAGCGTGGAACCGGGAAGCATCCAATTGACATTGGGTCCGGAGGTTTCTGCATAGAAGTTTTGTCCCCAGCGGTCAAAGGCTATGCCCCATGGATTGGGAATGCTCACCTGGTTTACTCGCTCCAGCTTGTGTCGCTTGGGTTCGTAGCGGTAAAATCCCCCATTGGTTCCCCTTACAGGACCGTAGGAAGTTTCCACATTGGTATGCAAAAATACCCCCTCAGCCATGTAGATTGCTCCGCTTTCATCCGCGGCAAAGGCCGAGATCGCGTGGTGGGTATCGTGGTCATCAAATCCGGAGAGCAGGATGGTTTTCTTGTCTGCTTTATCGTCTCCATTGGTATCTTCTAGCAAAATCAAATTTGGACCTTGGGACACATATACTCCTTCTGCGGCAAGTTCGAAGCCTACTGGAATGTGGAGGTTGTCCGCATAGACCGATTGCTTATCGGCCTTCCCATCGCCATTGGTGTCTTCCAAGATGAGCAATTTGTCCGAAGGGCGTGGATCCCCAGGCTTATAGTGCGGGTAGCTCGGCATGATCGCTACCCAGAGTCGGCCCTTGTTGTCAAAGGAGAGTTGCACGGGGTTGGCGAGGTCTGGAAATTCTTTTTCGGAGGCGAAAAGTTCGATTTTGTATCCCTCAGGAACTTTTAGGGAATTCAGGGCATCTTCACCGTACAAATAGTTTAGGCTGCCATTGGCTTCTGGGTTGTAGTTGGTGGTCACCTCTGGCAGGGCCTTGGTTTTTGCATCCGCAGCTTGCAGGTCTTTTACTTTTCCCTGACCAGCTTCCCAGATTGCCGAGTCGCGAATGGCAGTCATCTGGCGGATTTTCTCCAATTCAAAAGGATAGTTGTCTGGCCCAAAAGGATCGTAGCGTCTACCGAAAACATGGACACCGTTTGGAATTTTGTAGTCGTTGTGCCAAAACCAATTTTTCTCCATCACTGCTTCTTGGATCATTTCACGGTGGGTGATCGCTTTTTGATCCGCCTTCCCGAATACCTTGTCTGCAAGGAGTAAGGCTAATTTTTCGTAGCCCGCTTCATTGAGTTGGCTCCCATCTAGGGTTAGGGGTTCTTCACTTGCTGCGTACCAACTTTTGCTCGGGGTGAAGGCATCCACAAAGATGATTTGGTTCTTTTTGGCTACCTCTTCCATGGCTTTGGTGTAACGCTGTAAGTTTTCGTTTTCAAGTTTCCCATTGGGGACATCTTTTATGGCCGATAAGTCTTCAAAGGCAATGGGAGATACCAATGCGAGCTGTGGAGCTGCCTTTCCGTTGTAGCGCTGGGCTTTGGAATGAAGTATCCAGGCTTCCAGTTCGTCCTTGAAATTTTGAAGTTTGGGTTCTCCTTGGAAGGATTCATTGAATCCAAAAAAACCGATGACAACATCCGCCTTCAATCGGGTCAACCATTGGTCAGGTTTTTCAAAAAATCCTTCCGACCCAGAGTTGGTGGCATACTCCTCTTGAAATTCTTCGGCGCCAGGAAAAGCCCAAGGGTCGTTGGTGCCTGACCGAGGGCGAAATCCAGGGGTATCTCCAGGATCGCAGAGGTTGCGAATCAAGAGGGTGCTATCGGGGTATCGGAGATGAAGTTCTGTTTCCAAACCACCAAAGTCCATCATTCGAGAGCCTAAATTATTTCCCACAAGAGCGATGCTAGTTCCCTTGGTAAGTTGTAAGGTAGGCTCAGGGCGACAGCCAACGAGTAAGATCCCGGCTAGGACAAAAAAGAAATTCCAGGGAAGGCAGGTGTATTTTTTCATGTGATGATCTGAAAGTTTTGCTAATACTAAGCAGAAAGGGGAGCATTGTCAATGCCTTTTTGATATACCGGTTAGGTTGGTTGTGGCTTCAGGTTTCCGTTTGTAAAAAAACTTATCCAAACTTGCTTTTATCGACTTAATTTTTTTCTCATCTTGAATTTGTAAAATAGTATTTTTCAAAAAGCAATACACCCAGCCTTTATGTTTCGTAGATCCAACTTCCAGCCAATTTTAGTACTTGGTCTATTTTTAACCCTCGCCTTTGGCTGTGCCAAAAAAGAGGAAGTCCGGCAGCTCACCGGTAATCCCAAACTAGATAAGCTTAAACTGCCCGATGGCTTTGTAGCCGAATTGCTCTACAGCCCTGGGGAAAATGAGCAGGGATCTTGGGTAGCCATGACCTTTGATGACAAAGGACGCATGATTACCTCCGATCAGTATGGATTCCTCTATCGCCTGGAACTGCCTCCAATTGGTTCGGACTCCAGCCAAAAAGCCAAGGTTGAAAAGTTGGTCGTAGGAAATGTGGCCGATTCTCTGGTGGGCATGGGCTATGCGCAAGGATTGCTCTATGCCTTCAATTCACTTTACGTGATGGTCAATCACAACCCCAATGAAAAATTCAGCCAACCTACGGGTCTTTACCGAATTCAGGATTTGGATGGGGACGATCAATTTGAATCCATTACCCAAATTCGAGAGCTAAAGGGAGAGCAAGGAGAGCATGGCCCACATTCCATGAAGCTTACTCCAGACGGAAAAGGGATTTACCTTATTGCTGGTAACCATGTAGATGTGCCCGAAATGAATCATTACCGATTGCCAAGAGTATGGCAGGAGGACAATCTTTTTCCCTTAATCAAAGATCCTCGTGGTCATGCGAATGACCGCAAAGCTCCAGGAGGCTGGTTGGCCAGAATAGATCCAGAAGGAAAGGATTGGGAGTTAATTTCTGCGGGCTACCGTAACACCTTTGACTTTGACTACAATGAAGTGGGGGATATTTTCGGTTACGATTCGGATATGGAATGGGATTTTGGAATGCCTTGGTACCGCCCTACACGAGTGGCTCACCTGACGAGTGGCTCTGAGTACGGTTGGCGTACAGGCAACTCTAAATGGTCGCCAGCCTATCCCGACAACCTTCCTGCCACGCTCAATATTGGACAGGGATCACCAACAAATCTTATGTTTGGCGCAAAGGCCAATTTTCCAAGCAAATACAAAAAGGCTTTGTATGCATTTGATTGGAGTTTTGGAATCATCTATGCCATCCATTTGACTCCAAAAGGAGCGACCTATGAAGCCTCTGCTGAAGAATTTATTTCTGGTGCGCCACTTCCGTTGACTGATGGTACGATTGGACCGGATGGGGCCCTGTATTTTGCCACGGGAGGACGAAGATTGGAATCGGATCTCTACCGCGTATACTACAAAGGAGAATTGGATGCCCATACGCCGCTCAAGGAAGCGGATCTCCCTCAAGAGGCGAAGTTGAGAAGGGAGCTGGAGCAGTTCCATTCCAAAGGAGCTTCTGCCGCAGGATTGGAAAAAGGCTGGAGCAACTTGAATCATCCGGATCGATTTGTGCAGTATGCTGCCCGCTTGGTTTTGGAACACCAACCTGTAGCCACATGGAAGGCAAAAGCCCTGGCGGAAACAAATCCTACCTCGAAAATTCAAGCCATCTTGGCCTTGGCTCACCATGGGACGGATGCAGATGCAGCTTCCATGCTATCTAGCCTGATGCAGGTGGACTATGCTGCACTTTCTCCGACTGACAAGCAAAATATTCTTCGAACCATTGAAGTCATCTTGGCGCGCTACGATAAAGGAGCGACTGCTAGCAAGCCCCAATTGGTTGCCTATTTAGATCGTCATTATCCTGCAGATGACAACCTGCTCAACCGATCCCTTTCCATCTTGCTCGTGCACCTGGATGCACCTTCGGCGGTAGGGAAGACCCTTGCGTTACTGAAGGATGCCAAAGACGATCCCAATTACCAAAAGACATTTACGGCCTCTTCTGATTTGATTTTCAGAAACCCACAATACGGCTTGGATATCGCCAACATGCTGGCCAACGTTCCGCCTGCGCAAGCTACCTTTTATGCTAGCGTTTTGGGTGGCGCGGATAAAGGCTGGACTGCGGCCCAGCGAGACGAGTATTTTGGGTGGATCAAAAATGCCCTCACTGCCTACAAAGGAGGTAGAAGTTATGTAGGATTCCTCGATCGAACTCGAAAAATGGCCCTGGCCTCAGTAGATAAGGCTGATTTTGAAAAATACGACGAGCTGTCGGGAGGAAAATTATTGACCGAAAGCGGCAATGACTTGATGGACCAGTCCGTACAGCCTGAAGGTCCTGGAAGACGCTGGACAGTAGAGGAAGCAGAGCCTTTGGTTGCCAGCCTGGTAGGTCGGGACTTGGTAAAAGGAAAAGCCATGTATGCCGCCAGCCTTTGCCAATCCTGCCATACCATGCAAGGTGCAGGTGGGGCGATTGGCCCGGATTTGAGTCAGTTGGGAACGCGCTTTTCACCTAAGGACATCCTAGTGGCTACGCTGGATCCGAATGCTACCATCTCCGATCAATACCATGCTACCGTACTTGAACTCAAAGCTGGGGGATCCTTACTTGGAAAAATCACAGATGAGGATGCGCAAAATTACTACCTCTCCCAGAACCCATTTGCTCCGGCAGATATCAAAAAGGTGCCAAAAAACACCGTTTCGATCAAGAAGAATTCAGATATCTCCATCATGATGCCTGGTCTTGTCAATCGACTGAATGAGGAAGAATTGAAGGACTTGATGGCCTATTTGATTTCGGGAGGCAATGCGAACCATGCCGTGTACAAACAACCTCTTACACAAAAATGATTCGCTCCATGACGCTCAAAATTTGGGGGGTCCTAGGCTTGCTGATGCTCGCCTCCTGGATATCCTGGACCTTGTCCTTAGACTCTAGCAGTTCAGCACAGGCATCTGAGCAGCAGGCTGACTTCATCTCTCTTTTTGATGGAAAAAGTCTTGATGGTTGGGAATTTGATCCGGTTTATTGGTCGGTAAAAGACGAGGCGATCGTGGGAGAAATTACCGCTACAACGCTTCTTAAAAACAATACCTTCATCATCTGGAAGGGTGGAGAGCTCGGAGATTTTGAGTTGAAAGTGGATTTTTGGATTTCAGAAAAAGGAAACTCCGGGGTGCAATACCGAAGTGATCGATTCACGGAGTTGCCCTATGCCCTACGAGGCTACCAAGCAGATATCGATGGAGGCAATCTCTACACGGGCCAAAATTACGAAGAGCGAAAGCGGACCACCTTGGCTTACCGAGGCCAGAAGACGCAAATTACTTCAGCGCCAGATTCTATCACCTCGATAGGTGGATACGTGCGCAACAATGCCTGGAAAGGATTGAACCTTGTGAATGAATTGGGCGATCGCGCTGCCTTAGGGAACCTGATCAAAAAAGGGGAGTGGAACACGATTCATATCGTAGCCAAGGGTAATCTGATGAGGCATTACGTCAACGGTACGCTGATGAGCGAAGTACTCGACGAGGATGCTAAAAACAGGAAACCGAGAGGTTTATTTGGTTTTCAAGTCCATGTTGGCCCTCCCATGAAGGTGATGTTTAAGAATATTCTCCTAAAAAAGGGATAAGGAAGACAAGCCCAATCCTGGGTTTTACGGAATAAAAAATGAAGCATAAGGATTCTCAAAATTGGAAGCGTACCCTCTCCAACTCCCAGCAACTGGGAGGGATTGAAACTTCCGTTTTGGACAATGGAGCAGGTCGTGGAGTTCGTATCGCTTGGATCAATACGGGAACTGGACTTCGCTACAAAGTAGTGCTTGACCGAGGCATGGATATTTTGGATGCCTTTCACAATGAACATAGCCTGGCCTGGATTTCTCATGCCGGCTTGACTGCTCCTCAACCCTTTTCCAATCAAGGTATTGATTGGCTGCGCACCTTTGGTGGAGGCTTGTTGACTACCTGCGGATTATCCAATGCTGGCCCTCCCAATTCCGATGCGAATGGATCTCGAGGGTTGCATGGCAATTATTCCAACTTAACTGCCGAAATCATTTCCATCAAGCAGCCTGATATTTTTTCAGGAGATTTGGGGTTTGAGCTAATTGGCAAGGTTACCGAAAGCAGCACCTTTGGTCCCAGTTTGGAACTTGCTCGCCGAATCTCAGGAACAATTGGATCTGCAGAAATTAGGATACAGGACCAAGTCACAAATCGTGGGAATGCAAAGGCCCCACACATGCTCTTGTACCATATCAATTGTGGCTGGCCATTGATTGATGAAGGAACGCGAATTGTCTGGCAGGGTGCCCTGCAACCAAGACTTGGAGAGTCAGATATTCGTCAAAATTCTCGAAAAGATGGGTTCAGACACTGTCCAGCCCCTATGGACAGCCATGCTGACTTTGGGGAAGAGGTAGCCTTTATTGACCCGCTGGGAGATAAGGAGCAACACGTAGTTTGTGGCTATGTCAACGATCAATTGGGATTGGGGCTAAAGATTTCCTTTTCCAAAACCCAATTGCCTTGGCTTATCCATTGGCAGCATTGGGGGAAAAATGAATACGTAACAGCGCTTGAGCCGGCTACAAATCCACCGATTGGACAGGCTGCTGCACGAGCAAATCAGAGTTTGGTAGAGTTAGAGCCAGGCGAAAGCCGAACTTATGACCTCCACCTCAGCGTATTGGTAGGTGAGGCCGCTCGGGAATTTTCTTGACCCAGTTTGAATGAACTGCCGCTTATAGAATGATTTAAAAGAAAAAAATAGACTACTACCAATAACCCAAAATACAGACCTATGAGTTTTGCCAAAAAAGCGCTCGAACAGGGCGAAGGAATTGTACGATTGACCCCTACTTGGGTACCCCGATCTTTTTGTGTGCCGGGCCGAAGAATTAAACTACATCCTGACGATTATTATGCTTTTGGAGGCATGCGCGGAGGAATCGATGAACGCTGGTTTTCCTCTACCACTGCTGCTCAAAACGGGCCACTGACTTCAAAAAATGAAGGACTGAGTCACATTACTTTCGAAGATGGGGGGAGTACCCAGCTCTTGCTTCTCAAGGATGCAGTGGAGGAACTGGGTGCTGACCTGATCGGCTCTCGCCTATGGAATGAGTTCAAGTCCTGGCCCATGTACTCCAAATTTTTTGACAACATGGGGCCTTTGCCGCACCACATTCACCCTTCGGATGAGTTTGGCAAATTGACAGGTCAAAATGGAAAGCCAGAGGCCTACTATTTTCCCCCACAAGTGAATAACCATGGAGGAGATTTTCCTTACACCTTCTTTGGCATAGCACCAGGAACGAGCAAGGAGACGATTTTGGATTGCTTGAAAAATTTCAACAAAGGGGACAACAAGATCACCAATTACTCCCAGGCGTTTCGCTTGCAGCCGGGCACGGGTTGGGATGTACCTCCAGGGATGCTTCATGCGCCTGGTAGCATGTGTACCTACGAACCCCAAAAAGCCTCCGACATCTTTGCGATGTACCAATCCTTGGTTAACAAGGCCATTATTCCGGATGAGTTGCTCTGGAATGCTTGTCCAAAAAACCGTTGGGGAGACTACGAACTCTTGTTGGAAATGATCGACTGGGATCTCAACGTCAATCCCAACTTGATGGACAACCACTACATGGAACCCAAGCCGGTAGCTGACCCTGCTCAGATGCAGGCTGCGGGCTACCAAGAAACTTGGATTTGCTACCGTTCTCATGACTACAGTGCCAAGGAACTTACCGTGCTACCTGGCCAGACCGTCGTGATTCGAGATGCAGCAGCCTATGGCATGATCATGATGCAAGGGCATGGAAAAATGGGTGCTTGGGATATTGAAACTCCTTCGCTGATCCGTTTTGGCCAATTGACCCAGGATGAATATTTTGTATCCGAAGCCGCTGCGAAGGCAGGAGTAAAAATTACCAACACCTCCAAATCAGATCCTATTGTGATGCTCAAGCATTTTGGGCCCAAGAACCCTGATTTGACCGTATTGTGATTTAAAAATTAGATTAAGTTTTAGTTGAACTACGTTACTAACCCAAAATAGCAATGAATACATTACCCAAACTGCACAATGCCACTTGGCCTGGATTGGTTGGAAAAGGTCCAGACTCAGAGCCAGTAATCGCTTTTGATCAGTTACTCGAAATGACCGCTGCAGCTGAAGTGGGCGGAGTCAAATTTGATGGAATTGATGTGGGCTTACTCGAACCACATATCTACCTAGATCAGGCGGAAGAAGCGAAAAAGCTAGCGGACAAAGTTTCCAAACATGGCCTTAAAGTAGGTTCACTTGTAGCACCAATCTGGGCAGGCTCTGCCATGGGCAC
This sequence comes from Algoriphagus sp., assembly GCA_040403475.1. Lineage (GTDB taxonomy): Bacteria > Bacteroidota > Bacteroidia > Cytophagales > Cyclobacteriaceae > Algoriphagus. Next base: position 57,773 of record JBBAKO010000007.1, on the reverse strand, counting down.
AGCCGATCAGCGCAAAACTTTTGTGGAGATGGTCCGCAAGTCTTGCGAATTTGGACAGCAGCTGAAGGCGCTTGGCGTCAGGGATTATGGAATCGTCCGAATTGACTCCGCAGCAGGCGTGTCCGACTGGGCCAAGGATCCACTCGGTAATTCCAAATTGATTGCCCAAACTTTCCAGATAGCTGCTGATGTTGCCGCAGGCTATGGAGAAAAGTTGGCGGCCGAAGGAGAAATCTGCTGGGGTGGCATGCACAGCTGGAAGCACATGGTCGAATTGCTAGAAATGACCGATCGAAAGAATGTGGGTTTCCAGGCCGACATGTCGCACACTTTCCTGTACACCATGGGCTACAATGCCCCAGAGCATCGCATTCTGCCAGTTGATGCAGATTTGAAGGATAGAGAAGTGATCAAAGCTGCCATTAAAACAGTTTCAGATGCACTGCGTCCTTGGACCATCGACTTCCACGTGGCCCAGAATGACGGTTCGGTATTTGGATCTGGATCGCACGATAAAACTGGCCGTCACTGCCAGGCAACCGATCCAAATGGGCTGCTCGATATCGCCCATGATGCGGGTTACTGGATGCGAGATACCGCTGGGAAGTACAACCAAGCCTTGACCCACATTTGCTGGGATGGCTGCATGTTTCCCAATGCTGTGATGGAAAAGCAGCAAACTTGGAACGACATCCTCGCTGCGATGATAGCAGTTCGTACTGCACAGGGGCATTGAGTGTGAGGGCTGTGAGTTTGTTCTTGTAGTTGCTTTAGCGCTATAAAACCCAATGTCACTTACCCAAAATTGAATACTAGAGATCTTTCTTTTACATCATTCTTACTAGAAAAATGAGCAACAAAAAATTAATTCGTGTAGGCCTCATCGGCACAGGGCTGATGGGCAGAATTCACACCAATGGCTACAAGCGCTTGGCTGACTTTTTTCCTGAATACGAATACCGACCTGTATTGCAAGCCTGCTGTTCCCGAAGAGAAGCCAATGCCAAAGCCTTTATGGAGCGCTGGGATTATGCTTCCTACGAAACAGACTGGCGCAAGCTTTTAGCCCGGGAGGATATTGACGCAGTGGATATTTGCACGCCAAACGACATGCACGCAGAAATTGCCATTGCAGCAGCGAAGGCGGGTAAAATGATTCTTTGTGAGAAGCCTCTCGCCCGAACTGTTGCCGAAGCCAAAGGCATGCTGGAAGCGGTTGAAAAAGCAGGTGTGAAAAACACGGTATGGTACAATTACCGCCGAGTACCGGCAGTGACTCTTGCCAAAAATATCGTTGCTTCTGGGAAACTGGGCAAGATTTTTCATTACCGCGCCAACTTCCTTCAAGATTGGACCATTAATCCGGACTTGCCTCAGGGAGGAGATGGCACCTGGAGATTGGATGTAGAATCAGCGGGCTCCGGAGTAACGGGCGATTTGCTGGCGCACTGCATCGATACGGCCATGTGGATCAACGGAGGAATTAAGGATGTTTCTGCCATGACCGAGACCTTTGTAAAGGAGCGTGTGCATTCGGACACGGGCAAAAAGCAGGCAGTAGGAATTGACGATGCTTGTATTTTTCATTGCCACTTTGACAATGGCTCCCTTGGGCTTTTTGAAGCCACGCGCTATGCACGAGGGCACAAGGCCTTGTACACCCTCGAGATCAATGGGGAGCATGCCTCCATCCGTTGGGATTTACATGATTTGACTCGTTTGGAATATTTTGACCACAGCGACGAAGGCAAGGTGCGCGGCTGGCGATCCATTCACGTAACGGATGGGGACCACCCTTACATGCACCGTTGGTGGATCCCGGGAACATCCATTGGCTACGAGCACTCCTTTATCCATCAAGTGGCTGATTTCTTCCACAGTTTGGAAACTGGAGAGGCCTGTCACCCTACCTTCCGGGATGCTTTTGAAACGCAGAAAGTGTGTGAGGCAGTACTTGAATCAGCACGCGATCGAGCCTGGAAAGACACCGGGGTGGAGTGGGTAGAGAAGGTGTAAATGAATTAGTTTATTACTATAATTAGAAATTGAATTAAGTACCAGGTACCAAGTACAAAGTACCAAGCAGGGATTCGAATTTGTACCAGAATTCTGCCACAAAGTCGAATCCCTTCTTTGTACCTGGTACTTAGTACATTGTACCTGGTACATTTTACTTGGTACTTAGTACATGGCACTTCGTACAATCTAAACCAATACTACCCTTAAACTCTTTGCTCCCTGCGCTCCAATGACCAAAGACTGCTCAATGTCTGCGGTTTTGGAGGGGCCGGCAAGGAATAGTCCAAAGCCGGAATGGGCTGCTGCTATTTTCTCATAGCCCTGATGCATGGTGTCCTCAAGATGGTTGCGATCCAGGACAATCACCAAATGCTCGGTAGCAAAGGGGAGCGCACGAAGTCCAAGCTGGGTATCCTCAAGCCAGATGGCACCATTTTCTGCTACTCCAAATTGCCCGTCTAGGATCGCCACTTCCAAGGTCTCCAAAGCATGTGGATCCTCCGGCAAGGGAAGGGTAGCAAGCTCGGAGAACTGGGCCGAAAGGGAGATCACTTTGGAAAAACCCGCAGCCGAAAACCATACTTCAAATTCGCTTTTGGTCATGACTTCTCCCTTGTTGTCGGTGATGGACTGCGTAAATCGTTCCACCAAATCTCCTGAGCCGCTGAAATTAGGAATATCGGGGAGCGTTTTGGGTTCGAGGGTCAGGCTTCGAATAGCGCTCAGGATTTTTTCTCTGCTGCTCATGACCTGTTTTTTTGATACCACTTTTGAAAAGATTCCTTGGGAGCATCTGGGAGATTTCTATTTTTCCCCCAGACATTCAAGGGATGGTAAATCAGGCTATTTGGCAGAGATTTAAGTGCGTTTCTCATCAAGCTGCCAGAAATTTTGTAGGCGAGAGGACTCTTGAATATTCCGTTTGCCAACTTCATGGATAGTCCTTTGGCGAATTCGCCTTGCGTTTTGGTCACCTCTTGTCTCCATTCGTACAGTTGCTCGTGAATGTTGATTTTCACTGGGCATACATCCGTGCAACTGCCACAAAGTGTGGAGGCAAAGGGAAGGCTGCTGTGCTTCTTCAAATCTAGCCCTGGAGATAAAATGGATCCAATCGGTCCTGGAACGGTGCTGTTGTAACTGAATCCCCCACTTCGGCGATAGATGGGGCAGGTGTTCATGCAGGCTCCACAACGGATGCATTTGAGGGAATTTCTAAATTTCTCTCGTGCCAGCTGCGCGGTACGGCCATTGTCCACGAGGATGAGGTGAATTTCTTTTCCGGGCGATGGACTTCTGAAATGGGAGTTGTAATTGGTGATGGGCTGCCCGGTGGCCGATCTTGCCAGCAAGCGAAGAAATACCCCCAGGTCTTTCCGTCTCGGGAGGATTTTTTCGATGCCCATGCAGGCGATATGCACGTCTGCCAGGTGAACCCCCATGTCGGCGTTGCCCTCGTTGGTGCACACGACAAATTCCCCCGTCTCCGCAATCCCAAAGTTGACCCCGGTGATGGCTACCTTGGCGCCAAAGAATTTCTCCCGCAGGTGAACTCGTGCGGCCTGCGTCAGGTATGCCGGATCTTCATTGCCTTTTTCGGTATGGAGCTTTTCGTGAAAAAGTTCGGAAATCTCTCCTTTTTTCAGGTGAATAGCAGGCAAGACAATATGGCTTGGGGGCTGGTTGAGAAACTGGACGATGCGCTCCCCTAGGTCGGTGTCCACCACCTCGACGCCGTACTTTTCCAAGTAGGGATTGAGGTGGCACTCCTCCGTGAGGATAGACTTACTTTTGACTACGGCAGTGCAGTTTTGCTGTTGGAGGATCTCCAGTACCAACCGGTTGTGTTCTTCACTGTCTGCTGCCCAATGGACAATGACTCCATTTTTTGTGGCACTGCGCTCAAATTCCTCCAGGTAGCTGGCAAGATTTGCAAGGACATTGTCCTTGATGCCGGAAGCCAACTCCCGTAATTGTTCCCATTCGGGGATGCCTTTGCTGACTTTGTCTCGCTTGTCGCGAACAAACCAGAGGGTTTCATCATGCCACTTTGATTTTTGGGCATCCTTTAGAAATTCAGCTGCATTCTCCGGATGTGTCATGACAGGGCCTGGTTTAGAATTTCCGCTAGGTGAAGGAACTTCATCTCTTGCTTGGATCGGGTGGCAATGCCTTGCAAATGCATGATGCAGGACATGTCTCCACCTGTGAGGATTTCGGTTTTGTGCTCCAGGTGATCTGCCAGTCTGTCTTTGCCCATTTGGATGGAAAGCGCCTCTTCCGTTACGGCAAAAGTTCCGCCAAAGCCGCAGCATTCGTCTGTTCTGCTGAGTTCCACCCAGTCCAATCCCTCCAGATTTTCCAAAAGCTTGCGGGCCTTATTATAGGGAGGTTGGTTGAGTTCCGATCCAGAGGAGAGGTGCAGCCCACGCTGCCCATGGCAGGAGGAGTGAAAGCCTACTCGATGGGGAAATTTCCCTTCCAGTCGCTCTATTTTTAATATGTCGGTGATGAATTCGATGAGTTCATAGATTTTATGCTCCAGGGCTTCCTGTTCTTTTTCTAAGCCAGCAATAGCAGGAAAATGCTCTTTTACGTGCAGGGTGCAGCTTCCTGAAGGGCATACCACATAGTCAAAGTCGTTGAAGGTTTCAATAAAATGCCTTGCTGTGCCTACTGTATCCCGGGCATACCCTGCATTGGCGAGCGGCTGTCCACAGCAGGTTTGACCCGATGGGTAGGTCACCTTACATCCTAATTTCTCCAACAATTCCAGCGTAGCAATGCCTACTTGCGGGTAGAACTGGTCTACGTAGCAGGGGATAAACAAGGCGACAGATGGGGAATTTGCTTTCATTGGGGTAAGTTAAGCGTTAGCGTTCATATTCACGAGCATTGCTGCTCCTAAAGCAGAGCCATTTGGAAAATCACTCGGTATAAGTTCGATTCCAGGAAGTTTTCGACGCAGTAGCTCCAGAAAAATCGGGTTGGCATTGAATCCCCCATCTACAAATAGCCGAGTAACAGGTGCGCCCTCAAAAACAAGTTTGACAGAGGCAGCCTGAATGCTGGTCAACTCATGCAGGAAGGTGTAGTAGGCTTCTGTAAATTCAGAGAAGCTACCCCAATCGCTGGAATTCCCATTTTCTATCCCAAAATTCTCTGGCTGGATGTAGTGGAAGCGAATTCTTTTTGTGGGCTGGCTGCTAACCTTTTGGTACCAGTATTCTTCGAATTGAAGTTTCTTGTAGGTGCCTAGTGGCAGCTGCCAAAAAGCATACATTTCTTCCACTTGGTACTTGTGCTCCTCACCGATAAAGAGGCGAGAGATTTTGATGGGTTGTCCTGAAATGCTCAAAAACTGCAGGCAATCTTTTGTCAGCTCTGATTCCGAGAGTGGAGTCTTGTTGAAAGGATTGATGCTGATCGCCCAGGTGCCCGTAGAAAGCAGGGCGAAGGGTTCGGTTGCCTGTTTCAAGTAGGGTAGCAGGGCTGCCGAAGAGTCGTGCACGCCGATTCCACAGGGAATTCCACCTAGCTCGGGCTTGGTTTTCAGCAGGGAATCTCCAGGCAAAATCGGAGCCATGAGGGCTTCTATTCCTTCTCGTTTTACCCATGCATGGTAATCCATTTTCTCAAAATCCCATAAACCAGTATGGCAGCCGATGCTGCAGAAGTCAGAAACTGCTATCCCAGTAAAAATCAAACTCAGGTACTGCGGGAGGTGGAGGCTTCTTTGGATCTTTTGGTAAACTTCTGGCTTGGCATACTTGAGAAAATAGAGTTGCAGGCCCGAATTGAGCATCGCCAAGGGAGGGGAAGAAGTCTCCTTGCAGAAGTTCAATTTCCCTCCGTTTTCGGTATAAAATCGTTCCAGAAGCTCCTCTGGAAATGGTTTTAGGTAATCGTACAATGGGGCTACGGGCTCACCATCCAGGTCAGTATGAACAAAAGAAGCGCCATGCCCTGAAATATTAAGCCGCTTAATTTCAAATTTGGTGGAATTCAGCGCAGCACGAAAGGAATCCAGCATCCAGGCACGAAGCGGTAGTACAGGTTCGCTCGGGAAACCGTCCTCATCTGGAATTGGCTCCAAACGGGTGTAACTGTTGTACACTTCGCTAAGATTCTGGTCAAAGAGAAAGAATTTCTTGTTGGTTTTCCCGATGTCGAATACGGCTGTTACTGGGATTTTTGGCATTGGAATTACAGGAGCTATTCGGGTTTATCTTGGGAAAGCTGCAGCAAGACCGCCATCCACATTGAGCATATTTCCTGTGGATTTGTTGAGCAGTCCACCTACAAAGGCAAAGGCTGCATCTGCGATGTCACTGACCTTGACGCTTTCTTTGAGCAAGGTGCGGTTGGCGTAGTATTGTGGGAGATCGGCCACTTCGATGCCGTAGGCTTTGGCACGATTTTCTGCCCAGCCTCCTTCCCAGATGTTCGAATTTTCAATGACCGCATCTGGGTTGACTACATTTACTCGGATTTTATCGTCTGCAAGTTCGGCGGCCATCAGTCTTGACATGTGCAATTGTGCTGCCTTGGCGGTGCCGTAGGCCACATTTTTTGGGCCTGCTACCAAAGCATTTTTACTTACAATGTTCACAATATCTCCCCCTAGACCTTGCTGCTTCATCAGGCTAACTCCCAGTTTGGAGATGCGGAATTGCCCCATCACCAAGAGGTCGTTGAGTTTCCCCCAATCCTGATCGCTATGATCTTCAAAGGACTTGGAAATGGAGATTCCTGCGTTGTTGACCACAATATCCAGCCCTCCAAATTGGAGTGCTATGGCCTGGGAAGCGCTGGCAATGCTGTCGGAATTGGTCACATCGAGCTGAAGGCCGAAAACATTGTCTTTGCCATATTTTTTCTCGAATGCTGCTGCAGTTTGGTCTAGTCGTTCTTGGTTGATGTCAGAGATAATCACACAGGCTCCTTCCTGCAGGAATTTTTCTGCGATGCCTTTTCCGATGCCACCCGCACTACCGGTGATGAGTGCAATCTTTCTGGAAAGTGGTTTTTCCTTGGGCATGCGCTGCAGTTTAGCCTCCTCGAGCAACCAGTATTCGATGTCGAAGGCTTCTTGTAGCGGCAAGGACACGTAGCTGGATATGGCTTCCGCACCACGCATCACTTGGATGGCATTGATGTAAAATTCAGAAGCTACCCGGCTGGTTTGTTTGTCTTTGGCAAAGCTAAACATCCCTACACCTGGCCAAAGAATGACCACAGGATTTGGGTCACGCATGGCTGGGCTGTTTGCATGCTTGTGTTGCTCATAATAGGCTGCATAGCGTTCCCGGTACGACTGAAATGCAGTTTCCAATTGGGGGCGTAGTCCACTCAGATCTGAAAGGTCGGTGTCTGCAGGAAGGTCAAGAACCAAAGGTGAGATTTTGGTGCGGAGAAAGTGATCCGGGCAGCTGGTTCCCATGGGGGCTAAGCGTTTCAGATCTTGACTGTTGCTGAATTCCAAGACAACCTCTTTGTCGGTGAAGGTGCCCACCATTCGGGATGCTGAGGATGCCAATCCGCGCAAAAGCGGTGCAAGTTGAGCCGCTTGGCTTTTTCGTTGATCTGGGGGTAGCGATTTGATTTTTTCTCCTCCAAAAACAGGTCGTTTTTTACCATAGTTTTCAGCTAAAAATGCAGAGGCAGTTTCAATGACTTCCAAACTGTTGAGGTAGCAGTCATAGGATGTATCTCCCCAGGTAAATAGGCCGTGACCTCCGAGCATAATGCCTCGAATTCCGGGATTTTTGTCCAAGGCCTCCTTGAGTTTGAGTCCCAAGTCAAATCCAGGTCGCTGCCAAGGCACCCAAGCGATCGCTCCTTTCCAAAGGGTTTTGGTGATTTCCTCTCCATCCTTGGAGGCGGCAATGGCGATGGCTGCGTCTGGGTGGAGGTGGTCGATGTGTTTGAAGGGCAAAAAGCCATGGAGGGGCGTGTCAATGGAAGGCGCTTTGGAGTCCAAGTCGTAGAGGCAATGCCCAAATAACCCCACCATTTCGTCTTCGTGTTCCAAGCCTCGGTAGATTCCTTTTAAGGCATTCAATTTGTCTACATACAGCCCTGCAAGACCAGAGCGGGTCATGGTACCGATATCTCCGCCAGAGCCTTTAATCCACATCACTTCTACCCAGGTTTTGGTCAAGGGATCTAGTTCTTTTGTTTTGCAAGAGGTGTTGCCTCCCCCATAATTTGTGATTCTGAGGTCAGCTCCGAGGAGGTTGGAACGGTAGAGGAATAGGTCAACTTCATTGCCTTCGAGTTGCGCAGCTTTCTCCTCATTCCAGAGGTAGTTCACGTAGTTAAACTGAGTGTTTGGGGTATTCATACGGGATGGAAATCAGTTATTCACAAGATTAGTTAGGGTACTAAAAATAAAATTTAAGCTGGCAATGCTTCCTTAACTAAGGATTCATTGGCTGCCTCAGTAGCCATCTTTTTTCAAGAATGCCTCCGAATGATTTAAATTACATTAAAAATCTAAAATCCCGAAGATTTTTTGATTGAAGGTTAAAAAGGTAGTCCAAATTGGGAAGGGAATAGGCTTGTTTAGCGTGCCAACAAAAAAAAACTCCTACCTCGATTTGAATAGATAGGCGAAGATTTGGCTAGGGTAGGTTGCCATTTGCATCGACACTAAACTTCCATTTTTCCATGTCACAGTCATTTGAAACATTGGCTGTTGTACATTTCTGCTGGAGGCCTTCTATGGTTAGTTCTCCATCGCTCAGGCTAATTTTTTCTCCGTATTCGTTAAAAAAGCCACCATAGGTTTTTTGCCAGACAACTTCTCCTTTTTCATCTGTTCTGATGAGCAGGATGTCATAGTTACCTGCTCCAAAGGAACTTGTAGAACCAAGAAGGAAGTAGCCACCATCGGAGATGGGAAGTACCGCACTTGCTTTATCATAGCTTGTGCCTCCATAGGTTTTTTGAAGTTGAATTACCCCTTCGTTAGTTAAAACAGTAAGTTGGAAATCACAGGAGGTTTCGGTCTCACAATTAATGGTTTGGAGGGTTACTTTTTCTGTAACTCCATCCCGGGTTTTTACAGAGTTAGGAGTAGCTAACCAAAAAGTAGCGAGAGAAATCAAGGTGACAGTGGCGAACATAAAGAAGATTTTAGAGCGATTTTTTTTAGAAAAAAAGAGGGAGCTAAAGGCAACTAATTTTGATTTCTTGGGAGGGTTTGGTACCGATTGCTGCCGATTTAGCGCCACTTCTTCTCGCTCCATAGCTAGTAGGTCAACCAATTTGCCCAAGGTGTAGGCACTTGGTGCCACCTCTCCTTTTTCAATCCGTTGGATGGTGCGAAGTGTTACACCGCAACGTATTGCGAGATCAGATTGTGTCCAATTGAGGTTTTTTCTAGCAATTTTAACTTTTTCAGCCCGGGTCATCCCTCAAAAATGGCTGGAATAATGCTCGAAAAAAAGCGAGGGGCTATGACATCTATGCGACATTTGCCTAGAGGGTAATTGGGAGATGCAGCCAAGCAACAAAAAACTCCTACCTCGAATGAACCAGGTAGGAGTTTTAGGAGCTTAAAGTGTTTCTCGGAAAAGATTAAAACTGGTTTTTGAACTGCTCCATTTTCAAATCTACCAAGGTGTCCACCATAAAGGAGACAGCAGCAGTTTCCCAAGCTAGGGTTACTTGCGCTACCTTGTTATTGCCAGCAGAAATGTGGTACTGAAGACGCTCGGTAGCAGCTACAGTTGCAGGGGTTGCCTTCACAGCTACTGCATCGTCAGCAGCAAGGGCTGCCTCATCGATCTTATTGTCTTTCATGTAGCTGTAGATGCTCTCTGCTTTTTTGTTGAGGTGGATGGTCCACTCACCAGAAGCTGCAGGAGTTACAAAAATAGAATACTTACCAGCAGCTAGGTTTTTACCACCTACACTTACAGCAGTGCTGAATTCGATGATGGTCTGGCCATTGGCACCTGCTCTCCAGCTTTCGCCATACTTGATGATTCCACCAAATACTTTTCTGCCTTTCACTGCAGGAGAAGAGTAGTCGATGCTGATTTTGGTGAAGCCAACCACTTGGCTTACATGAGCTGCAGGGCTAGCTGCTGGCTGTTGAAGCTGTGCTTGGGCGGTGATAGATCCGACCACTAACAAGGTCAAGGTCAACAGAAAGGAAAGGGTATTTTTCATGGGTGTGTAGATGATTTAATATGCGAAATTAACAAAAAAAGTAGCGGGTTGTTTGGCCATCAAAGAAAAACCATTACAACTGATTTTTATCAGCAATTGACGATTCATAATCCTCTACCTTGACGATTGCTCCTGGAGCGCATGTGGTTGCCTTGATTTCTAGGAACTAACCCTGAATCAGCCCAAGATTGCTGCTCCAGCTTCCCTTTTTTGGAGTCCTTTGAAGCACTTATTCGTATCTCAGTTAAACTGCTATTTTATGAAAAAACTAGAAAATTCCAGCGCGCTCATTACGGGTGCAGCCTCCGGAATAGGAAAAGCCATCGCCCTACTTTTTGCCCAGGAGGGTGCAAAAGTAGTGGTAGCCGATTTGAATGGGGAAGCCGCTGAAGAAGTGGCCAAGCAAATTCGACACAAAGGAGGACATGCCTTGGGCTTGGCTTGTGATGTGTCTGATCCTCATCAGGTAAAACGTCTCGTGGAGGCCACTATACATGAATACGGTACCCTCGATATTCTATTCAACAATGCGGGCATCATGGATGATTTTATGCCTCTGGAAAAAGTGACTGATGCACTTTGGGAAAAAAAATTCTGGCGATCAACCTAAACGGACCATTTTATGCCTGTCGATTGGCAATTGCCCAGATGCTGATCCAAGGCAAGGGCAGCATTATCAATATTTCTTCCATTGGGGGTATTGCAGGATCGCGGGCTGGATTGGCCTATACCACCTCCAAACATGCCTTGATTGGGATGAGCAAAAACATCGGCTTTATGTATGCTCAAAAAGGCATCCGTTGCAATGTGCTCGCGCCAGGTGGGGTGAATACCAACATCATGATTGATGCCCATCCTGATGCAGAAGGAGCAGCATTGTGTAGCAGTGGAGCTGCCTCCATGCCCCGAATGGGGGAGCCAGAGGAGCTTGCCAAGGCTGCCTTATTCCTTGCTTCGGATGACGCTTCCTTCGTCAATGGAGAAACGCTCGTTGCTGACGGGGGATGGCTTGCTTACTGAGCATTACCCTAGAACTGGAACAGTAGGCATGAATTTCGAGCAGAATGAAAAGCGAAAAAAGGGGGAAAGCGGGATATGGGAAAAATCCAAAAACCCTCTTTATATTAGAAGTGATCAAAGGCACTATCACTCATTTCATTCCGTACCCCTATGTCCTATTTTTCCCTCCGCGCACTCACCAAATCCTATGATTCACATATTGCTTTGCAAGAATTTAATCTGGAGCTGGCCAAGGGAGAGTTTGTCTCCATCATTGGAGAAAGCGGTTCGGGCAAAAGCACCCTGCTCCGAATCGCAGCAGGCTTGCTGACTCAGAGCTCTGGTGAGGTGCTCTTAGGTGGAAAGAAAATTGAAAGTCCTGCGGAAAAACTGGTGCCGGGCTACGATGAGATCAAACTGATTCATCAGGATTACCAGCTCTTTCCGAATACGACGGTGGAGGAAAATATCACGCGTCCGCTGTTGAACTACGAAGAAGGCTACCGAAATCAGCGGGTGGCGCACTTGCTGGATCGACTCGGTTTGACTCCTTACAAGGACCGACTTCCCAAGCAGCTTAGCGGAGGGCAGCAGCAAAAGGTGGCCATCGCGCAGGCCTTGGGGGTAGAGCCGGAGGTGCTGCTGCTAGACGAGCCTTTTAGTCACTTGGATGCGATTCAGAAAAGAAAGTTGATTCAGGAATTGAAGGAGCTCCTTCAAGAGATGGGTACCACCGTGATCTTTGTGACCCATGACTTGGATGATGCACTTTGGCTCACGGATTCGTTGGTAGTCCTTCAAAAAGGAAAAATCACCCAGAAAGGAAACTCAAAGGCACTCTGTGAGCAACCCAAGTCGAAGTATGTGGCACGACTGTTTTCGTCCATCAATACCCTACCAGACCGAGAGCAAGCCTTTATCCGACCAGTCAACATTCGCATTCGCACTCGAGGTGGTCTTGTAGGGCATGTGGTCGACCAACGGTTTTTGGTGCACTACAATACGTTGCAAGTGAAGCTGCGGGAAGGGGGACAGCTTTGGGAAGTGGATGATCCTGGGAGAAAGTACCAGATCGGCGATCGCGTGTACTTGCATGTGCAGGAAGAAAAAATACTGGTGCTGAAATCCTAGAAAAAGTACAAAGTACAAAGAACCAAGTACCAAGAAATAGTTGAGGTTTAAACCTCAATTATTTTTGAGAAAATGGTAGTAAATATCCTTAGTGGTTTTAACTAATTGAATCTCAATCGAAATGCAATAGAAATAAGTTGAAATAGAAGGTTCTGCTGCTATTTCCATTTATTTCACGAAGTCCTTTTCTACTGTATTTCTTCCTAATTTCTATTTTCTTCTTCCAGATGCCCCTGCTCGATTTCCTTTTTGGTGGCTTTGCGGACTTCGATGACTTTGCCCTCAAAGTGCAGGTCAAATCCAACTAAAGGGTGGTTGAAGTCAAGCAGCAACTCCTCACCCATATTTTTCAAAACCTTCGCTTGCATGGGATAGCCATTTTCGTCGACGAGTGGAAGAAAATTACCTTCCTCAAGCATGGATGGGCTGAAGCCTCTTTCCTTGGAAAACTGCTCTACGGGCAAGGTTACCAATAGCTCTTCATCCGCTTCACCATAGGCTTCTGCTGTGGTTAAGGTGAAGGAAAATTCTTCTTTCAATTTTTTGCCTTGGAGTAGCTTCTCAAACTTTTCGGGTAGCCCACTTTGTCCAAAAAGAAACTGAAAAGGATCCTCTTCATCTCGCACTTCTACACTGAAGGGTGCGGACTCGATTTCGTCTTCTTCTTTGCTGATTTTGAGTTCGTAGGTAAGCCCTACCACTGTACCGGCTTTGATTTCCATGGGTATGTTGATTAACTGCTGATTCCGTATTTCAAACGGATGAGAATTCGTTCCTTAAGGACCTGCCACTTACTTTTTGCGGTGGATTGCTGTACGGGTTTTTTGGCCCGGAATACAAAATATTGGTAGTCCTTTTCCTGGAAAAAGAGCGCATAAGTCTCCATTTTTTCCAAATAAAAACCAGAGGCTCCCAAGGTCTGTACCAGGGCTCCCGTGTCTAGTGGCTGGTCAATTACCTGAAGTTTCTCCGGCTGATTGGCGATCATCCACTCCAAGTACCGGGGAGCAGGAATGTGGATCAGGACTACGGAGTCAGCGTGCGCATGGCGCTGAATATTTTCAAACAAGCGCGAATGCTGTGCCACAGGAATGTGCTCCAATACATCTGGGAACACAAAAAAGTCAAAAGTTTTTCCAGGCAAGTTGAAGTCAGACATGTCCGACACATCAAACTTTAAGTTGCCTTGCTTTTTCCAGAGCACTCGAGCCTTCTCGATACTCTCTGGTGAGATGTCCACAGCTAGTACTTCGCCTTGGGGTACTTGAGTGGCTAAAAGGTGCGAGACTGTTCCGATGCCACAACCCACCTCTAGGACGCGGTGTTGCGCCTGCAAACCGGCTTCTTTCGCCTTGTCTAGGATACTCAAATGCCGGGAGTTGATGCCAGTTTTTTCTTGCTTCTCGGCAAATTGGTCGTAGAAGCGAACTACTTTATCTTGTTCTTCAGCGGCTTGCATCTGATTTTCGGTAGGTGGTAACTAGTCCAGCGATCAACAATATCACCAATGCATACTGGAAGATAATCATTGGGGTTTTGGTGGCGCTGTAACTTGTAGGTGCAAAGGTAAAGACTATTTCGTGAGTTCCTGCAGGAAGCGAAAGTCCACGGAGCAAGTAGTTGACTCGAAGGATGGGAACTTCCTTGCCATCCAACTTGGCAGTCCAGCCTGCTGGGTAGTAGATTTCCGAAAACACGCCCAATCCGGCCGTGGTCATTTCTGCGCGGTAGGTCAGTTCGTTCGGGCTATGCTTGGTGAGGCTTATTTTTCCTGCACCTCCTTTTTGTGCTCCAAACTCTTTGCTATTGATTGTGGCTTGTACTTTGGTGTCGATGGTACCGAGCTTGTCCATTTCCTCCTTGTTGCCACTTACAGCTACAAGTTCGCTAGGAACCCATGCAGGGCCATTTGCTTCTGGGTTTTCAAATACCGCCTTGCTATCTGCTCCAGCGATGAGGTACTTGGTGTTGAGCATGTTGATTGAACCCATGCTTGCCCAGTCAAAGTTGCCTTCCTTTGCTTTTTTGATAAAGTCTTGCAGCTCAAACTCCATTTGGTAATCCACCAAATCCTGGTAACGGCGAAGTTTGGCGCCATGGTAGCCACCTAGGCTATTGAATCGGTAGCTGGTGCGTGCCCCTTGGGTGAGTCCTTCCGTGAGCGGGAGAACTCGGAAGTAGCCTTTGTCTGCGGCTATAGATTTTTCCGCAGGAGTTTCTGCAAAAAACTCGCGAGATGGATTGCCCTTGAAGGAGTCGTCATTGAGGTAGCGGCGGTTGATGGTCCACACATCTAGGGTGATTAAGACAATTAAGCCAATCCCCAGGATGCTTTCTGAGATTTTGCCTTTGAGGTAAAAGAAAATTGCGCCAATCGCTAGTGCTACAAAGGCGAAGCTTTTCCAAGCGGAGGAGGAGAGTAGCTCCTTGCGGTCTGCTTGAAGCGCCGTGACGAGCCAATCTGGATAGTTGGCATCTCCGGCTCCTTCAAAACGGAAGAATGCAGTTCCAATAACCGCCAGCAGCAGGGTAATTCCAGCGACTATTCCTCCTGAAATCAATAGGGGCTTTAGTGCCTTGGTTTGCGTCAGCTTTTCCAAGGCGATCATCCCAAGTACTGGAATCGCGAAAAGGGTCATGCCCAATGCCATGGATACGGCTCTAAACTTGTTGTAGCCGGGTAAAATGTCAAATAAAGTGTAGTTGAACCAGGCCAAATTTTTGCCCCAGCTGAGCATCAGAGAGAGCACAATGATGGATCCAAAAGTAACCAGGCTGGCGCGTGGTGCTACCCAGATGCCTAAGATGGCTAGGAATACCAGAATTGCACTGCCGTAAATAGGTCCGCCCGTAAAGGGTTGGTCTCCCCAGTAGGTGGGTGCTCCTTTGACGAAATCATTGACTTGTGCGGGCTCTAGGCCTTGATTTCGGAGGGCTTTTTCGGATGCAGAGTCTTTCGGGAGCGGGGTGGTGCTTCCTCCTCCGTAAAAGTCCGGAACCAGCAGGGTCATGCTTTCCAGGATGCCATTGGACCAGCCAAAGGCATAGTCTTTATCAAGTCCTGCACCGGCAGTTTCGATGGTAGCCTTGCCTCGCGTGGAGTAGGGGCTGTAATCCAAGGCGGTGGCGATTCTGCCCAAATTTCCTCCAACGCCCAGTATCGCTCCCAAAGTCAGGAAGGCGATGGTTTTGGATAGGCTTGCAAGTCCTTCTTTTTTCCAATCAAAACCAAGGCGGGTGATGACGTAGACTACCGCGATGATTAGCGTGTAGTAGGTGATTTGAAGGTGGTTGAACTTGAGTTGCAGTAGGAGTCCAAGCCCAAGTAGGGCTGCTCCGAGGAGTCGCTTGCGGTCAAATGCAAGATGGATACCCGTCAGAATCAAAGGAATTAGGCATACAGCCCAGATTTTGGCATTGTGACCTGCTTCTAGCGAAAGCAAGTTGTAGGTATTGAATGAAAAAGCAATGGCACCTGCCACAGCGAAAATCGGACGTACTCCATAGCTGAGCAGCAGGAGGTACATGGCTAGCATTCCAAAAAATAGACCGTTGATGGGGTGTGGTAGGCCTAGCGTAAGAATGGAGATGGCTAGGTTGGTGATGTCTCCTGCAAACTCCAGGCTGATGAAGTAGGTGGGCATCCCACCAAACATGCGGTTGGTCCAGAGCGCTTGTTCCCCCGTAGCTGCTCGGTAGTCGAGTACTTCTTTGGCCGAACCTTCCCACTGCAGGATGTCACCTTGGAAGATGATCTGCCCATCAAAAACAAGGGGCGAGAAATAGCCCACCACGAGCAGGTAAAAGAAGGCAATGCCGAGGAGATGGGGAAGGATGTCTTTTTGAAATTGAATCTTCATGCAGGAGTTCAGCGAATTGAACCGCAAATTAAGGAATTCGGGGGAAAGGCCATGCCGGGAGCTGCTACCTTTTTGTGGGGGTAGGGAAAAGAAAATGGGGATGGGCTTCATTGTGGCTACTGCAATCACTTAAATCAGGGGGATTATTGTCGTGCAAACCTTCGAATTCATTACTTTTGCATGAAATAGCAGTGAAGCAGCATGTTTGATAATTTAAGTTTGAAGCTTGACCGGGCGTTCAAGACACTGAAGGGCACCGGAAAAATCACCGAAATCAATATCGCATCTACCGTAAAGGAGATTCGACGAGCCTTGATTGACGCAGACGTAAACTACAAAGTAGCCAAGGAAGTCACGGATAAAATCAAGGACGAGGCCATGGGCCGGGATGTATTGATCTCTGTTTCTCCAGGCCAGTTATTGGTAAAAATCACCCAGGAGGAGCTGACCAAATTGATGGGCAGCACCAAGGTGGACATCAAGCTTAGTGGCGATCCATCCGTAATTTTGATTGCCGGTCTACAGGGATCGGGTAAAACTACCTTTACGGGCAAGCTTGGGAGTTTGCTGAAGCGCCAAGGGCGTCAAGTGCTGCTTGTTGCTTGTGATATTTACAGACCTGCGGCGATTGACCAGCTCAAGGTTTTGGGTGAGCAGATCGGAGTGGAGGTCTATGCTGAGCCAGAAAATAAAAATGCACTTCAGATCGCGAGCAATGCGATTGCCTACGCCAAGAAAACCGGCAAAAAGACCGTCGTAGTTGATACTGCAGGTCGTTTGGCGGTGGATGATGCGATGATGCAGGAGATTGAGCAACTCAAGAAAGCGCTCAATCCATCTGAAACACTTTTTGTGGTGGATTCCATGACGGGTCAGGATGCGGTGAATACTGCAAAGACCTTTGACGATCGACTCAATTTTGATGGCGTAGTGTTGACCAAGTTGGATGGCGATACCCGAGGGGGTGCTGCCATTTCCATCCGCCATGTGGTGAATAAGCCGATCAAGTTTATCTCTACGGGAGAAAAGATGGAAAATTTGGATGTGTTCCATCCAGACCGTATGGCCCAGCGGATATTGGGCATGGGGGATGTGATCTCCTTGGTGGAGCGTGCGCAGCAATCCTTTGATGAGGATGAGGCCAAGCGTCTCAATGCAAAAATCCGCCAGAACAACTTCAACTTTGACGACTTCCTTTCTCAGCTTGAGCAGGTGAAGAAGATGGGAAATATCAAGGATTTGATGGGCATGATTCCTGGGATGGGTAAAGCCATGAAGGGACTGGATATCGATGACGATTCGTTTAAGCCAGTGGAAGCAATCATTCGCAGCATGACTCCGAAGGAGCGTCAAAACCCCGACATCATCGATGGTAGACGAAGAAAGCGACTTGCGGATGGCTCAGGAAGAAACATCACTGAAGTCAATAACTTGATGAAGCAGTTTGAGGACATGCGCAAGATGATGAAGCAAATGAATAAAATGGGAGGTGCCAAGGCGGCCATGGGTAAGCTGATGCCTCCAGGGATGGGGAAACGGTAACTAGTAGCAAGTAGCTAGTATCAAGTATCAAGAAGCAAGAGCCGAGAAGCAAGAGATTAGACAGACTAGGATGTCTAATGACACTAGAAACTAGTTCCCCAAATTCAACATTCTTCAATCGGCGTTCAGCGTTCGACATTAGAAAAAGTATCAAGTAACTAGTATTAAGACGCGTCTAGAAGCAAGAACCGAGATACAAGAAACAAGACCATATTCTGTAGAGATACGAGATTCGAATGTTCTACGAATTTTCCACTTCTTCCTTCTACACTGGGCGTTCAGCGTTCGACATTGGTTTCGATTCCGTATTTCGTATCTCGTATCTCGTACTTTCTATCCCTACCCATTTCTGTGAAACGCATTGCCCTAGACCTCCACTACCTACCTTGCCTGGAGTACTTTACGGTGCTGAGGGGAGTGGATGAGGTGTTTCTATTTCCTGGAGACCGTTACACCAGGCAGTCCTATTTCAATCGAACTTCCCTTTTACTTGCCAATAAGGTACATACCTTGAGTGTACCCATTCAAGGAAGGAGACCACGAATCTCCTTGGCTGAGGTTTGCATTGATGCTGACCAAAATTGGCTGAGCAACCACCTCCGAGGAATTCAAAGTGGTTACGGAAAATCCCCATTTTTCGAATACTTTTTTCCATACTTTGAAGCTGCATACAAGCGAGGAGATACGCAGCTTTGGGAGTTGAATTTGAATTTGCTGACAATCTGTCTGAAGTTACTTCGCTGGCCTGTCAAACTAACCCCAGTGGGTCAAGAAGGGCTTCCAGACGATGCAATCGACTTAAGGGGGCAAATTGTGCCCTCGGGCAGCTATTTGGACCGCCCCTTTTACCAGGAGGTAGCATATGGTCAAAATTTTGGCCTAAACTTTGTCCCTAACCTTTCGATACTGGACTTATTATTCTGTTTGGGGGGAGCGGCTGATGATTTGCTTGCTAATTCTCAAAAAAAACACGAACAATAAGTCAATCAATTGCGTTTTTAAAACAAAAATGGTATCATAGATTCAACATTCATCTTACAATCAGAAAAGGGTTAAATGGAAGCAAAATTTTCGAACAGAGTCAAAGAGGTAATCTCTCTCAGCCGCGAAGAGGCCCTTCGTCTGGGACACGATTACATTGGCACAGAGCACCTCTTATTGGGGATGATCCGAGAGGGAGAAGGCGTAGCTGTTTCCATATTGAAAAAGCTAGGCATACCCATGGATGAATTACGGGCTGCGATTGAGCGGGCGGTAAAAGGTACGGCCAACCACAATGTGAAAAATATGGCCAATATTCCATTGACGAGGCAGTCTGAAAAAGTATTGAAAATCACCTATTTGGAAGCAAAAATCTTCAAGAGTCAGCTGATTGGTACCGAGCACTTGCTGCTTTCTATCCTTCGCGATGAAGATAATATAGCCACACAGATTTTGAATAAGTTTGAGGTCAACTACGACAGCATCAAGGAAATGCTTGAAATGCAGTCGGATAGCAGTTCCACACCCAAAGCACGAGCGGAAGCCGAAGATGGGGATGAAGATGGATCCAAACTATTTGGTTCATCCTCTTCTTCTGGAGGCGGAGCCAACAAGCCAGGAGCTGAAAAATCCCGTACACCGGTTTTAGATAATTTTGGTCGCGACCTCACCAAGATGGCAGAAGACGATAAGTTGGATCCCATCATCGGTAGAGAAAAAGAAATTGAGCGAGTAGCTCAGATTCTTTCGCGTAGAAAGAAAAACAATCCGATTTTGATCGGTGAGCCAGGCGTGGGTAAAACAGCCATCGCCGAGGGTTTGGCCTTGCGAATTATTCAAAAGAAGGTTTCCCGAATCCTATTCAACAAGCGGGTAGTCACTTTGGACCTTGCTTCCTTGGTGGCAGGCACTAAGTACAGAGGTCAGTTTGAGGAGCGTATGAAGGCCGTGATGAACGAGCTGGAAAAATCCCCGAACGTCATCCTATTCATTGATGAATTGCATACGATAGTAGGCGCAGGTGGAGCTTCCGGTTCTTTGGATGCTTCCAACATGTTTAAGCCTGCCTTGGCACGTGGAGAAATCCAGTGCATCGGAGCTACTACCTTGGACGAATACAGACAATACATTGAGAAGGATGGCGCCTTGGCGCGTCGTTTCCAAATGGTGATGGTGGATGCCACCTCCCCAGAAGAGACCATCCAAATCTTGAATAACATCAAAGACAAATACGAAGACCACCACAATGTCATCTACACCGATGCTGCCATTGAGGGATGTGTGAAGCTATCAGATCGTTACATTTCCGATCGTTTCCTTCCGGACAAGGCCATTGACGTCTTGGATGAAGCGGGAGCGCGGGTCCACATCATGAACATCAATGTTCCTGAGGATATCTTGCGCTTGGAGTCTGAAGTAGAAAATATCAAGGCGGAGAAAAACCGTGTGGTCAAGTCTCAGAAGTATGAGGAAGCTGCACAGCTTCGCGACAAGGAAAAGAAACTCTTGGAGCAGCTGGATGAAGCCAAAGTGAAGTGGGAAGATGAAAGCAAGACCAAGCGCTTTACCGTGGATGAGGATCATGTAGCGGAAGTAATTGCGATGATGACCGGAATTCCAGCCAAGCGAATTGGACAAAAAGAGGGCAATAAATTGCTCAACATGGGCGAGGAGCTAAAGGGTAGAGTAATCGGTCAGGAAGAGGCAATTAAGAAATTGACCAAAGCCATTCAGCGTACGCGTGTAGGATTGAAGGATCCCAAGAAGCCGATCGGCTCCTTTATTTTCCTTGGACCTACTGGAGTTGGAAAGACAGAACTAGCCAAAACGCTTGCCACCTACTTGTTTGATAAGGAAGATTCCTTGATTCGCATCGACATGTCGGAATACATGGAGAAATTCTCCGTTTCCCGATTGGTGGGAGCACCTCCAGGCTACGTAGGTTATGAAGAGGGTGGACAGCTTACCGAAAAGGTGCGTCGCAAGCCGTATTCTGTAGTCCTGCTGGATGAAATCGAAAAAGCGCACCCGGATGTATTCAATATCCTACTTCAGGTGTTGGATGACGGCATCTTGACGGATGGATTGGGTAGACGCGTAGATTTCCGAAATACCATCATCATCATGACTTCCAATATTGGGGTGCGTGACTTGAAGGACTTTGGAGCGGGTATTGGCTTTGCCAACCGTGCCAAGGCCGACAATTTGGATGAAATCATGAAGTCCACCATACAATCCGCCTTGAAGAAGGCCTTTAGTCCAGAGTTTCTAAACCGCTTGGACGATGTGGTCGTGTTTAACTCCCTGAGCAAAGAAGATATTTTCAAAATTATCGACATCAGCTTGGGTAAGTTGTTTCACCGCATCACCGATTTGGGCTACGCCATCGAGCTAACCGAGAAGGCGAAAGAATTCATTGCCAACAAAGGCTATGACCAGCAGTACGGAGCGAGACCTTTGAATCGAGCCATCCAGAAGTACTTGGAGGACGCGATCGCTGAGGAGATCCTGAAGGGAGAATTGACTGAAGGAGATGTGATTACCGCCGATTACACGGAGGAAGCCACGGAACTGACCCTCTCTGTAACTAAGAAAGAAAAGGCGGATTAAGAATTAGTCAACGGCTAACGGTCCACAGACGACAGCCAATTCGTGGTGTGACTGTGTTTAGAATCTAAGTTTTGGTTTATTTTTCTTAAATGCACTTTAAGCCTTGTTTTCCTTGGTTACTTTTAAAAAAGGAGTTAATCACAACAAGATAAATTAGTAACAGAAAGAGCCTTGAAGACTTAGTTTTCAAGGCTCTTTTTTTTGCTGGATTCGGAGTTTAAATCCCCTCAAACAAGACGAAGGATTCCAGGTAGTTGGGCAGCAGGGTATTCCATCCCAATTCCTCCTTGAGTTTGTAGGCCAGGGCTTCCGCACTTTTGGGTTCCCCATGCACCACAAAGGTGTATTTGGGTTTCTCGGTAAATCCCTCCGCCCAGTCCATCAGTTCCTCCTGGTCCGCATGTGCAGAGAGACCTTCGATCGGATATACCTTGGCGCGTACGGGAACTTCATCTCCATAGATTCGGATGCTGGGATCCCCATCAAGCAGTCTTCTTCCACGAGTTTCTTGAGCTTGGTAACCCACGATGATCACCCCATTTTTTTCATGGGGGAGGTGGTGGAAGAGGTGGTGTAGGATCCGACCACCTGTAGCCATGCCGCTTGCAGAAATGATAATTGCCTTCCCGTTATACGTATTGAGGGACATGGACTCTTCTTTTTTCTGGTAGTAATGCAGGTGAGGGTGCTTAAATGCATGTTCATCTTCCTGTAGCATGGCGCCAAGGCGATGATCATTTCTGTAGTCTAGGTACAGTTGCGTTGCATCGATGGCCATGGGACTATCTGTAAAGATGGGCACCTTTGGAATTTTCCCTTTTTCCATCAATTGGTAGAGGTGGTAGAGCAGAAGTTGGGTGCGACCTACGGCAAAGGCAGGGATGATGACCAATCCTCCGCGGTCAAAGGTATCTCGAATGGCGCGGGCCATTTCTTCTTCGGGTTTTGAGTTGGCCGATTTTCGATCTCCATAGGTGGATTCGATCCACAGGATATCTGCTTTTGGAATTCGAGTGGGAGGGAAAAGGAGCGGGTCTTTGTAGCGCCCCAAGTCGCCTGAAAATACAAGTCTTTTGGTTTCCCGTTCTCCTTGAATCAGGAATTTGACGATAGAGGCACCAAGAATGTGGCCTGCATGGAAAAAGGTCACTGTTACTGCAGGATGAATGCGAAATGGTTTTTCGAAGGGCTGAGGAACGAATTGCGGAAAAACAGCCTCTGCATCTGCTTTGGTGTAGAGGGGCTGTGGGTTCTCGTGGCGGGAATAGCCTTTTTTGCGGGCATATTCTGCTTCTTCCTCTTGGAGCTTCCCGGAGTCAAGGAGCAAGATTTTGGCTAGCGATGCCGTGGCTTCGGTGCAATAAATAGGTCCCTTAAACCCTTGCTGAACCAATCGAGGCAAGTAGCCGATATGATCCAAGTGTGCATGGGTAAGGACCACTGCTTCCAAGTCTTGCAGCGGCATCGGGAAGTCATCCCAGTTTTGTTCGCGAAGTTTTCTCCCTCCTTGAAACAATCCACAGTCGACCAGAAACTCGAAGTCTCCTAGGTCAATCAAGTATTTGGAACCGGTGACTACTCCAGCTCCACCTAAAAATTTAGCTGTAACATCCATGATTTAAAAGTTTGTAAGAAGGTACAACAAAAAAAGTGGTCCCGTAACTACGGGACCACTTGGATCAACTAAAATCTAAACTCTAAGTAGGTCCTTAATTTTCCTTCAAGAAATAGGCATCCTTTAGTTTTGCCTTGCTTAGGCTATCCTGTTGGTTCTTGGTTATGGAGTCCAGCTGGGCTTTTTCGGATTCAAAGGAATCCCAGTCGCGTCGCTCTCCTCCATTGACCTTACCGGGGCAGGTCAAGCACACTAGTCCGGCCTCATTGAAAACCCAGATTGCTTCTGGACGGACATCTTCCCATTCGTAGCCATTTTTATACAGCGTATTTTCTAGGATGTCCAATAAGCTATCGTCCATGATAAACGGTTTGTTGTAAGGAATCTCCAAGGTTAGGTTTAGTTTTTGATCTCTAAATGCACCCAAGGTTTTCATGTCAAATCCCCGTTCAAAGGTGATGACGGAATCCTTTACAGCATAGCTATATGCAATCTTTTTGATGTTTTCTTGTGCCTGCTTCTTGCTTTGGCCTCGAGAGAAAAATTCTTGATTTAGCGTAAGGACACTGTCTTCGGTGCCTTTTAGTTCAAGAACGGCTTTTTGATAAAACTCTTCCTCCTCCCTATCTTCAACTTTCAAGAACAGTACACCTTGGCCTGGGCTGAGCGGAGTGTTGGTAATCACTCGGTCTTCCTCTTTGAATTTGGCGATGACGCGTGGGACTTGGAATCCTAGGGTGGCGATGCACATCAGCCATAGTGCCAGCGCAACCAAACCAAACTTACTTCCTACCAAGTTTTTCTTGGACAAAACGCTCAATCCGAGCATCAAGATCACAATTCCAGGAATTGCGAGTACTCCTAGTCCGGCAGCTGCTAGTCCTGTAGGAACCAATTCAGTAATCATTTCCAAGGGAAACACATCCACTGTGCTGTAATAGATCGGGTCAATAACTCCCAAATAAAGGGTGAAAGTAACCAAAGGAACCCCTACGAGTGTAATTCCAAGGATGAAAATGATTAGCCCAAAAAAGAGGCGCAGAAGAGTTAACAGAAATCTACCAAGGGAGCCAAAGGCAGAACCTAGAGCTTCGATCACCTGTCCCAATACTCTGAAAGGCGTCATAAGCACCTTTTTTAAGGTGGATTCAGGTGTGGGCGGGGCTGAACTGATGGTTTCCTTGAGTGTGGAATCGATGCTATCCAAGGTGATTTCTCCCCCTTTCATCTTGATGCGTTCCGTGATGGAACTCGCCACTGGAGTGATGATCCAAAGAATGAGGTAAATTACCACACCTGATCCTCCAGCAATGGTGAGTAAGACAAAGGCAAGCCGAACGTAGAGTAATTCCTTGATGCCAAAGTACGCTGCTAAGCCGCTGGCAACTCCTCCAAGGACTTTATCATCCGGGTTTCGATACAGTTTTTTGATTTCCTTATTTTCTTCGTTGGCATAAGATACCGGAAGAATTACCCACAAGACGATGTAGGCCACCACTGCAAGTCCTGCAAATCCAAAGTTGATATCCATCCGACCAAAAGGGTTGAAATCAAAAAGACGGGCGAGGTTGATGTTTCCACTAAAAAGAAGGAGAATGGCGATCAATCGAATCCAAAGTGCATCGATGTAGAAGTAATGCGCGATACCGGCACAAACGCCGCCCAAGATTTTCTTGTGTTCCATCCGCATGAGCTTTTTGTAGCCACCATTTGCAGTATTGGGTGGAGTGACGTACTTGTAAAAGTCATCACTAGCTGGCTCGGATACCTCTTCGACTTCCTCTTTCTCTTCCAAGGCACTGAAGTCCGCAATGGTCCCCATTTTTTCGATGAGTCGAGTAACATTCTCTGCGGTGATGACTTGATTGTTGTTTTTCAAGTAGGAGAGAAAGATTTCCGCAATGCGATTTTCGATGTCGGAAATGATTTCTTTGCAATCGGAGTACCCGGAAAAGTGGTTATTGATGCTTTCGAGGTAGTTTTTGAGGGTGTCGTATCCATCTTCTTCGATATGGAATAAAATACCGCTGATGTTGATGCTAAGTGTCTTTTTCATGAGTTTTTCGAAGGAGAAGGAACTTTCTTTTTAGTGATTTGAGTGATGGATTGAACTAGTCCTTTCCAAGTTGAGGCGAGGTTTTTCAAGGCAGCGTGGCCTTCCTCCGTGATGGAATAGTATTTTCTGGGAGGACCGGCATCGGATTCTACCCAGCGGTAACTGACGAGTGCCGCGGTTTTGAGGCGGTTGAGCAGGGGATACAAGGTGCCTTCTACGACGATTATCTCAGCTTGGGTAAGCTCATCGATAAGGTCGGAGGTGTAGATTTCCCCTCTCGAAATAATGTGCAATACGCAGTACTCTAGGAGTCCTTTTCGCATTTGTACTTGGGTGTTGGTTAGATTCATACTAGTGGTCAATGGGCCTTGCAGATGCAGGCAATTGTGTACGTGATACCAACCTGTAAGAAAAAGTAGTACCAAGTTTTAACTAGAGTACCTTGTATAATCTAATTCTAGGTATTCAAGAAGAAAAAAATTGATAAATTATATCTAAGGCATTGATTACTAACTGTTTTTGAGGTATTTTCAATCCTTGGAAAAAAGTAAAAATTTTCGACGCATTACTTTTTTGACTTTTGCTTTTCTGATTTCTTGTTCAACTTTGGGACAGAAGAGTGCCCGAAAATGTACATTTTTTTGAGTCTCTGTTCTGTCGGAACTGGAAGTGATTTCATTTGAACGGATTTTGAAATCAACCTTAGCCGCGTTTTTTAATCCCTATCTCTAAATTTTTTTAATCCTGAGCTTCCCTCAAATTCCCCATTTTTCCATGAGAAATTCCTTGGTTTTACTTCTTTTAGGCTTCAGCCTTTCCAATTTTTCATTTGCTCAAGATTCACCTTGGTTTCGGTATGACCTGACCTACTACAAAATTCAAACAGCTACTACCGGGATCTATCGCATTCCAGCCAGCAGGTTGACCATACTGGGTATTCCACTCAAACGGGTAGATCCCCGCTACTTAAGGCTCTACCACCGAGGAAAAGAAGTAGCTGTTTGGGTGGCCGGTGAGCAGGATGGTCGCCTGGATTCGGAGGATTACCTCGATTTTGTAGGATTAAAAAATGGGGAATGGGCTAGCACTGGGATCGCAATTCCGAATCCCTATGTCAATACCTACTCGGACACGACCGCCTTTTTCTTGGTTTATACCCCTGGGGAACTGGGAAAGCGAATGGAATTATCACCCGCTCTTCCTATACATCTCTCGGGTTCGGATCAGTTGGAAGTAGCCCAAGCCCAGGCCTTTGCGGAGGACTATGCCTTAGGAAAAATGGTCCGCTGGGGGCTGCGCTCCTCCTCTCCAAAAGAAGGGCAGGGCTGGATGAGTTCGGTGATTGCGCCTGGATTGGATCTGGAGTTTCAATTGGATTCTGCCTTTTCAAAAGTGGATTCCCAATCAATTTCCTTGGAATTGGGCTGGGTGGGGCGCTCTTCGCAGGAGCATGAACCCTTACTTTGGCTGGGTACCTCTTCCCAAGTCATTCGGGCTCTTCCGAGCCCTCAATTTTCTGGATTTGAATCGCTCCGGCAAACCCTGGTATTTCGGCAAGAGGATTTTCAAGAAGGAAAGCTAAAGCTTCATTTGGCAATAGATCCTGCTCGAAAGGGAGATTATTTTTCACTGGCTTTTGCCAAACTTACATCCTCCCTTCCCATAGCAGCTGCTAGTAATGCAGCCGGTCCAGTGCGATTTACGGTGGAAGAACTCCAACCAGTCCGCTTTCGGGATTACCGAAGTCTGCCAGCAAATTACCTCTTGGTTGGGCATCGGCAATTGGAGAAGCCAAGCCTGCAGCATGCCAATGCCCTTTACGCCTATGCCAGCTATCGAGCCTCTGCTGCAGGTGGCAATTTCGATACCTTGGTGCTGCGAATGGAGGAATTATACGATCAATTTGCCTTTGGGGAGCGGATACCTTGGGCATTGACTTCGTTTTTAAAGTTCTATTGGCCGATCCATCAACCCCAGTACTTGCTGCTAACTGGCCGGTCGGTCGTCCCTTTTGCGCAAGCATGGGTAGACCATGCATCCGTCTTCTATCGAAACGCTCCTCAAGCCTTTGATTTGCAGGACCTAGTTCCAACTGCCGGTTTCCCGCCCTCCGATGCCTACTTTGTAAGGGGGCTCCAGCCGGGGGAATCTGAATTGTCGGCGATGGCGGTAGGGCGCATTCCTGCCAAGAGCTCCCAGGATCTTTCCAATTACTTGACTAAAGTGATCGAAAAGGAGCGTCTGCTAGTTTCCGGTCCCAACAGTATCCTTCATCTCGTAGGAGGGATGAACCCTGCGGAGCTGGCTCGGCACAGCAGCTTTATGGAAGGTTTTGCTGCGCTAGCAAAAAGTCAGTCTCCACAGGTGGAGGTCATCACTTACACCAAGCAGGGGGAAGCCGAGGTGGAACGGGTGGATTTGGGGAAGGAGATCAACGCTGGCCTATCGCTGCTGACCTACTTTGGACATGGATCCTTGGGCTACAACGAACTCGATTTTGGGGATGTGTCCGATAGCACCTTGACCTATTCCAATGCGGGGAAGTACCCCCTGCTTTTGATCAATGGCTGTGACTATGGAAATGCTTTTGGCCCAAGCTACAGTCAAGGGGAGGATTGGTTGGTGACGCCAAATAAAGGGGCCATTGCGGTGCTTTCCAATTCTTCCTTGGGTGTGGATCTGCTGCTCAAGCGCTACACCGAGATCTGGTACAGCCACTTAGTTGCTGTTGCACCTGCGGCGGTTCAACTAAGTCTTGGGGACATCTTGCTGCGAACTGAACGGGAGTTTTTGTTTCGCTATGGGCTCAGTTCGGAACATGAAGCATTTCTATCCCAGCAAGTGCTTTTGGGGGATCCAGCGCTACGGATTTTGCCCACTAATCTGAGGTAATTCAATTTCGAAGAAAATGAGAAGGTATGCTACCTATCCAGAGTAGCTTTTTTCGAATTGAATTTTACCAGACTTCTTGTCCAAAGGTCAGCAGGTTGTGATCGGGGTCTAGGAGCGAAAATTCCCGCATGCCCCAAGCTTTGGTTTCCAAGGGTCCATTCGGATGAATTGCCACTTTTCGCGACAAAAAGTATTGGTATAATTGGTCAATAGCGTCCGTTCTGAGGTAGATCTGTCCATAGTTTTGCAGTGGATTCAGTCCTGGGAACAGGAAAAAATGGAGTTCTACCGCATCCTTTTTCACCATCAGGTATTCCGGGTAATCGTGTGCCCCTAGGAGTTCAAATCCCAATTGATCCAGGTAATAGGCCTTTGTGGTGGCTTTGTTGCGCATGGGCAACTTGGGGTGGATGGAGGTGATCATGCTTCCGAGGAATTAATACGTGTAGTGAAACTTACCCTTAGCCTCAGCCTTCGGTTTTCTTCTTATTCCAAAAATACCAAATTCCCCAGACGCTCCCAACAAGAAGGAGTCCAAGGATCAGCCAATCCTGAGGATCTTTCAGGGAGGATTGTGCGTCCAAAAAAGACTGAGCTGCCATCCCTGAAGCGAATGCTAGGATGGTTCTTGGGAGCATGCCTGGGAGTCCAAAGCGAATGATTTTTGAAAGGGGAATTCCCAAGGAGGCAAATAAGAAATTAGAAATTGCAAAGGGAATCACTGGGCTGATTCGTACAAAAAACACAAGTCCTGCCGGATGTTCGATTCGTTTTTCGATTTCCTCCTGCAAACTTGGCTGGCGTGCATACAGGATCGTTCTGAAGTCTGCATTGAGCCATTTTCCAAGAGAGTAGCCTAGGACATTTGCGAGGAGGTAGGCGATCACGAGATGGGGAAAAACGGCCCATCCCCAAAAGAAGCCAGAGGCAAGCGCAGTAAATGTGGTCGGGAGAAAGGCTAGACCAACTAGGAGAGCTAAGGTCAGGGTAAGCCCAACTTGTTCCCAAACTCCCGTCACGGTAAGCTGCTCGAGTTGCTGGTACTGTGTGCTAAGCAACAGCGAACCCAGGAGGGGGACAATGCTCACCCAAATCCAGCCTAGCGTGGTGATCGAATGGCTGCGGAAGTAGCTGCCCAAGTCCTTGAAAATGCTGTCCTTTTTTGTCATCTTTGACTCGCTTTTGAAGTAAAAGCCAGCAAGTTTAGCACCTAGTATTGGAATTGCGCGCATTTATCCAAAATAGGTTTTGAATTCCATGTAAACCCAACCTACTTAAATTCACTTTAGATGAAATTTGGTACCAAAGCCATCCATGCGGGCGTAGCCCCGGATCCTTCCACAGGAGCTATCATGACTCCGATTTTTCAGACCTCTACCTACGTTCAAAAATCCCCGGGAGACCACCTGGGCTACGAATACAGCCGAACACACAACCCGACCCGAACCGCCTTGCAGCAGAGTTTGGCGGCTTTGGAAAACGGCAAACATGGCATTTGCTTTTCCTCAGGTCTTGGTGCAATCGATTCAGTAGTAAAGCTGTTCAACCCGGGTGATGAGATTATTTCCACGAATGATCTTTATGGAGGAACCTACCGCTTGTTTACGAAGGTATTTGAGCGCTACGGCATCAAATTTCATTTTGTGTCCATGGCCGATCCCGAAGCGCTTTCTTCGCTGGTCAACGAGCGTACCAAGATGGTGTGGGTGGAGACTCCTACCAATCCAATGATGAACATCATCGACCTGAAAGCGATGGCGGCCTTTTCGAAGAAGCATGGCTTGCTCCTGGCGGTGGACAATACGTTTGCTTCTCCATACCTGCAAAATCCCCTAGATCTAGGTGCAGACATTGTGATGCATTCCGTGACCAAGTACCTGGGTGGCCACTCCGATGTGGTGATGGGAGCTCTGGTAGTAAATGACGACGAACTTGCTTCTCGCCTAGTCTTCTTGCAAAATGCCTGTGGGGCTACTCCTGGACCTCAGGATTGTTTCTTGGTGCTTCGTGGCATCAAGACGCTACACCTGCGCATGGAACGGCATTGCCAAAATGGAAAGGTGATCGCCCACTTCTTGAAAACGCATCCCAAGGTAGCGAAGGTCTACTGGCCAGGCTTTGAAGACCATCCCAATCATGCGGTGGCCAAGAGCCAGATGCGCGATTTTGGAGGGATGATTTCCTTCACCTTGGTGGGAAATAAGCTGTCGGATGCGAATGTAGTGATGGAAAATTTCCACCTCTTTGCCTTGGCAGAATCTTTGGGAGGGGTAGAATCCCTTTGTGGTCATCCTGCTACCATGACTCATGCCTCCATTCCAAAAGAAGAGCGTGAAAAGGTAGGTTTGGTAGACTCCTTGATCCGATTGAGTGTAGGGGTGGAGGATGTAGAAGATCTCAAAAAAGACCTAGCGGACGCACTTTCGAAGA
Source organism: Algoriphagus sp. (assembly GCA_040403475.1). Taxonomy (GTDB): domain Bacteria; phylum Bacteroidota; class Bacteroidia; order Cytophagales; family Cyclobacteriaceae; genus Algoriphagus. The sequence goes on along the minus strand of JBBAKO010000007.1, from coordinate 27,457 downwards.
TTTAGAGGTAATGATCCGCAGTTAAATTCTTGTTTGATAAAATCGGTAGGTACGGATTTTTGTTGACGGTCAACAGTCCACAGACCACAGCAGATACAGTAAAGATTTCAACTTATAAACTTTAGAAGAATAACTTCTTAAAACAGTAATCCTAAAGGTAATGCTTGAAGTTCAAGAAAGTGAGCTATGGACCGTTAACTAAAAATTGTCCAGTGCTAACTGTCCACACACCACAGTTATTTGTAGTCTGCGTACAAAAACGTAATGAATTTTAGATTGTAAATCCTGTCACACAACGAACCGGCTGTCGTCGGTGGACGGTTGACAATTTGACCGCTTGATTCACGCTCATTTTGAACTACTAGGATCATTGCGGATAAGTTTTCTTTCGACTTAGCCTCCTACTTTGCGAAGTAGGCTTAATGCTTGTTTTTCTAAGGTCGAGCTGAGTGCTTTCTTCTCTTCCTTCAATTCTTTCACCCAGTCCAGGTATTTTTTGGAAACCCCTTCCTGTTGCCCGATAAAGTGAGTTAGGCTTTGCAGGTTGAGGTGGTTGGCATACCAGGGTTTCAAGCCATTTTTGAGATGCTCGAGCTCCTCATGCACCTGAGGCAGGTAGATGGGGTTGAGGCCGAGGTGAATCAGTAAATTCTCCAAAATGATCACCTTTCGCAGCCCTTCAAAAAGATCTCGATAGCCCTGGGTAGAAATGGGAGCGCTAACTTCCTTAACTAAGAAACTGAGTTCCTCTTGAACCAACTGGTGTATGGAGGTAGTGAGCACCAAGGGCTTGATTACTTTACTAGCCTCATGCGCTTTTTCGAGGTACTCCTCCCACATTTTTAGGGAACTTCCTACCATCAGGTCAAAAGCCTCTTTTTGCATCCCTCTTTTCTGTTCGTTCAAATAGGTTTTGAAGCTTTCGAAAGGAAGTACATGTGTCTTTTCCCGTTGCTTGAGCCCTCTTTCAACGAGCTTGAGGTGATGAATTTTTTTTAAGGATTTCTTCAGGGTTTTTAGCGGAAAAAATAAGGAGTAGCCCAAGTGTTTTTGTTCAAAATGAATCTTTTCTAGCAGCTCCGAATAAAGCTCTAAAAACTCCAATTGTTCCAACAAGGCGATGGCTTTGGAAGATTTGATTTCTTTTCCTAGCTCCAGGAAAAGGGCTTTTGCTTGTTGGTGTTGGTGTGAAAAGAGCTGAAATACAGGGGATTTCATTCTGTTTGTTCTTAGGAAATTTTGACCAAGGTAGCTCCATAGCCCCACTGGTCCTTCTGCGTGTCTTGAAAGTAGGAAATATTTCCAAGTTGACTCAATCGCTTGTGAATTTCTTTTCGTAGCACGCCATTTCCAATGCCGTGGATGAAGGTAATCTGGTCCATTCCTGCGGCAATAGCCTGGTTGAGGTTTTTCTCAAAAACTTCCAGTTGGATCCGTAATTTTTCTGAGTTGCTCAAGCCATCTGGATTGGGATGAATCTCCTCAATGTGGAGGTCTATGGATGCTGCCGGCGCCTGGACTTTTGCAGGTGGAGGGGTAGCTGTGAGCTGATTTAGAGCTGCATTCAGTCCTCGGATGTCCAGCTCCTTGGTGGTATTTTCCAAGCCAAAAAGGTAGGCACTCTTCCCAATCAGGGGTGACTTGCTGAGGTGCTTGAAAAACTGGGTTGGCTTCATTTTCAGTTGCCGCTCGAAGGCTGGGATAGCGCGATCTAACTTGGCCTGAATGGGGATAAAGCGCAGCAGAAAAGCAGGCCATTCGTCCAATTCTTTGAGGAGTCTGTCGTCTATTTTTTTAGCTTCTCCAGGACCGAGCGTTCCTGCAAACAAGGTTCGGTGGTTGGTTCCATACACTTCGGAAGCATGCGAGAGGTAGGATTGACGGCTATCGTTGATCAGGTAAAGGCTTAAGCTTTGGTCGTTGATGGGGACGAAAGCGAGGTACAAGCCTTGGTCTTTCGGGGCTGAGATGGGTAGGGGAGTTTCAACCTCTTGGGAGGGGCTGTGGGCCTCACCGAAGTAACTTTTCTCTGCCTCTGCTATGAGGACCACCTCGGATTTGAGGACGGGAATCACAAAGCCATCTTCGATTTCTACCTCGATTTTGCCTCCTGCTGAAACTTTCCGAATGATCCCCTCTTCTTTCCCGTGCAGGACGCGTACTCGATCTCCTATGTTCATGGTGTCAATGCTTTTTTGTAGGTTTCTATGGCTCTATTGCGTGCGAATTTATGCTCCACAATGGGTTGAGGATAGCTTGATGTTCCCAATTCGGGCACCCATTTTTTGATGTAAGCCAAATCCTTGTCAAACTTTTCGGTTTGGGAATCGGGGTTAAATACCCGAAAGTAGGGTTGCGCATCGGTGCCAGTGCCTGCGGCCCACTGCCAGCCTCCGTTGTTAGAGGCCAGTTCAAAGTCGAGTAATTTTTTTGCAAAATAAGCCTCTCCCCAGCGCCAGTCAATCAGCAAGTGCTTGGTGAGGAAGGAGGCGACAATCATGCGCACCCGGTTGTGCATAAATCCTGTGTGGTTCAGTTCCCGCATGCCTGCATCCACGATGGGATAGCCTGTGGTACCTTCACACCAGGCGGTAAATTCGGCCTCGTTATTTCTCCAAGGAATGCGATCGTACTGGGGTTTGAAAGCGCGATCGACTACCTGAGGGGCGTGACCCAGGATCATTGCATAAAATTCCCGCCAGATCAATTCATTCATGTAGGTGGCGTTGAGTGCTGCAGCCTTGAGGGCGAGCCGACGGATGGATAGGGTGCCAAATCGGAGGTGAATACCCAAGCGGCTGGTGCCTCGCTGTGCTGGAAAATTTCGACGCTCCTCGTAGTGACGAACGATCTCCTCGTCGAGTTCGCTACTTGGAATTTCAATGGCTGAGGGGGTAAAACCCATGTCCGACAGGGAAGGCATGGGTAGCGGGGAACTCTGAACTAAGTTTTTCCAGTTGGCAGGTGGGAGGGGCTGTACGAGGGTTTGTTTAAATTTCTCCAACCAATTTCTACTGTAGGGGGTAAAGACCTTGTAAAATTCTCCGGAGCCATTTAGAATCTCGCCGGGCTCAAAGATTACTTGATCCTTGAAGGATAGGAAGGGAATGTTTTTTTCGCGAAGCAGGGCTTCTATTTGTGCATCTCTTGATTGCGCATAGGGTTCGTAATCCCGGTTGGTGTAGACTGTTTGTAGCGCATATTCTTGTAAAAGCTCCTGAAAAATTTGCTCTGGATGGCCATACTTGACTAGCATGGAACTCCCTTGTTTTTCAAAAAATGCTTTCAGGTTTGCGATCTGCTGATGAATAAAGGTAACCCGGGCATCGGTTTTTTCCTCCAAGGCATCTAGGATGTGGCGGTCAAAAATAAAGAGAGGCAGGACCTGCTCCTCTTGTTGCAAGGAGTAAAACAGTGCCGTCTGATCTTCTATTCTGAGGTCGCGGCGAAACCAGCACAGGCTAATTTTTTTCATACATGTTCTTTAGGTAGAGAATAGCGAGTAGCTTGAAATTGTTTAAAAATTTTAATTGTCGACAGACCACGGTCTGCAGGCAGATCACCGCCCATCTATCTGAACTTCAAAAGTTTCTTTGGGCACTTGTAAATTAATGGTGCTACAATGAACTAAATCTGCGTGTTTTTTCCATTTATCCGCGGCGGCGGAGTGAAAAAAGTTTACGCAGATTAGCACAGAAAAATCCCGCAGATCTATTGGGTTGAATCAGCGTAATTTTTCTTTTTATCCGCCACGGCGGAAGACGAAGAAATCCCACAAATAAATCAGCGGTTTTTTTCTTCTTTGATCAGCGTGAAAATAATCCATTACTTGTTCGACCCGCAGCTGCGGGTCGTGGACGCCTTATTTACATTCAAATCCACCATGGGTTTCACCCATGGCTATGCATGGTTGGATCCGCTATCGCGGATCTTGCTGTATAGAATCAATATTTTTTAATTAGCAAAAATTAACCGACCCGCCACGGCGGAACATGGAGAAATCCCGCAAATAAATCAGCGTTTTTTTTCTTCTTTGATCAGCGTAAAAAAAAAGGTTTACGCAGATTAGCACAGAAAAATTCCGCAGATCTATTGGGTTGAGTTAGGGTACTTTTTCTCTTTATCCGCCACGGCGGAAGACGAAGAAATCCCACAAATAAATCAGCGGTTTTTTTCTTCTTTGATCAGCGTGAAAATAATCCATTACTTGTTCGACCCGCAGCTGCGGGTCGTGGACGCCTTATTTACATTCAAATCCACCATGGGTTTCACCCATGGCTATGCATGGTTGGATCCGCTATCGCGGATCTTGCTGTATAGAATCAATATTTTTTAATTAGCAAAAATTAACCGACCCGCCACGGCGGAACATGGAGAAATCCCGCAAATAAATCAGCGTTTTTTTTCTTCTTTGATCAGCGTAAAAAAAAAGGTTTACGCAGATTAGCACAGAAAAATTCCGCAGATCTATTGGGCTGAGTTAGGGTACTTTTTCTCTTTATCCGCCACGGCGGAACATGGAGAAATCCCGCAAATAAATCAGCGGTTTTTTTCTTCTTTGATCAGCGTGAAAGAAGTTCCCCGCAGATTCGATTTCAATTTTCCTTGGGAGGAATTTTCTCTTGGCGCACTGGCGGGATGTAGTCGTCTTTGAGGGGTAGATTTTCAAGTTTGATGGGCTTCCAACCTTCCTTTACCCCATAGTCTTCTCGCAAAAAATCATCGGAATCTTGGAGCTTGAGGCGTTCGGCCTTTCTTCGGGCCAACTTTTGGAAGAGCTCATTGAAGGAATTAAAGGACACATTTTGGGTGACCGAAGCTCCGTAAGAAAGCACATTTTGGGAGAGTGAAAGTGAGGTAAACGTATTGAAATTGTTGCGATTAAAAATGCGCAGGCGGTAGACCCCATCTTCCGTAATCAAATATTCTGCTTGCCAATCGCCAATGATAGAGGCAGCACTGGCAGTTCCATTGTTACCTGTAAATCCACCGTCTCGAGATACGCGTAGACGACCATCTAGGAAGGTTCGTGCCACGCTGATTTGGAAGTTTTCGAGCGCATTTTGATCTAAAGTAGCCAGGTCAATGGAAACTTCTAAGTTTTTGTCAAGCTGCCCCATAAATCGGTTGATTTGGGAAGACAGCAGGTTGCCCAAGCTAGAAGAGAGGGTAGGCCCTCCTGAAAATTGTCCTTCAGGGGATAAGGTTTGAGCCACGATGACAGAGAAAACCTGCCGATTCATCTCTTGTTCGTCGGCGGCTACACGATTTTGGAAGGCTGAAATGGTGGTTTGTATGTCTCCACTCGAAGGGAAAGCAGCGAAGTCGAAGCCAAACTTGAAGGTAGGTGAAAGGAGCTCGCCTTGGAGGTCCATCAGCACTTTGACGGGGAATCGTCTTCGCATTTGGCTATTTTCCTGTTCGGTACTGTTTGCATTGAGTAGGGGCTGCAGCGACACATTTTCCTCGTAACCGGCTTTCAGGTTTATGATGCCCGTGTAAGGATCCCCATACCAGGTAATTCTTCCTCCAGGTTGTACGATAAATTGTTTTTTGACCACGTTGTAGAGGGAGAAATTATACTTTCCTTCCACGATGTCGTAGTTGCCAGCAAGGGAAAAATTACCCTGCGTATCGATATTCATGTTGAGTGTTCCTTTACCCCTGCCTTGAATACTTTCTCCCGTTCTGGGGTCGATGATGATCTCCGTGAACGCATCGGGAGTCACGTCCATGATAAAATTCATCCGGATATTTTCAATCTCCAGTCGCTTGACTTCTTCGGCTAAAGCCTTAATTCGAACGGTATCTTGGACATTGATTACCTGGATAAAGTCCTCTTGAAATTGTTCCTTGGAGCTTGTCAGGGGTATTGAAATTCGGGTGTTGGGCTGCGAAGTCACGCGCGCAGTGACATCAAGATTGCTCAAACTCCCTTTGATCGCGAGGGTACCTGTAGCATAGGCAGTGCCATAGAACAGTTCATTGTCCTTGGAACTCGTATTCAAGACCTGAAAATTGGTCAGCTGGGAGTTGATGTCTAAGAAAATGGAGGAGAATCCTTGGTGGTTGATACCGCCTACGAAGGTGGCACGATTGCCGTTGCTATCGCGAAATGCGAGGTCTTGAAAACTAAATTGTGTAGGGCGGAATAGAATGCTACCGTCCACCCGGTAGGAAGTATTCATGTAGTTGATGCGGAGCTTGCCTTGCTCCACGCGTGCACTACCGATCAGTTCAGGGCTATCCAAATTGCCCTGAAGTTGGAGGTTGCCCGACAAGGTTCCCCCTAGATTGGAAATGTACATGGAAAGGAAAGGCTCGAAGATCACCAGATTTGCTTGGGTGAGTTTCGCGTCAAAGTCAAGGTTGTTCGAGTCCAAGTCTACCGTGCCATCAATCGCTATCTTCTTCTGTTCGTTGAAGAAGTTTTCCAGTTTGAGTCGCAAGTCCCTCCCATCCATTTTGGCCGAGAGGTCGACCTCCCCAATTGGGAAATCATTTATTTCTAAGCCATCCACATGGAGGGTGCCATCGAGGGTGGCTTGATCTTGAAGCGAAGCCACTTGAAATCTGCCATCCGCAGTACCTTCTACATCCAAGGTGCTGAAGGTATTGAGGATGTCCAGCGAAACGTCTTTGATCTCTAGTTCAAGGGTCTCTTCTGGATTCGAGCTGATTTTTCCTTGCAAACCTAAGGACTGCCCTTCATTTGAAACGCGCAGGTTGTCGAAGGAAATGGCTCCATCTTGTAAGCTCAGGAGGTTGTTTGGGTCAAACTGCCATTCTCGGTTCAACACGCGAAGGAGGGATGGCTTAAACTTCAGGAAAGTTCCCTTATTCGTAAATTGTGTTTCCGCTTCAATTCTCGCCTTACTTTGCGTAGAGTCCTGGTCCAGGCTCAACAAGAGGTCAAGATTGGTTTGGTCCCAGATTGCCTCTATCCCGAGGTTGGTAAAGCCAATGGTTTCTCCTACTTCTTGCTTTTTGGAATACACATAGAAGGAGGCCAAAATATCGTTGCTGTTGATGATTTTGGAGGTGTTGAAGTCAATATTGGTGTCAAAAGCGGTATTTCCTTTGTAGGTGATCGTATCCAAGGAAGTAAAAAAGTTGAAGACCGTATTCTCCGTAGTTTGGTAAAAGGCCCCTTCCAGGATATTGTTCTTGGAGATGCTGAGTTCTGGCTCAAAGAGGTGAATCAAGGGATTGATATCCCGCATGCGGATATTCAAATCCAAGTTGTAATCCTTGGAAAAATTAACTTTTAAGTCAGCCAGTGGAGGAGTTTCATTGAGCAGGATAGCGAGGTATTGATTGCCTAATATTTGCAGGTCTTTGCTTATTTGCTCCAGCTCATATTGTCCTGATGCAGACATCGACAAGTAGTCGGAGTTTAAGGAGAGCGTTCGAGTGTCGCCAGTAAAAACAGACTGAAGTAAAAAATCTCCGGCATCCAAGGAGCGATCTTGGTAGTTTACTTTCAAATCGCGTACTCTGGCAATCCCTTGAACATCGTCCAGCGTAATTCCTTGGGTATCCATCTCCAACTTTCCGCTTAGGGATAGTGGGGTATCGGTCAGGTTGAGTCGATCCAAAAATGCAGTTTCTAGATCTACCACAAGGTTGACCGAATCTATGCCCTCGTTCAGGTTGAGCGATCCTTTGATTTTTGATTTGAGGTTTGGATCGTCAATGGATAGGTTGCCACGGAACAAGTTGAGGCCATAGATCGCATCTGTTTGAATGCCCGTGTAGCGGTAGTTATTGATACCAATTTCGCTGATACTCGCATTGAGATCTACGAGTGCAGTTTCCAAGGATTTCCCTTTGGCTTGAATATTTCCTTCAAGGGAAACCTTTTGAAAGAGTTCGGGATTTTCGAGAATCAGGCCCAAGTCCAAATTGTCCACACGCAAGCGGGAGGTGATGGTGGCCATCTTGTCCTTGCTTTCGTAATCTATCCGCCCATTTAGGTTGCCGATATTGGTTTTGAAGGAGCCATTCGTCGTGAAGCGATGCAGCATGCCGGAGAGGTCTGCGTCAAAACGGATGGTGTTGAATTTATTCAATTCTTTTTGAGCCGCTGGATTGAGGTAGGGGCTCAAGTCCTTAGCGGAGATTACCGAATTCTTTAAATCTACCCGAAGAAAAGTGCTGTCAAGTTGGGGTAGCCCATCAATTTGAAAAGATCCAAAAAGTGCAGTTTTTTTACCCATGCGCACTAGAAATTCATCTGTCGATAGGTCTGAAATGGTGCCTTTGAGTTCACCACTCAAATTCAGTGCATCTTCGATAGCAGGCAGGGAAGGTGCAAAGCGACGGATATCAGAGAGATCAAGCACCGTCTCATCAAAGGACAGGATCAGGTTTACGTCATTCACAAAATCTTCAAAGCCCTTTGGGCCCTTTGGCTCGAGGCGCAGGAAGTTTTTGATTTGGCTTTTTTCCGTTCTAAGGTTTAAATCTTTCAACTCCAAGGCCTCGGGGCTGTAGTTGATTTGGGTTTCGAATTGCTTGATTTGGAGACCTGTGTAGCGCTCATTTACGGTTAAATCACCGATTTCAATCGCAATTTTGGATCCATCCAAGCGGAAATCAGCAGCATTGGCCGATAGCTCGGTCCATTCCATTCGGTTGTAGTTCCAGCCTTCGGTAATGGCAGGGGCTTGCAGGTCGCTGTAGGCAAATGTCGATTGACGAAGTTCAAGGTCATTGATAAAAAACCGTGAAGTAGGGGCTTCAGTGCTTGTGCTTCCGAAAGCCTCTCCAAGTGCGGTAATCCATCGGTTGATGTTTAAGGTAGAATCTCCAACGTGGTTGATTAGGTGGATGCGTGCTTTTTCGATCCGAATGAGGTCTAGCTGAGGATCTCCAGGGGGGAGCAGGGAAATAATGGAGAAGTCCGCATACAGCTGTTCGGCTCCAATCATCAGACTGTCCTGCTGATCAAAGACCTGCACCTGTTCCAAGGTCACCGCATCCCACCAGCTCAACTGGATGGTTCCTATTTCCGTGCGGAACTTTGTCTTTTCGCTGAGGGTTCGTGTGACTTTGTCGACAAGCCAATTTTGAACGAAGGAAGTTTGCAGGAAGAGGCCGAGCGCGATGAGTAGGAGTAGCATGGAAAAGACAGACCAACTCACTACTCGGAAAGCTTTGTGTAAAAAATCCGTAACTTTGGCCTTATTTTCCAATGGGTACAACCGATATTTCTATACTTGCTATTGAGTCCTCCTGTGATGAGACCTCTGCTTCCATTATAGTTAATGGCAAAGTACTCAATAATATTGTGGCTACACAATCAGTTCATGAAAAATATGGGGGTGTAGTTCCCGAATTGGCTTCTCGAGCACATCAGGAAAATCTAATCCCAGTGGTTCATGAGGCACTTTCTACCGCAGGAATTTCCAAAAAAGAGCTCACTGCCATTGCAGTAACCCGTGGTCCAGGCTTGATGGGCTCCCTACTGGTTGGGGTAAGCTTTGCCAAAGCCTTTGCCAAGGCCCTTGACATTCCCCTGATCGATGTCAATCACATGCAGGCGCACGTATTGGCCCATTTTATTGCGGAGCCAAGGCCCAACTTCCCTTTTATTTGTTTGACGGTCAGTGGAGGTCATACCCAGTTGGTGCTGGTAAAGGATCACTTGACTATGGAGCTAATCGGTGAAACGCAGGATGATGCGGTGGGTGAGGCTTTTGACAAGACGGCCAAGCTTCTTGGACTGCCTTATCCAGGCGGCCCAGTTCTGGATCGGTATGCCAAAGAGGGCAATCCCAAGGCCTTTACTTTTCCGGTAACGCGGATGCCTGGTTTGAATTATTCCTTTTCCGGAATTAAAACTGCAGTCTTGTATTTTCTTCGGGATCGATTGGTAGAGAATCCCAATTTCATCACTGAAAATTTACCTGACTTGTGCGCCAGCATTCAGTACACCTTGGTGGAGATGCTGCTGATCAAGCTCAAGGAAGCCATGAAGCAATATGGCATCACCGAAGTAGCGATAGCCGGAGGGGTTTCCGCCAATTCAGGCTTGAGAGCTGCACTTTCGGCACTGTCCCAGCGCAAAGGCTGGACCCTTTATGTGCCTGAATTTGAATATTGCACCGACAATGCCGCCATGATTGCGATGGCTGCGCATTTCAAGTACCTTCGTGGGGACTTTGTCGGCTACGACATCGCTCCACTGGCCAAAATGAAATTCTAATATGTCCAAGTCCAATCGATTTGAAAAGGTTGTCAACATCCGAAACAAGAAGGCAAACTTCGAGTTTGAATTCATGGACACCTACGTGGCGGGCTTGGTGCTGAAAGGTACTGAGATCAAATCCATTCGGGAGGCCAAGGTATCCTTGACGGAGGCGTTTTGTGTATTTTTTGAGGACGAACTTTTCATTCGGCAGATGCACATTGCTCCCTACAGCATGGCGAGTAGCTACAACCACGAGGCGATTCGTGACCGTAAGTTATTGCTTCAGAAAAAAGAGTTGGTCAAACTCCAAACTAAGTCGCAAGAAAAGGGGTTAACAATCATACCTGTTCGTATATTTATCAACGATCGTGGTCAGGCCAAACTAGAGATTGCCTTGGCGCGAGGGAAGAAAAATCACGACAAACGGCAGGACCTGAAGGAAAAAGATGCGAAAAGGGAGCTCCAAAGAATGGCCTTTGATTGATGCCTATGGCATTGTGAGGCAGACCGTACTGCCTGTTTACCTTCGTCCCAAAACAGATTCCGCACTCGTTACCCAATTCCTTTTTGGCGAGTGTTACTTGCTTACCGGACTCACCTCCGACAGGGAATGGTTTAAGGTGTACCACGAGGATAGCGCTACCGGCGGATGGGTGTGGGCGAAGTCCATCAAGGAGATCACTGCCGAAGCCTACGATACTTTTCTCAACCAAGATTTTCAGGTGGTCACCAGCCCCATTGCTGCGATCGACTACCAGGATACGCACCTGTACTTGCTGCCGGGCAGCAAACTCCATTTTTCAGAAAAAGAATTATTCAACTGGCAGGATCATTTGGGATTTACGGGCACCTACAGACCCTTTGCGCTCAAGGCCAATCGGGAGGAACTGTTGGAGCTCACCTTGCGATTTTTGAATGCTCCATTTCAGGCAGGAGGGAGAAGTATTTTTGGGATGGATGCCAGCCATGTATTCCCCTTGATTTTTTCGATGGGGGGCTATGCTTGGCCTACTGGGAAACTTCCTGGCAAGGTAATCACCCCTGAGGAAGTGGAGCCCGGAGACTTAATGGTGGCTTGGGACGCGGTGGAGAAGCAATCCTACTATGCCATGTATCTGGGTGCCGAACAAGTCTTTTGGATGGATCACCGGATGCAGAAGACTGATTTGGAAGATTGGGAGGAGTTTTTGATGGATAGCACGCCCACTGAAGTGGAGGTAAAGATGTACAGACTTGTCAACTAGGGGATGGAAAAGCGGGTGTTGGTGTTGAATTTAGATCATTATCCCATTGCAGTAGTGCCTGCCCAAAAAGCCATGGTCTTGCTGCTGATGGAAAAAGCCCAGCTGCTCAGCAGTTATGAGCTACTCGAAATCCGAACTGTATCACGGTGCTATGCCTATCCTTCGGTGATCCGACTGGCACATTACAAACACATTCCTTACAAAGGAGTGCTGCTGAATCGGGCCAACTTGTTTCGCAGGGACCGAGGCCAATGCCAGTATTGCGGCAGTGTAAAGCAGCTGACGATCGACCATGTCACCCCGAGATCCAAGGGAGGCAAAACCTCCTGGACCAATTTGGTGACCGCCTGCAACCGTTGCAATGTATCCAAGGGGGACAAGACGCTTGAGCAGGTCGGTATGCAATTGCGAATGGAACCATTTGTGCCCTCCTTATCCTATTTTTTGGCATCCTATGCGGAGCGACAAGCTCCCGAATGGCTGCCCTATTTGGAAACTGCGGTAGCCCAGCTGCAAAAGAAATAAGGGGGGATTCTTTTCCTACTTCTCGAATTCCACGATGTATTCTGAAAAATACCGTCCCAGGTCTGAGTACTTGAAAAATAGGCGTGCCCGCTTGCCCAGTTTGAGGCTGGTATTTTTTGCTGCAATATCTTCGGGCGTGTTGAGTGGCTGCAAAGAGGGGTACCAGAGCACATGCCCCAGTTTCTGAACCAGGATTTGGGGGATAGACCAGGCTTGGGAATTGTTGCCTTCGCCGAGTTCCCGATGGGGGTTGAAGGAGATGTACAGCTTGTCGCCAATCCATCGCGGCCCTTCCACGTGTCCCATGAGCATGACCCAGCATTCCTGGTAGGTGTTCCAACTCACGGATGGACCCCAGTGGAATCCTCCTGCTCCGGAAGAGGCTGGTCCTCCGCCTTTTTCTTTGGGAATTTGTAGGGTGGCAATCGATTTACCAAACTCATTCCAAGGCGCATTGAATCCAGTGCCATCCCATCGTTTGGCCTTCCCTTGCGGCTGATCCAAATCCGAAATCTTGACGCGGGCCACAGAGATGCACTGCCCAGACTGTTCGATTGTGGGGGCGTAGGTAGCTGGATCATAGGTGCCGGGGTAGCCATATTCTCCATAAAATAAGTACACGTAGTCGCCTACTGCTACTGCACTCGGGTCGCCCACGCCGCCGGCAAAGGTTTTGGAACTGTTGTGCGGATTGAGGATCATGCGGGATTGCTGATCTTCCAGAAGCAAGCCCTTGTTGTCCCAGTTCCAACTCCCATCGGTAGACTTCATGACGCCAATTCGCGGTACCGCTGCAGGCGTGATGCGGTCAGTGAGTCCCAAGGGCCAATTTTTGTCCAAGTATCCTTCCCCTGTCTTTGGATTGTAGGGGAGGGTTTCTGGGTAATTTTCGTTGTGGTAGATGGCGTAGAGCGTTTTGCCAGAAGGATCCCGCTCGTCTTGGTAGACCGTCTCAAACCATATTGCGCCGTGGAGGCCGGGCTGACCAATAGGTGCGTTTTTGGGAAGGGTGGGAGCGATGTAGTCCGTGGCAGGAGTACTGAAGACCACATCGGCGTTGGGGCCAGAGGCAAATTTGAGGTCTCTGGCATAGCCCCAGACCGGATCTTCTCCATACTTGCCAGGGAAAATCCGCAGCGTGTCTCCGATCCAGGCCTCGGCCATGTTGCAATCCACAAAATTATTGAATGGAAAGGTGTCGGTTGGGATAAGGGTAAAGCGGGGAAGCGCTGTGCTGTCTTCCACGTTTACTTCTTCAGTGCTGCCGGATTTGCAGGCAAAAAAAGATGCGAGTAGCAGAAAAAAGAGGGGGGTCTGAGCAAATTGATAGTTAGCCATACAAGCCTGTGGATTTAAAGAAGAAATATACATCCGAAACACGTTTTTTGAAAGTAGGGATCTTGCTTTCTTCAGGCTTGCTGCCGCTGAGAAGTTAGGCTCAACTCCGGGGTGAAAATTTATGCTTCACCTTGGCTAGGAGTTGCTTCTCGCTCATTTTGTCTGCGTCGATTACTTCTATTTTTAGTTTACTGAAGTGTTTATTTTCCCGTAAATGGTGAAAAAAATGGGTTTTGGTCACTCCAGGACCCATAAGCAGGAGTTCCTCCTTGTCCATTAGTTTTTTCTCCAGTTGGTGGAAGTAGGCATTGAGTTGGTTGCTGTGGATGTTGTTCTTTTTTTTCTCGTTGTTGCTCGCAGGACCAGGGGATGGTCCCAAGAGTGTGGTATCACTTCCCTCTCCGGCAATTCTTGACCTAGACACAATACCTGAGGGCAGGTCTTCGAGGAGGGTAGCTTCTTCCTTGTCGTAGCCGAGGAAGAGGGCATGGCTTTGGTCCATCCAAAGTCCGATCTTTTTAAAGGCAGTTGATTCCATGTGTACCTTGGTTTAGTGAAGGACTTGGATCCAAAATTGGATTGTTTGTTTCCAAGTCTTTCAGTCAAGGTAGCTGGTTTACAAGGAGATAAACTATGATTAAAATCACTTTAAGCACCCTAAATTTTCAAGTTTTTAACTAATTGTAAATTTAAGGTTACATACTGATGCGTACTTTGAATTTAACTTTGCGCTTAACTTAATATTTGCCAGTTGAAGGGTATCATAAGATAATAGAACCATAATTTTTTGGTGAATGATTCTAGTTTTTAAGATTCCAATTTTGAGGGTAATCTATAAAATTATTTTATTCATGAAGAAAAATTTTACAAATGGCCTACAAGTAAAACTGAGCCTGTTGTTATGCACTGCGCTCGTGTTTGCCTTGCCTGAGATGAGCCAGGCAGCCACCGCGTTTAAGACGGTTACTTCCGAAGTTGAAAAATTCGATAAGGTAACAGGCACCGTACTTGATGAAACAGGAGCTGCCTTGCCAGGAGCTTCTATTTTAGTTAAAGGAACTACCACAGGGACTATCACAGACTTGGATGGTAAGTTTACCCTTGATGTAGCAGCAGATGCCATTTTGGTAATTTCCTACTTGGGCTATGACTCCAAGGAAGTTTCAGTAAATGGATTAACCACCTTATCTATCCAATTAACGCCAGACAGTTCTGAGCTGAACGAAATTGTGGTTGTAGGATACGGTATTCAGAAACGTGCCGATATTACAGGGGCAATTTCTTCTGTAAAAAGCGAAAATTTTAACAAAGGTGTGGTGAACAACCCAGGTGAACTATTGCAGGGTAAATTGGCTGGTGTGGCCATCACCTCTGTGAGTGGTGAGCCAGGAGCAAATCAAAATGTGATCATCCGAGGAGTAGGTAGCTTGCGCTCAGGAACACAGCCACTTTATGTAGTGGATGGTTTCTTGTTGGACAACTCCTCTACAGGTGTGGCTACAAACCCTTTGAACTTCATTAACCCAGCCGATATTGCGAGCATTGACGTCTTGAAAGATGCGAGTGCCACAGCAGTATACGGTTCAAGAGCATCCAACGGAGTAGTAGTAATCACTACCAAAAAAGGATCAGGTAAAGGACAGGTAAACCTTAATTTGTCTACTGGCTTCTCTTCTCTTCCAAACCAACTTCCTGTATTTGATGCGAACACTTTCCGTACGCAAGTAAAGGCTGTAGGTGGAACCTTGGTGGATTTGAAAGGAGATACCAATTGGCAAGACGAATTGACTCAAGTGGGCGTTGCTAAAAATGCAAACCTTTCTTTAAGTGGTGCAGCCAATGACAAGTTCTCCTATTTCGCTTCAATGGGCTACCAGGATCAGGATGGTATTTTGAAAAACAGCAACCTAAAGCGTTACTCTGGTAAATTGAACATCACCCAGAAGGCCTTAAATGGTAAGTTGAACGTGGACTACAACTTGACTGCTTCTCGTACCGAGAACTTACGTCCTGCGATTACTTCGATCATCAGCGACATGCTGACCTTGAACCCAACGATTCCTGCGTACACCAATGGCCAGCCTACTGCGTTGCCAACCAATTCGCTTAATCCATTGCGAAGAAATATGATCTATAAGGACATCGCTACCAATAATAGAATATTGGCTTCTGTTTCTCCTTCTCTTCAGCTTGCGAAGGGTTTGGTATACAAGTTGAACTTTGGTGTGGATTATTCAGCAACCAATCGTGATATACAGTACAAGCCATTTCCTTCGGTAGTAAATGAGGGTAATATTTCGAATGGTGCCTTGGATGCGATCTTTGATCCCAATACCAACCAGCTTGTAGAAAATACCTTAAGCTACAACTGGTCTTTGAAGTCTCACAATTTGACCTTCTTGGCTGGACACTCTTACCAAGATTTGCGCGATGAAAGCAGGACCTATTCTTTCCAGGGTTTTGTAAATAACGCCGTAGAGCCAAGATACCAAGATCAGACTAGTACAGTAATCTTCCCAACTGCTGCAAGTGTTGGGGCTGTACGAAATGAATTACAATCCTACTTTGGCCGTGTGAATTACGCATATGCCAATAAGTACCTTGTAACCGCAACGTTTAGAGCTGACGGTTCTTCCAAGTTTGGAGCCAACAACAAGTATGGCTACTTCCCTTCCCTTGCTTTGGGATGGAACGTGACTAACGAAGGCTTTATGGCCAACTCTTTCTTCAATAACTTGAAAGTTCGTGCTAGCTACGGTGTGACAGGTAACCAGGAAATTCCTTCCAAAATCACACTAGCAAGTTTCTCTGAAAACAGATTAGCGACAGGTGCAGGAAGCTTTAATACCTACCCTATCGATCCAGCAGCAACGACAATTGATAAGTATCCTTACGGAATTACGTACACGCGATTGGCCAACCCGGATTTGCAGTGGGAAGTTTCTTCTCAGCTAGATTTTGGTGTTGACTTCGCCTTGTTCAACTTTAGATTGACAGGTACTTTGGATTATTTCAGCAAGGAATCTTCCAACATTCTCTTGGAAGTCGTTCCAGCTGACCCTATTCAGCCTACCTCTACTTTTTGGAATAATATTCCAAACATGAAGATTGTGAACAACGGATGGGAATTGGCCTTGGATTACAACTCTGATCCAAAGGGTTCATTTACTTACAATGTGGGAGGTAACGTTACCTATATCCAAAACAAAGTGGTTGATTCTCCTTATGCTGTTTTGGTTACTGGTGCAGCTCAGGGTTCTGGACAGACCGGTGCTACCATCAACGGATACATCAACAATGAGCCGATTGGCGCATTTTACATGTACCAGTTTGAAGGAGTAAAGGATGGTATCAGTATATACAAGGATACAAACAAGGATGGTAAAGTATTGGATACCGACAGAGCCGTTGTTGGTAGTGCGATACCAAAATTCATCTATGGTTTCTATTCCAACTTCAACTACAAGGATTTCCAGTTGGGCTTAAACTTTAACGGGATGTCTGGAAGCAAGGTGTATAACCACACAAACATGACCTTATTCCCTAAGGCCTTGTTGGCACAGTCAAACAATACCACAGACTTTGCAGTGCAGTACCCGAATGAGACCTTGGCCAATGCCAACATTGTCTCTACCCGTTACCTAGAAGATGGATCTTTCCTACGATTGAATAACGCCACCCTTGCGTACAATGTAAAGCCAGGTAAAGTAGGCTTAAGCAATGCTTTTCAAAACATTCAATTCTCTGTGACCGGTCAAAATCTATTTGTGTTGACGAAGTATACTGGTTTTGATCCAGAAGTAAATACAGGTTCAACTTCAGCAGGTATTCAAACCTTCGGTATCGACCGATTTACGTATCCTAAGGCTAGAACCTTCTTGATTGGTCTCAACCTTACGTTCTAATAACAATTCAAGATTTATAAAATCGATATAAAATGAAAAAATCACTAGTATTCAAATTGTTGCCGTTAACTGTGTTCTTCTTCGCATTTTTTGGTTGTACAACGCTAGAAGAAGAGGTCATCGATGAATCCCTAGCGGGATCTGGACAGGCTGAAGTAGTCAGCGGTTCAATTGGGCCAGTTTATGGCTTTTTGAGAGGAGCGATCTGGTTACATACGACGCAATTTGGTTTGCAGGAGATTGCCTCTGACGAAGCAATCCTTCCTTACCGAGGCGGAAGAGACTGGTTTGATGGAGGTAAGTTCATCGCAGTGCACCAGCACCTCACTACACCAGGTAACAGCTTAGTAGGAGATACTTGGACCAACATGACCATTGGATTGTCCCGAGCATTGACTGCAGAAGAGCGAATGAGATTGGAAGTGAAAGAGGGTAATGCTGCTGCCCAGGACGCGTTGTATGAGATGGTTGCCATGAAGGCTTACATCAACATGATGATTCTTGACAACTGGGGTTTGGTATTCAAGAAAGATGCTTCTAACGCAAAATCTGAGATCTTAAGAGGACAGGAAGCCGTTACTTACCTTGAAAAGGAATTGCTTTCTGTAAGAGACGTAATCAAAAGTGATAAAGGTCCTGGTCGACTTAACCAGTTTTCTGTAAAAGCACTATTGGCAAGATTGTACTTGAATGCTGCAGTGTATCGTGCTCCTTACGGAACTCCTGTCTTCAAAAAAGAAGATATGGATAATGTGATCAAGTATACCAACGAAATCATTGCTGGACCTTATGCGCTTTCTGCGGAGTATTTCGACATTTTTGGCGACAACAATAGCACCAACCGTGAGTTGATCTTCGCGATGGATCAGCGCGGTGTATTGCAGACGGAGCACCAAAGATGGCAGTACTGGTCCATCTCTGGTGACCAAGTTCCTCGACCTGAATTCCCAAATACCCGTGGTACTGATGCTGCGGCGATGACGACAGATTTCTACCAAACTTGGGTAGATGCCTATGGTGCGGTTGATCCAGCGGTGGCAGATGCTCGTTTCAGCATGAAGCAAACGATGGTTCCTGCAAACTTACAGAACTTGACGGGTATTACTCCTGCAAATGACACGGATCAGTACTATTGCGTGGATGCAAAGTCTTTCCAAATTGACCGTGGCATCATCCGTGGTGTGATTTGGGGTCCAAGAAAAGACGCAACTGGAAAAATCATCCTATGTCCTGATGGCAAAGTGAGAATTTATCCAGTAATCAATGCAAGAACTAGCGGTGCCAACAGAACCTATGTGAACCACAATTTGCAGGTGGACTTCACCGAACAAGGAAGCTTGCACAACACAGGTTACAGATTCTCAAAGTACCAGTTTAGCAGCACAGGTCCAGATTGCTGTTCTTACAGCAGTGTCGACTTGGTGTTGATTCGTTTGGGTGAAATTTACCTGATGCGTGCTGAAGCTAAATTGAGAAATGGAGACAATGCAGGTGCCTTGGCTGATGTCAATACCTTGAGAACTTCAAGAAATGCACGTCCAAGCCAAACTCCTAAAGCGTTGACTTCTATTGATCTCAACTCTTTATTTAGAGAATCTGGTTTTGAGTTGTATTGGGAAGCGTTCAGAAGAAACTACCAAATCCGTTTTGGCAAGTACGAGAGCTCCTGGACCGGTAAGACAAGCTCTGATCCAAACAAAAGATTGTTCCCGATTCCTCAGAGAGCCATTGACGGTTCTTCTAACGAAAAAGGATACCTAGTTCAGAACCCAGGATATTAAGTCTGATTATCCGCAATTCTAAATGTGGTATTAAAAGGAGATTGAATTAAGCGGATAATCGTCGACAGACTACAGTTGACGGTCCACAGCTCAGTTAACTTAACTTCAAAGCTTATTTTCCTTTGGTTACTGTCAAGAAAGCGGACCCTGCCATTACTAGGTAAAGACCAAATATAACTGCGAGGATAAATTAACTTTTTAAACTAAAAAACCGATCGGCATTTGTCGATCGGTTTTTTTATGTTCTTCTGGCTACCTTTTGATTAGTGGCTACTTTTGATCTCGAGGCTGTGGAGGTCAATCACAAAATCATCCGATGGCAAGCTTTGGATAAGGCTGGAAAAGATGCTTAGAAAGTCCGCTAGCTGGCTCGAACGTGGATTAGATTTCGTATCCTCTGCTTTTTTTACTGCAAAGGCCTGCAAATAAACGTTCAATCGTTCTTGCGGAATCAAGGTCTTGCCCAGGTCTCCTCCATTTTTAATCAAGTAAAAATCCTCCATCAAACTTCCCGTCTTAAACGCATCAGCGGGCAACGCTTGTTGGTCAAGTAGGAGCTGATTGAGGTAGGCTTCTTTTTTTTTCACAGGTAAAGCAGCCCACTGTTGTAGGGATCTGGCATTCAGTGCATTGACGAGGAGTCCAAGGTCTTCGGGCCAGTCTGATTTGATGAATCGCAAGCGAATCAGTTCCCGCAAATGAAATTGGGTGTAGGCTAGGAAATCGGGAGCCTTGAGAATTTCCTTATTCCAGAGGGACTTTGGATTGGCAGTAGTAAGCCAACGGTGCTCCATGCTGTAGAGCTCAAAAAACTCATCCATGCGGTTGACCTCCTCCAAAATCTCCGTTTGAATGTGGAGCTTTCCAGGTTGCTTTTCCTCCAGGATCTTGTAGGCAGGAGGAAAGGCCGCAAGGGAAGGGACCTGAATGTTGATCAGCTGCTCGCCTGTTTGCGTCTTGTGTGTGCTAGTTTGGTTGATGTGCATGTGGCCTGCAAAATGGACTTGAAGGCCAGTCTGGGCGTAGGCCTCGCTCACATCCGTTTCGGGTACACGGCTCAGTTGGAATTTCCCCTTTCCAAACAGGTCTTTCATGTCCTCGGAAGCACCGTTATGAAAGTCGACCAAGGGATAGTGGCTAAAGGAAATCAGTCTTTTTCCTCGTTTTTTGGCCTCAGCCGCTATTTTTTCAATCCAGGCGAGCTGGTAGGATTTTACTTTCGAGCTCAGGTTGACCCCAACGGAGGAGCCGGACCAATCTTCCGGCTTTGGATTGCTTGTATTCGGTCCAGGAGAATACGTATTGCCGTCTAGGGCCAGGAGCCAGATTCCTTCCATAGGCTCTACGAGGTAGGAGGCATCGGGTACCCGAAGCTGCGTTCCCGGGAGCAGGTAGGTTCTTTTGTCCAGGGAGGCCCCGGATTTCGCATTGGCCCAGGTGTAGCTATCGTAGTTGAATGCTTCAAAGGGATGGGTCCAAAACAGGTCTTTTTTTGCTGGAAAAAAACCAAAATCAGCTAGGGCTTCTGAAATTTCTGCGTAGCCCCAATGGTAGATTTGGTCAGAAATGGCTGCGTCAAGGGCTGGAAATACAGTTGCGTCGCTTGCTATCGCCTGGTTTTGCCCTTGGGTACCCAGAAAATCAGTTTTCCCGCCAGGCCCGCCATAAGGGGCGACCGGGTCATGGTTGCCCGTGGTGATGAAAAAGCGCATGTCGTACTTTTCCGCATATCCTTGGAGAATTTTCTGGAGGGCAAGGACATTCATCGGCTGACCATCGTCCGTAAAGTCACCTGGGAGGACGACCAGTTTTACTTTTTTCTTTGCCAGCTCCTCCAAGGCCGCTAGTAAGGCAAAGTAATTCTCGTTGAAGAGTCGGGTCGAGTTGAGCTGACTACCCATGGTCCGAATCGTCGCCAATTTCCCAGTAGTGGGATGGGGAACACCCTTAAACTTTGCAGAATTTAAGTCCGCATACACCTCTTGAAGATGGATGTCCGAAAGAAAAGCGATCGCTGGGTTTCGCTGCGCAAAAACGGATCCGCCATAAAATTGTAGCGCCGTCCCAAGAGCTACTGGAACCCAAAATTTAGGTTTCAACTTAGTTTTTACTTGGGTTAAGTACTGGATTGGCTCGTTCATACCGGTTTCCTTCAAAAGAAACTTTGTACGTGGATTTGAATAGCTGGGACGGGAGATAGTAATCCGTTGAGATTACCTGCGCTCCTGAGGATTTTGCTTTTTCAAATTGGGTATAATCTTCCGTGCGTGCTTCTTTCGTGCCCGAGTCGGATCGGGTACGGATCATATAGCCCTTTCGAACCAGTTCTTGGATGTAGGTTTCGTTTTTCACAGGATCATTGATGATACGGAATCCCGCTTCTGGGTTGCCTTCTTTGAGGTTCACGAAAAATACGGCATTGTCTAAGCTCGGCTTTTTGGTCAGGTAGGTTCGGATTTTCTCTTCGCTTTCGTCCAATACAAATAAGAATTTACCTCGTGCCTGGTCTAGCGCTGGCCAGTTGCCGTTGAGGACACCTTGCTCCAAGGAGGCAAAGCTTCCCTTTACTTGGTCTGGGATGATTAGCTTTTCTAGCCCGAGGTGCGTTCTGATTTCCAAGTCAATGCTATCTAATGCCGTGGCAGTGAAGGGTAGGGGACGAACCGTATTGGGGACGGGAGCATCCTTAGCATTGACTAGAATAAAGATGGGGTGGTGATCTGGGTGTGCGTTGCTCCACTTTTTGAGAGCCTGAAGGGCTTCTGCAAAAACGAGGTAGTGTGACTGAAAATCAATGTCTTGCACATGGAACATTTTGAGTCCAGGGATGGCCAACTTATTCTCCGTATCAAAGGTGAAGTTGGGATTCCCTCCCTTTTTGATCATTTCGATCCCTTTGGGCTGCGTGTAGCGGCCTCCTTGAGGGTCGTGAAAAACGTCCAGCTCAAGGTTCCGCAATCCCATGTCGAGTTGTTTTTCAAGCGGTGCATGCTCGTACTCCAGTCCATTGGCCGTATTGGCACTCATGCTGCGGAGGTAGGTAAGGATCTCGGGAGCCATGGCGCTTTTGTAGCTATTGTGGCTGCCAATGATTTGAGTTTGGTTGAGCTTTTGCGCAAGCACCGGAAAGCACAACACGAAAGAAAGAGCGAGTAAAAGTATGTTTTTCATGTCCTAGAGTTTAAGCAATGAAGCTCTCATTAATTCATATGAATTAAGTCAAAATTACATCATCATAGTGTTATGATACCATGTTTAGGGGGTAACATTATTCTTTTGTTAACTATTGATTTTGAGTAGCTTGAGGTAACGAATTGCCAGTAGATTTGGGAATGAAATTGCTCAAAAAACTCCTATTCTTCGTTGGTGTACTTGCCTCTTTTAGCGGGTATGCGCAAAACAAAGCTGCATTTGCGGTCCATTCACACAACGACTACCTTCAGCCTGTTCCTTTTTGGGATGCATTTAGTGCAGGCTGTGCTTCCATCGAAGTAGATGTGATTTTGCAGGAGGGAGGGCTCATGGTCGCGCATGAAAAAGCATCTATCCAAGCACCCCGCACTTTCGAAAATTTGTACTTGAAACCGATCCAGCAGGGGGTTGACCTTGGTTTGATTAAGGGGTTTAACTTTCATCTGTTGGTAGATATCAAAACCGAAGCGTACAGCACCCTTGATTTGTTGGTGAAGCAAACACAGCCCTATGCTGCTATGCTTTATTCTCCAGAAAATCCTTCGGGCTTAAAACTCATTATTTCAGGAGGTAGGCCCAAGGCTGCTGACTATGTGAAGTACCCATCTTGGGTATTTTTTGATTACCAAAGCAGAGAATTGACGGCAGATTTGCCCTGGGAGAAGATTGGAATGGTGAGTTTGAGTTTTCCTCGGTTTTCAGTGTGGAATGGGAAGGGGAGAATCGTGGAGTCCCAGCGTCAGCAGCTACAGGCTTTTATCGACTTGGTTCATTCCTATAATCGCCCTGTTCGCTTCTGGGCATCACCTGACGGCAAAACAGCCTGGCGTGCCTTTCACGAAATGGGTATCGATTACATCAATACCGATCGCCCTGCGGAGGCAAATAAGTACCTGCGTAGCTTAACAATAAATGTCTATGCCAATCCTAGTCCACAGGAAGTTTATACCCCTAGCTATGCGGTGGACGGACAGGATGTGCGGGTGAAACAAGTCCTCCTGCTTATCGGGGATGGGAATGGTCTGGCACAGATTTCTGCGGGCCTTTTTGCCAATGGGGGGCAACTTTCCTTGACTCAAATTCGAAATTTGGGATTGGTCAAAACACAGGCAGCTGATGATTTCACTACGGATTCTGCCTCGGGAGCGACCGCCATGGCTACAGGCCAAAAAGCAAATAACCGAGCGCTAGGACTCAATGCGGCTGGGGATTCGATCCCAAATCTTCCCTATTTCTTGAGTCTGAAGGGCTTCAAAACTGGTCTTGTGACAACAGACGAGCTAACTGGAGCTACTCCAGCCGCCTTTTATGCACACCATCCCGAGCGAGATGCTGTGTTGGAGATCGCGAGCTACTTGCCTAACAGCGCCTTGAACTTGGTCATTGGTGGTGGAGGAAGGTCCTTTAACAAAGAAAAGTTGAGCCAAGCAGGGTTTACCCTTGAGTCCGACCTGCAAAAGCTTGCGGAGGTGAAGGGATCGCGTGTAGCACATTTTGCAAGCGAAGGAGGGATGCCGGGGATGGAGGCGGGTAGGGGAAATTTCCTTTCTCAGGCCTTTTTGCAAGCAAGTTCCTACCTGGGGAAAGGTAAAACTCCATTTTTTCTGATGGTGGAGGCTGCAAAAATTGACTCAGGAGGGCATTCCAATAGCCCTTCCACGATTGTTACGGAGCTGCTTGACTTTGACCGGACCATTGCGGAAGCCATCCGCTATGCTGATACGCATCCGGGAACCTTAGTCTTGGTGACTGCCGACCATGAAACAGGCGGTGTGACCCTCCCCCAAGGAAATGTAGACAAGCGGGAAGTGGAGTTGGCGTTTCATAGCGACGACCATACCGGTATTTTGGTTCCGCTATTTGCCTATGGGGCGCGATCCGGAGAATTCAGAGGGGTGTATTCCAATACGGAGGTTTTTACGCGGATTTTAAAGGTGGTAAACTAGTGACTGGGCTTGCCCCGCAATGCTGCGGTTCAAGCCCATTTATCTTCCGCGGCGGACGAAAAGGAAAACTCTCGCAAAGTCGCAAAGCAAGAGAGCCGCAAAGGATTGATTTCGATTCCTGACTCCTAAGAGATATTTAACATCTGAAAATCTTACTTCTTAATTAATGGCTGGGAATCGCAGGGATGCAACTCTCTCCCGCAATTCTGCGGGACAGGCTCTTGATAAGGGGGTTAGGGGGATTTTTTGAATGTGCTAATTCACGCTGATTCAAGGAGAAAAGGCCCGCAGATTTTCAATTTAATCTGGTGGCCTATTGAAATATTTGCTCCGGAGGAGCATTATGTTACTAGAAAGAAGCAAATGAAAACGGTAGACGTGCCCCGTACGTACGGGGCACCATCAGGAAGTTAAATACTCTCGCAAAGCCTGCCTGCGGTAGGCAGGCAGGAAAGTCGCAAAGGATTGATTTCGATTCATCTCCGCGGAGGAAAGAGGAAAAGGCCTTTAATCCTGTTTGAAACAAGTTTTTAACCAAGGGGTTAACTTCTTTGATCCCCATAAAAATCATTAAGTAGAAAAATTCTAAATAATAATTGACTTGTAAATCGTGCGGTTGTATGTTTGTGTTATTGTTTTTAATAAGTCTTAATAAGAATATGAGGTCCCTTTTAGTTTGCTTCTTTTTTCTGGCTTTTGCGCTAGTTTCCTCCGGTAGCTTTGCGCAGAAAAATTCCATATCTGGGACCATCGTCGATGTAAAGAATCAGCCCCTCCCTGGAGTTTCCGTGTACCTAGAGGGTACCGTTAGAGGAGTTCAATCCGATCAATCAGGTGCCTACATCTTGAAGGATATTCCTGCAGGAAGTTACCAATTGCTTGTCAGCCAAGTGGGATTCCAATCCTTCAAAAAGGAGTTGGTTCTGGAGGCAGGTACCCAACTAGAAATTGAGGTTATGCTGCAGGAATCCGCCGTTGAACTCGGGGAATTTAGCATCAGTGCCAGCCGCGGGATCCTAGGACAAGGTCACCTACCGGAAGTAGAAGATTTCCGCATCAATGCCGGCAAAAAGAACGAAGTCATCCGTATTGGTGCCCTCAATGCCAACCTAGCCATGAATAATAGCCGGCAGATATTTGCAAAAACGCCCGGTATCAGCATTTGGGAAAACGACGGTTCTGGTGTGCAGCTCGGCGTAGCCAGCCGTGGACTAAGTCCCAACCGCTCTTGGGAATTCAATGTGCGCATGAATGGCTACGACATTACACCCGACCCCATGGGCTACCCTGAGGCTTATTTTACCCCTCCCATGGAAGTAGTGGAGCAGATTGAAATCGTAAGAGGTGCGTCTTCCTTGCAGTACGGCTCCCAATTTGGCGGCTTGATGAACTTTGTATTAAGAAAGCCAGACCCTTCCACCCGATTTACCGCGGAGACCGTCAATACCGTTGGCAGCAATGGGCTGTTTAGCTCCTTCAACTACCTGGGAGGCACTGAAGGCAAATGGAGCTATACCGCCTATTACCAGCGTCGCGTAGGAAATGGCTGGCGAGAAAATGGTGCATTTAATACCCACCATACCCACTTTGTGGTCAACTACGCAGCGAGTAACCGGCTAAAGTTGGGCATGGAGATGACCTATATGACTGCCGATACGCAGCAGCCCGGGGGATTGACGGATGCACAGTTTGAGCAGGATCCCCAACAAAGTAGCCGTGCCAGAAACTGGTTTAGTACGCCCTGGTACATTCCTGCTGTTACTGCCGAATACCTAATCTCGCCAAAGACCAAACTCAGCTGGAAGGCTTATGCAACCCTTGCCGAGCGCAATAGTGTGGGCTTCATTCGTCCCATCAATTTGGAGGATGACCAAGGAAACCGTCAAGTGGACCGTGACTACTACACCTCTTATGGATCAGAGCTTCGACTCAGCTCCTCTTATACCCTATTTGGCAGAGAGCAATCGATCATAGGTGGACTTCGCTATTTCAATGGGCAGATTGATCGGAAGCAGCTTGGGGTAGGAACCAAAGGCTCAAACCTGGATTACAGCGTGGCAGCAGGACCCTTTGCGCGAGACCTAGATTTTTCGAATACCAATTTGGCCGCATTTGTGGAGCAGGTCTTTCGCCTCAGCGATCGCTTCCTGATGACTGGAGGCTTCCGTCTAGAGCAGATCCAGTCTACGATGCAAGGGCAACTCAATCGAGTGAATGGCGTGCCGCAATTCTTGGAACCCATCACACGAAGCCGCTCATTCGCGCTTTTTGGTGCAGGTGCAGAATACCATGTCACGAAGAATTCAGAATTCTATACCAACCTGTCTCAGGCCTACCGTCCGGTGTTGATTTCGGATTTGACTCCACCTGCGACGACGGATATCATCGACCCGGACTTGACCGATTCCAAAGGATACAATTTTGACTTGGGCTACCGTGGTAGCTGGACCCCTGCACTGCAGTTTGACCTGGGTTACTTTCACCTCAACTATGCGGATCGGATCGGTAGCATCGCCCAACTGGACCCCAATGGCCGCATCGCGCAATTTCGTACTAATCTGGGCACCTCCATTAGCCGAGGGTTTGAGGGCTATTTGGAAGTGGATCCCATCACGGCAATTTTTGAAAGTTCTCGCGTAGGCTATTTGCACTTATTTGCTTCTATCGCATTTGTAGATGCGACCTACGGTGATTTTGAAGTGACGTCTGTGAGCAATGGGCAGATTCAAACCCGTAACCTGAAGGGCAATCAAGTGGAAAATGCGCCGCGCAAGATCAACCGCTTTGGTGCTACCTACAGCTACAACACTTTTTCCATGACCTGGCAGTTGAGTGATATCGGGGAGGCTTATGCGGATGCTTCGAATACGGTTGCTCCAAATGCAGCAGCAACGGTGGGCTTGATACCTGCCTACCGAGTGCAGGATCTTTCGGCAAGTTGGAACTTTTGGAAGCAGCATTCCCTCAAAGCAGGGGTGAATAACTTGACCGATGCACGCTACTTTACGCGCCGAGCAGGCGGCTACCCAGGACCAGGGATCCTACCAGCTGATGGACGTACTTTTTACCTGACTGCCGCTCTTAAGTTTTAAGTAAGCCTTCCTCCATTTCTCTTTGCGCCTTGTCCGCCGCGGCCCACTTTTAAAAAAAAGTAAATCTCGCAAAGCAGGAAAGTTGCAAAGGACTGCTTTCGATTCCACTTAGTGTCTTGTCCGCCGCGGCGGACGAAAAGAAAAAAAGAAATAACTCTCGCAAAGCCGCAAAGGCCTACCTGCGGCAGGCCATAGCCGTCAGTTTAAGGGACCAAAAATCATAGACTCGAGTTGATTTA
>JBBAKO010000006.1:0-215646 GCA_040403475.1 Algoriphagus sp. | reverse complement strand
AAAACTAGCCCTTGAACAGATAATTTACCTCTTAGCCTGACGGCTATGGCCTGCCTGCCGCAGGCGGGGTACATGGTACTTGGTACTTAATACATGGTACTTGGTACTTAGTACATTACCTGGTACTTTAGACAATGTACATTTTTTTGTTTTCTTCGAAAAATGCTACCTTAATGGCCATGAAAAAAATCGGATTCTTTAGTGCACTGATTCTACCTGCACTACTCTTTTTGGGAATGCAGTGGGGTGGCCCATTCCTATGGATGATTCATATTTTCGTTTTCTTGCTTGTTCCCCTAATGGATTATGTGATTCAAAAGGATAAAGCAAATATTCCAGCAGCTGAAGTTAGCGAATCCATGAAGGCTCAATTTTACAAGCTGATTACCTTTGTTTGGGTTTATGTGCAATTGGCAGTGCTGATCTGGGGTTTCTATGTGGTGAGTACTCAGGAATTGTCTATGATTTCTTGGATTGCCTTTGCTACTGGAATGGCTCTGATCACTGGTGGAATAGGTATTACTGTGGCACATGAACTGGGCCATCGAACCGAAAAGATTGAACAGACTTATTCCAAGATTCTCTTGATGACCGTCTGCTACATGCATTTTTTTATCGAACACAATCGAGGACATCATGTACGCGTAGCCACTCCTGAAGATCCAGCCACAAGCCGAAAAGGCGAGACTTTCTATGCATTCTGGTGGCGATCTGTAACCCAAGGATACCTCAGTTCTTGGCATTTAGAAGCAGAACGTCTGAAAAAGAAGGGCCAAAGCCTCTGGTCTCTTTCCAATCAAATGATTTGGTTTCAAATCCTTCCCCTGGTATTTATTTCCTTCTTTTTCGGGCTATTTTCCTACCTAGAGGGAAGACTCGTTTGGGAAGTGCCCGCCTTCTTTTTTATTCAAAGTATATTAGGGTTCTCACTTTTGGAGCTCGTGAACTACTTGGAGCATTATGGAATGCAACGAAAGCGATTGCCTTCAGGCCAATACGAAAAAGTAACGCCACTCCATTCTTGGAATGCCTCTCAATTGGTGAGTAACTTCCTCCTTTTTCAGTTACAACGCCATTCCGATCACCATGCATCTGCCCACAAACGGTACCAAGTATTGGATCACAATGAGGATAGTCCCCAATTGCCTGCAGGCTATTCAGCTATGATTATCTTGGCTTTTGTTCCGCCACTTTGGTTTGCAGTGATGGATCCTCGACTAGCAGAATGGCAAAAAGAACGGAATATCGAATTAGTCGAGTAGGAAATTGTTGAAGAAACTGCTCTTCAAAGCCATCCAAATCACAAAAAACAGCATTCCCCAGAATAAGTATATCCTGTAAAAATCAGCGGTTTCCTTGTATCGATTCTCAAGGATCTCTGTTTTTTCGAGCGTGTCAATTTGTTCGAAGATTTGATTCAAGGCCTTTCCATCCGAGGCTCTAAAAAATTGACCACCCCCAATGGTGGAAATCTCTCGTAGGGTACTTTCGTCTAGGTAACTCTCTACCATCTGTGGCCTACCGAAAAAATCAGTTCCATAGGGCACCATTCCATCTTTTCCTACTGCGATGGTATAGATTTTTATACCAAATGCTGTTGCCAGCTGCGCAGCAAAAATGGGATCAACATTGCCTGCATTGCTTTCTCCATCGGACAAAAGTATCATCACCTTAGAGGGAGATTCACTATCCTTCATGCGGTTGGTGCCTGCTGCAATTGCCGAGCCGATCGCCGTACCTTTTGCTTCAATCATGGAAAAACTGATCTCCTCGATAAGGCTGGTGAGCAATTCGTAATCGTTGGTCAATGGAGATAGCGAATAGGCCTCACCTGAGAAGACAACCATCCCAATTCGATCTCCAAATCGGCCATTGATGAATTCTACTGCAGTTTTTTTGGCTACCTCTAGGCGATTGGGACTAAAATCTTGCAAGTCCATGGATTCTGAAATGTCCATGACCAACAAAATATCAATCCCCTCAGTATATTGTTCGACCCGCTCATTGCTCCGTTGAGGTCTGGCCAATGCCAGCACTACAAAAATTAGAAACAGAAAGAAAAAGCCAGTTGGAATCAATCTAAGGTAGGTCCAGGGGTTGGCTTTAGCCACACTCTTCGGCAACGATAGCTCTAGAACTGGTTTTTTGAGGAACTTGATAAACTTTCGAATCAACACCAATAAAGGAATCAACCACAGTAAATTCAAAAGCAATGGGTTTTCCCATTCATAGGATTGAAACGTCTCTGGCAAAAACCAAGACCAAGAAAAAAACTCAACGAGTGACTCTCTCATGGGTAATTTGGTTTAAGGTAGCTTGGTAATTTGTTCGGGCTACTTCTAATAGGTAAGTGGTAGCAGCACTTGTGTCTCCCTCTCCGCCAGCATAAATTATCAGATCAATGCTCCGTAAAGCTTTAAACACTTCCGTATCTTCTAAGGCAGCTGCAATTTCACTGGAAGTCCATTCTTGGATGGGTTGAGAACGCAGATGTTCCAGATACCCTTTCCATAGGCCAATCGCCTCATCAGCAAGCGTTTGATTTGGATTCTGCTGCAGTGATTCGGCTAGTTTTTTCCATTTTCGCTCAAACTGGATCCATCGAAGTTTTTCTCTATTTTTTCGGAAGAGGCGTTTTATTCGTTCTGCAAAAACAAAGAAAAGAATTCCTACGCCATGTAGTATACCCACAATAACAGCACCAAAAACAAACCAGTTGAATGGTTTATCCAAGGGTTGGTACACGTTATTTTCTTTGAATTGCAGTTGCTCGGGTATGGAATCTAGGTTGAGCTTTAACTTTACCTCTGCCTCGTTCGTAAAGTAGGTGATGCTATCGTATCGGGCTAGTTCAAAGACGGGTAGCGAAAGAAAGGAGGAGGGCTCCAATGAAAAATTGGACAGGAAGTATATTGCACTATCCTGGGTGACCCCATCCGCAGTGGCTGAAACAAACGTTTTCTTCTCAAGAAAGACAAATGGAGAGAAATCGAAGGTAGAGTCCGGGAAGATTAGCTGTGCTGATTGAGGGTAACTTGCTTTCAATACAAATCCTACTCGCTCACCAACCTGGGCAGAATCTTGGGTAAAATACCCGCTCACCTGCACTTTTTGTGCCGAAAGTTGTAGGGATGTGCTAAGAAGGAAAAGTAAAAGAATGACTCTACCCACGCTTCATTCGTTTATTTCGGTACTTGAATAAGTCAATCAAAGGAATGACAATATCTTGTCTGGAATCTATAGCCAAGTAATTGATTTGATTTTTTTTACAGATCTCTTTCAAATGTTCACGTTCACTGGTGAAGGTTTCTGCAATTTTCTTTGAAAAGCTTCCAAAAACAGTATTTACCCAAGTGGTCCTCCCTCTTTCCTTATCAAATATGGGTACAATCCCCAAGGTTGGTAAAGCAGCTTCCCGTGGATCGGTCAGTTGGATAGCGACCAGATCGTGACGCTCTGCAAGTGCTCGAAAAGACCGCTCGTAACCCTGATCGATAAAATCAGAAATAATGATAATGATGCTTCTCTTTTTAATGAGATTCAACGCAAAGGTAAAAAGCCCATTCAAATTGGTTTTTAAACTCTTGTTTTTATGGTCAAAAATCCCACGAATAATCTTTACACCTTGCTTATTTCCCTTGGAGGGTAAAATTAATTTTTCTTGTTGGTCGGAATAAGAGATCAATCCCACCTGGCTGCCATCGTAAACCGCAGCAAGGGTAAGTACGCCTGCAATTAATTTTCCTTGGTCGATTTTTTTCAGACCCTGCTGGCCAATATCCTGACTTCCTGAAATATCCAATAAAAAATAAACAGACTGGTCTTTTTCCTCTTTGAAGGTCTTTACAAAGGTGCCATGACCCTTGGCGAATACTTTCCATTCGATGGTCCGCACATCGTCACCATACTGGTAAGGCCTCAAATCATCAAACTCTAAGCCAGATCCCTTGAAAAGCGATTGGTACTCTCCTTGAAGGTGATTGTTGGCCACCTTTCGGATCATAATCTCATATTTTCTAAGTTTGCTAAATAGCTGATCCATGTGTAGGTTTTGAATTGGCTAAGTTAAAGTCTTGGAGCGAAAATTAAAATTTGAGAGCAGCTACCTCAGTGGATTTTATCCGTTAAAAAAACCTAATTTTAACCTGTGATTTATCGATTCCTCTCTTTTCTTTTTCTAGCGCTAGGCCTTTCTTGCACGAGCACTTCTTCCCCTCAAGGGATCCTAGATGAGAGTTTGATGGCATCTATCCTCGTAGACATACAACTTGCGGAAGGGAAAGTCAGTTCCTTGCCTATTTCCTACGACTCTTCCCAAGTATTATATTCTTTACTAGAAAAAGATATTTTTTTAAAACATGAGGTTACTGATTCTGTTTTTATAAAAAGTATGGAATATTACCTAGAATCTGCCGATAAGATGGACCGGATCTATGCTCGGGTTATTGACTCCCTGATAGTCCTCGAAACTAAGTCCAAGACAAAGAAGTAAATCTGATGCTGTATCCAGCCAACCTTGAGCAAAAAATAAATTTTGTAAAGATCAAAGAGCTGCTCAAGGCAGAGTGTACTTCTCCTTTAGGGCAAAGCTATGTAGATAGCATTTCCTTTTCTACTGATTTTTCCTTGGTGCAACGGCTTTTGGACCAAACAGAAGAGTTTCGACAGCTCCTCATTGCTGGTGAATCTTTTCCAACATCCCACTTTACCAATCTGAACCCCTACTTGGAAAAAGCCAAGTTGGAAGGTGCTTTTTTGGAGCAAGAAGAATTTCAAGAGGTTAAACTTGCCCTTCAAACCCTCAAATCTTGCATTACTTTTTTTCAAAAGTTTGGAGACCCTTATCCAACGCTGAAGGCATTGTTGGGTCTTTTGATCGACCTGGATCTCAAACTGCTCCAGGTGATCGATCAGGTGCTGGATGAGAAAGGCAAACTCAGAAGTAATGCTTCCAAAGAGTTGCAGTTGATTCGCACCCAGATCCTGTATGAAGAGGGTCGGCTAAGGAAAGTGATGGAGCGGATATTCAAAGAGGCTCGTGCTAAAGGCTTGATGCCTGAGGATGCAGCAATGACAATTCGCGGAGGTAGAATGGTGATTCCGATTGCGGTTGAGAATAAGCGCAAGCTTCGAGGCTTTATTCACGATGAGTCCGCCACTGGGCAAACGGTATTTATGGAGCCAGAGGAGGCCCTTGATATCAACAATGAAATTCGCGACTTGGAGTACATGGAGAAGCGCGAAATCATTCGGATACTTACTCGCCTAACGGACCAACTTAGGCCTACTATTCCTGCACTTCGTAAGGCTACCAATTTTCTAGGTGTGCTGGATTTTGTACGTGCCAAGGCTCGATTTGCCCTTAAAACGGATAGCCACAAACCCATTTTCACTCAAGAAAGATCGCTCTCCTGGTTTCAGGCACGGCATCCTATCCTTGAAATTTCCTTAAAAGCCCAGGGAAAACAGGTAGTCCCGCTCAATATTAATTTAGATCCTCAAAAGCGCTTGTTGCTTATTTCTGGCCCCAATGCTGGAGGTAAGTCCGTTGCGCTCAAAACAGTAGCCCTCTTGCAATACATGCTGCAATGCGGTCTCTTACTTCCAGTTCATCCTGATTCGAAGAGTTCTTTATTTGATCATTTTTTTATTGATATCGGAGATGAGCAAAGCTTGGAAAATGATTTGAGTACCTACTCCTCTCACCTGATGAGTATGAAGCATTTTACCCAGTTCGCCACTAAGAAAACGATTCTTTTTATCGATGAATTTGGCACAGGTACGGAGCCACAGTTTGGGGGGGCGATTGCAGAATCCATTCTCCTCACTTTAGCCAAACTGGGTGCTTATGGGGTAATTACCACCCACTACGGCAACTTAAAACAGTTGGCGGATAAGCAACAGGGCCTAGTGAATGGTGCCATGCGCTACGATGTGCAAAAATTGGAACCGCTTTATCAATTGGAAATTGGAAAGCCAGGTTCTTCTTTTGCCTTGGAAATAGCTTCCAAAATTGGACTCTCCAAAGAGATTGTGGCCTATGCAAAGCAGCAAATTGGTGAAGAGCGCGTTCGGTATGACCGGCTGCTAACCCAACTGGAAAACGAAAAAAACCAGTATGACATCCTCTTGAAGGAGGTTAAAGAAAAGAATAAAGTGCTTGAGTTGACCTTGAAGGAGTACGGACAGCTGAAAGAAACTTTGGAGCAAACCAAAAAACAATACATCCAAGAAGCCAAGTTGGAAGCGAAGTCGATCTTGGATCAAGCCAACAAAAAGATCGAGTCTGTAATTCGAGAAATTAAGGAGGGAAAGGCAGAGAAGGAAGTAACCAAATTACTCAGGAAGGAACTTGATGTCTTTAAGGAGGAAGTTAAACCTGAGAAAACTACGATCAAGGAGCCTGGCATTCAAGTGATAGGGGGTCAAATCCAGGTAGGTGACTGGGTACGGCTGAAGGATAATTCAGCCATTGCCGAGGTGGTAGCTATAAAAAATAAAGATGTTGAACTTCTGATTGGAGACTTGAAATCCAATGTGAAACTTTCCCGACTGGAGAAAATCGCAAAAGCAGAAGTGAAGAAGGAATTAAAGTCAATTGAAAAAAGAGGTAGCTACCAAACGACTACTAAGATGATGGATTTTTCTCCCAACCTAGATTTAAGGGGGAAGCGGGGAGAAGAAGTTCTTCCGCTGATTCAAACCTTTATTGACGAGGGGAATATGCTAGGCGTGAAAAATTTACGGATTGTCCATGGAAAGGGAGATGGAATCCTTCGTGAGATCAGCCGTAATTTACTGCGAACCATGCCTCAAGTTGGGAAATTGGAGGATGAGCACGCCGATAGAGGCGGAGCTGGAGTAACCTTAGTTAGCCTCAAGTAGCCTGATTATTTTTTCACCAGGTTAAAGGTGTAATTGCCCGCTAGTGAGGTAGCGCCATCCATTCGCGCTCCAGGTACTGGAACTCGAAAGTCAAATCGTAGCGTAGTGCCTGTTTGGGTAAAGGAGATTTCACGCGTAGCTGCAGGTTTAACCCCTGTTAAAATCAATTTATCAAAGTTGGTTCCAGCAAAATACCAAGTGCCGTTGTTATCAAATAATTCTGCTGCATTTCTGGTGGAATAGGTTTTTGAAGTACTCGAATTAGTGGTTGAGGTACCCGAATTGAGGAATACCTCAAAAGTAGCATAGGTGCTGGTTACATTCTGCCCATCACGAGTCACTGATCCCCCGCCGGCCACAGTCCATTGCGCGGTTCCTGTTCCTGCCAGGGCTTCAGTTGCGAGTTGTTCTGGAGTTTTTTTTGTGTCGGGATTTTCGCCTTTTTCCTTGCAAGCAACTAGAAGGCTAAAAATTAGAAGAACTGGGAGAATGGAGAGCTGTCGAGAATTCATTTGAGATGTAATTTTTTGAATAGTACTAGCATACGAATATGGGCCATTTGACTTACTTAAAGTCTTCCATGGCTATTTTTTTTTCACAAAAATCATACTCACGCGGGTCATTGGAGCAAATCATTACAATTCGATTTGGTGTAAACTGCTGGATAAGGTCCAAATACCATGTTACTCCCTGCTTGTCTAAGTTGGTGGTAGGCTCATCTAGAAGGAGGAAAGGAACCTCCGAAAAAATGGCCAAGGCAAGCTTTACCCGCTGCTTCATCCCAGATGAAAATTGAGAAAGGGTTTTTGATTTGTGTTTTTCTAGTCCTAAAACCTCGAGAATTTCAGCGTTAGATCGCTGTTGAAGCGGATTTTTAAATTGAAAATGAAAGGTAAGCACTTCGCTTAGCGTGAATTCTTCGGGCAATTCTAAATAGGGGGTGGCAAGCGCTAGGCTACGAAACCACTGCTCTTCGACAATTTGAGTTGTTCCTGACTGGTATTGAATTGCCCCAGATGTCAAGGGAATTGCTCCAGAAAGGCATTTCAAAAGGGTGGATTTTCCAGATCCATTTCCACCGGTAATGGCGATTGAATCTCCTGCGGAAAGATCCAGATTGAGATTTTTAAAAATCCATTCGTGGTGAAAGCGCTTGGAAGCGTTTTGAACCTGGATGGTAAACATGCTAGTTGATGTAGCCTTTCATTACCCCACGTTCAGATGAACGGATAAAATTTAAAATTTCATCTCGCTCCTTGGTGGCTGGTAGGTTGATTTCAATTTCTTCAAGAGCACGGCTGTTGTTTAAGCTATTCAAGAATAGGTAACGGTATACCTCTTGAATGTGTGCAATAGTTTCGCTAGAGAAGCCTCTTCTGCGCAAGCCCAAGGAATTGACACCTGCATAGGTGAGCGGTTCTCTTGCTGCCTTGGTAAAGGGAGGTACATCTTTTCGCACCAAAGATCCACCTGAAATCATGGCATGCATACCGACTCTGACAAACTGATGTACAGCACTAGATCCGCCAATGATCGCCCAGTCTTCGATGGATACATGGCCAGCGATTTGAACCGAGTTGGCCACAATGACATGGCTTCCAATCACACAATCGTGTGCTACGTGTACATAGGCCATCAATAGGCAGTTGCTACCCACAACGGTGGTCTGCTTGTCTACCGTACCACGAGAGATAGTTACACATTCACGAATGGTGGTATTATCCCCAATAACTACTGTAGATTCTTCTCCTTGAAATTTGAGGTCTTGCGGTATTCCTGCAATGACGGCACCAGGAAAAATCTTGCAATTTTTACCAATCCTTGCTCCTGGATAGATGGTCACATTGGAGCCAATCCAAGTATTGTCCCCGATGATCACATCTTCATGGATCATGGTGAAGGGGTCAACATGAACTCCTGAACCTATTGTGGAATCAGGATGAATAGAACACATGGAGCTGATCATATTTCTTTTCGGGTAATGCTTGCAGTCATTATGGCTTCACAAACTAGTGTATTGCCTACGTAGGCCTCTCCTTTCATTTTAGCAATTCCCCTACGGATAGGAGCCAGGAGTTCGCACTTAAACACTATGGTGTCACCAGGCAAGACCATTTTTCTAAATTTACAACTTTCAATGCCTAGAAAATAGGTCCAGTAATTTTCAGGATCTTCTACTGAGCTCAGCACCAAGATGCCTCCCGTTTGTGCCATCGCCTCTACTTGCATGACCCCAGGCATCACGGGATTGCCAGGAAAATGGCCCATAAAGAAGGGTTCGTTCATGGTGACATTTTTTACCCCAGCAACGACGGTTTCATCAAGGTAGATGATCTTGTCTATCAGCTGAAAAGGATAGCGATGGGGTAAAATATTGCTTATCTGATTGATATCCATTACTGGAGGAAGCTTTGGATCGTAAAAAGGGATGTGGGTAGATCCCATTTTTTCCATTGCTCGTTTCAATTTTTTAGCAAAGGCGACGTTGGCAGCATGTCCTGGTCGAGCAGCAAGGATTTGCGCTTTGAGAGGACGACCTACCAAAGCCAAATCACCCACCACATCCAAAAGCTTGTGGCGCGCAGGCTCGTTTTTATAGCGTAAGTCTACGTTATTGAGGATGCCCTCTTTTTTTACTTCGACTGACTCCTTGTTAAACATTTTAGCCAAATGTGCCAATTCCTCTTTCTCCACTATCCGATCTACCACCACAATTGCATTGTTCAAATCTCCTCCTTTGATGAGGTTGGATTTGTACAACATCTCGAGTTCATGCAGAAAACAAAAGGTTCTACAGGAAGCTATTTCTGGTCTAAATTGACTGATGTCTGTAATTGAAGCATGCTGACTACCAAGTACTGGTGAATTGTAGTCAACCATCACCGTTACTCTGTAGTTGCTGGCAGGCAGAGCCACCATCTCCACTTCTCTAGAGGAGTCTTTGTATTGGATGGTTTCTTGAACTTCAAAAAATCTTCTCAAAGCATTTTGTTCCTGAATGCCAGCATCATCAAGAACCTCAATAAATTGGATAGAGGACCCATCCATTATCGGTGGCTCAGGTCCGTCAAGTTGAATCAAGACGTTATCGATCTCCATACTCACAAGAGCAGCCAACACATGCTCTACGGTAAATACTCGAGCTCCATTCTGTTCCAAGGTCGTACCTCTTGACACATCGACAACCAAATCACAGTCTGCATCTACAGTAGGTCGACCCTCCAAATCAATGCGTTGGAATTTGATCCCATGATTAGGCCCTGCCGGCAAAAAGGTCATGTTGGATACTACGCCTGTATGCAGTCCTACCCCGGATAATTCTACCTGCTTTTGAATGGTATGCTGTTTAACTGTCATGTCTTTTATACTAAAAGAGATTTGGGCCCCTAATTTACCCCTTTTTTTCCAGTTGTTGAATGCGTTTTTGGAGATCGTCCAGATTTTTGAATATACTGTAGGAGCGGAGAAAATTGTTTAAGTCCATTGCCAAGAATCCAAATAGGGTTTGTCCTGATTTTTTGATCGACTTGGTCACCCCCGTATTTCCTCCAATGGTGGTGTGATCTGCAATATTGAGGTGTCCTACGATGCTGGCCTTACCTGCGATAATGCAATAGGCCCCAATGGTAGTGGATCCTGCTATGCCTGTTTGTGCTGCGATAGCCGTATGTGCGCCAACCACTACATTGTGGGCGATATGCACCTGGTTGTCAATTTTGACTCCTTGACAAAGACGGGTAGACCCCATCGTTGCTCGGTCTACCGTACTGTTGGCTCCGATGCTCACCTGGTCTTCCAAGACGACGTTACCGATTTGAGGGATGGTTTTGTAAGAGCCGTCTGCCTGGGGTGCAAAGCCGAATCCGTCCGCACCCAGTACTGCACCTGAGTGAATCACACATTGCTTACCTACTTGCGTGTCCGAACAAATTTTGGCACCTGGGTGAATCACTGTGCCATCACCAATCTTGACTCGGTCGCCAATGAAAGTATGTGCGTGGATTTTGACACCTTCGCCCAATACGCAATCCTTTCCTATGTAAGAGAAGGCACCTCGGTAAGCTCCTTCGCCCACTAGGCTATTTTCGCCTAAGTAGCTAGGTTCTTCAACGCCCACCAATATTCCCCTGCTGACCTGATTGTAGGCTTCTAGCAAGGTGGTAAAGCCAGTATAAGCGTCTTTTACGCGGATTAAGGTGGCCGTATGGGGTTTTGAGGCAATAAAGTTTTCCGAAACGATCACTGCCGTGGCAGCGGTTTCGTAGAGGTAGGCCTCGTATTTATCGTTAGCCAAAAAGGCAATGCCTCCGGGTTGGCCTTCCTGGATTTTATCGAGGCGGTGAACTTTTAAGCTGGAATCTCCCGCTACAGTTCCCCCCAAAATCCCAGCAAGTTGTTCCAGTGAAAATTCCATAGGTGGCAAGGTGGTTTAGTTGGGCAAAATTAAACTTTTAGCTACACATACGTAATGTTTTTCCACCATCTTGCTCATAATCTTGATGTTCGGTAAGTCGGCGGCAGTTGCGACATCGACCACTTCCCCTTTTTTGGTTAAAATGGATATGCGGTCTTTTTCCAAATACCCATAGTTACTAATCGTACCCGTAGAAAAAAAGTAGCTTAAATCTTCGTCGGGAACTTGCAATTTTTTCTGTGCTTTGGTTCGTAAGTGTTCAATTTCCTCGCTCGAGAAAGGCTCATTCACCAGGTTGATTTTAAATAGCTTCCGTGTCAAAAACATTTGGGAGATATTTCGAAGCACGTAGTCCGGATCATTTTTCCAAAGCTTAATGGCTCCCCAAATATCAAAATCATCCAGCTGCAAAAACTTTTTGAGCAAGCTCGAGTCTGCTTTAAAATCTGCTAGTGACACCTCATGACTCATGAAGTAGGCCATCTCCTCAGTAACAAAGAAGGTTCTCCCATCTTGCGCTAATTTTTTTGCGCGTTGAATCAGGTTGATAAGCATTTTCTCCGCACTTACTGTCGTTTTATGCAAATACACCTGCCAGTACATCAGCCTTCGTGCACTCAAAAAGTTCTCAATCGAATAAATCCCTTTTTCTTCAATCACCAACTGATCGTCTTTGACAGCCATCATCTTGATGATTCGATCTGCACCAATGGTGCCTTCCGATACGCCCGTAAAGAAACAATCGCGCTGCAGGTAGTCCAAGCGATCAATATCTAGCTGACTTGAAACGAGCTGATGTAGGAATTTTTTAGGGTACTGGTTTTTAAATATCCGAAGCGCTAAGGTCAATTGCCCTCCAAACTCCTCGTTGAGCAGTTCTATGGTTAGCAATGAAAGTTCTTCGTGTGGAATCCCGCGCAAAAGACTATATTCCAAAGCGTGAGAGAAGGGGCCATGCCCAATGTCATGCAATAGAATTGCGATTAAAGCTGCCTCGTATTCGGCTTCGCTGATGTCGGTACCTTTAATTCGTAAATTGTCTAAGGTGATGCTCATGAGGTGCATGGCACCCAAGGCATGGTGAAATCGGGTATGCAAAGCCCCGGGGTATACAAAATCAGTTAAACCTAATTGACGGATTCGGCGTAATCTCTGAAAGTAAGGATGGTCAATGATGGCAAAAATTAACTCGCTAGGGATGGTTATAAAACCATAAACGGGATCATTGAGTATTTTCTGGCTTTTCAATCAGCACGGATTTGATTGACTCAAAAGTAATTATAATTTTAGAAGAAAAGGGAAGAAAGATGTCTCAAAAATTCAAGGTGTTGTGGGCAGACGATGAAATTGATCTACTCAAACCTCACCTCCTATTTCTGGAGGGAAAGGGCTGTGTCATTACTACCGTCAATTCAGGTGTAGATGCGATCGAGGAAGTTGAAAATGCCAATTTCGATGTGGTGTTTTTAGATGAAATGATGCCTGGAATGACAGGATTGGAGACGCTTCAGCACATCAAGCAGCTCAAGCCTCAGATCCCAGTGGTCATGATTACCAAAAGCGAGGAAGAGCAGCTCATGGATGAGGCGATAGGGGGCAAAATTGCAGACTACCTGATCAAACCACTCAATCCCAGTCAAATTTGGCTTTCTGTCAAAAGAATACTCCAAAACCGACAGCTCGTAGAGTCAAAGACAACTCAAAATTACCAGCAAGAATTTAGACAAATAGGCCAGGCATTGGATGAGGCATCCACCCCGCAGGAATGGGCTGATCTTTACAAGAAGCTTACTTTTTGGGAAATGGAAATTGACCGCACCGAAAACAAGAACATGCTGAAGGTGCTGGAATCTCAAAAAATAGAGGCAAACAGTGCTTTTGCTCGATTTGTCAAATCAAATTACTTGGATTGGGTAGCTAGCCCAGAAACCGATGCGCTCCTGCTATCTCCCCAAGTACTCCGGGAATGGGTGTTTCCTATTTTGAAAAAAAAGAGACCTGTATTTTTTATTTTAATTGACAACCTCCGGCTAGACCAATGGGAGGAAATTGAGCCGCTACTGGGTGCATACTTTCATGTGGAAGAAAAATCCACCTACTACAGCATTCTCCCTACTACCACCGCCTTCGCAAGAAATGCATTGTTCTCTGGTATGATGCCTTCAGAGATGGCCAGCCGCTATCCACACTTATGGGAAAACGAAGATTCGGAGGAGGGGAAAAATAAAAGTGAGGAGGAATGGTTAAAAATCAACCTGGAAAAAAATAGAATCCCTGTTAAGTATTCCTACCATAAGATTTTGCAAATGCAGGAAGGGAAAGCCGTTCTGGATCAATTTCACACCTTGCTACAAAACGAATTCAATGTGCTTGTCTACAATTTTGTAGACATGATTTCCCATGCGCGCACAGACATGAAAATGATCCGTGAGCTGGCACCGGATGAGTCGGCGTACCGCTCTTTGACCCGAAGTTGGTTTGAACATTCCTCTTTATTTGAGCTAATGAAAAAAATACAGCAGGCAGGAGGAGAGGTGATTTTGACCACAGACCACGGTACCAAGAGGGTAAATAGGCCCTATAAGATTATTGGAGACAAGCATGTCACGACAAACTTGCGCTACAAGCAAGGAAAGAATTTGAATTTTGAGGCCGGTAAAGTTTTTGAGGTGAAGCGCCCCGAGGATGCCAAGCTTCCGAGATTAAATGTATCCTCTTCCTATGTCTTTGCAGTAGAGGATTATTTCTTTGCTTACCCCAATAATTACAACTACTACGTAAATCACTTCAAGGATACTTTCCAGCATGGGGGGATTTCTCTTGAGGAAATGATCGTTCCTATTGTACATTTGCGGTCTAAGACCTGATTATTTTGCAAACCATCTACTACACCTTAGACCATATTGATGACATAGCCCACCTGTTGATTCAGGAAGCGGGTGATCAAAAAGTTTGGATTTTAAAGGGTGAAATGGGTGCAGGAAAGACTACCTTAATCAAATCCCTTGCAAAAGCATTAGAGGTAGTGGATTCAGTGAGTAGCCCTACCTTCGGAATCGTCAACGAATACCAAACTAAAGCGAAAGGACTCCTCTATCATTTTGACTTTTATCGCTTAGATGACCCCATGGAGGCCTTGGATATCGGAATAGAAGAGTATTTTTATAGTGGAAACTACTGTTGGCTCGAGTGGGCTGAAAAGATTGCTCCCTTTTTGCCAGAGCGGTTTTTCCATATTGAGCTTGCCTTAGCTTCTGAAACAGGAAGAATGTTAACCTTTCAACACCATCAAAATGGCCACTGATTTGTCTGGAGTAGCTGCTGTGGGATTGATTCCCAAAGAGTCTCCCGCCCAACTAAAAAAAGGAAGTAAACCCATCACCATAGGTTTGCCAAAGGAAACTTCCTCCGAAGAGAAGCGAGTGGTTTTAAGCCCTGAAGCGGTTCGTATTTTGAATCAAAATGGTATTGAAGTCATGGTGGAGACCCAAGCAGGGGACCGCGCTAAGTTTTCAGACCGACAGTTTTCAGATGCAGGTGCACGAATAGTTTATTCCCGCAAGGAAGCATTTTCCGCAGATGTTGTTGTCAAAGTAAATGCCCCCACGGAAGAAGAAATAGCAGACATGTCTGTAGGTGCCTGTTTGATTTCAGCCTTGCAGCTTGAAAAGCAGGGAGCGAGTTACATTCAAGCGCTCAATACAAAAAAAATTACGTCCCTTGCTTTTGAGTACTTGGAAGACAAAGTGGGAGGGATGCCCGTCGTGCGTGCGATGTCAGAAATCGCTGGAAGCACGGTGATGCAGATTGCTTCGGAATACCTTTCTAGCGTAAACGAAGGGAAAGGGTTGATTTTAGGAGGAATTACGGGAGTGCCACCGACTCAGGTGGTCATCATTGGTGCAGGGACTGTGGCGGAATATGCCGCTCGAACTGCCCTAGGTTTGGGTGCAAACATCAAAGTTTTTGACAATCACCTCTACAAACTCCGACGAATCAAACAGCTTCTCGGGCAGCAGATTGCAACTTCCACCATCGATAATGCAAGTCTTTCACAGGCCTTGGCTGAGGCAGATGTGGTGATCGGAGCCTTGCGAGCCGAAAAGGGGAAAAATAAAATAGTAGTTTCCGAAGAATTGATTTCCAAAATGATTCCTGGAAGCATTGTGATTGATGTCAGTATTGACCAAGGTGGCTGCATTGAAACGGCTCAGGTAACATCCCATGAAAACCCCGTGTATCGCATGCATGACGTGATCCATTATGGGGTACCTAATATTGCTTCTAGAGTAGCCCGCACAGCCTCCTATTCTTTGAGTAACATCTTTACGCCAATACTTCTCCAGATGAATGATTTGGGAGGAGCTGAGGAGATGATCTTTACCTACAAATGGTTTCTCAAAGGGGTGTATACCTACCGAGGAAGTTTGACCAATGCCTTTATGGCAAAGAAATTTGGGTTAAGCCACAAGGAATTGCAGCTGCTACTAGCTGCTCGGTATTGAGGAAGTACTGGTGGTAACGCCCCATTTCAGATTAAAAAAAATGACTTATTTTTGATGGAATTATCTTCGAATTTCCAACCAGTACTCATGCGAAAAGTTCTCCTTGTTCTTTCCTTCATTTTAAGTACTGCCTATGCAGTGGCGCAACAGCCTCCAGCCGCGTACCTCAAAGCCAAAGCAGATTTGGAAGCCAAAGCTTATGGAATGGCTAAAGATGGGTTTGCAGCTTTTCTTGATGAGACAAAATATGGTGTCCTCTCCCATTATGCGGCCTTTCATAGTGCAGAAGCCGCACTTCAACTTAAACAAGCTCCTCAGGCCATCGAACTGTTGACGGCTTTGAAGGGCAAGGCTTGGAGCAAATCCGAAGAGGTAACCTACCTTCTCGCCCTGGCCTATTTCCAAACCAATCAACTGGTAGCTGGCCTTCAAGCATTAAAAGGACTTACCAGCGAACCAATGGTGAGTAAAGGGCACCGCGCATCTTTTGAATATTTACAATCTACCTCCTCAGATTTTTTAATTACTCATTTGGAGGAGTTTAAGCAGAACCAGGGATTTACTGCTGCATTGGCTTATGTCTTGCAGAAGAAGGCTAGCATGTCAGCTTCTGAGCGTAGCACCCTCAACCAAATTCTTCAATCTGGGGCTCAAGGAATCTTGAAAGATAAGGTGCTTGACATCGTTGTAATCTTACCATTTACCACTAGTGGAGACCAGGATATTTTTTTGATAGAATCTACTAATTTCTTGTTGGAGCTCTACCAAGGAATTGAATTAGAAGTGGCTAGATTGAAAGAGAAAGGAGTAGCGATTCAGCTCCACACCTTCGATTCAAAGCGCGAT
Source organism: Algoriphagus sp. (assembly GCA_040403475.1). Classification (GTDB taxonomy): domain Bacteria; phylum Bacteroidota; class Bacteroidia; order Cytophagales; family Cyclobacteriaceae; genus Algoriphagus. The sequence continues at coordinate 198,996 of JBBAKO010000006.1, read as the reverse complement.
CTAGAATACCTAAACGCACTCGTCAAAGACCCTACTATTATTGCGGCAGATGTAATCGTAGGGCCTGTTTATCCAGAAGAATCAGCCCTGGTAAGCGCTTTTGCGGAGGCACAAAAAATCCCATTTATACACCCACTTTCCAATCTCGGGGATCGGTATGAAGAAAGTCAATTTAGCTACTTATTTAGGCCAGCACTAAGTTCTCTAGCCAATGGGGTAGTGGATGCCCTGAAAAAACAAGGATGGGGAAAAACAGTAGCCATTGGCTACAGTGGTAATTCTCGTGACGAGCAGCTTGGGCTTCTACTACAGAATCAGTTGGCAAAGGAAGGGTTTAGTGTCGTCAAGGTTCAGAAGGTCGATTCTAAAAATGCCACTACTTTCCTTCAAGGTTTGGGTGTACGAAGAGGAAGCCAACCTGCGGTAAACCAGGTGATTTTACTTTCAGATGATCCAGCACTTGCACAGCCGGTGTTTTCCCTAATGGAAAGCATTTCTGCTGAGGTTCCCTTGCTGGTCATGGATTCTTGGCTAGGCTTTAATTTTTCCAATTTCGAGATGTTGGAATACGCTAATTTCTATTTCATTTCCAACAATACCCCAAAGTATCATTCGGAGGCGATGGATGATTTTCGAAAACTGTATTATTCCAAACACCTGCAATTCCCTTCTACCAACTCCCTTCTAGGTGCCGAACTAGTTCATTGGGTTCATACCAATGCGGAATTTGCGCAAGATTTTGATCTCCGTCCAAGTTTAGATAAAAACGGGAAGCAGACCGGTCGACTGACCTTGGGATTTAATTTTCAAAACGTGAACAACAACAGCTATTCTCCTGTTTTTAAGCTTGAATCTGGAGAATTGATCCCATTAAACTAAACCATGCAAATTTCTGAGAGCAAAAGGCTTTTTGCCCATGCTAAAAATTTTATTCCTGGAGGCGTAAACTCTCCCGTTCGTGCTTTCCGTGCCGTAGGTGGTGAACCCATCTTTATAAAAAAAGCAGACGGCGCATTTATTTTTGACGAGGACGGCAATTCCTACATTGAACTCATCAACAGTTGGGGGCCGATGCTTTTGGGTCACAATTCTCCGCTGATCCGTGAAGCGGTGATTCGTGCCATGGAGGATGGAACCTCCTTTGGAGCGCCTACTGCTCGTGAGGTTGAAATGGCGGAGCTACTGGTTCGGATGGTGCCTTCCCTCGAAAAAGTACGCATGGTCAATTCAGGTACTGAAGCTACCATGTCTGCTATCCGCGTTGCGAGAGGCTATACTGGGCGGGACAAAATCATCAAAATGGAAGGACATTACCATGGACATGGAGATTCCTTTCTCATTGCTGCGGGTTCTGGTGCGATCACCATGGGGCATCCGGATTCTCCCGGAGTAACCCTCGGTACTGCAAAAGACACACTTTTAGCACCCTTCAACGACCTAAATGCAGTTGAGGCTTTGGTGGTGGCGAATAGGGGTGAAATCGCTGCCCTGATTTTGGAGCCTGTAGCAGGAAATATGGGATTGACTTTGCCGCAAAATGGGTACCTGAAAGGTCTTCGTGAGATTTGTACCCGCGAAGGGATAGTCTTGATTTTTGATGAGGTGATGACCGGTTTCCGATTGGCCAAGGGTGGTGCACAAGAGCGATTTGGAGTAATTCCCGATTTGACTACTCTTGGTAAAATCATTGGTGGAGGAATGCCAGTTGGGGCCTATGGAGGGAAAAAGGAGATCATGGACTTTGTCTCTCCTGCAGGACCTGTATACCAAGCAGGTACACTATCTGGGAATCCGATAGCGATGGCAGCAGGCCTAGCCATGCTTCATTACTTGGATACTCATCCAGAAATCTACGATCGCTTGGAGGCGATAGGGGATGAGCTTACTTCAGGAATAAATAGCATCAATTCAAAATTGGGCTTCGACTATACCGTCAACAAATTGGGGAGCATGTATTCCTTATTTTTCACTTCTGCTCCAATAACTGATTTTGAGTCTGCCAAAAAATCAGATACCCAGCTCTTTGGCCGGTACTTCCAAAGTATGCTGAAGCGAGGGATCTACTTGGCTCCATCTCAGTTTGAAAGCCTCTTCTTATCCACTGCTTTATCGAGCGAACTGATCGGTAAGATCCTGCAAGCGCATGAGGAAAGCATGAAAGAAATTCATTAACTAATTGACGATGAACTTGAAAGTATACGGCATCAAAAATTGCGACACGATGAAGAAAACCTTTTCCTTTCTCGAAGGGAGCGGCATTTCTTTCGAGTTTATCGATTACAAAAAGCAGGCACCTACTTTGGAACTACTCAAAAGCTTCCACTCAAAAACTAGTTTGGATACCTTAGTAAATCGCCAGGGGACCACCTATAAAAAGCTGGATGAGTCGCAGAAAGAAGCAGTAGGGCACGAATTAACTGCATTTCCCATTTTGATAGCACAGCCTAGCATGATCAAAAGGCCCTTGATCGAATATTCCGATGGAAGCATCACCTTGGGATTTGTGCCCGAGCTGATTGCTTCAAAACTAAAGTAAGTAGGTTTACTTTATCCAGGAGATTCCTGGTTTGCATTTAGGACTGTGGTGGAAAAAATGCCGGTAGGTGCTTCAGGACATCGCTACTCATGCTATCCAAATCATAGGAAGGCTTCCATCCCCAGTCTGCTTGCGCGCAACTATCGTCGATGCTATCTGGCCAAGAATCCGCAATGGCTTGGCGAAAATCAGGTTGGTACTTGATTTCAAATCCTGGAACCTGCTTGCTGATACTTTCAAAGATTTCTTTTGGGGAAAAACTTATGCCTGCCAGGTTGTAGCTGGATCGGATTTTGACTGCCTCTCTAGGCGCATTCATCAAATCTAAGGTAGCCTTGATGGCATCCGGCATGTACATCATCGGAAGGTAGGTTCCTTCACTCAAAAAGCAGGTGAAGGGTTGTTTTGCGATTGCTTTGTGGTAGATGTCCACTGCATAGTCTGTGGTTCCTCCTCCAGGCAAAGATTTGTAGCCGATCAGGCCAGGATAGCGAAGGCTCCGTACATCTACCCCATATTTTTCAAAGTAGTAGTTGCACCAACCTTCCCCTGCCAGTTTGCTGATTCCATAGACCGTGTTTGGATTTTTTTCACAAAACTGTGGGGTATTGATTTTGGGTGTTCCTGGACCAAACACAGCAATGGAAGAAGGCCAATAGATTTTATCCAACCCGCATTCTTTTGCGAGTTCCAAAACGTGAAGCAGGCTATCCATGTTGAGCTGCCAAGCAAACTGTGGATTTTTTTCACCGGTAGCAGAAAGTACTGCAGCGAGGTGGTAGATCTGAGTCACCTTTTCCTTCTTCACCAAGGAGCCCAAGGCATCCTTATCCATCACATCCAATACCTCAAACCTGCAGAAGGGAAACTGTTCGCTGGCAGTGATCCTTAAATCAGTTGCAATCACTTGATCTCCACCAAATTGATCTGCAAGCGAACGGGTTAATTCTGAGCCGAGCTGCCCAGCAGCTCCAATAACGAGGATTTTATTCATAAGATGGTTTTTCAAAAAACCCATAGTCACCGTCAGGGTTTTTGTTTTATATTTGGGTTTACTTGCGCAAAAATAATAAAAAACACCTGGTTCTAGCCGATTTTTGATCAGTGGAACTTTAATTTTTGTTCAAGATTAACTCCTTAATCCGTCAACCATGTACGAGCAGTTTAAACCCAAATTAGAACAAGAATTACAATCCATCCAGGAAGCAGGTCTCTTTAAAAGAGAACGGGTTATCACTTCCCCTCAGGCGGCTGAAATCACCATTGCTGGAGGGAAGCAGGTATTGAATTTTTGTGCAAACAACTACCTGGGATTGTCTTCCCATCCGCGTGTCGTCCAAGCCGCTAAAGAAGCGATCGACACGCATGGCTTTGGGATGTCTTCGGTACGATTTATTTGTGGAACTCAGGATATCCACAAAGAGCTAGAAAAAAAGCTTTCCGAATTTTTGGGTACAGAGGACACCATCTTGTATGCTGCAGCTTTTGATGCCAATGGAGGAGTTTTTGAGCCCTTATTTGGAGCAGAAGATGCCATTATTTCGGATGCATTGAATCATGCTTCCATCATCGATGGGGTTCGTTTGTGTAAAGCCATGCGCTACCGCTACGAGCACAACAACATGGAGGACCTAGAGAAGCAGCTTCAAGATGCCATTGTTGCAAGGGCACAACAAAAGATCATTGTGACGGATGGTGTATTTTCTATGGATGGCACCATCGCTCAGCTAGATAAAATTGTAGCATTGGCAGAAAAATACCAGGCCTTGGTGATGACTGATGAGTGTCACTCCACTGGATTTATGGGAAGAACGGGAAGGGGAGTACACGAGCACAGAGGAGTGATGGGCAAGATCGATATCATCACCGGCACACTAGGCAAGGCTCTAGGTGGTGCATCTGGTGGATTTACTTCTGGAAGAAAGGAGATGATTGAATTGCTACGACAACGATCCAGACCTTATTTGTTTTCAAACACCTTGGCACCATCCATCACTGGGGCATCAATAGCAGTACTTGATTTGCTATCTGAGACCACTGAGTTGCGGGATAGGCTCGAAGAAAACACGCGCTACTTCCGTGAAAAGATGGAAGCAGCTGGATTTGATATCAAACCGGGAGAACATGCCATTGTGCCAATCATGCTTTACGATGCAGTACTTTCCCAGAAGATGGCAGAAAAATTACTGGAAAGAGGGATCTATGTCATTGGATTTTACTACCCTGTAGTTCCCAAAGGCCAGGCTCGAATTCGCGTGCAAATTTCCGCAGGCCATCAGCAAGAGCACTTGGATCAGGCCATCGCTGCATTTATAGCAGTAGGAAAAGAATTGGGAGTGATCAAGTACCAATAAAAAAAAGGGATGATTTTTTCATCCCTTTTTTTATCCTCCTACTTTGGTAGCCAAGCCTTTTTTCTTGGCGAAATCGTGCTCGGAAAGATTTTCAAATCTGTCGTAGAGGTCTTCGTTGTTGAGGTAGTCGTTGATGATTTCTCGAATTTCTTGAAAAGAAAGGTTGTGCAATACCTTTCCATTTTTAGCCATGGAGATTTGCCCTGATTCCTCTGAAATAACCAAGATTAGGGCATCTGTGGCTTCTGACATGCCAATCCCCGCACGGTGTCTAAGTCCAAACTGTGCAGGTACCTCACGTTCGGTAACTGGGAGAATGCAGCGCGCTGCTTTGATTTTTCCCTTGTGGATAATTACAGCTCCATCATGCAGCGGGCTATGCTTATTGAAAATGGCAATCAAGAGTCTTTTCGATAATTCAGCATCTAGGATGTCTCCACTTTCTGCATAAAATTTCAATTCTACCGTACTTGAAATCACAATCAAGGCTCCGGTATTCGATCCTGCTAGGACTTTGGCAGCATCAATAATGGGGCTGATATTGAAGCCAGAATTTTCTTTTTTTCTCCAGAAAAAGAGCAAGTCTTTCCAGTTGTTATCGTTTGAAAAAATGGACGAGCGGCCCAGGATGAGTAAGAATTTTCTAAATTCTGGAGCAAAAATAATGATAGCAGCGATGACACCCACTCCCATAAATTGGCCCAGTATGATGGTAAGCAACTCCATCCGTATTGCCTGAACCAATAAATAGATCAAATACAGGGAAAGGAATCCTAAGAAAATTTTAATTGCAACAGAACCTTTCAAAAGCTTGTAGATCTGATACAATAGGGCTGCCACCAACGCAATATCGATCATATTGACGATGGAGATATCTAAAAAGCCTATTTTGAAAAGTAAGTTCAAGGGTACAATTGTTCGAATAGTTTGATAGTTTCTTTCGCTTCTTTTACATCATGTACACGTAAGATAGCAGCACCTTGCAACAAAGCATACATGTTCAGGGCGGTAGTCCCATTTAATGCTTCATTGGCACTGATATCCAGTGTTTTATAAATCATTGATTTTCTTGAAATCCCTGCTAAAATCGGGAGTCCTAGACCTTTTAAACTGCTTAGATGGCGCAAGAGCTCGAAATTCTGTGCACTTGACTTTGCGAAACCAAAACCTGGATCGATAATTACATCTTTAATGCCAAATTTTGCGAATTGTTCAACTTTATCCCTAAAATAGGTTAAAACTTCCGAAATAAGATCTGAGTAGTTTGTTTCATTTTGCATCGTTTGAGGTGTCCCTCTCATGTGCATCGCAATGTAGGGCACACCAAGCTGCCCAATTAATGGGAGCATCTGTGGATCCAAATTGCCTGCTGAAATGTCATTCACTAGGTCAGCACCTGCGTTGATGCCTGCTTTTGCTACTTCTGAACGAAAAGTATCTATTGAAATGAGGGTATCTGGAAAGCTTTTTTTGATTACTAGGATTGCGGGAATCACCCGGTTGATCTCCTCATCAATGGAAATATTTTCTGCTCCTGGTCGTGTGCTGTATCCTCCTAAATCTAAAATATCCGCCCCTTCATTTATTTTTTTTTCAGCCTCTGCCAATACTGATTTTTTGTCTGTAGCAACCCGGCTGCCTTCAAAAAAAGAATCTGGCGTGAGGTTAAGAATGCCCATTACCTTGGGTTTATTCCAAGAGTATAGGCATCCCTTGATTTGAAATGTATATTTTTGGGGAAATAATTTATCTTCGGTAGAAGAAATCATAGTAGATCCAGCAAATATTAAATCCAGCAGTGTGGAGACTCAGACTAGCAACGAATATAAGGAAGTAATCGCCCGATGTAAAGAATTGTTCCGTAAGAAAACCATCGATTATGGGACAGCATGGAGAATTTTGAGATTACCTTCACTCACTGACCAGATTTTCATTAAGGCTCAGCGGGTGCGGTCTATCCAGGAAAAAGGAAATCAAAAGGTGAATGACCCCATAGTGGATGAGTTTGTAGGGATTATCAACTACTGCTTGATAGCCTTGATTCAAATCTCCCTTGCAGAAGACGATCGTATGGAAATTCCTTTCGATGAGTTGGAACCGCTTTACGATCATTGGACTAATGCCACTAAAGGACTTCTTGAAAATAAGAACCACGACTATGGAGAGGCTTGGAGAGACATGCGTGTCAGCTCGATGACTGATATCGTATTGATGAAATTGTTTCGCGTCAAGCAAATTGAAGACAACCAAGGAAACACCTTAGTCTCTGAAGGGATTGAGGCCAACTACCAAGACATGATTAATTATGCAGTATTTTGCCTTATTAAATTAGGATACCATGAATAAGAACCTGTTTTTCTGGATTCTCCGCCTTTTGGTAGGAGGGCTTTTTGTATTCTCTGGTTTGATTAAGGTCAATGATCCTGTGGGTACAGCCATCAAGTTGGAGGAGTATTTTGACGTGTTTTCAAATGATATTGCACCGTTTTTCTACCAATTAAAGCCGTATGCACTTCCGCTAGCTGTGTTTTTGGTGGTTTTTGAGGTGGTGTTGGGAATCATGCTTTTGGTAGGGGTACGGCTAAAAGAGACGGTATTGGCCTTAGCTTCGATGATCCTCTTTTTTACCTTTCTCACTTTTTACTCGGCTTATTTCAATAAGGTTACCGATTGCGGTTGCTTTGGGGATGCCATTAAGTTGACCCCTTGGGAATCTTTCTACAAAGACATCATCTTGTTGGTATTGATTTCTTTCCTGTTTTTCTTCAGAAAGGATCTTCCCAAGAATGCCCCTCGCTGGGCAAATTACACGGCTGGGATAAGTTTGTTTCTCTCCTTAGGCTTGGCAGTATATGCGATTCAAAACCTGCCATTTATTGATTTCAGAGCCTATAAGATTGGAGTGAATATCCCCGTTAATATGCAGCCATCCGCACCAATGCTGTATACCTATGTGATGAAAAAGGGAGGGGAGCTCGTGTACCTCAATCAGTACCCTACAGATGAAAGCTATGAGTTTGTGGAGATGACCCTCAACAATCCAGAAGCATTGCCCAAAATCTCTGATTTTGCAGCTTGGAATGGCGAAGGGGACCAATCGGAATTTTTATTTCAAGGCAATAAAGTGATTTTGTTGAGCAGCAACTTAACGAAGATGAGTGATGCTAATCTCGACGTGCTCAGCCAGCTTTTTGCCTCACTCGAAAAAGCACCTGTTGAAATCATCTTTATGGCAGCTGCTACACAGGAGGAGATCGATGCGGTAATCGCAAAGAATGGATGGAAGATAAAGGGCTTACAGGCGGATGCTACGGTAGTGAAAACCATCATGCGCGCCAATCCAGGAATCATGCTTTTGAAAGATGGGGTAGTGGTAGGTAAATACCACCACAACAATACGCCAGAGGCCTTGGAGGTACTTGACTTGTTTTGATGAATAAGCAGCTCAAAGTTGTATTGGTAGGATTACCCGGATCGGGGAAAAGTACCTTTGGCAGGCAACTCGCTAAAGAAATGGATTTTCCTTTTTTGGATCTAGACCAATTGATTGAGGAGCGGTACCAACTTAAGATCTCGGAGATATTTTCAATGCATGGAGAGGGGACTTTTCGAGACTGGGAATCTTTGTTGCTCAAAGATACTTTAAAACAAGATCGTGCTTTTATCTTGGCTTCAGGTGGTGGTACTCCTTGTTTCAATGACAACATGGACTTGATCAATGCCGAAGCTATCTCAGTCTATTTGGATGTGCCATTGGGATCTATTTCTCGTCGACTGCAAACCTCTAAGGCACAGCAAAGACCTTTATTCCAAGGTTTGGATCAAGGAGAGCTTACTTTAAAACTCAAGTCTTTGTTGGTGTCCCGAGAATATTTCTACAACCAAGCAAAAATAAAGCTCAGCGGAGAAGATTTTTCCGCTGAGCTTTTATTAGTCGAATTGATTTCTAGACTTAAAAATTAAATCCGACAGTCACTACCGCTGAGGTAATTGAATTTTTTATTTCGGTTAAGGGCCCATAGTTCAGGCCGTTTTTATCCAGCGCTTTATAGCTTCGGTAGAGGCTATTGAACTTCTGGTTTACCATAGAGAAATCTAAGTTGAAGGAATCAAATTTAATGCCCAACCCCCCGGAAAGTAGCTGTGTGCTTTGATCTAGTGAAGAATTAAGGTAAGGATCTCCTACGTAGCCATAGCCGGCACGAATTCTGAATCGTTCAATTTTGGCTTCACCACCTAATCTATAGTTGACCGTGCTGGTATACAGATCTTGGATGACTTGGTTGTCGGGACCTTCGTTGAAATCTGAAGAATTAATTCTGGCTATACTGTAATCCACCCAATCCACATCTGCGGAGATAAATCCATGTTTACCCAGAAAGATTGTGGCTCCACCTCCAATTTTAAATGGAGTTCTGAGTCCATAAGTACTCAAAAAAAGATCCGATACCGCATTTTCCGTACCTAAGGTCTTATTTTCTGGTGCGAAAAAATAGTCATCATAAGTTGCAGTTAAATTTGCCTCATATTCTTCGTTTAGAGCAAAGAAAGTGGGTGTCTGAAGCACAAATCCCAGATTTACGTAATCGATAGGTTTGTAGATCAAACCCAGGTTCAGGTTCACTCCCGTGCCATTGATATACAAGTTTTCTACCAAGGCTGAATTGATTAGCGGCTCATTCGCAAACTCTTCATTGTATTTTTTGATGGAGGAGAATTCCAAGGAGCGTATCCCTAGGCTACCACCAATGAAAAGTTTGTGGTTAAAGTTGGCACCATAGCCAAAATTAATTTGGCTTGCACTTCCTTCCTGGGTAATATTTTCGTCTTGAAATGGGAGACCCAGGACGAAAGAGTCGTAGTAATTGGGATTGGTGATGGGTTTCCCGTTGGCATCTACGGCAATTGGGTTGATCTGATAAGTTTGATAGGCCAAACCGGTAAGTCCGCGGTTTTCAATTTGACTTTCAGGCACTCCCGAGGCGTCTCCCAAATAAAAATCAATGATGGAGCTATTTCCCAATTTATCGGAATAGTACCCGAATTCATTCGAGAAATTCGCGATGCGTTGAATGCTGAAGCCCCATGCTCCTCCTTTGAAGGCACCTTTTTCTAGTGGGCCTTTGGGATTTGCACCCACAAAGCTCAAGTTGGGAAGTGAGAAATCAGAAGTAGAATGGGATTTAGTTTGATCCAAATAGCTTGCATCAGTGGACCAAAGTCCATAGCCTAGACTCAAACTCGCTTCAGAGTTTCGGAAAAAGCCTAGACCCGCAGGGTTACCTGCTAGGTTAGACACATCTCCACCGAGTGACCATTGGGTGCCCCCAACACCCATAATTCGTGCCGAGCCTGTAGGTGTTCCTTTACTAAATCGATAAGCGTCTTCAAAATAGCCGCTTTGAGCTACTGCTGTACCTGAGGTGAACAGACTAAGGCAGAGAAAGGATGTAAGTAACCTCATGTAGAAAAGGGTTAGTTTGGATTAGTAACGAAGTTGTGGGTGTTTTCGGATAAATTATCCAAAAAAAAAGGGGAATTAATTCCCCCTTCCTCTGGATCCTCCTGAGCTACTGCTGCCTGAGGATCCGCTTGAACTTCTACTTGGAGCGCTCATTGCACCTCCAGAACTAGATCTGCTCGGAGCACTGTAGTCTGACGAGTTGTAGTTTGACCTGCTCGGTGCGCTTCCTGTGCTGTATCCGTTTGACTCAGTTCGACCATAAGAAGAACGACTTGCCCCATTACTTGATCCAGTGGATCTATTGTAAGAAGGACTGCTGTTGTTGGTCGAACGAGTAGCTCCTGTATCGTATGAACCCGTATTTGGGCTGCTAGAATAACCTCTTCCAGTATTACCTGGGGTTGAAGATGGTCTTGCGGACTGTGCTGAATTCCGAGAAGGAGTAACTTCACTTCTGCTCGAAGCAGCTGAGTTTACATTTCTTGTGTCACTAGTTACACGACTTCTTCCAGAGGAATAGTAGTCATTTTGTGAGGTACTGAAGTCACGAGTGGCAGAACGGTTAGATTCAGTTGAACCTAATCTTCTTGGAGATGCGCCAGAAGAGTTGGCTACATTTTCTCTAGCTTGAGCTCTTGCGGTATTGGGAGTTCCGGTAGATTGTGCTACACCGCCAGCACCGTTGTCCATGGATGAACCACGACTAGGTCTTGCGCCATACACTACATTGCGTCCGCCGTTTTCGCTTCCTTGAACGATAATAATCGGTCCAGTAGCGTAAATTGGTCTACGCCATGCCCCCATAGAAGAACCCCAAGAGTTTCCTCCCCAGAAAGGATCGTAGATTCCACCCCATCCCATGTAGGAATTAAAAGGAGAATACATAGGTCTACCCCATCCAAAGTTTAGGCCCATATTGAATCCAGGTCTAAATCCTAATCCTGAACCCCAGAATGGATCATACATTCCCATTCCAAAAGGACTCATTCCCATCATTCCCATTCCAAATGGACTGTATCCAAAATTGAATGCAGAGTTGCCCCAGCCTGAATTTCCCCATCCCGAGTTGAAATTCGAAACCCGGAAGGTATTGTAAATATCAATATCTGGAGTGGAATTGGAAGTAGCGGGTTGATTTTCTTCAAAGTAGACCACATCCTCTTTGGAAGAGGTATTCAGCTGCCCATATCTAGAAAGGTATTCTGGATTGACATTTTTGGAGCTGAAATTCTCCTGTGGGACCACAGTTGAATTGGCAAGGTTCTGAAAGGTAGCAGGCTGATTATTTGCAACTGCATTTTCCGTTGCCTTTTTCATGTCTGCCGACATGAAATACAAGTTATCGTCGAAGGAATTCACTGCCATCTTGTTTGAAGTGCAGGATACCAAGACCGAAGTGCACAGTAGTGCAGAGGCGGAAATAAAAGCTAGTTTCTTCATGGGTGAAGTAGATTTATGCTGGGTTATACGGAATGACCAAGCAGAGGTTGTACTTTTTGGGTTATATTTGTACTTCCTTTTGATCAAAATAAACACTTTTCTTTCTATACAACAAGTAAATGAGTAAAGGACTTCCAAAACGCAGTGAAGATTATTCCCTGTGGTACAATGAATTGGTTAAACGAGCGGATTTGGCTGAGAATTCTCCGGTGAGGGGATGCATGGTAATTAAGCCTTATGGGTATTCCATTTGGGAGAAAATGCAGGCTGAATTGGATCGGATGTTCAAGGAAACAGGACATTCCAATGCCTATTTCCCACTTTTTATTCCCAAGTCTTTTTTCAGTAAGGAAGCCAGTCACGTGGAGGGCTTTGCCAAAGAATGCGCTGTGGTCACGCACTATCGTTTAAAAAACGCAGAAGATGGCTCAGGGGTCATTGTGGATCCGGAAGCGAAATTGGAAGAGGAGCTTATTGTTCGCCCTACTTCAGAAACAGTCATTTGGAGTACCTATAAAAATTGGATTCAATCTTATCGGGATTTGCCATTGTTAGTCAACCAATGGGCCAATGTGGTGCGTTGGGAGATGCGAACCCGTTTGTTTTTGAGAACAACCGAATTTTTGTGGCAGGAAGGACACACTGCGCATGCCACTTCGGATGAAGCCATGGCTGAGACCGTGCAGATGATGAATATTTATGCCCAGTTTTCGGAAGAGTTTATGGCGCTTCCAGTTGTGAAGGGTAAAAAAACCGAGAGCGAACGATTTGCTGGTGCAGATGAAACCCTATGTATTGAAGCATTGATGCAAGATGGCAAAGCACTTCAAGCAGGGACATCCCACTTTTTAGGGCAAAATTTTGCCAAGGCATTTGAGGTGAAGTTTGCAACCAAAGAAGGCGGTCTGGAATATGTATGGGGAACTTCTTGGGGAGTTAGTACGCGTTTGATGGGTGCCTTGATTATGGCACATTCAGATGATAACGGCTTGGTGTTGCCTCCCAAACTTGCGCCATTTCAAGTGGTCATCGTACCGATTTATAGAGGAGAGGAAGAATTAGCGATGATTTCGGTGAAGGCAAAGGAAATCATGGCTGAGCTTCGGAAAGCAGGCATCAGTGTCAAATACGATGATCGAGATACTCAGAAGCCAGGTTGGAAGTTTGCGGAGTACGAACTGAAAGGGGTACCTGTTCGGATTGCGCTTGGCCCAAGAGATTTAGAAAATAAGACCTTAGAAATAGCCCGAAGAGATACCTTGACTAAGGAATCTTTCCAATGGGAGGAGATGCCAATAGCTCAAAAAATAGGAGGCTTATTGGATGAAATTCAAGATGGTATTTACCAAAAGGCTTTTGATTTTAGAAAAGACAATACCACCGAAGTAAATAGCTGGGAAGAATTTAAGCAGGTATTGGAGGAAAAAGCCGGTTTTCTTTCGGCGCATTGGGATGGAACCCCGGAGACAGAGGAGAAAATTAAAGAACTGACTAAAGCCACCATCCGTTGCATTCCTCTAGATCAGCTCCCCGAACAAGGAGTCTGCGTGTTTAGTGGAAAGCCTTCTTCCGGTAGGGTGCTTTTTGCAAAAGCCTATTGATTTCTAAAGCAAATGAGAAACCCGAAAAAAATTCGGGTTTTTTTCTTTTTCGATTAGAATTCGTAAGAATCATGTAGATTAGGGTCATTCATCTCATTTTTATGGAAATTTTAGTCTTAAGTACGCTACTGCTCATTGGCTTAATTCTGTTATTGGTTGAAATCATATTTATCCCAGGGACTACAGTTGTGGGTGTTTTCGGATTTTTGGTAAGTGGAACGGGGCTTGTTTTTGCATTTCTAAATTTTGAGTATTCAGTTGCTTTAGGAATCACTGGCATTTCTTTGGTGATCAATTTTGGAGCTGTTTGGTATGGGTTTAGTTCAGGCGTTTGGAAGAAATTTTCGCTCAAGTCAACCCAGTCGGGCGGTGCTTTCGACGGAAGAACTGATGGACTGGAAGTAGGAATGAAGGGTTTGGCAGTTTCAGATATCAAGCCTTACGGGAAAGCATCCTTTAATGAGCTTTGGGTAGAGGTGAAGTCTGAGTCTGGGTTTATTGAGGTGAATAGCCCAGTGACTATCATAAAAATTGAAAACAATAAAATCAGTGTAAACTAAAAAAATATGTTTGAAGACAGTTCATTATTCGTTTTAATTGCTGCTTTTGCTGGCATCGTTCTCCTATTTATTTTCTTGTATTTTGTTCCTGTAAATCTTTGGATTACGGCTCAATTTTCGAATGTAAAAGTTGGAATCGGGGAGTTGATTGGTATGCGAATTCGGAAAGTGCCGCCAAGCTTGATTGTCAATGCGATGATTACAGCGACCAAGGCTGGATTGCAATTAACCACCAATGACTTGGAGACCCACTATTTGGCTGGAGGAAATGTTCCGACGGTCATTCGTGCTTTAATTTCTGCGGATAAGGCCAATATAATCTTAAGTTTTAAGCAGGCTACTGCGATTGACTTGGCAGGCAGAGATGTATTTGAGGCAGTTCAAATATCGGTTAACCCAAAGGTGATCAATACTCCTAATGTGGCCGCAGTGGCAGCGGATGGGATTCAGTTGGTGGCTAAGGCACGGGTAACTGTTCGTGCAAACATTGCACAGCTAGTAGGTGGTGCCGGTGAGGAAACCATTTTGGCACGTGTAGGAGAGGGAATCGTGACTTCTATTGGTTCTTCTGTAGACCATAAGTCTGTGTTGGCAAATCCTGACAAAATATCTAAACTGGTCTTATCTAGGGGCCTTGATGCAGGAACAGCCTTTGAAATCCTATCCATTGACATCGCAGACATCGATGTAGGAGCTAATATTGGAGCTAAACTTCAAATAGATCAAGCCTCTGCAGACTTGAAAGTGGCCGAGGCAAGAGCTGAGGAACGTAGAGCCATGGCTGTAGCCTTGGAGCAAGAAATGAAAGCTAGGAATGTGGAGATGCGAGCTAAGGTGATTGAGGCTGAAGCAGAGATTCCAAAAGCAATCGCTGAGGCATTCCGATCTGGTCAGCTGGGAGTGATGGATTACTACAAAATGGAAAATGTAAAGTCTGACACGGCTATGCGTGATTCCATCGCAAAGTCAGGAAATGACCCCAAAGATTCAGGTTCTGCGAAACCCTAATCGATAAAAATTAAAGGGAGCATTTATGCTCCCTTTTTCTTTTTTACTGGAAGAGCTTTTGCAGGACTAATTTCCGGAGTTACAATCACTTGCTCAGCTAGGCTTTTTGCAAGTATTTTTTGTTCAATCCAATCAATTGCAATTTGGGTGTATTGAAGGGGTAAAAACACAGCTCCACTTGCTCTCATAACTCCAGAAAGTCCCTCCTGTGAAACAATGAAAAAGTCTTTATTTTCTACTTGAATCTGATCATAAGTGATTGGAAGAATTTGCTTGCCTTGAGAATTTAGAAGACCAGATTTAGTGTTGTTGGATACCAAGTAATATCCCTCTTTTAATCGTTCTATTTTATCCAGTCCTTCTGGGTGAGCGAGCTCGCCATTTGGCAGAATTAGGTATTGTTTGTTTGCGGATACAGCGATGGCTACTCCTCCAATAAAGCTGTTTATTTTATCCCATTTCGCCTCAGCGACCATTTTCCCTTCGGTGTTGATCGTACCCCAGGTAGCGGAATTTCTATAAGCGCTGATTTTTTCTGAAAAGGTCCCAATTTCCAAGAAACTAGGCGCAATAATCCATTTTCCTGCGGCGTCTAGGAAACCATATTTGCCATTTTTGAGGGCAGGAAAAAGTCCCTCAGTACCTACTCCAATCCATTCTGCATCTGAGTTGGGAGCCACCAACCATCCGTTTTTCCCGTGTAGTCCTAATTTGTTTTCTCTGAATTTAATATTGAATGCATCGGGACCAATCAATTTCACAGATTCCATTCCCACTGCATCGAGTAAGATGCCTTCTTCCTCCAAGACCCGTCTCAATTTGCCGTGGATGTATTCCAGCAAAAGGTCGCCGTCTTTGGTGATTTTATGGTAGGAATTGTAGCGAACTTGAGCGCGCTCTTCAAACCCTCGAATCAACAGGTATTGATTTTCATCATAGCCAAAATAATTGTCTCCTCGCGTGTACTCCAATTGGTCCAGCACAGGATTCAGAACATAACTTCCGGATTGATCGATTAGACCGTAGCCTGAGGCTTCTTTTGCCAAAAGAAAATTACTTTGGTTTTCAATGAGCAATTCATACGCTTTATCGGGGGTTGAAGAAAGGGGTAAAAAAAACTGACCCTGATTTTTTAGAATCACTTGCCCATTGCGTGTGAGCTTGGTATCTTCAGCTGTTCCCAACCATTTAACTTTCCCTGTAGACTTTTCAAATACCCAATACTCATTGCCTTTTCTGGCCAAAAGGCGATTGGTGTAGGTAAGGATTTCCTCGTATTCCAAGGGTAAGGCAAGTTGACCATACTCATGGAAGGCTCCAATTCCTTTGGGTCCTTTGACAAGAATCCAAGGCTTGAGGTATTGCACCACTTCCTGACCTTGAAGGTCTACTACAGGTCTTAAATCTGGAGATAGTAGAAATAATCCGCTTGCATTATTTCCAACACTCACGGATTGACCAATTAAATCGATATCCTGAAAGTCTGCACTGGTCTGAAGGCTTCCACTAAAGTCGTAGACTTCCCAGGTTTGTCCTAGGCTAGGAGTCGCCAAGAATAGAAAACTTGCTAAAACTGGGTAAAACAGATTTCTCATGGCAATTAATTAAAGGAAAGTGAAATTATGGATTTCTACTTTAGGATGTTAAGGTAGAAATTATTCTTTCTCATTTTTTGACTTTTCCAAGTCAAAGAGATCTGTAATGAGCTCAATCATTTCTGCTGCCTCATCTCGCTGGCAGGCAGCTCTCAATTGAACCACGGGTACCTTCAGTATTTTTTGCATCATACTTTTGGTGACTTTATCAATCAATAAATATTCTTTTTCATCCGCATTTTTCAAATACCTACTCATTTCTTCTTGGCGAATTTGCTCCAAGGCCTGCTTTAGTTTTTGAATGGTAGGGGATACGACCATTTCTTTTTGCCAAGCACCAAACTCCTCAATACTTTCTTCGAGTATCGTTTCCACTGAAGGGATGGATTCCAATCGATTTTGTAGCGCTGCCGAAGCTTTGCTTTGGATATTGTCCACATTGTATAGGACTACCCCTGGAAGTTCTTCGACCGATGTTTCAATACTTCGCGGTACAGAAAGGTCAATCAGGACCTTGTAGCTAGGGATGTTGATTCCCTCAATCAATTGTTTGGTAAGGAAAGGCTCGGGCATTCGAATTGAACAAACCACTACATCTGCTTCTTCAATGGCTGTGAGGCAGGATTCAAATGCGATGACCTCAAAACCAAGTGGAACCCCGATTTCTTCGGCTTTGGCAAGGGTTCGGTTTGCAATTTTTACTTGTGCAGTAGGGAGATGCACCATATTTCTGGCTACATCCTCTCCAATTTCACCCACGCCAATTAGTAAAATTCTGGGTTGAAAAATATTCTGGGTAAGGCTTTCAATCAATTCAATGGTGGCATACGAAAGGGATGCGGCGCCATCTCTGAACGCAGTTTCTTGGACTACCCGCTTGTTGGTAAAGAAAATGGTGTGCATCAAGCGATGCAAAAATGGACCGGCAAGCTCTAGGTCAGCTGCAGTTTGGTAGGATCTCTTTACTTGATTTAAGATTTGAATGTCACCAATCACTTGTGCCTCAAGGCCCATGGATACACGAAATAGGTGAGTGACTGCCTCCGATTCGTTATTCAAAACTTGAAAATAATCGAGGTAGCTAATTGCGTCAGTCAATCCTCTTTCGATACCGATCAACTTGATAAGTTCAACACTGAGATCCGATTCGTGACTGTAATAGACTTCAGTTCGGTTGCAGGTGGAGAGCACCAATGCATCTCCCACACTAAAAAATTCCTTGAGTTTGAGCAGTAGACGTTCAATAGCCGCTTCATCCAAGGAAATTAACTCCCTGATGTGAACGGGAGCACTTTTATGGGATAAACTGACAACTCTAAATCTGGTCTGCATCATGACTTTCTAAGGCTGCAAATTTAACAGTTGCAGCTCCCTCAAAAGTTTCTTTCTAGCAAGAGTTCTCTAATTTAAAATCAATCTAAATAATAAATTGAGTTCGTGAGCCGATAGTACATTTGGTTTGAAAGCCTAGAACCTGTACCTTCAATTCAGATACTTTTTTAACTTCATTTCATGTGGCAGCGCGTAATTTTTTGGACTAAGACTCATCTTGGATTTTCAGCAAAGGAATTTCGAGGATTTTTGCTTTTGATTCCCTTTTTAATGGCCTTAGTGGCCGCTTCTCAGGTGCTTGCTTGGGCAAAAAATCAAAAGGCCTCAGCGATATACTTGCAGTACCTTTATGAAGTAGATAGTCTGGAACAGGCTGGCTTTTTACTTTCGGTATCTCCTCTGCCGACATTCAATGTCCAGGATACCATCATCCGGGCGCATTCCACAAAAGTTTCTGAGCGGATTCAGCGCTTGCCTTTTTCCGAAACGGATTCCGTGCTTTTGCAAATTGTGCCTGGTATCGGCGCATTGACGGCAGGAAGGATCATCAAGCACCGGGAGAACTTAGGCGGGTTTATTCAAATAGCCCAGCTAAATGAAGTGTATGGGCTCAAGCCGGAGGTCATTCCGGTCATTTGGGAATATTTTGATTTTGATGCTGCCCCCATTCGCAAGCTATTCATCAATCGTGCTACAGTTGAAGAACTGGCTTCCCATCCATACATCAGTTACCAAGAAGCCAAGGTGGTAGTTGCCTATCGTCTGCAACATGGTTCCTTCCTACAATTGGATGACCTGTTGAAGATTCGGATTTTTAAAGTAGAGTGGGTGAGCAAAATTGGGCCTTATTTAAACTTTGAGATTAAGGAAGCAGATGGAGCCAAGAAGTAACTAGAATTCTAGGTAAAAAGCCATAAGTTGCAGTGGGAACCAACTTTTGTCCCTGTGATTTCCTTACCTGAACTCAACTTACCTGCTTTCGAACCCCAACTTCTCAAAAAAGAAGATCAGGTATTTATTTTTGATTTTTTGCGCAAAAAGCATTTGGTACTTACCCCGGAGGAATGGGTGCGGCAACATTGGATCCGATTTCTTATCGATCACCAAAATTTCCCGAAAGGATTGGTTACTAGTGAAAAAGGATTGGTCTACAACGGATTACAGAAAAGGACCGATTTATTGGTTTTTGATCGATCGGGTCATCCTTACTTTTTAATTGAATGCAAAGCTCCGGAGGTGGAGATCAACCAAAAAGTGCTCTCTCAGGCGGTTGCATATAACCAAATACTGAAATGTCCATTTATTGCGCTCAGTAATGGGAATAGGCATGTTTTTATGGAATATGTAGTGGAAGAAGGGAAATTTATACAGCAAAAGAGCTTGCCGCCAATCCCCGGCTAAAGAATTAAATTGTATTTATGATTGAAATTCTTTAACTTATCTAAAATTTTTTAAGAAAGAGTATATCTATGCAAGCTACAATTTCAACTCTACCCTGCGATCTTTGCGGTTCACGGAAGCATTCCCTTTTTTCTGCGCTTCCGGAAACCCAACTCTGTGCTATCTCAGAGGCCAAAAATCTAGTTTCCCACCGTAAAGGACAGATTCTTTACTACGAAGGCACCAAGCCGCTGGGGATTTTTTGTGTGAATTCAGGCGTTGTCAAGGTATGCAAGACAGCTTCCAATGGGAAGGAGCAGATTTTATACTTGGCAAAGGCAGGGGACTTTTTAGGCTATCATGCTTTGCTAGGGGAAGAGAGTTACAGCAACTCTGCTACGATAATTAAGGATGCGAAAATTTGCTTTATCCCCAAAGAAGCGTTTTTAGGTTCCATGATGAAGAACCCTGATTTTTTTCGACGGATTACCAAGCAATTGAGTCATGAGCTAGGGGTCATGGAGGAAAAACTAATAGACGCATCCCAAAAAAGCATTCGGGAAAGGCTTGCTTTTTTGCTTCTACAGTTGGCCAATACCTATGGAGTGGATGGTGGGGTGCATCAACAAATAGACCTCATACTCAGTCGAGAAGAAATTGCCGGGATGGTGGGAACGGCAACAGAATCAGTGATCCGATTGCTATCTGAATTTAATAAAGATGGATTGATTGAGCTTGATGGCAAGAAAATTAGAATTAAAGACAAGAAAGGATTGGTCCGACTTTCAGATTTTTATGCGTAGTCAGAACTAGAATGGTTCAATTGGAGTTAGTTGATTAAATTTGCTTCCATGACTCCATTTAGACTTACCTTCTTGTGTTGCTTCCTGTTTTTGGGATTGCAGGCTTATGGACAGTCTTTACCGTATCAGACACTGTTGAAGGGATTGTATGATTCCAGTTTCCCAGTGCTCAAACCTGAGCAAATCACTGAATTGAAAAATTATCAGGTACTCGATGCTCGCGAAAAAGTGGAGTATCAGGTCAGCCATTTGAAAGATGCAAAATGGGTGGGACATGAGACCTTTACCTTGAAAACAGTCGCTGAATTGGATAAAAATAAACCGGTGCTTATTTATTGTACGGTAGGAGCACGATCTGAGGAGATTGGAAAAACACTTCAAAAAGCAGGGTTTAAAAAAGTATACAATCTTTATGGGGGAATCCTTCATTGGGTAAATGAGGGGCGTACTGTGTTTGTGAATGGAAAGCCAACGCTGAAAGTGCATACCTATTCCAAGCCTTGGAGTATTTGGCTGAGCAGAGGAGAAAAAGTGTACTAACTTCGTTCAGTCCAACAGAACAAAAATCCAAAATTTCATTTCTTAGCTCCACATGACTTTAATTTCTCGAATCTCTTCCTTGCTGTTGCTTCTTATTCTTGTTTCCTGCCATAGCCCAGTAGTGGGAAAAGCAGGCAGCACACCGCCCAGCCATCAGCTTTGGAATGAGTTGCTAAAAGCTAATGTCAAACCCAATGGGCTAGTGGATTACAAAGGCTTTATCCGAGAAAAACCAAAATTGGAAAGCTACCTCAAATTGCTTTCGGAGAATGCTCCTGACCGAAGCAAATGGTCTAAAAATGAGCAGCTTGCTTATTGGATCAATGTGTACAATGCCTATACGGTCAAGTTGATTGTCGATTTTTATCCTACCAAAAGCATACGTGACTTGGGGCCACGAATTAAAATTCCACTGATCAAGGACGTGTGGCATTACAAATTTTTCAAAATCGCCGGCGTAGACATGAGTTTGGATGAGGTAGAGCACAGCATCTTGCGAAAGGAATTTGAGGAGCCACGAATTCATTTTGCCATCAACTGCGCTTCGGTATCTTGTCCACCGTTATTGAATGAGGCATTTGTAGCCAGTAACCTAGAGAATCAATTGATGCGTGTGACCACGACATTTGTCAATGACCCAAGTCGAAATAAAATTTCAAGTCAATCCGCCCAATTATCTTCCATTTTCTCCTGGTTTAAAGGAGATTTTACCAAAAAAGGAACCCTTATCGAGTTTTTGAATCGCTATTCAAAAGTGAAGATTTCACCGAATGCTCGCATCTCTTTTCTAGATTACAATTGGAATTTAAACGAGTAAGCTGAATTTTTGGGTAAGTTTAGGTTCAACTTTGCCGTATGGGTTCTCGTCACTTTGTGATTATTGGAAATGGTATTTCGGGCATTACCTTCGCTAGACATTTGCGAAAAGGGGATGATCAAGCCCGTATCACTGTGATTTCAGGAGAATCTCCCTATTTTTTTTCGCGCACAGCTCTGATGTACGTGTACATGGGGCAGATGAAGTGGGAACATACGCAACCGTATGAACTCCATTTTTGGAAGAAAAACCGAATAGATCTCAAGCAAGCCTGGGTCAAAACCATCGCTTTTGAAACCAAGACTTTATTTTTTGATTCTGGAGAGGAACTGAGTTATGATGTTCTTGTTTTAGCCACCGGCTCCAAGCCTGCATTTTTCGGTTGGCCAGGACAGCAGTTGAAGGGGGTGCAAGGACTTTATTCCAAGCAAGACTTGGAGACGATGGAAGCCATCACAAGTCAGCCGATGGAACGAGCAGTGATTGTGGGAGGGGGATTGATTGGAATTGAATTGGCTGAAATGCTGACCTATAAGAAGATTCCTGTCACCTTTTTGGTTCGGGAATATCGATTTTGGGAGCAGGTCCTTCCTGAAGCGGAAGCAGACTTGGTGCAAAAACACATTCGCGAACATGCGATTGACCTTAGACTTGGGACGGAATTGAAAGAAATTTTGTCCGATGCGCAGGGAAATGCTCGGGCGGTAGTGACCACTGCAGGTGAAGAAATTCCTTGTGGTTTTGTAGGTATAGCTACTGGAGTGACTCCTAAGGTGGATTTTCTAAAAAACACGGCATTGGAGATTGGTAAAGGGGTGAAGATCAATTCCTATTTTGAAAGTTCGGTACCAGATGTTTATGCCATCGGAGATTGTGCGGAGTTTGAGCAGTCTCCCGGGCCAGGTCGACGAAACTTGGAACAAGTTTGGTATACTGGCAGAATGCATGGGGAGACCTTGGCCTATAATTTTTGCAATACCCCGGTGACCTACCAACCCGGAATATGGTTTAATTCTGCGAAGTTCTTTGCTATCGAATACCAAACTTATGGCTGGGTGTCAGCGGAACCAGTGGATGGAGTACAAGATTTTTTCTGGGAACATCGAGATGGTAAAGTCTCTTTCCGCATGAGTCTAGACCAAGAAGAGAAAATTGTAGGCGTAGTTAATCTGGGCTTTCGTTTGCGTCATGAATTCTTTGATCGTGCAATTCACGAAAAGTGGTCTGGAGAAAAAGTCATGCAAGAGCTAGGTAAGGGAGTATTCGATCCAGAATTTTATGCACCTTACCACCTTGATATTCAAGCCGCATATCAACAGCAATTTGGAGGGGCAATTGTCTCATCCAAAAAATCCTTTTTCCAAAAATTATTCGGTGCAAATCAATGAGAGGAATTCAAGGTATCGGTCTTGTTCTGTTTTTAGTAGGCATGTTGGTCTTTACGGCATTGCCGTTTTTGAGCAGCTATCGCTTGACAGAAGCAATGGTGCAGGATCAAGTCAAAGAGACCCACCGGGAAAAGTTAACCGAACTCCTGCAGCCCATGTATGGACAAAGTTACTCTTCCACCCATGCTTTTTTAAGTGCTTATTCCTCTAATTTTGATCCATATAACGAGCAACTGAAAGCCAAGCAAGCCTGGGATCAAGTGATCTGGGACGATTATGGATTTGCCTTGGCCAAAGCGGCTGGCGAAGGACCTGCTCGTGCACATCCTTGGACCAGTTTGGCCTTGTCAATAGGACTTGTGGTCTTGGGAGGAGTACTTTTTCAGTTTGCCGGATCAGGCTCAGTGCATACAAGTTTGGCGCATACCGGAGTATTCCATTCCTCTCTTAAGAATAGAGGTGTATTGGGCATGCTTACGGGTACCTACTTGATTGGATTTTATGTGGTCTTGTACTGGTTTCCAGCCTATCTCAGTCCCTTGGTATGGATGGTGGAACCAATTGCTCAATTCTTGTCCGGGGGTCCTGCCAGCCAATGGTTTTTGTATGGCTTGGTGTACACCTTGGCGATAGGTGTGATGGGGATTCGGATGGTGTTGAAGTACCGGGACAACAAGTACCAGCAGCTACGCACGGCTTCGGTGGTATTCTTTCAAACAGCCTTTGCCTTTCTTATTCCTGAAGTGCTTGTTTTGTTGAATAAGCCCTATTTTGATTTCAAGAATATCTGGCCTTTGGATTACGATTTCTTCTACGATTATCAGATAGATACCTTTATTTCTAGCGGTGGATTGGGGCTATTTATGTTGATTTGGGGGATTCTGTTGATTGTGCTTGGTGTGCCAGCATTTACCTATTTCTATGGAAAGCGCTGGTATTGTTCCTGGGTCTGTGGCTGTGGAGGCTTGGCAGAAACAGTCGGAGATGGATTCCGTCACCTGTCTGACAAGTCCCTGAAGGCCTGGCAATGGGAGCGCTGGATGATCCATGGCGTACTTGCCTTGGCGGTGGTCATGACCACTTTGACCATTGTCAACTATTTTTCTTCCTTCAGTCTTTTGGGCCTGGTGACCAATCAATTGCATTCTTTTTATGGATTTACCATTGGCTCTGCGTTCGCTGGGGTAGTGGGAACAGGTTTTTATCCCTTGATGGGGAATCGGGTCTGGTGTCGTTTTGGGTGTCCTTTGGCAGCCTATTTGGGTTTGGTTCAGCGATTCAAATCCCGCTTCCGCATTACTACCAATGGAGGACAATGCATCTCTTGCGGCAATTGCTCTACCCATTGCGAGATGGGGATTGATGTGCGGGCTTATGCGCAGCAGGGCCAAAATATTGTGCGATCTTCTTGCGTGGGATGTGGAGTTTGCGCATCTGTATGTCCACGTGGCGTATTGAAGTTGGAAAATGGTCCCGAAGAGGGGCGTATTCACGAGTTTCCGATCCTAATCGGTAACGATTCCATCAAATTGAGATCCTAAATGGTATTCCTGTATAGCTGCGCTGGCCTCTATTTTTTGGGGATGGGTTTTATATTCTTGTACAGTTTGGCGCAAGGGCATTTGTTGGTGCATTTCTTCAAGTTTAGAAAAAGGGAAAAGCAGGTCCCACACCAAATCCCTAATCCTTGGCCAAAGGTCACGGTGCAGCTTCCCATTTACAACGAACTGTATGTGGTTGAGCGACTGATAGATGCAGTAGCCAAACTCAATTATCCCAGTGACTTGCTTCAAATTCAGGTTTTGGATGACAGCACGGATCAGACTTCGGACTTGATTCAGGCCAAGTTGTTGGCTTATCCAACGGTCAATTTTCAGTACCTCCACCGTACCAATCGGCAAGGATTCAAGGCGGGAGCATTGCGAGAAGCCTTACCCTCTGCAGAAGGCGAGTTTGTGGCGATCTTTGATGCGGATTTTGTACCGGATCCCGATTTTCTAATCAAGGCCTTGCCCTATTTTTCCTCCCCCCAAGTGGGTATGGTGCAGAGTCGCTGGACGCACCTCAATCAAAACTATTCCATCCTCACACAGCTGCAGGCCTTTGCTTTGGATGCCCATTTCTTAATTGAGCAGTCAGGAAGAAACCAGCAAGGTGCCTTTATCAATTTCAATGGGACGGCAGGAATTTGGAGGAAAAGTTGCATTCTGGACGCAGGAAACTGGGAGGCAGACACCTTGACCGAGGATTTGGATTTGAGTTACCGTGCCCAACGAAAAGGATGGAAGTTTGTGTACCGACCTGAAATCGAATCCCCAGCAGAATTGCCGCCGATTCTTTCGGCAATCAAATCCCAGCAATTCCGATGGACGAAGGGCGGGGCCGAATGTGCGGTCAAGCATGCAGGGAAGGTTTTCAAGGAAAATCATCCGCTGGGCATTAAATTTCATGCCTTTGCCCACTTGTTCAATTCTACCATTTTCATTGCAATACTTTTGACAAGCTTTTGCAGCATTGGCCTCTGGTGGGGTGTGCAGTTGAAGTTGATTCCTTTAGAACTTTTTTGGGCTTCAGTAATTTCCATGATTGGGTTTGTGCTCGTAGCGGGGGTGTATTTGGTTTCCTATCTTACCGCACAGCCCTATTCTTGGAGGTCCATTGTCGGAGCTGTGTGGAAGTTGCCTCTCTTTTTTTCAGTATCCATGGGTCTTGCCCTGCACAATTCTCAGGCTGTACTGGAAGGCTTAACTGGAAAAAAATCCCCCTTTATTCGAACGCCTAAGTTCAACCTGGAGGCGGGAAGCGTCTCACTGCTGGAAAACGCCTACCGACTACGGGCTCTGCCGATGAGCACTTGGCTGGAAGGGGGAATGGGGCTTTTGTTTGGAGGGATGGTTGTCTTGGGAATCCTCTACGACAATTTCCTTTTTTTACCCTTTCATGGACTTTTGGCCTTGGGTTACAGCCTTGTGTTTATTTCCTCTTTACGCACTCGCTAATGCTTGCTATGAATACCCCGCCAATTGTAGATGTCATCATCCCGGCTTTCAATGAGGAAAAGTCCATAGCCAAGGTAATTGGGGATGTTCCTGCACTGGTCCGCCATGTCGTGGTGGCCAATAACAATTCGACCGATCGAACCGCTGAGGTGGCGACAGCAGCAGGTGCTCAGGTGGTATTTGAACCTCAGAAGGGCTATGGAAAGGCTTGTTTGACGGCTATGGATTGGATCAAGCAGCAAGAAGTTCAACCTGATATTTTGGTGTTTTTGGATGGGGATTACAGTGATTATCCGCAGGAATTGGAATTGCTGATTGCACCCATTATTGAAGGAAAAGCCGATCTGGTTATCGGATCTCGCTCTTTGGGTCAGCGTGAAGCTGGTTCCATGACAATTCCACAAGTTTTTGGCAATGAACTAGCTACCACGCTAATGCGCTGGATGTATGGGGCTAAGTTCTCAGATTTAGGACCTTTTCGGGCGATTCATTGGGGGAAATTGCTTGCCTTGGGAATGGTGGATCAGAATTTTGGATGGACCATTGAGATGCAAATCAAGGCGCATCAAGCAGGCCTTTCTTACGCGGAGGTGCCGGTGACTTACCGAAAACGAATTGGTGTTTCGAAAGTGAGTGGGACGGTGAAAGGGGTGATTGGCGCCGGATATAAAATTATTTTCACGATATTTAAGTATTGGCGGCCCTTTCGATAGCCGCTTCTGATTGTTCCACTCTTGGCTTCTTGTCCCATGCAAAAACTAGCTAGATTAACCCTGCCTGTCTCTTTATTTCTTTTTTTGGGTGCTGTTGGATTAGTTTCCTGTGCTCCTGAGAATCGAGAAGGGGTGGTAGAAACTCAATTTGCAAGTTACTGGTACCAAGGAACTGCTGAAGTAAACGTATTTGACTTGCAGCAAAGCAGGTATGGAGCAGTTCGGCCAGGCAAGGCAGTGATGATTTTTGTTACCGAAGATTTTTCTAAAAGCAAGCAGGTCAAGTTGGACGCTCCTGAGGATAGGCCATCTGATGCGCAGAAGGTGCTAAAGCTGAATATGACGCGGGATTTTGTGACGGGTGTGTATCCCTATCACACCATGTTGTCGGTATTTACGCCTGTATACGAAGAAAGTCCTGCTCCAAAATTGACAGCCTCGGTGACCGAGTGGTGTGGGCAATCCTTTACCCAACTCAATCATAAGTCTGGGAAATATACTGCAAAGCAGTTTTCCTATTTTGAATCTGAGGGGGATCTGGAATTCAAACTAGAAGGACAAGCGGAAGAAGAGCTATTTACCTTAATCCGACTTCATCCCGACTTAGTTCCACTGGGAAATGTTACCCTGATTCCCAGCCTTATTTTTCAGCGCTTTGCACATATTCCCTTGAAGGCAGAGCAAGCGACTATCTCCCGAAAAGCCTTGGGGTCGGACCAAGCCGAGGTGAAGGTCGTGTATGCCGAGATTGGTCGGACGGTTACCATTCGCTACCAGCAACTTTTTCCTTTTGAGATTACTGGATTTACGGAAACCTGGACCAAAGTAAATGGGCAGCAGGAAGTGACCACGGCTACCCGAACGCACTTGAGGCAGATGCCGTATTGGAAACAAAATGAGCAGGTGTATGAATCCCTTCGAAAGGAATTGGGACTTTGAGTGATTCAGTGAAAAGGGGTTTTAAAGTTGTCTCAGTCTTTCTTTTAGCGGGGACTACATTGCTTTTGGTACAGGTTCCCAGGGAAAATTTTGGATTGACGGTTCTCCTATTCTCTCTTGCATTTGGAGGCATGCTGGGCAGTTACCTGCTCTCTGGCGAGGAAGTTAATTTCAAGAGGCTGCTGCTGCTCGGGATACTTTTGAGGGGATGTCTTTTCTTTTTTGAGCCGAATTGGTCGGAGGACGGAGCGAGATTTTTGTGGGATGGGGAGCTTTTGCGCCTAGGGCAAAATCCTTACGGCTTGACTCCAACGCAAGTACTAGAGCAACAGGGGGAGGGAAGCGGGCTAGGTGCCCAGCTTTTTCAAGACCTGAATTCCCCAAACTACTATTCTGTGTATCCTCCCCTAAATCAAGCATTCTTTTGGCTTGGAGCGTTGGCGTCGCAGGGGACTGTGGCGCAAGGATATCTTGCAATGCGATGCATGCTTCTGTTGGGTGAGATAGGTGTTTTTTACCTGCTTTGGAGTTTGCTCGCCCGATCTGAGCTCCCTCAAAAACAAATTCTTTTGTACTGGTTTAATCCCTGGGTATCCTTGGAAGTAGTGGGCAACCTGCATTTTGAGGGTTTTGTGCTTTTGTTTTTACTGGCCACACTTCTCAATTTATCTCGGCAGAAGCTGGGATGGTCGGGCACTTTTTGGGGATTGGCAGTGGGAATGAAATTGCTTCCTTTCTTGTTAGCCCTGGCTTTTTTGTTTTGGAAGGGTGTACGAATTTCACCTCGGTTCTGGGGTATGGCCGCAGGAGTTTTAGTCTTAGCTTTTCTCCCGCTAGTTTACTGGAATTCTTGGGAAAATTTCCTCCAAAGTCTCCAGCTTTATCAAGGGAAATTTGAGTTTAATGCCTCGCTGTATTACTTGTTTCGAGCTGTAGGCTATGAGCTCGCGGGTTTCAATACCATTTGGTACTTGACGAAAATTGGAATGGTGATCACCCTCCTTGGAGCAGTTTGGATTTCCTGGAAGCGGTCAAACGCCTCCCTCTTCGAAATCCCTGGTGTATGGGTGCTGTTGTACTTGTTGTACTTCTTACTGCAGCCGGTGGTTCATCCCTGGTATTTATTGCCAGGATTGGGCTTGTCCATTCTGTCTCGCCAATGGACCTTCCTGCTTTGGTCTTTTGGGGTGATTTTTTCCTACCAGGCCTACAGCCAAAATCCGGTTCAGGAGCAAGCCTTATTTTTAGGTTTGGAATATGGATTGGTGCTCCTTGGACTTTACTTGGACTATTTTCGAAAGCAAAGAACTGCTACCTTAGGTCTATGAAAAACGCAGTTTTATTTCTTGTAATCCTATTTGCATGGACGGCTTGTACGCCAAGCCCTGAGGAGCAGGCGCTAGATCTTTTGGACAAGTCCATCGTAGCGCATGGAGGCAAGGAGGGATGGGAGAACTTGAAGGGAATCAAATTCCAAAAGTGGACGCGGATGTTGGATGCAGATGGGAATTTAGAATCGGAGTTGGATCAATCGCATGCCTTTCGATTTAGCCCAAAA
Source organism: Algoriphagus sp. (assembly GCA_040403475.1). Taxonomy (GTDB): domain Bacteria; phylum Bacteroidota; class Bacteroidia; order Cytophagales; family Cyclobacteriaceae; genus Algoriphagus. The sequence goes on along the minus strand of JBBAKO010000006.1, from coordinate 169,969 downwards.
TTTGAAGGAAAAATCAGTTGGACCAAGGACAGCATTCCCCATTCGATGAGTTGGGACGGGGCGGTCTTTCGCTACCAGATGGGGGAAAATGAGGTGTTGAATGCTGATTTTTTGGCTTCAAAGAAGAAAGATTTTGATGCGGCATTTTATACCGTGGCACAGCCTTGGAAGTTGCTTGACAAGGGAGGGAAACTGATCTATGAGGGAAAAAAGACCCTTGAAAATGGCACGGAAGTAGAATCCATTCGGGTGGATTATGGGCCAGATTCAGATCTTTGGTGGTACTATTTTGATCCAAGCAGCTACCTGATGGTGGGGAATGAAGTTAAGCTCACCGATCACCGAAGTTTGGTTTACGATCTAGCTAATGAGCAGGCAGACAACTTGCTGTTTCATGGTACCCGAGAGAGTTGGCGGGTGGATGAGTCAGGAAAGCGCTTGTTTCTCCGAGCCGAGTACCGTTATTCCAACTTTGAATTGGCGTATTGATCACCTGCACTTTAGTCTCTCTTAAAAGAAGAATTTCATTTAAAAAATACAGCTATGAAATGGGTACTATTCAGTTTATGCATTCTCTCCCTTACTTTTTTTGGGGTTTCCTGTGATTCCAGAACAGAGGTAGAGCAAATCGTGGATGCGGCCATCGCTGCACATGGAGGTGACCGCTATACCGAAACCGCCATCGATTTTGATTTCAGAGGAACGCATTATTCCATTTTCAAATCTCCCACTGCCTTTGAATACAGCCGGGAATTTACCGACTCCACGGGTCAGGTAGTGGATGTATTGAATAATGCGGGATTTACGCGAAGTGTCAATGGAGTGCGGATCGATACCTTGACTGAGGAGCGGATAGGGGCCTTTTCTCGATCGGTCAATTCGGTGGCCTACTTTGCTTTTTTGCCTTATGGGCTCAATGACGCAGCAGCAATTAAAACCTACCTCGGTCAAACGAAGATCAAGGGAAAGGATTACCATCAAGTCAAAGTGACTTTTCAAGCGGAAGGTGGTGGAGAGCACTTCGAGGATGAGTTTTTGTACTGGTTTGGGGTAGAAGATTCCCATATGGATTACATGGCCTACAGCTACCATACCGATGGTGGCGGAGTTCGGATGCGAGAAGTTCGCGAGGCACGCGAAGTAGGTGGGATACGCTTCCAGGATTACATCAACTTGAAGGCGGCCAACAAAGAAACTCCCTTGGATTCCATGCAGTACTTGTTTGAAAAAGGGGCATTGGAGAAGTTATCAGAAATTAATTTGGAGAATATTCGCACCTCTGCAATTCCGGAAAACTAAGGGATTGTGTCTTTTTTGGATTGGCGGTAAGGACTTTTTTTGATTTTTTAGTAACTAGGGGATGCAAACCCAAAAAAGCATATCCCTATGAATCGTAGAAGAGAATTTTTAAAGACTACTGGACTAGCAGGTCTAGGATTATTTGGTGCAGGAAGCGCCTTGGCCGACTCCATGAAGGTATTGCCTTTGGAAGCGTCCTATGGAGCCTCTCGAGTGCAGTCGTTCAATATGTCTGGCTTTGCAGCTCCTAAACTGGCTACCGTTCGGGTAGGGATTGTGGGCTTGGGAATGCGTGGTCCTGGAGCGGTAGATCGCCTGAGCAAAATCGAAGGCGTAGAGATCAAAGCCTTGTGTGACCTACTTCCTGAGCGTGCAGAAAAGGCAAAAAAGTCTTTGGAAGGAAGCATTCATAAACCAGAATTGTATTCGGGTTCGCCTTTTGCATGGAAGAAAATGTGTGAGCGACCTGATCTAGATTTGATTTACATCACTACTCCTTGGGAGTGGCATACGCCAATGGCGGTGTATGCGATGGAGTCGGGCAAGCATGCTGCCGTAGAGGTGCCTGCGGCTAGAACCTTAGAAGATTGCTGGCAGTTGGTAGAAACATCTGAGCGTACCAAAAAGCATTGCATGCAGTTGGAAAATTGCTGCTACGATTTCTTTGAGTTGATGACCTTAAAAATGGCTCGAGAGGGATTTTTTGGCGATGTAGTGCACGTAGAGGGAGCGTATATCCACGATTTGGTGTGGCTCAACTTCGATAAGGACAAGGGATTTCAGGGTATGTGGCGATTGGAAGAAAATTTCCGAAATGGAAATCTTTACCCGACTCATGGACTTGGGCCCATCTGTCAGATTTTGAATATCAATCGCGGGGATCAGATGGATTACCTGACCTCTTTGTCTTCAAATGATTTTCAAATGAAGAAAAAAGCGCAGGAACTTGCCGAGCAGGATTCCTTCTGGAATAGTTATGCGGCCAAGTCCTATCGAGGTAACATGAATACTAGTGTAGTCAAAACCAAGCTAGGAAAAAGCATTGTAATCCAGCATGATGTGACTTCTCCTCGCCCTTATTCTCGATTGCATGTGGTGAGTGGCACCGAAGGCTATGCTCAAAAGTATCCTGAGCAAAAAGTGGCCAAAGGACACAGCTGGATGAAGGAGGATGAAATGATGGCGCTCAAAGAGAAATATACTCCAGAGATTGTTCAAAAGGTAGGCGAACTAGCCAAGCAAATTGGGGGTCATGGAGGCATGGATTTCATGATGGACTGGAGATTGATCGATTGCTTGCGCAATGGCCTTCCGCTAGATCAGGATGTGTACGATGCTGCTTTGTGGAGCTGCATTACCCCGATGAGTGAGTGGTCTGTAGCCAACCGATCCAATTCCATCGATATCCCTGACTTTACTGGAGGTCATTGGAAGACCAATGCTCCGGTAGAGATCACCTTGAAGGGTGGAGGAACGACGAAGGTACGGGTTTAAAAAAGTAGCAAGTATCTAGTAGCAAGTATCAAGTACGATTTACACAATTGTACAAAGTACCAAGTACCAAGTACTAAGTACGAAGTACGAAATACGATTTACACAATTGTACAAAGTACCAAGTACCAAGTACAAAGTAGGGAGCAGCATTCTGCTTCTGAGGTCACTTGTTACCTGAAAAAAATCCTATAGACTTGCTACTTTCTTAATGTCGAATGTCCAACGCCCAATTTTGAATATCGAAGTAGGGGACTGAACGAAGTACATAGAGTTATTAGGTAGTATTCTGCTTTCGAAGCTACTTGGTACATTGTACCTGGTACTTCGTACAATTTACTGGGTACCTGGTACATTGTACTTGTTACTTCGTACCACTGAAATTTTTAGTAATCTTTACTAAGGCCCATCAAGGTATGTAACAAAAGCCTAATTTAGCCAAATGAATACTTCTACGGACCGACTGGAGCTCGCGGCGAGATTTGTAAATACCACGGGAGCACCTATTTTTTTGACGGGTAAAGCAGGCACAGGAAAAACTACTTTTCTTCGGGAGCTAGCACAACAAACGCACAAGCGTTTTGTGATCGTGGCACCAACGGGCATCGCTGCACTGAATGCAAAAGGGGTGACTGTACACTCTCAATTTCTGTTTCCTTTTGGATCTTTTTTGCCCACGCGTGAGCCGGAGGGGAATTTTACAGACCGGCAGGGTTTTTTTACCCAGCAAACCCTTGCACGCAGGCATCCACTCAACCAACTCAGGAGAAAAGTTCTCAAGGCGATTGATCTCTTGGTAATTGACGAAGTCAGTATGCTCCGCGCGGATATGCTGGATGCGATTGACTACCGGATGCGTCATGTGAAGCGAAATTATCAGGTTCCATTTGGGGGTGTTCAGGTGCTATTGATTGGGGATTTGTACCAGTTGCCACCCATCGTCAAGGACGATGAATGGACTGTCTTGAGCCAGTTTTACAACTCCATGCATTTCTTTGAAGCTAAGGCCCTGCAGCAGTCGGGAATGGTGTATTTGGAGTTGGATAAGATTTTTCGGCAGCAGGACGATACCTTTATTCGCATCCTGAATAACCTGCGTGACAATAAATCAACTCCTGAGGATGTGCGGCGACTGAATCAGCAGTTTAAAACCTTGGATGAGATTCAGGATATGATGCCCTGCATTACGTTGACTACACACAATTACAAGGCGGACGAACTGAATTTGCGCGAACTCAGATGTTTGGAAAGCCCCTCGTTTTTTTACGATGCGGATCTGGACCGAGAATTTCCCGAAAGCATGTTTCCTCTACCTCCCATTCTAGAACTTAAGGTGGGTGCGCGGGTGATGTTTATCAAAAATGACTCCTCGGGCAATGCCAATTACTTCAATGGCAAGTTGGCCACGGTGATTCAACTGGCTGCGGATGAGGTAAAAGTGCGCATGGATGATCAAAAGGAGGAGTATGTGCTCAGAAAGGAGGATTGGGAGAACAAACGGTACCAGCTCAACGCGGAAACCAAGGAGTTGGAGGAGGATGTTATTGGTACATTTTCCCAGTACCCCATCAAACTGGCCTGGGCGGTGACCGTGCACAAAAGTCAGGGACTGACCTTTGACAAAGCAATTGTGGATGTGGGGCAGGCCTTTGCTCCAGGGCAGGTGTATGTGGCCTTGAGTAGACTTCGGAGTTTGGAGGGGCTGATTTTACGAACCCGCATCCAAACGGAGGTGATTTTTTCAGATGCCAAGGTGGTGGGTTTCACCCAAGAAAAGTCAACTCAACAAGATTTGGCAGCCTTATTGAGTGTGCACCAAGAAAACTACCTCTTCCAATTGGTGGAGCGCACGTTTGAGTTTGAGAGCGTGATTGGGGCTTTGATCCAATTTCAAAACGAGCAGGCCTCCTCCATGGAGTTTGTTGAGCAAGAATTGCGGGAGGACTTGCCTGCGGTTTATAGACTTCTAGAAGCAGAACGGGAAAATACCCGGAAGTTTCGGCAGCAATTGCAGTATTTGATTCAGCAGAAAGAAGTGGAAAAATTGCTGGAACGCTTGGAGAAAGGCTCAACCTATTACTTGGAACTTTTGCTCGAGGGCATGAAGATTTTGCTTCGGCATTTGGTCAAAATTGAGCGATTTACGCGTGTGAAGGAGTATCAGGAATCGATGGAAGAGTTGGAGTTGGAGTTTCTGAATAAGTACACGGCCATTGCTCGAAGTAAGGTCCTCTTGCAAGCCATTTTACAAGGTCAATCGATTGGTTCCTTGGATGCGGTGGATTTAAAAATTAGGCAGGTTCGGCAGCAGCTCGTAGCCCAATTTCGAGAAGCCATGCCTGCTGCTTCCCCAACAAAAAATAAGTCAGGGAAGAAGAAAGCTTCCAAAGCCCAACCTTCAAAAGAGAAGAAAGAGGATACGAAGGAACAGACGATACGCCTTTTTTTGGAGGGAAAAACTCCTGAAGAAATCGCATCCGATCGGGGACTAACTCCTGGGACCATCCTCAATCACCTCACGCATGGGGTAAAGACGGGGAAAATCCAGGTGGAGGCGCTGGTTGCACAGGAAGCCATTTGGGAGATTCAGGGGGTAACCGAAAAACTCAGTTCGCTAAAGGCCTACTTTGAACACTTTGACGGCAAGTACGATTACGATACGTTGAGATTGGTCTTGCAGACAGAGAAGAGTTGAGTGATTCCGATTGAATCGGTGATTTGTCTGAAAAAAATGCAGGCTAATTCATCAAGAAAAGATGATTTTTGCGCTTTTTTCGCTCGGTCAATAGACTCGTTCAAATCTTTATAAATTCTTTATGTATGGAGAATTAACTTTTGAAAAAAACAACCTTTGCTGAGTACAAGAAAGTTTACGAAGAAGAATCAATACCTGATAAGTTTGTTGCTAATCCTGGTTACAGTCGGGATTAGTTATTTCTTTTCAGATATTTTGGGGTACCGGACGGTGGCATTGCTGTTGATGCTGGCCGTGTCCTTGAATGCTATTTTGTTTGATATTTATCCAGTCATGGTATCGGCTCTGGTGAGCGGATTGGTCTGGAATTTCTTTTTTATTCCTCCGACGCTTACGTTTCAGATTGGTAAAGCAGAAGATGCCTTGTTGTTTTTGATGTATTTTGTCATTGCTTCCATCAATGCTATCCTCACCTTTAAGATCCGGGAATTTGAACGGAAACAAGCAGAGGAGCAGGAGAAAGAAAAGGCAATTAAACTCTACAATACCCTTTTAAATTCACTATCCCACGAACTCCGGACTCCAATTTCTGCAGTAATTGCAGCGATTGATATTCTTCAGGATCAGGAGGCAAATCTTTCTCCGGTCAATCGCAAAGAGTTGTATGTAGAAATTGAACTTGCCGGATTACGGCTTAATAGACAGGTAGAAAATTTGCTCAGTATGAGTCGATTGGAGGCGGGCTTTGTCCAACCCAAATTGGATTGGTGTGATTTGAATGAACTTATTTTCACTTCGATTCAAGCATCACGAGAGAAAGGGTCACTCCATCGTATTGAATTCAAACCTGCAGAAAGCTTGCCTTTATGCAAACTTGATTTTGGTTTAGTGGATCAGATTCTTCAAAACCTGCTTCACAATGCGCAGCAACACACCCCAAAAGGTTCTGAAATCCAGGTTACAATTGAAATTGAACAAAAAGCTGTTTCAATTGAAATTTCGGATAATGGCTCAGGGTTTCCCGAAGATGAAATGGAGGTAGTGTTTGATAAATTTTATCGCTTAAAGAATGCAAGTCCAGGTGGGATAGGTCTTGGGCTGTCTATTGTTAAAGGCCTAGCGGAGGCAATGGATGGTACGATCAATTTAGAAAACCAAGCCATTGGTGGTGCTTGCTTTACCTTAGTCCTGCCTTGTGAATTTTTACCAAAACTTCTCATTGATTATGAATAGAATGCAAGTATTGGTAATTGATGATGAACCTCAGATTCGAAAACTACTTCAGATCAATCTTGAAAGTCACGGCTACCAAGTTCTACAGGCTAGTTCGGGTAGGGAAGGGGTCCAATTGGCAGCGAGTTTTTCGCCAGAATTGATAATTCTTGACTTGGGACTGCCCGATCAAAATGGGCAGGAAGTTTTAAAAATTTTGAGAGAATGGTACAGTGCTCCCATATTTATATTGTCGGTTCAGGATAGGGAGGCGGACATCGTCGATGCCTTGGATTGTGGCGCAACAGATTATTTGACTAAGCCTTTTCGAACCGGGGAGTTGTTGGCAAGAATTCGAGGAGCGATTCAGAGAAATCAAAATCCTATAAATACAGTTTCCCTTAATTTCGGAGATTTGGAACTGGATTTAATTGCTCGGCTGGTTCGGAAAAATGGAGAGTTAGTGAAGCTGACCTCCACAGAGTACCATCTCTTACTTTTGCTGGCAAAAAACGAAGGTAAGGTTTTGACTCATAATTATCTTTTACGAGAAGTTTGGGGCTATAGCTATCAAACTGAGACCCAGTACTTACGGGTTTTTGTGGCTTCCTTAAGGAAAAAAATCGAGGATGATCCCAATTCACCAAAGCATCTTTTTACGGAAAATAGGGTGGGGTATAGGTTTCAATAGTCTTTATAAAATCTTTATATTCTTACAGTAGTTTTTGATTTTCTACTTCTTTTAAGTGAGGGACCTTTGTAGAATAATTTTAAAGGTCTATGCAATATTCAAAAGAAGCAGCTCTCGATGATGCTGAGCCTTCACTTAAGAAGGTTCTTTTAAGGGCAAGAAAGAATTACAGAAAATTTCAACTTTCCCTCTCTCCTCAACAAAATTTACTCTATGGATTTTTAAGTTACACCTTGATCGGGTGCTTTTTATTGTGTTTGCCCTATTTCCAAAATAGACCGGTATCTTTCTTAGATAACTTATTTACAGCTACTTCTGCTATTTCTACTACTGGTTTGGCTTCTGTGAGTTTGGTGGATTCGTACACTTGGTTTGGGCAGTTGATTGTACTGATCTTGATTCAAATTGGTGGGGTTGGCTACATGACATTCACCTCCTTTTTATTGCTTTCAAATAAAAGTAAGCTTACTCATTGGCACCAGCGTGTGCTCAACGCGGAGTTCTCTCTTCCCAAAGGGTTTGTTATTGGCGACTTTTTGAAGTCTGTGATTCTGTTTACGCTATTTATTGAGGTCATTGGAGCATTAGCCTACTATATAGCATTTACCCAGGCGGGTGTAGATCATAATTTTGCTATTTGGAGTAGTATTTTCCACAGTGTCTCCGCTTTTTGCACAGCAGGTTTTGGTTTGTATAATACCAACTTAGAGCCATTTGCTACATCGGTACCAGTTAATGTGATTACCTCGGTTTTAGCAATAAGTGGCTCTTTGGGATTTATTGTGGTTACCGATTTTTGGAATCGAATTTCAGGGAAAACCAAAGAAATTACCTATACCACCAAGGTGATTTTTGGAGTTTTGATAGTACTGCTAGTGGTTGGAACAGGAGTAATTTACTATGGTGAACCTTCACTTAATAATTTAAGCGTAGGTCTTCGGTTTATGATTTCTTTTTTCAAGCGATGAGCGCGCTCACTACTGTAGGATTCAATACGATTCCTCTTGGAGATTTGTCTTTGGGTGTTTTGCTGATTCTGATTTTATTAATGTATATCGGTGCCTCGCCTTCAGGTACTGGAGGTGGTTTAAAATCCACTACGCTTACGGCCCTTATTGCGATCATGTGGAGCAGAATTCGTAACAACAAACAAGTTTCCTTTTTTGGAAAAGTTATTCCCTTGGAGCGCTTGTATGTGGCTACTTCTCTATTTATTCTCTATGCCTCCGTAATTTTTCTTTCTACTTTCTTTTTGTCCTTGTCTGAGGATTTACCCTTGGACAAGCTTCTTTTTGAGGTTACCTCAGCAATTGGAACAGTGGGTTTGAGTACGGGTATCACAGGTTCTCTTAGCGATTTTGGTAAAGCTGTACTTGTTTTGAATATGTTTTTAGGTCGATTGGGTTTGCTGACTTTTGGATTAGCTATCTTAGCCCGCAGAAAAGAAAGTGTAACAAATGGCGATGAAGCATATTTGGCGGTTTAACGCCTTATTTTTTTTACTAGGAATAAGTACCCCAGTGTTTGGTCAGCAGGATAGTATTCCTAATTCCAAGGAGTTCAAGGGGGTCGTTTCTGGAGTGGTAGATTTCTTTTACGGCTATGATTTTAACCAGCCCGAAGGTAAAACGAGACTCCCTTTTCTTTGCAACCACAATCGGCACAATCAGGTAGCACTCAATTTGGGTTTGATTAAAATTGCAATGACCAAAGGGCAGTTTCGAAGCAATGTTGCGCTACATGCGGGAGCCTATTCGGTAGACAATTATGCGGATGAACCAGGGATCCTAAAGCATGTATTTGAGGCAAATGCAGGTGTTTTACTGTCAAAAAAAGGCGATGTGTGGTTAGATGCGGGTGTCTTGCCTTCCCATATTGGATTTGAAAGCGCGATTTCCCCTGACAATTGGACGGTAACACGTTCCATTTTAGCGGAAAACACCCCCTATTTTTTAACAGGCGGGAAGGTGAGTTATCAGCCTTCTGAAAAGTGGTTTTTTTCTGGTTTAATCTTCAATGGTTGGCAACGAATTACGAATGTGGAAGGCAGTACCAAACCCTCCTTTGGAACCCAAGTGGTTTATCGTCCTAAAGACAATGTGCTTTTAAATTGGAGCACCTTCCTGGGATCTGATGACCCAGACGCCACGCGGAGACGGCGTTATTTTTCCAATTTATATGGTCAGTTTCAAGTGAACGATGCCTTGGCGTTGACGGTGGGGATGGACATGGGAGTGCAACAACAAAAGCGGGGAAGTAGTGCGTACGATCCCTGGTTTAGTCCAATCGTGATTGGTCAGGTGAAGTGGAATCAGCGAATCAAATCAGCTGTACGGGTGGAATATTACCAGGATCGAACAGGAATCCGGGTAAAGAACGAGCACCCCAATGGCTTTGCCACCACGGCGATATCTGTCAATGTGGATTATAGCCTTTGGAAAGGTTTGTTGTGGAGAGTAGAAGCAAGTAATTACCGGAGCAGAGATCAAGTATTTTTATATCCCGAGTCACCCACAGCTACCAATTTTTTCCTAATTAGTTCCTTTGCTTATCGATTTTGATAACTTTTCGGACATGAAATTTCCAAATCTTTATTCCCGTAATAATTGGGGAAAGTGAAGGATTGGAATTCATTGTTTTATTGGACCTTGCATTAGTGCACATTCAAAAAGTAACAATCCACAATTTGTGTCAAGATTGGCCCTTGTCATGTTTTGTTTGTAACGTGCTGCGCGTTCTTCTCCTACTTCCAATAAGATTTCTTCTTCGCTGGGAATAACTTCCCTTTTGAGCACACCTATTTTTTTTAGGACTTCTTGGAAAGGGGAATTTGAATTTCGAATGGCAATAAAATTCTGTGAAGCCAAGTCTTCCAGGAGCTTTTTTGCTTTTGGATTTAGGATTTCGATTTGTAAGGTTTCCATCACATTAATTTAGTTGTTTTTGAGTTTAGAGAAGTGACCTAAAGGGTTTTAAAAATATGATTTTCGTGCTGAATTGATCCGCCACGGCGGACAGATCCATCACGGCGGACAGATCCGCAGTGGCGGATCTAACTTTGAATAGCCACGGGTGCAGCCCGTGGAGAAAAGGGTAAATAGATATTTCCGATCCGCCGGGGCGGATCGAACCATTTAACCTTAGGATTAATTTACGAATATGTTCAACCCACCGTTGGGGGTTGTGCGGTATGCAATAATCATTTCCCCCAGGTTCACCAGCCTTTGGCAGGTTTCACCTGGGGCTATGGAAGATTTGATCCACCACGGTGGACCAGTCCGCTATTGCGGATCCTATATTTAATTGCTGAGGTTTTTACTACCGCGATAGAAAAATTTAAGGTAAAAAAGACACCATTTGAAGTTCAAATACGTAAGCCGTGTACCATTACTGCGGTTTGTGAACGATTATTCTAATTCTTTCAATACATCTTCTCTGTTAGCACACTCATAATCGCGCGAATCCCTTCTTTGTAATTTCCTAGGCGGAGGTTTTCGTTCGGGCTATGCTGATTGTTGTCTGCATTTACGGTAGGAATGGTAACTGCTGGAATGCCCAATGCATCTACAAATGGAGAAATGGGAATGGAGCCTCCAGAAATACGTATCTGTACCGGATCTGCTCCAAAGGAACGGTTCATCGCCTTTCTAAGCCATGCACCCACTGGGGAATCCATGGGAGTGCGGAAAGCCTGGTAGGAGATAGACGTGCCTACTTTGACGATTTTGGGATGTGCCATTCGCTCGGCATCGGTAGGGTCTTTTTCCGTGATGTAAAATCCTTGCTTGCGGATATGGTCTTTGATCAGTTCAAACAAGCGTACGGGATCAGATTCGGGCACCAGACGCATGTCTAGTTCGGCTACCGCAATGGCTGGGATGATGGTGGTCGCCTGAGCGCCGGTATATCCTGCCGATAGGCCTTTGATGTTTAGGGAAGGGTAGTTGATGCTCTCTTGGTAGCTCTGACCCACCTGATCTGTTCGGCCAAGGCCAAGGCGTTTTTTGACCGCAGGCTCGTTGTCCGGTACTGCGGCGAAGATCTTACGCTCCGCTTCGGTAAAGGTAATTCCATCGTAAAATCCTGGAATCACCACGCGGCCATTTTCATTTTTCATGGAAGAAAGCAGCTGTGACATCAACAGGGCAGGGTTGGGGGCATAGTTGCCGTAGTGCCCGCTATGCTGGGGAAGCTTGGGTCCGTAGGTGGTCAGGAAGAGTTCGGAGATGCCTCGAGCACCGTAACTAAGCGTAGGCAGGTTGGAGGTGTGACGAGGTCCATCCATGATGAGCATCAGGTCCGCTTTTAGCTTTTCCTTGTGCTTGACTACAGCTGCTGGGAGTCGGGGAGAACCTTGTTCTTCCTCAAAGTCTAGGATGATTTTGACTGAATAATCAGGGGAGATTCCTGCAGCTGTAAGCGCATCCCAGGCGGTAATCAACATGGCCAAGGGACCCTTGTCATCGGAGGTAGAGCGGCCAAAAATCCGCCAATCGGCGTTGTATTCGGTTTGTAGTCTTTCCATCGGGAGTACTTCCCAAGTTCCTGAGGCTGTTTGTGCCTTCAGCACAGGTTGGTAGGCATCCTTCTGATCCCACTTGCTGATATCCACTGCTTGTCCATCTACGTGAAAGTAGAATAGGGCTGTTTTTTTAGCATTCGGTTGTTTCTTTTCCACGAGTAGCAATGGGATGCCACCTGTTTCCAATCGCTCCACGGACCAGTTTCGCTTCGAAAAGGCAGCCTCACACCAGGCGATATTCACGGCGATTTGCTCGGGATATACCGCGTCATTGGGCATGGAAACCAGTTCATTCAACAGACGAAGGCCGGATTGCCATTCTTTTTCAGTGAGCGCTTCTAATCGAGCTTGATCGATGGTTTGAGCGGATAGGCTGATGCCAATCAAAAGAAATAGGGATGTGAACAAGTAGCTTCGCATGGGAGGATGGTTTTTCGAAAAGTAAGCAAAAGGGATGGCTTCAGCAATCCAGCCAAGGAAAAGGTACGACCACAATCCATTCCTTTGGAAAATCAGATTTACGAAGATTTTATTCAGAAGGGTGGAGTACTTCGAAAAGTGCAGTCAATGTTGTATTTTCAAGCCGTGCAAAGACGCCCTTTTCTCCAGAAACTCAGTTTGATCAGCACAGGAATACTTACCCTTCCTTTTGCTACTTACGGACAGGTGAGCCTTCCAAAAGCTACTCGACTTAAGTTTATCACCGCTTCAGATGGACACTGGGGGCAGCCCAATACTGATTTTGCAGGATCGCATGAGCAACTGATTGAAGCCATTCAGCAAGAAAAAGGAGTGGACTTTGTAGTCTTCAATGGAGATTTGATTCACGATACGCCTAGCTTTCTTCCGGAGGTGAAGACGGTTTATGATCAAGTTCAATTTCCAACTTTCGCTACACGAGGCAATCACGACCGGGTGGATGCGGACACTTTTCTCCGAATCATGGGGCATCCGACCAACCATTCTTTCGTCTTGAAGGATCAGTTCGGGGTGATTTTATTAGATTCTTCCAATGTAGCGGGCGACTACCTGTGTGCGGATTTGAATTACCTGAAGGGAATGTTGGCGTCATACGAGAAGCTGGAGCAGGTGTATGTTTTCATCCACATTTCCCAGCAGGATTGGACGCGAAATGGAGTGGCTTGCCAGGAGTTTATGGACTTGATTGCTTCTTATCCGAATGTGAAGGCCACCTTTCATGGGCACGATCACGACCTAGATGGCTTGATGGTGTATAAAAAGAAGCCTTTTTTATGGGCGGGGCACTTTGGAGGGTCATGGGGCAATCCTTTCCCGAGTTACCGAGTGTGTGAAGTAGGTGAAGATGGCAAAGCAGTGACCTACCTCAAGACGGTCAAGGATGGGTTGGTGCTGAATAGCCACTTCTTATAAAAAGGTAAAAATCAACTAGGAGGAGACCTAGCTGATTTGTGCTTCCACCCAGCGTCTTGCATTGACGAAAGCTTCCATCCAAGGGGTGAAGTCATCGTTTCGCTCACTCGGGTAATGGGCCCAATTCCAAGGTTTTAAGCTGCGCTCAATGTGTGGCATGATGGCCAAGTGTCTGCCATCTTCGGAAGCGATACCTGCCGTTGTAAAGTCTGATCCATTTGGATTTCCAGGGTAACTGCTGTAGCTGTACTTCATAGCGAAGTGGTAGCCTTTTTCACCTTGTGGTAAATTGAATTTTCCTTCTCCATGTGCCAACCATACACCTAGGCGCTGTCCACTTAGGCTTCCTAGCATCACGGAAGTGTTTTCAGGAACGGTCACATTCACAAAGGAAGATTCAAACTTATGACTGGCATTGTGCCCCATTTTAGGTTTTTCAGTGTGGTCTGGAGTGATGAGACCTAATTCGATCATCAGCTGGCAGCCATTGCAAACCCCCAAGGAAAGGGTGTCCCCACGTGCATAAAATGCATCTAGCGCTTGCTTGGCTTTCGGGTTGTACAAGAAGGCACCCGCCCAACCTTTGGCAGAGCCCAATACGTCCGAATTAGAGAATCCACCCACAAAAACAATCATTTGAACATCAGTCAAATCTTCTCGACCAGAGATCAGGTCGGTCATGTGAATGTCTTTGACTTCAAAGCCAGCTAACCAAAGTGAATAAGCCATTTCTCGATCTCCATTCACTCCTTTCTCGCGAATGATCGCTGCGGTTGCCTTTCCTTTTTTGGTACGGAAAGGATCGAGTCCCAAGGTTGCAAACTTTCCTTCCCAACCTGGAGAGAAGCTGTACTGCAGCGGTTGATTTTTGTAGTTGGTAAATCGCTCGAGTGCTAACTTTTCACCGCTCTGCTTTTTGTCCAATAGGTAGGAGGAACGGAACCAGAGGTCTCTCCATTCGGAGATCACCAAGGTTTGGGAAGCAAGTTCGATTTTTCCGTTTAGCGTAACTGTTCCAAGCGATTTAAACTCGATCTGAGCAGATGAAAGGAGTTTTTCAACTTCTCCATTGGCTTCCACTTGAATGAGGATGCCTGGGTTTTCGGAGAACAAGGCTTTGACCAAGTCCTTTTCTACAAGTTGTGTGACATCCACTTGCATGCCTACAGATTGGCTTGGGAAACACATCTCCAAAAGGGCGGTCAGCATACCTCCAGAAGAAATATCATGTCCAGCTAGGATCAATCCTTGAGAAATAAGCTGCTGAACGGTTTCAAAAGCGTTTGCGAAATAGGCTGCATCGACAACCGTAGGTGGTTGTTGGCCTATTTTATTGAGGGCTTGGTACAGCGATGAACCTGCGAGTTTGGCGGAGTCTTTGGAGAAGTCTAGATATAATACCTTCGTACCTTCTTGAGGAATGAGAGCGGTTTTTACCGTTTTTTGAATGTCTGTACACTCACCAATAGCTGAAATGATCACTGTTCCTGGAGAGTACACCACCTTGCCGTCAGGGTACTTCTGGGTCATGGATAGGGAGTCCTTGCCAGTAGGGATGTTGACTCCCAAGGCGATGGCAAACTCAGAAACTTCCTGTACTGCACGGTAGAGGCGGTCGTTTTCTCCTTTGTTTTTTGCCGGCCACATCCAGTTGGCAGAAAGAGAAATCCCCTTCAGTCCATCCGCGATAGGTGCGAAAATCAAGTTGGTCAGTGCTTCGGCGATAGCCAGGCGGCTGCCTGCCTCTGGGTTGGCTAGAGCGGCTACAGGAGCATGGCCGATGGAGGTTGCAATGCCTTTTTGGCCAGTGAAGTCCAGCGCCATGACGCCCACATTATTCAGAGGGAGTTGAATCTCACCTACAGTTTGTTGGGTAGCTACGCGACCAGTTACGGAGCGATCCACCTTGTTGGTCAACCAATCCTTACAGGCCACTGCTTCGAGTTGAAGTACTTCTTTGAGATAGGTGAGAAGTAGGCTTTCTTGGTGGGATGTATCTGCAAAGGCAGATCCTTTCTCAGACACATCTTCAAGAATAGTTTTTGGAGAGGAGCCAAATAGGTAACTCAAGTTCCAATCCACGGTTTTTTCGCCCGTTTTCTGGTTTTCAAATTTGAAATGCATGTCTCCCGTTGTTTCGCCTACCACATAGAAAGGAGCGCGTTCTCGATCGGAGAGTTGTTGCAGGAGAGGAATGTCTTTTTTGCCTACCACCAAGCCCATGCGTTCTTGGGACTCGTTGCCGATGATTTCCTTGGCGGAAAGGGTAGGATCTCCCACGGGGAGTTGATCGATGTGGATGGTACCTCCTGTGCTTTCGACCAATTCGGAGAGGCAGTTGAGGTGTCCACCTGCGCCGTGGTCGTGAATGGAGACAATTGGATTGTTTTCGCTTTCCGCCATGGCACGAATCACGTTGGACACGCGCTTTTGCATCTCCGGGTTGGAGCGCTGGATGGCATTCAGTTCGATGGCATTGGAGAGCTCCCCCGTATTCAAGGAAGATACTGCCGATCCACCCATCCCGATGCGGTAGTTGTCCCCGCCCATGATGACGATCTGGTCACCGGCTTTGGGTTCCGCTTTTTTGGTGTACTTGGCGTTGGTAAATCCTACGCCTCCGGCAAGCATGATGACCTTGTCAAAGCCATACTGCTTCTCGTTTTCCTCGTGTTCAAAAGTGAGTACCGAGCCTGCGATTAGGGGTTGGCCAAATTTATTTCCAAAGTCAGAGGCTCCGTTGGAGGCTTTGATGAGGATGTCCATTGGGCTTTGGTAGAGCCAAGGGCGTGCAGGGAGATTTTTTTCCCAGCTTCGTCCTGCTTCTGACCTGGAGTAGGAGGTCATGTATACCGCCGTACCTGCTAGTGGGATGGAAGCCGTACCTCCAGCGAGGCGGTCACGGATTTCACCACCGGCACCAGTAGCGGCACCATTGAAGGGCTCCACAGTGGTAGGGAAGTTGTGCGTTTCCGCTTTGAGCGAAAGCACGGTATCGATATCTCGTGGTTCAAAAAAATCTGCTTGGTGCTGCGTTTTAGGAGCAAATTGTTGGATGCGTGGTCCATGTACAAAGGCCACATTGTCTTTGTAGGCCGAGGCAATCCGGTTTGGATGACGCTTGGAGGTTTCCTTGATTAATTGAAAAAGTGTCATCGGCTTTTCTTCTCCATCGATGATGAAGGTGCCGTTGAAGATCTTGTGTCGGCAATGCTCGGAGTTGACTTGCGAAAAGCCAAATACTTCTGAGTCCGTGAGGGGGCGCCCAAGTTGTGCGGCCACCTGGTTGAGGTAATCCACTTCTTCTTGGCTGAGCGCTAGGCCTTCACTTTTATTGTAAGCCGCAATGTCTGTAATTGCTTTGATAGGCTCTGGTTGGAGCTGAATGTCAAAAATCGCTTGATCCAAGCCATCGTAGGCTTTTTGGAGCATGGGGTCAATCTGCTCACCTGCTTGCAATGGAACGAATTCTTCGATTCGCTGAATTCCTAGGATACCCATATTCCCGGTGATTTCTACCGCATTGGTAGACCATGGGGTAATCATTTCTTTGCGTGGTCCCGAGTACCGATTGCTGATTTTATCTGTTTGGAGGGCTTTTGCCTCCCCAAATAGCCAGCTTAACTTTTGGATGTCTTCTGCGAGCAGGGGTTGAGGTACTTGAACTCCATAAATGAGTTTCTGAGGGGATTCAAAGAAGAAAATCATGTCCTTGGGCGGGTAAGTTGCAAAGGTAAGAATTTGGGTTTTAGAATGTAAAAAGTAGTCCCTAAGTTTTCAATTTTTAGGCCGGATTTTCAGTTGGAACTTGGGACGTGGAGCTGTGCTTTTTTTCTTGAGCTTGATGCAGGTAGGAAACCGTGGCTTCGATGAGTTGCCCGTGTCCCACAGGAAGCTGAAGGAGTCTGAGTTGTGGAACCTTGGCCGTAAATCGCTCCAAGTTTTTTGGGGATACCATTCGGTCAAACTTTCCCAAAACTAGGGTTACTGGAATGGGATGCTGCCGCAGTTGCCGAATGATGGTTCCCAATTGTAGGTGGAGGCCACCTAGTACCTTCCAGACGAGGTAGGCTTGTGCTCTTTTGGAGCGGGTTTCGAGCTGGGTTTTGACAAATTTTACCAAGCTTTTCTGCAGCAGTCCAGCTGTTTTTAGGCCGTCTACTAGTGTAAAAAATCGTTTTGGACGAAAGACAACCTGTTTGAAAAGTGGATGAATGCCAGAGGGGTAGTTGCTCATGCTGTACCAGAGGCCTGTTTTGATGCCATCTGGAGCGAGGAGGCTCAGGCTGCTGATCCGTTCGGGAAGCAACTCATAGCTTAGCAAGGCAAATTTGCCCCCCATGCTGTAGCCTACCAGATGAAAGGTATCGATAGATTCTTGTTGCAGTAGGGAAAGGAGGATTGTTTTCCATTCTTCCTTTTTCAGTGCATTTTCTGATGTATTCCAGCTGCTTTGGCCGTGGTAAATAAGGTCCACAAAAAGGTAGCTTTGCTTGGATGTGCGGAGTTTGTCAAAGGAGATCATGTCCTGGTGGCATTGTCCGAAGCCATGAAAGAAAATCCATACCTCTGAACCGCTGCCGAAGCGTCGGTAGGCTAGTTTTCCAGCTGCGTGCCTGACAAATTCCATGGTGGTAAAATTAACTTTTGTAAAAGGAGTTTTGAGAAGAATAATAAGTAGAATTAAATCGGTCTTTATAAAATTATATTCCTATAAACTAAATATAACGATTGAATATTCTATAAACCGTGCTAAAGATATGCCATTTTGAAATAATATTTTTAAATAAAACCATGGAAACTTTAAACAAATAAATAGTTTCCGTAGTTTCATCTTTTTGTTAAAGACAGCGTTGGAGACCAGAAAACGAATTTTAGAGATAGCTACGGAGCAGTTTGCGCGCTTTGGCGTACGTACGTTTACGATGGAGGATCTTGCAAGGCAGGCTGGAATTTCTAAAAAGACCATTTACCAAGAGTTTGAGGACAAGAAGGATTTAGTAAAAGCGGTATTTTCAGCCATTTTGGAAGAAGATCAGCAGAAGCTTTCCTTTATCCTAGAACAGGGGGATGGAGTCATCGAGCACTTGGTGAAGACCTCCCAAATGATGCGTGATCGACTTACCTCTATCAATCCACTTGTGATCCTAGAGGTACAGAAATTTTATCCAGAGGCCTGGAAGCTTTTTGAATCTTTTAAGGATCAAACCATCCAAAAAGACTTGGTCAACGTATTGGAACTTGGGAAACAGCTCGGGTATTTCCGACCCGAAATTGATTCTCGCGTGCTGGCCAAGGTGAGATTGAGCCAAATTACTACTGCCTTTGACCCGAAAAATTTTGCAGATCCAGAATACAATTTGCTTGAAGAGCAGCTGGTGATTCTGGACCACTTTCTTCACGGTATTTTTACCGAGAAAGGAAGACAAGCATTTTTAGTTCAGAAAGACCTATTGAATTAAACCAACTAGTATATGAAAAAATACCTAATCCTACTTGCTTTGGTAGGGCTAAGTGCTTCCCAACTCGCTGCGCAACAGCTGGTGGAATTAAAGCTTGCTGATGCCCTTACCTATGCTTTGGAAAACAATCCGACTGCAAAAAATGCCCGATTGGAACTCCTGATTTCCAAGGCAACGATTAAGGAAACTACCTCCCGAGGTCTTCCTCAGATTAATGGGGGCTATAACTTGGATTACAATCCAAAAATCCCAGTGGTCTTTTTACCGAATCAACCGCCATTTGGAGATCCCTCCAATCCAAGCGATGTGATCCCCGCACGATTTGGGGTGAGCTATTCTTCTGGATTGAGTGTGACAGTTTCCCAGATGATTTTTGACGGTTCATTTTTTGTAGGTCTTCGCGCTGCCAAAACACTCCTTGAACTGACTAACAAAGACTTGAAAAAGGCTGAGATCGATGTGGTGGAAAATGTGAAAAAAGCCTATTATGGAGTTTTGGTTAACCAGCAACGCATCCGTCTTGCTGAAGCCAACCTGTCGCGAATTGATACGCTGCTTAAAGAAACTAATGCGCTTCTGGAGGCAGGTTTTGTAGAGAAGCTAGATGTTTCCCGTGTGCAGGTGCAGCGCAACAATATTTACACGCAGGTGCAACGAAGCCGAACCGGCCTAGACATCAGCAAGCAAATTCTAAAACTGCAGATGGGGATGCCCATGGAATATGAAGTAGTTCTAGCTGAGTCTTTGGAGGAATTGACACCGAAAGAAGAGACGCTTGGGCTGCTTGGTGAAGAAGGTGCTGAACGGATTGAATTGGAGCAAGTGACTACACAGCTTACACTTGTTGGGCTAGATTTGAAAAATAACATGAGCCAGTACATGCCCAAAATCGATTTCATCGGAAATGCACGGAGAAGCGGTGCAGGAAATGAATTGGATCGGGTATTCAATAAATCCAACTGGTTTGGAAGCTCCCTAGTAGGTGTGAGTCTGTCCGTTCCCATTTTTGATGGGTTTGGCAAAGCGGCACGGATTCAGAAGAATCGGGTTCAAATTAATCAAATTGAAAACCAGCGCACCTTTTTAAAGGAATCCTTCAAAAACGAATTGTATGCTGCCAAGGCCAACCTCCGTAATGATCTCAACCTTCTAGAGGTTCAGGAAGCCAATATGCAGCTCGCCACCGAGGTTTACCAAATTGCCCGAATCAAATACAAAGAAGGGGTAGGATCCAACCTTGAAGTAGTGGAGGCAGATGCAGCCTTGATTCAAGCAGAAATCAATTACCTCGGAGCCATCTACGATGGACTTATTTCCAAAATAAATCTTGAAAAAGCCCTAGGCTTGTTAAAGCCTGATTTGACAAACTAAACCAACTCTTCCACCTCTATTTTATACCCATGAAATCAATCCTAAACTTCGCCACTTTGCTTGTCCTTTCTCTTGGGATAGCCTCCTGTGCAGGAGATGGCCTAGAAGCAAAAAAAGCTGAATTGGAAGCTTTAAAAGGTCAACTTACTGAGTTGACTACACAAATTAAAACCTTGGAAGCTGAATTGATTGCTGCAGATCCTGCATTTGCTGCTGCAGCGAAAAAGCCGCTATTGATCACCACCGTACCCGCAAGAAAAGGGGAGTTCACTCACTTTGTGGAGGTGACCGGTTCGGTACTTTCCAAGAAAAATGTGAATATCAGTTCCGAGACACTTGGAAGAATTTTGGACATCCCAGCCATCGAAGGCATGCGTGTATCCAAAGGACAGGTGTTGGCAAAGGTGGATTCAGAAGCCATCCAACGCAGTATCGAAGAATTGGAGAATAGCCTTTCCTTGGCCCGAACCGTGTTTGAAAAGCAGCAACGCCTTTGGAATCAAAAAATCGGTACTGAAATCCAGTATTTAGAAGCCAAAAGCAGAAAAGAAGGATTGGAGAAGAGCCTAACTTCTTTGCGAACTCAACTGGGTAAAGCGTCGATCAAGGCACCTTTCAATGGTACTATTGAAACAGTTCGCGTTCGCGTAGGCGAATTGGTACAGCCTGGTTCACAGATGTTTCAATTTGTAGGCGAGAGCGATTTATTTATCGAAGCAGATATTTCTGAAAGCTACATTGGAGCCTTGGCAAAAGGAGATTCAGTAGAAATCACCTTCCCTTCCATCAACAAAACGATCACCACCAAGGTGTCAGCTACGGGTTCCATTATCAATCCCAACAACCGGACTTTTAAGGTAGAAGTGTTTCTTCCTAGCCTTCCAGAGGTGAAGCCCAATATGATTTCAGTATTGAAGATTCAGGATTACAAAAATAAGGAGAGCGTGATCGTTCCATCCCATTTGATCATGGCAGATACCAAAGGAGATTACCTGTTTGCAGTAGAAAATGGGATAGCGAAGAAAAAATACGTGACCCGTAGCTATACCTCTGGTGATCAAACCGAAATCGTGGAAGGCCTTACAGGAACTGAAGTATTGGTAGACAAAGGATTCCGTGAAGTGGGAGATAATTTTAGTGTAAACGTAGCTAAGCAGTAAACATGGATACCCCTCAAAAATCCAAAACAATCCGTGAGTTTGGATTGTCCAGCTTTAGTGTGGACAATTCTACGTCGGTCATCATTCTGACGCTAATCATTACGGTATTGGGTTTGGGTGCTTACCGCACCATGCCCAAGGAAAGTTTCCCAGAAATCGTCATCCCAACAGTCTACGTAGGCACTCCTTATCCAGGCAACTCGCCTGTAGACATGGAGAACCTGATTACGCGACCTATTGAGAAACAGTTGAAGTCCTTGAATAATGTGAAGGACATCAAGTCTACCTCGGTGCAGGATTTTTCTTCCATTGTGGTTGAGTTTACCCCTGGAGTGGAACTTGCCAAGGCTATTCAAGATGTAAAAGACGCAGTAGATAAGTCAAAAAGTGAGTTGCCTACTGATCTTGATCAGGAGCCCAATGTGCAGGAGGTGAACACCTCTGATTTCCCAATTATGAACGTCAATATCTCTGGTCCCTATTCGGAGCAGGAATTGAAGCGTTATGGGGAGTATCTTGAAGATGCCATCGAGAAGCTACCGGAAATTTCCAAGGCAGACCTTGCAGGAACCATCGAGCGTGAGATTCAAATCAACGTAGATCCCTACAAAATGGAGTCTGTTGGAGTAAGTTTTAACGATATATCTGGTGCAATCCAAAATGAAAACGTAACCATTTCTGGAGGAAGTATCAAAAACGGTGACTTTGAGCGTACGCTACGTGTGGATGGGGAATTTACTTCTCCTGAAGACCTGTTAAATATTATCGTCAAAACGGATCAGCAGAAGATTGTCTACTTGAAAGATGTGGCCCAAATCAAGGACACCTTTAAAGATAGAACTTCCTATGCGCGCAGTAAAAACTTGCCCGTGATCACGATCAACGTGACCAAGCGAAGTGGAGAAAACCTACTGGATGCAGCAGACAAAATCAAAGAGATCATTGAGACCACCAAATCCAACCGATTTCCGGAAAACCTAGAAATTTCCATCACCAACGACCAGAGTAAGCAAACGCGTATTCAAGTAAGTGACTTGGAAAACTCCATCATTTTTGGAATTATCCTCGTGGTATTGGTCCTTATGTTTTTCATGGGCTTCCGAAATGCGCTTTTTGTAGGTTCGGCCATTCCTTTGTCCATGTTTATTTCCTTTTTGGTATTGGATTCACTTGGGATCACGCTCAACTTGATGGTGCTCTTTTCGCTAATTCTTGCCCTAGGCATGTTGGTGGATAACGGCATAGTGGTGGTTGAAAATATCTACCGACTGATGCAAGACGGGATGCCACGCATTCAGGCTGCAAAAGAAGGGGTAGGAGAGGTTGCTTGGCCGATCATCACGTCCACGCTTACCACCTTAGCCGCGTTTTTACCCTTAATATTTTGGGATGATTTGATAGGGGAGTTTATGAAATACCTCCCCATCACCCTCATCATCGTACTATCTGCCTCTTTATTTGTGGCTTTGGTCATCAATCCAGTAATGACGGCGATGTTTATGAAAATTGAGGACATGACCAAAGATAAGCCGAAGCAAGGATCGCTTCGTGCAGCTGGCTTTTTTGGTTTGGTTTCAATTATATTTTACGTGGTGGGATGGAATACGCTAGGCTCCTTGTCTATCGTGACTTCAGTTTTGATTTTGATCTATGTGTTTTCCTTAAGAAAAGCAGTAGGCTGGTTTCAATCCGTTTATTTGGTTCGGATGGAGAACGGCTATGAATCGTTACTTACGTTTTCTTTGAAAGGGAAAAACCCAGTTAAAATATTACTAGGCACCTTTTTGCTGTTGATTTTCTCCATTGTTTTACTAGGAATTAGTTCCCCAAAGGTCCTTTTCTTTCCAGACAATCAACCTCAGTTAGTCAATGTGTTCATTGAGTTTCCGATCGGGACAAGTATCGAAGCTACCAATGCCTTTGTCGACAAGATGGAAGATGAGATGATCACCAAGTTGGAGCCTTACGGTGGTATCATGGAGTCTGTTATTACCCAGGTGGGTGAAGGAACTGGCGATCCTACTCAGGGTCCAAGCCTACAGTCTACGCCTCACAAAGCAAAAATCACGATTGGATTTGTGGATTACATCGCCCGTCAAGGAATTGATACCAACGAGGCCATGGAGGTGATACGAGACTTGGCGAAAGTCTACCCAGGCGTCTTGATTACAGTTGATAAACAGCAAAATGGACCTCCTGTGGGGAATCCCGTCAACATTGAGTTTGTGGGCGAGGATTACGAGCAATTGATTGCTTTTGTGGAGGAAACCAAAAGCTACTTGGACTCCAAATCTGTCCAAGGTTTGGAAGAATTGAAGACTGACCTCTCCCTTGGTAGTCCCGAGGTAGTCATTCGAGTGGATCGGGAGAAAGCCAGAAGATTTGGCCTATCCACGGTAAGCATTGCTCAGGAGTTGCGTACTTCTTTATTTGGGCTTGAAATCTCCAAGTACAAAGAAGGGGAGGACGACTATCCAATATTGTTGCGCTTGGACGAAGATTCACGTTACGACATCAATACGCTTGTGAACAAGAAAATTGGTTTCCGAGATAAATTTGGCGACAAGAGAGAAGTGCCAATTTCGGCTGTGGCCAACATCCAATACGGATCTACTTACGGGTCGGTGAAAAGAAAAGACTCCGAAAAAGTGGTCAGCATGTTTTCAAACGTCTTGGATGGCGCCAATCCTACCGAGATTAATGCTCAAATCAAAGACCTGATGGCTTCCTATCCAGTGCCTGAGGGAATCACGGTCAAGTATACCGGTGAGCAAGAAGAGCAGGCCAAGTCCCAAGCCTTCTTATTGCGTGCCTTGGGAATTGCCATTTCCTTGATTTTCTTGATTATCGTGGCTCAATTCAACTCTGTGGTAAGTCCATTTATCATCATGACCTCCGTTCTTTTCAGTACGATAGGTGTATTCTTGGGCTTGGTCATCTTCAACATGGATTTTGTAGTGATCATGACTGGTATCGGGATTATTTCCCTTGCTGGGGTGGTGGTAAACAATGCCATTGTATTGATTGATTACACCGATTTGGTACGGGTGAGAAAGCGTGAAGAATTGGGACTGGCGGATGGAGCACCTCTCCCTATCCAAGCTTCCTTTGATAGTATTGTGGAGGCAGGCAAAACACGTCTTCGTCCAGTACTCTTGACTGCAATCACCACGGTTCTCGGATTGATTCCTTTGGCGATCGGAATGAACATTAATTTCGCGACTCTATTGAGTGAATTTGACCCTCAGTTCTATGTAGGAGGCGATAACGCAGCCTTCTGGGGACCTATGGCTTGGACTGTAATATTTGGGTTAACCTTTGCGACAGTCATTACGTTAGTACTAGTTCCAGTGATGTATTTACTTACCGATAAGCTTGCTATCAAGCTTCGTAGGTCCTAATCATCCCTGTTTAGGTTGGTGGTTTTTTTGATCAAACCCTTGGAACTTTGTTCCAGGGGTTTTTTCGTTTTTCTCTAAAAAACTAAGCTATTTTTTTAGATTTGTGACCCCATAGACCCAAGAGAGATGCATGAATTAAAATGGTATGTGATGTACACCCGTTCACGGGCGGAAAAAAAAGTTGCCGACATGCTGGTGGAGGAAGGGGTAGAAGTGTATTTACCCATGGTGGAGGAATTGCGACAGTGGTCTGACCGGAAAAAAAAGGTTCAGAAGGCGCTATTTAACGGCTATGTATTTGTGAAAACCCATCGGAATAACCTTTGGAACTGCCTAAAAATACCTGGAGCAGTGAAGTTTGTCCATTTTTCCGGAGAGCATGCGATTATTCGCGACGAGGATGTAGAAACGATTCAGCGTGTAGTGGCAACTGGAGTGTCCATCGAAACGG
Organism: Algoriphagus sp.; assembly: GCA_040403475.1. GTDB lineage: Bacteria > Bacteroidota > Bacteroidia > Cytophagales > Cyclobacteriaceae > Algoriphagus. The sequence continues at coordinate 144,822 of JBBAKO010000006.1, read as the reverse complement.
ATGGTTCGGAAATTAGCCCAGGAGAAAAAGTAAAGGTGATCGGTGGATCACTGGAGGACATGATTGGAGAGTGTATCGAAAAGGGGAACAAAGATTATTTCCTTATTCGAATTCCGGGCATTTACCAAAACTTGTTGGTGAGTATTCCTCGGAAGTTTTTGCAGGTGATCCAAGAGCAGGTGATCGGCTAAATCACCATACTTGGGATTGAATAGCTTATTTAACTGCTTTCTACAGATTTTTTAGCCCATTCCTTCAAAGGCATTCTGTACTTCATCTTCAGTTTTGCGGAGCTTTGCTCTACAAAACTTAACCAGCTCAGCAGCTTCTTTTACCAAATCTGCTAGTGTATCCACATCGCTGCTTCCTTCCTCGAGCTGCGCCAAAATGGCTTCCAGCCGTTGCCTGGCTTGGGTATAGGTGTAATCTTTCATTTTTTCTGTAGTTGAGTGATGGTGCTGTTGATTTTTTGATGGGCTGTATAGGTAGTTAGGGAATCCCCCACCTCAAGTTGAGTGAGCTGTATTGGGAGTCCTTTTGATTCCGTTCGGGTATAGCCTTTTTGAAACAAGTTTATAGGGTCCAATTGCCGAACACTGATTTCCTGTTGATCTATTTTTTCGCGCTGAAGTTTGAGAAAGCGCTGCATTTCTTTCTTTAGTAGGACTACTTTCTGGTCCAAATCTCCATGCTCATGTTTGGTGTGGCTTTTCCCCGATTGAAGCATTCTAACTTGGTAGCTATTGATTCTATCTAAATCTCGGGATAGCTGCTGTTTTACTAATCCCTTGATGTGCAGCGCTACCTCTTGCACCTTGGAATTCTCTCCCTTTAAGGTGTTCCGGGTCATCCTATCGAGGCGCTGGGCTCCAAGTCCAAGTTGCTCCTCAAATTCCCGAAAGCTAGAAAGTACAAACTCAGCTACTGCGGTTGGAGTTTTTAAGCTGGTATGGCCCACCAAATCCGCGATGGTTTCGTCCCGTTCGTGGCCTATGCCTGTAAAGACTGGTAGAGGAAATTTGGCAATGGTCAATGCCAGTTGGTAGTCGTCAAAGCAGTCCAGGTCTAGCTGGGCCCCACCTCCGCGAATCAGCACCACAGCATCCAGCTGCAGACGTTCTGCTTGTTGCGCCACCTGCTCCAAGGCAGTAATAAGGCTAGTTACGGCCTCATTTCCTTGCATGAGCGAAGGGAAAAGCCGGTGGTAGACACGGTAGTGGTAGGCATTTTCCTCGAGTTGATTGATGAAATCTCCGTATCCCGCAGCCGTGGCACTCGAGATCACTGCAATACGTTGGATCACTGGAGGTAGGGGTAATCTGGCATTGTGTCCTATCCATCCTTCGCTACTGAGTCGGGCGATGGTTTCTTGTCGCAACCGAGCCCGCTCACCTAGGGAGAAGGAGGGGTCGATGTCTTTTACATTGAGGCTTAGGCCATAGACAGGGTGGAAGGTCACGCTCACCTGTGCCAAAACCTTCATCCCATTTTTGAGGGTAGTTCCGGTGACGGATTCAAACTTACTCGCAACAGTTCGGCAGGTAAACTGCCAGAGATTGGCCCTAATTTTTGCTTGTATTTGTGCTCCTTGTTTTTCTACCAACTCAAAGTAGACATGCCCTTGGGGCGCTTGTCTGAAATCCGATAGTTCACCAACCACCCAATAAAGCGGTTCGAGTTCCGTTTCCAGTACCCGCTGGATGTGTTCGGTGAGTTGAAGAACGGATAGTGAGGGCATGGGTCTAGCGTGATAGCGCTTGATGAATTTTTTGACTGAGTTCCTTGCTTGCTCGAAGCAAGGGTAATCTTACCTGGTCAGAAGTGATGATTCCCTGATGCAGCAGTAGATTTTTTATCCCTACTGGATTTCCCTCTAGGTACATCAGGCTATTGAGCCCCAAAAGGGAGTAGGCTGCTTCCAACGAGGCTTTGGAGTCCCCTTCGATCATGGTTTTGAAGGTGGTAGGAAGTGCATTGGCTAGGACAGAAATCACCCCAGATCCTCCAATACTCAGGATTGGCTTGGTGAGTAGATCATCGCCGGAGAGGAGCAAAAAATCCTTCGGCATGGAAGCAGTGATCTGCATGCATTGCTCTAAGTTTCCGCTTGCCTCCTTGATGCCCACAATGTTGGGGTGGTGGGAGAGGGCAAGCGTGGTGCTTGCAGTTAGGTTGGACATGGTGCGACCCGGAATGTTGTACAGCACTAGCGGTACTGGGGAGGCATCGGCCAAGGCCTTGTAATGGGCAATAATCCCTTCTTGGGTAGGCTTATTGTAGTAGGGACTTACAGAAAGAATACTTGCTACTCCATAAAAATCAGTTGCTTCGATCTCATCCAGAAGCTTTTGGGTGGCATTGCCGCCGAGGCCTAGCATGAGGGGTACGCGTCCGCTGTTGTATTCTACGCAGGCTTTGAGTACCTGGGCTTTTTCTGCGGTACTCAAGGTGGCAGCTTCGCCAGTGGTGCCCAGGGCTACAAGGTAATCTGCCCCGCCAGAGATGACATGGTCTATAAGGCGTTTTAAACTTTCGAAATCAATGCGTTGGTCGTCTAGAAAGGGGGTGGCAAGTGCTACTCCAATACCTTTGAATGCGTTCATGGGAAAGTGTTAAGGCCAAAGACAAATATACAGTCTTGACTGGGTTTTTAGTAAAAAGGAAAAGTAAATACGGATGCGATTGGATACCAATTTTAACCGCTATAACTTGAAACAATCCTACTTGTTTGGTTAATTTACTGGAAAGGAAGCATAGTCCTTGAAGGATTGGCAGCTTCAAGATTAGCCTGTAAACTGTCCTTAATTTTTTCGAAAATCGGCGAACAAGTAAAACAAGAACTATATTAGGTTAAATTTATAATTGTAAAGTCTCTTTTTCTTTCTGTGGAAATTCTAATTATTCTTTTTCTGGTCTTGTTAAATGGCGTTTTTGCCATGGCCGAATTATCCCTTGTTTCTTCGCGAAAATTCAAGTTGGAGAGCATGAAAAAGCAGCGAAAGTTGGGAGCAAAGGAGGCTCTGGCGCTGTCAGAGAACCCAACCAAATTCATGTCCACGGTGCAAATAGGCATTACGCTCATTGGTGTTTTATTGGGTGTCTATGGTGGCAAAAACATCACGGATGATCTGGAAACCATGCTGCAACAAATTCCTTTTTTGCAGCCCTATGCGAATACTTTGGCAGTAGGTTTGGTGGTGGTATTGATTACGTACCTGTCCATCGTGCTGGGTGAATTGTTCCCCAAAAGGCTGGGCATGACCTTTCCAGAGCAGATTGCGGTGCAAGTAGCCAAGCCCATGCTGTGGTTGTCCAAGTTGACCAGCCCTTTTGTTTGGTTGTTGACGATCTCCAATGATTTTTTACTTTGGATTTTTCAGATTAAGCGAACATCTGACAGTAAAATTTCTGAAGAGGAGTTGAAGGCCCTGATCAAAGAAAGTGCGGAGGGAGGAGAAATCATGGATATTGAACAGGATATTGTGGAGCGCGTATTTGAGTTGGGAGATCGTCGGATCAACACGCTGCTTACCCACCGAAATGAGTTGGTATTTTTCAATACGACCGATACCGAAGCGGGGGTTAAAAAGAAAATCAGTGAAGAAAAACATTCGGCCTATCCGCTATGCAAGGATGGTGATTTGGATCAAATCGTCGGGATGGTGTTGGTGAAGGACCTTTTCGATTCCAGTCTTGAGGAGGGTTTTGACTTGAAAAAAATTGCGAAAGCCCCACTTTTTTTGAATGAGAGCATGTTTGCTTACCAGGCTTTGGAATCCTTCAAGGCGCATCGGCTTCATTACGGATTGGTGATTGATGAGTACGGGGTCACGGTGGGCATGGTTACCATGGATGATGTGGTAGATGCACTAGTCGGGGAGGCCACGGAAATGGATCAAACGGACTACCAAATCGTGGAGCGTGCGGATGGTTCCTGGTTGATTGATGGGCAATACTCCTTGATCGATTTCGAAAAGTTTTTCGATTTTGACATTTCCTATCAAAACAAAAATTTCACCACGCTAGCCGGCCTAATCCTCCATCAAAGTGGCTATATCCCAAATGTGGGAGATACGGTTACGGTAGAAAAACTCCGACTTGAAGTAGTAGACAAAGACGGGCAACGGATCGATAAGGTGCTGGTGAGTCGAATTTAATTGCTCCATATCAATTAATTGATAAAGAACATCAAGAGCGTTAAAGTCAAGGAGATAAGAGCCTTTTTTCTTATTTGTGGTTTTGAGTGATTTCAGTACAGCTATTTTTTCTGCTAGTCATTAAATGTCTAAACGTTAATTCTCTGATAAAAAAGGAAATTACGTTGGATGGAAGTAGATAATTAAAATATCATTTTCGTACTGAACTGATCCTCCACGGCGGACTAGTCTATCACGGCGAACTGATCCGCCGAGGCGGATCCAACTTTGAATAGCCACGGGTTGACCTACCGCGGTAGGTCAACCCGTGGTTAAAAAATTAGATTGATATTCCCGATCCGCGGAGGCGGATCGAACCATTAAATTTTCGATTTTTTCTCGATTATGTTAATCTTAACGCGGTAGGTCAACCCGCCTACAGTAGGTCAACCCGCTATTTCGGGTTGTGCGGGACGCTATGATCAATTTCCCCAGGTTTACCTGCCTCCGGCAGGTGAACCTGGGGCTATGCAAGGTTTGATCCGCCTAGGCGGATCCAATATTGAAGCACCGTGTTGCAACTCATAGTAATAAAGAAATGCCCCTTGAAGTTCAATTAACTGAGAGGTGGACCGTAGACTCTTTAGCAATCGACGATTTCCCGCTGTAATTGACACTTATTATGACCCTTTGTGAGATTGTGGGCAAAATATATATTTTTAACTATGAGCTATTCTTTACCCTCAACCCTTGACCAGTTTCAAAAACTCTTCTTCGGAAACCAAAGGAATGCCCAACTTCTGGGCTTTTTCTTTTTTGCTCGGTCCCATCTCTTCTCCTTCGATGATGAAGTCTAGGTTTTTGGAAACAGAACTCAGGTACTGCCCTCCGTGGGCTTGTACAAAGGTGACAATCTCGTCCCGTTTGAAGTGATTCAACCTTCCGGAGGCCAAGATTCTTTTTCCTTCAAGTGCATTGCCAAGTGCCACAATTTCTCCTCCCTGCATTTCAAAATTCAAGCCCTGGGCTTTCATTTGGGCAATGATTTCAAGGTTTTCTGGCTGTGCAAAAAATTCTTGAAGACTCTGCACCAAGGTTTCACCCACTCCATTGATTTCCAGCAATTCTTCACCAGTAGCGGCTTGAAGTTTCTCGAGGGTTCCAAAATGCTTCGCCAGGAGCTGCGCGGTGTTTTCACCAATGTTCCGGATGCCAAGGGCAAATAGCACCTTGTCAAAATCCTGGGATTTGGAAGCAAAAATCCCTTCCATCATGTTCGTAATGACCCCTTCCTGGAAGGTATTCGCTTTTAGTTTTTTGATGCGCTCTTGAAGTTCGTCGGGCAAGTTGAGTTGGAGTTCAAGCAGAATGGTGTGGATGGTGCCATGCTTTTTGCTTGCCTCCAAAATCTGCTCAAATTCCACGCGCCGGCCAAGAAAAATTTCCAAGACTACGGCCACAGGAATGTAATCTTCCACCTTCATCAAGTCGGCATGTGTAGCCAAGTTTTGGAGTAAGAAGTCTACCATGCCTACATTAGATGGCACTTTTTTCTTCCATGCTTTGAGTTGTGCTTGAAAAGTACGGATTCGATCTCGAAGAGGGAGGTGGGTATTTTCAAGTAGAAAATCTTGGATTTGCTTCAGGGAAATTCCCTCTGTCAGTGCAAACAATACTTTCTCTAAGGAGATGTAGAGTAGCCCATTGACTTCCCGTTCGTATTGATCCTGACTCATCTCTAGCCCGAGCAGTTCACTTTGCTTGCTGTCGAGGCTGTATAGGTCGGCATAGTTTCGAATAAAACCCTGATCAATCAACGCGCGAATTCGTTCTGTACCCATGGAATCAATGTCCATGGCTCGCTTGCTGACAAAATGTTCGATGCGGCCCAGAATCTGTGGAGGGCAAGCAGCAGCATTGGGGCAGTAATGTTTGGCTTCGCCTTCTTTCCGTTCCAAGGTACTGCCGCATTCCGGACAGTGGCTAATGTATCGGATGGCTAGGGAGCCAGGTCTTCGTTTAGTAGCATTCACTGCGGTGATTTTAGGAATAATTTCCCCTCCTTTTTCTACTTGGACAAAATCCCCTTCGTGGATTTCTAGGCGTTCGATTTCATTTGCATTGTGTAAAGAGGCCCGCTTAACCGTGGTACCAGCAAGTAATACGGGGGCTAGGTTGGCCACTGGAGTGATGGCTCCGGTACGCCCTACTTGGTAGGTGATGGAGAGCAACTCGGTTTCCGCGCTTTCTGCCTTGTATTTGTAGGCGATGGCCCAGCGAGGATTCTTTGCAGTAAAACCCAGTTCCTCGCGCTGCTGGTAATCGTTGATTTTGATTACGACTCCATCGGTATCCAAGGGAAGTTCAAAGCGCTTTTCCTTCCAAGATGCGATGTACCCGAAGACTTCTTCGATGGTTTTTGCTCTTAGGTAGGTGGGAGATACGTTGAACCCCCATTTTTCCAACAGGTGAATGGCTTGGTCGTGTTGATCTACTTCTAGGTCATCACCCAGGAGTTGGTAAAAGTAACAGTTGAGGCGGCGCTTGGCCACCACGCTGCTATCCTGCATTTTGAGGGTCCCTGAAGCCGCATTTCGTGGGTTGGCAAGCAAGGCTTCCCCTTTGGCTTCCCGCTCGGCATTCAATTTTTCAAATTCCTTGAGGGGGAGAAATATTTCGCCGCGAACCTCGAATTTGCCAGGAACATTGGGGTAGGGTAGCGATAAAGGGATATTTCGGATGGTTTTCACATTGGCAGTGACATCGTCTCCCTTGTTGCCATCGCCGCGAGTGACGGCACGCACCAACTGTCCACCTTCGTAGATCAAGGAGATTGCGACTCCATCAAACTTCAATTCGCAAAAATATTCGTAGTTGGAATGGCCCAAACCTTTGACTATGCGCTCATCAAAAGCGCTCAGCTCCTCATCTGAGTAGGTATTACCCAAGGAAAGCATCCGGGACTCGTGGGCAACGGTCTGAAATTCCTTGGTAATGGTGCCTCCCACGCGCTGACTGGGGCTATCGGATTGAAGCAATTCGGGAAAGGCTTTTTCCAAGCGGATTAACTCCTCCAAAAGCTGATCAAAATCGTAATCAGAAATTTCTGTACGGCTTTCTTGGTAATACAGCTGGTTGTGGTAATTGAGCTGCTGGGAAAGTTCTTGGATACGATGTGCGGCTTCGGAGTGAGTCATGCAAGGCTAAAATTTCTAGGGTAAAAATAAGGGTTAAGGCTCAAGAATTTGCGTTTTGAAGCGAATTGTACCTTCATTTTTTTGACTGAATTCTGAATCTAGGAGGAATTGCCTTTGAACCGATTTTATAGCGCTATTGGGCTACAGGCTTCCCTTGAATTTTCTATCTTTGTAGGCTAGTTGTAGAAAAGCATTTGTTTTTTTCTAGACGCGATACGACACCCACATGAGCGAAACCAAATTTAAACGCTACACCGTTACTTCAGCATTGCCCTATGCAAATGGACCACTTCACATTGGTCACTTGGCAGGCTGCTATATTCCTTCTGATATTTATGTGCGCTACTTGCGCTCCCAAGGAAGGGATGTCGCCTACATCTGTGGCTCCGATGAGCATGGCGTAGCGATTACGATCAAGGCAGCGAAAGAAGGGAAGACGCCGCAACAGGTAGTGGATCATTACCATGAGATGATGAAGGGGAGCTTTGAGCAATTTGGGATAAGCTTTAACCATTATTCCCGTACTTCTGCTCCCATCCATCACGAGACGGCTCAGGAGTTTTTTACGAATTTGTACCAGAAAGGGGAATTTTTAGAGCAGAGCACCGCTCAATATTACGATGAGGAGGCGGGTCAGTTTCTGGCCGACCGCTACATCGAAGGCACTTGCCCGAAGTGCAGCAACGAGCATGCCTATGGAGACCAGTGTGAAAAATGTGGAACCTCTCTCAGTCCCACCGACTTGATCAATCCCAAGTCCAAGTTGAGCGGTAGAACTCCCATTTTGAAAGATACTACCCACTGGTTTTTGGACTTGGCTCGCTACCAGGATTTCTTGAAAAAATGGGTTTTGGAGGAGCATGGAGACGATTGGAAAAACAATGTCTTGGGCCAATGCCGCTCTTGGCTAGAGGCAGGAGATGGACTCCAAGCAAGATCCATGACACGAGATTTGGATTGGGGAATACCCGTACCTCTTCCTATTGCCAAAGGGAAGGTGCTGTATGTTTGGTTTGATGCTCCGATTGGCTACATCTCTGCTACCAAGGAGTGGGCGAAAGAAAAAGGAATCGATTGGGAGCCTTATTGGAAAGACAAGGATACCAAGCTAGTTCACTTTATCGGCAAGGATAATATTGTGTTCCATTGCATCATTTTTCCGGCAATCTTAAAAACTCACGGAGGATATATTCTCCCGGATAATGTGCCTGCAAATGAGTTTCTAAATTTGGAGGGAGACAAGATCTCTACTTCCCGAAATTGGGCTGTGTGGCTACATGAATACTTGGAAGAGTTTCCAGGGCAGCAGGATTTGCTTCGGTATGTGCTGACCGCCAATGCACCCGAGACGAAGGATAATGATTTTACTTGGAAGGATTTTCAAACAAGAACCAATTCTGAATTGGTAGCGATCTATGGCAATTTTGTGAATCGGGCCATGGTGCTCACGCAAAAGTTTTTTGACGGAATAGTGCCTGCTCGAGGAGAATTGAGAGGGATTGACGAGGATTTACTTCGGGAATTGGAAGGTTTTCCAGAAAAAATCGCTGCTTCAATTGAGCGATTCCGTTTCCGAGAGGCGCAGGGCTTGATGATGGATTTGGCCCGTATGGGCAATAAGTACTTGGCGGATACCGAGCCTTGGAAAGAGGTCAAAACTGATGTAGCCCGCACCCAGACTATTCTAAATATTGCCTTGAATGTGGCAGCCAATTTGGCGATTCTATCTGAGCCATTCTTGCCATTTACCGCCCAAAAATTGTATCGCACCTTTGGGATGCAAGCTACTACCTGGTCGGATGCAGGAAATGGAAATTTGATTCAATCCAATCGAGCCTTGGGTGAAATTGGACTCCTGTTTGAGAAAATTGAAGATGAAGTAGTTGAGAAACAAATTCAGAAACTTGTAAATGCTAAAAAAATGAATGAAGCTGCAGACCTCCCAGTTACTCCGATGAAGGAGCTGATTACTTACGATGATTTTGCAAAGTTAGATATGCGAGTGGTCACGGTCTTGGAGGCAGAAGCAATGCCCAAATCTAAAAAATTGTTGAAGTTGAAAGTGGATATTGGCTTAGGGCACCGCACTGTCTTGAGCGGTGTTGCCGAGCATTTTGATCCTGCGTTTTTGGTGGGCAAGCAAGTGACCATGTTGATCAACTTGGCTCCACGAAGTATGATGGGAATCGATAGTGAGGGGATGATTTTGATGGCGGCAGATACCAATGGCAAACTCAAATTGCTCCAGCCACATGAGGTGACATCACCTGGGTCAGTGATTTCCTAAAGAATCCATGAGCTAAAAAAAGGAGACAAGTTTTTGTCTCCTTTTTTGTTTGCAGCAAGTAAGCTGCTATCCTTTTTCGCTATCAATTGGACTTAACTGCAGTTTTAGGCATTTCAAATAGATCAGAATCGAGTGCTTCTTTGACTAAAAACACATCCGAAAAGCTAGTTTGGTATCGGATTCTGGTGCTCGAATCATTTTCGATTTGGTAACCGGTAATCACTCTTGGAAAGATCAAGCCACCTGCGTCTCGGTAGTCTTCGTATTTCAAGGCTTCCTGCACTTGATTGCCTTTGTCGTAGAAAGTCACTGCAAATAGCACCCAGGCCAACTGGCCAGAAGTCGGGTCGATCAAAAGTTCGTAGCGGTTGGATGGCCCTAAAAGTTTCCCATCTTTCACTTTTGCCTCCAGTGTTGGATAACTGATGCCATTGAAGACCCGATTATCCAATGGGGTGATGGTCACCAAGGTATCGGTAAGCGTGTAGGGGATACTGAGAAAGGTCGAATACAGGTTGTGGTAGAAGCGGACCGAATTTCCTGGAAAGGCCTGACGGTTGGGGCTAATCCAAACTTTCTCCCCGTCATTTCCGGCTTGAAAAAGGTCTGCATCGATGCGCACCTTACCCTCTCTGAGGTCGAGGTAATGATTTTCCCATTCTAGGGTAGTTTCATGGACCATTGCAAAGGATAAGGACTTGGCGTCCACCCATTGTACCCAATCTCCGTGTGCTTCCAAAAGTTTTTTAAATTGTTCGGGCTGTTGCAGTCGTGGATCAGGCCCTTGATTTTTTTCTTCGCAGGAGAATAGCGTCAAAAGAAGGATGGCGGGCAAAAGAAATTTAGACAAATTCATAGGGTAAAAATTTTTTTAAATATACCAAAACAGGGAGATGTTCATCGATTTTGACCTGTGATTATGCTATCGGACTAGCATTTTTTTAAAAAAAGTAGGGGAGGGATTCTAAGAAATAAAAATATTATTTAGATTTGTTCCAAATAAAAAAAAGAGCTTATGTGGAAGCCCATCCGCCAATTTCTCAACGACATTCACCTGTATGCAGGCTTGCTTAGTGCAGTAGTAGTGATTGCGGTATGTTTTACGGGGACACTGTACGTCTACAACACAGAAATACGCGAATTCTTTGATTCAGAGCGCTATTTTACCTCAGCTCAAGGGAATCCCAAAACATTAGAAGAGTTGAAATCTGGTCTTTACCCACTTCAGCAAGGCAAGTTGGTAAGTGTCACTGCCTACTCAGCAGCCGATAGATCGGTACAGTTTCAAGTGAAAAAGGAGGGTGAAGAGAAAGCAACTACCTATTTTGTGGACCCCTATACTGGGGAAATTTTGGCAGACAATGCCAAGAAAACCACATCTGAAGAGCTGATGGGCTACGTGTTTTCCATGCATCGCTGGCTTCTTTTGGATAAGGTGGAGACCCCCCTACTAGAAAGCATGACCAACCAAGAATTGGGTCGCTTGATCAATGGAATAGCGACTTCCTTGTTTCTGTTGGGAGTGCTTACTGGAATCTTTCTTTGGCTACCTAAAAAAGCCATTAATTGGAAGCAAGGATTGTCCGTGAAGTGGTCTGGTAATTGGAAGCGCATCAACTATGACCTGCACAATACCTTGGCCTTTTACTCGATTCTCGCCCTATTTATCATGGCTGTGACGGGTCCATTCTGGTCCTTTGGCTGGTACAAGACTGGCTGGCAAAAGACCTGGGACACCTATCAAGCCCCTAAAGAGGAGAAAAAAGTAGAACCGGCTAAAGAAGCTAATTCTCCCAATCTGGTCCTTGAGGATTCCACCCAGATTCCTGAGCCCCTGCTGATTTCTTTGGACGAGGCAATGGCCGCAGCAACTAAGCACTTGACTTACGCTGGAGTAACCAAACTTACTTTTCCCGAAGACGCAGAGGGCGATTTAGCGGTAAGTAAATCTCGAACAGGCGTTTTTGCGAGGGCAGGAGCTGATCAACTGAAGTTGAATGCACAAACCTTGGAATTAAAGGAGAAGGTGCTTTTCGCTGAACTTCCGGTTCGCCAACAGGTTGGGAAGTCTGTAAAGGCCCTGCATACTGGAGAGATTTTTGGCCAATTCACCAAATTCCTCTGGGCCGTAGCCTGTGCCATTGCCACTTCACTTCCCATCACAGGAACCATGATCTGGTTGAATAAGCGAAAGAAAAAGAAAGGAGCCAAAGGCGAGCAGAAATCCATCTAAAGCCTTGGCCTGAGCAATAACACCGTTTGGATAGGTTTAGAGGGGTTCAGCTGTTTTTTTTAGAGGATATCGTGGATTTCCCAAAAAATAAGGAAAATTTACAGCATGAGAATTCTCGTAGTAGAAGATGAGCAAGGCATATCCAATTTCCTCAAGCAAGGCTTGGAGGAGGAATCCTTCGCTGTTGATGTAACAGACAATGGCAAGGTGGGTTTGGAATTGGCTCTTTCTGGGAATTACGACCTGCTGCTTTTGGATTGGATGGTACCTGGCATGAGTGGCGTCGAACTCACCCGTCAGTTCCGTAAAGAATTCCCATTTACCCCCATCATTTTTTTGACTGCCAAGGACACGGTGGATGAAACGATTTTTGGGCTGCAAAGTGGTGCCAACGATTACATCAAAAAGCCTTTTCACTTTGAAGAACTCCTGGTTCGTATCCGGGTACAAATGCGAAGCCGAGAGCAATCAGCAGAGAAGCTTGTGTTGGGGCCCATAACTCTGGAACCAGAAAAGCACCTGGTACTGTTGGAAGGGAAGGAAGTAACGCTCACCCAAAAAGAATTTGCACTGCTCGAATACCTCGTAAGGAACAAAAACAAAGTATGCCGACGAACTCGGATTATTGAAAGTGTGTGGGACATTCACTTTGACTACAACACGGGCATTATTGATGTATTTATCAATTCCCTCCGCAAGAAACTACAACTGAGCAAAGGGGAGGACTACATTCAAACCATCCGTGGGGTAGGGTACATGGCCAAAGACCGATGAACAGCTCCTACAAAGAACGGATCGCACGTAGGCTCACCCTGGTGACGGCGCTGATCTTTTTCCTCGTATTTCTCCTGATTTATCTGGTGGCCAACTATACCGTGGTGCGCAATATAGACCGTGAACTTCAACTAGAGATTGATAAGCACAAGGGGGAGATTTTTTTAATGAATGGAAAAATCCGTTTTCTCCACATGGATGAATGGGAGGAGATGGAGCATACTCAGCTTCAGCTCAACCCAATTTTTATTGAGATTGTGGATTTGGAGGGGAATTCCATGGATCGCTCTCCCAATTTGGGTGAAAATCACCTTACTTTTTCTCCAGAAAAGTCACTAGCAGAAGAGGCCTGGACTCAAAAAATTGGTTCCCGAGAAGTCAGACAGCGACAAATTCCTTTACTGACTGCAGGCAAACAAGAAGGCTATTTGTTGTTGGCCAAATCCTTTGCTGATGCTCGTGAACTGCTGGACAATTTGCGGAATGTACTCCTGTTGATCTACCCCCTGATTTTGGTGTCCCTTTACCTCAGCATGCGCTATTTGGCTGGGAAAAGTATTGAGCCCTTGGAGAAAATTAGTCAAAAGACCAACCAGATTACCCAAGAAAATCTAAACGAAAGGATACCCGAAACAGGTGCCAACGATGAAATCGGGCAGCTTTCTCGCTCCATCAACAATTTGCTAGGTCGCCTCGAGCAGGCCTTGCAGCGGGAAAAACAATTTACCTCGGATACCTCTCACGAATTGCGGACGCCTCTTGCAGTGCTGAGAGGCACACTGGAAGTATTGATTCGTAAGCCTAGAACTGCTGAAGAATACGAACAAAAGGTAAAAACTGCCCTTGGAAGTATTGACCGAATGAGTGCCATGATAGACCAGTTGCTTGCGTTGGCTCGAGTGGAAAATGGAAAGAATTTGGTGAAAGAAGAGCTAGAGCTCATCACTTTTTTGGAGGAGTTGGCTGATAAAATTTCTGCTGAGCAGTCGCATCAGATCAAATTCCAATCCTTGGTGAGTGTTCCAATCTATGTGCGTACCAATGAAAAATCCTTGGAAATGATCTTACAGAATCTTCTGGAGAATGCCTGCAAATACACGGCGAACACTGGGGAAGTCCTACTCCGCGTTGGAAAAGATTCCAAGGCATTCATTGAAGTGGTGGACACCGGCACGGGCATCGCTTCGGAACATTTGGAACAGATTTTCGATCCTTTTTTTAGGGTTCAAGAAGCCCTGGATCGCGGAATTCCTGGGACAGGATTGGGCTTAGCAATTGTCAAAAAATTAGCTCAAGAATCCTCCATCGAGTTAGTGGTAAGCAGTGAGAAGGGAAAGGGGAGTACCTTCCGTTTGAACTTCAACGAGGCTTCTTAAGTAAATATTAAGAAAGGGCTAAGTTAGTTCTAAGTCGGGGATTGGAATTTTGTACCCTACCCTAGCCTAGGACTTATGCTTGACCGTATTATACAGTGGAGTATTTCTCACAAATTCATCGTTGCCCTGTTTATTGCCGCATGGGTTGGTTTTGGAATTTATTCTTTAGCCAATCTACCCATCGGTGCGGTACCTGATGTGACCAACAACCAGGTTCAAGTCATCACTACCTCTAGAAACCTGGCCACGGAAGATGTAGAGAAATTCCTGACCTATCCCATCGAACTGGAGATGGCCAACCTCCCGGGGATCAAGGAGATTCGTTCCATTTCCAAGTTTGGTCTTTCAGTGGTGACCTTGGTATTTGAGGAGGATTTAGGGACCTACCTCCCAAGGCAACTCATTGCAGAACGCCTCAAAATTGCTGAAGAACGAATTCCAGCAGGGTTCGGCAAACCCATTATGGGTCCTATTTCTACAGGACTCGGAGAAATCTACCAATACATCATCGACGTCAAGCCGGGCTACGAAGACCGATACAGCATCACAGACCTACGTACGATACAGGATTGGGTAGTACGACGCAACCTGTCCGGCATCGAAGGGGTCATCGAAGTCAATACCTGGGGAGGCTACCTCAAGGAGTACGAAGTAGCCATCAATCCAGAGCGCCTCAAGGCCATGGAGATAGACTTGGCCGCTGTTTATGCCGTGCTGCAGCAAAACAATTCCATTGCTGGAGGCAGCTACATTGAAAAAACCAACGAGAGCTTTTTTATCCGTGGGGAAGGTCAAGTCAAGAATTTGGAGGACATTGAAAACATCGTGGTGGAGCTCCGCAATGGAAGCCCCATTTATGTACGAGATCTGGCTGAAGTAAAGTTTGGCTATGCCAACCGATTTGGAGCCATCACTGCCAATGCCCAAGGAGAGAAAGTATTGGGGCAGGTAATGATGCTCAAGGGTGCTGATAGCAAAGGTACTATTGATCGTGTGAAGGCTCGAATTGCGGAAATGGAGACCACTCTTCCAGAAGGGGTTGTGATCAACGGGTTTTTGGATCGCTCCGAACTCATTGGCCGGACGACCTTCACCATCGTGGAAAACCTGCTTTTAGGCTGCCTAATCGTGGTTTTTGTAGTGGTCTTGTTGCTTGGCAATTTCCGTTCGGGACTAGTAGTGGCCTCAGTTATCCCCTTGAGTTTGTTGTTTGCCTTGTCCATGATGTATTTGTTTAAAGTGGATGCTAACTTGATGAGTTTGGGCGCCATAGATTTTGGAATCATCATCGATGGCGCGGTCATCATTGTGGAGTTTATTGCCTTTCAGTTTAGCAAATCCTCAGCGGCCTTTGTCGGTCTTTCTAAACAAGATAAACAGCTCGAAAAAGATAAGATATCTTTTACGGGTGCATCCAAAATGATGCATTCGGCGATTTTTGGCCAGATCATCATTATCATAGTCTTCATTCCCATTCTATCCCTTTCTGGGGTGGAGGGCAAAATGTTCCGCCCTATGGCCGAGGTGTTTAGCTTTGCCTTGATCGGGGCGATGATTCTGGGGCTCACCTATGTGCCTGTAGTTTCTGCAATTTTCCTCAAGTCAAGCGTTCCTGGACCTAAGAATATCTCGGTGCGACTCCTTCACTTTTTAAATCGTGTGTATAAGCCGGTATTGCATTGGGCTTTGGACCACAGCAAAGCAGTACTGATAGCTGCAGGAAGCCTTCTAGTGGCTGTTGTACTCATTTTTTCAAGCATGGGTTCGGAGTTTGTACCCACCTTGGATGAAGGAGATTTTGTAATTCAGCCCGTATTGAAGACAGGAACTACCTTGACCAACACGGTGGAAACGATCACCGAAATAGAACGTATTCTGATGAAGTTTCCCGAAGTCAAGCAGGTAGTGACGCGTATCGGTGCAGCAGAAATCCCAACTGATCCCATGTCTATGGAAGAAAGTGACGTGATTGTCACCTTACATCCTCCCAGCGAATGGACCACTGTCGAGACCAAGGATGAGTTGGCCGAGGAATTTAAAAAGGCTTTGACAGCGATACCTGGTCTGGATTATGAATTTACCCAGCCCATAGAAATGCGCTTCAACGAGTTGATTACGGGAGTGCGTGCTGATTTAGCGATCAAAGTGATTGGAGAAGATCTAGATGTATTGTTGCAGACAGCTGAGGAAATTGAATCCGCTATCCAGGGGGTAGAAGGAGCTGCAGATATCATTCTTGAAAAAGTTGATGGGCTCCCTCAGATGAGAATCGAATACGACCGCGCCAAAATCGCGAAGTATGGATTAAATGTAGCTGCCATCAACCAGGTAGTAACCATGGGCTTTGCGGGGCTTAGTGCAGGAACAGTCTTTGAGGGGGAGAAGCAATTTGACTTGGTGATCCGTTTTGATAAGCCTTTCCGAAAAGACATCGAACACATCGAGAATGCAGCTATTCAGCTACCCATGGGCGGTAGCATTCCCCTGTCCGAATTAGCCAAAATCACCTACACCAAGGGACCTGCGAAAATTTCGCGTGACAACACCCAGCGCAGGGTAGTGGTGGGAGTGAATGTGCGAAATCGAGATCTTCAATCTGTGGTGGACGATATACAGGCGATTGTGAAAACCAAAGTTACCATTCCTGAGGGCTACCGAGTGGATTACGGAGGGCAGTTTGAAAATTTGCAGCAGGCCAGAAACCGACTTTTAATCGCAGTTCCAGTAGCACTTATCCTAATTTTTGTCTTGTTGTACTTCGCTTTTTCTTCCGCTCGAGATGCCTTTATGATTTACACGGCGATTCCGTTTTCAGCCATCGGAGGAGTGGTATTGCTTTGGCTTCGGGATATGCCATTCAGTATTTCTGCTGGCGTAGGATTTATTGCCCTATTTGGCATTGCGGTTCTCAACGGCATTGTGATGATTGAACATTTCAAATCCATGGCAGGGAGGTTTACTTCGGTCCGAGAATTAGTGATGGCGGGGGCTGCTGAGCGTTTGCGTCCCGTCCTTCTTACGGCATCGGCTGCGGCCTTAGGTTTCTTGCCGATGGCCCTATCTGGCTCTGCTGGTGCGGAAGTGCAACGTCCCTTGGCTACAGTGGTGGTTGGGGGCTTGATTTCGGCTACTCTTTTGACTATGTTGGTGCTACCAGTACTGTATGTCTGGTTCAGCAACCAAAAAAAAATCAACCAATGAATCTTCTCAAGAAAGGCATAAGCCTGCTGCTCCTATTTCTACTATGCCCCATCGTCGCATCCTGGGCACAACAAGAAAGCCCCCTGACCTTGGAGGAGGCATTAGTATTAGCAGAAAAGCAAAACTTGGGTATCCAAGTAGCACAAAAGCGGTTAGCGGCTGCAGAAGCCATGACTGGTTCCGCATGGACCTTGGAGAAAACACAAGTCTATCATGCGCAAGACCAGAACGATATTGCTGAAAATGGAGTATTCAACCGGGTATGGGGTGTACGTCAGCGATTCGAGATGCCTACCGTTTACAGTACTTCCAAGAATCTCCTTCAGGCCGGACAAAGTCAGGAAGAGGCACGCTTGCAATTGGATATTCGAGACTTGAAAAAGGAAGTGAGTTTGGCTTTTGTAAACGCGCAGTATTGGATCGAGTTGGAAGGCAATTACAATTTTTTGGACAGTCTCTACTCGGCTTTTGCAAATGCGGCTTCACGTCAACTCGAGACCGGCGAGGTTTCCTTATTGGAAAAGCTATCCGCAGAAAGCAAGAAGTTGGAAATAGGGTTGCGCAGCAAGGAAGCAAAAAGTGAGAAATCGAATGCGTTGATGCGATTGGCAAGCCTGTTGGGAATGGAGGGTGAAATTCAGATTTCTACTACTCCGGTGGTATTGAATTCAGGAATGCCTCAAGACATGCATCCAGGTCTTTCTTGGTTAGAAGCAACCAAAATGCAAGCCAAGTACCAGACCCAAGTGGAGCAGCAGTACTTGTTGCCCGATGTAAATATGAACTTGTTTCGAGGTACCAATTTAGCAGCAGGCTCCAAAATCTATCCAGGTTTTGAGGTAGGAGTGGGCATTCCCTTGTTTTTTGGAGCGCAAGCCGCCAAGATAAAGGCAGGAAAACTAGTTCAGGAGCAAGTAGGATTGGAAGCAGACAATTTTCAAGTGCGTTTGGATAATCAAATTGCAATCCTGCAAAATAAGTTGGCACAACAGGGGCAGGTAATCCACTACTTTGAGCAGGAGGGCATGCGACTCGCAGATCAATTGCAGGTCCAAGCCACTCGCTCCTTTTCAGAAGGAGAAATCGATTTTCTACAGCATGTGCAATTGATAGAAAATTCACGGTCCATTCGTCTCCAGTACTTACAAGCGAAGCGGGACTATTTAATCAATCAACTCGAACTTATTTACCTAAATCCCTCATGAAATCTAGTTCAAAAATACTTTTAACGCCTGTTTTGGTTTTGTTTCTGCTGACCTCCTGTACCAAAAAGGAAGATGGTATTGAGGTGAGTGAAGCACCAAGCGAATCCACTGAAATTCAACTGACGGAGGAACAATTTCAAACCATGAAGATGGAGTGGGGCCCATTGCACACGGGAGAGTTTTCAGAAGAAATTCAGGTGCAGGGCACCGTAAAAATTCCAGTGGAAGGGATGCGAGAAATCACAACCTACTTTGGAGGCTATGTTCAAGATCTGAAGTTGATTGAAGGGCAGGAAGTCCGGAAGGGTGAAGTGTTGTTTACCTTGGAGAATCCTGATTTTCTACGTTTGCAACAAGATTTTCTCGAGATAAACAGTCAGTTGGCCTACCTCAAAGCAGAATGGGACAGACAAAAGACCTTGGCGCAGGAACAGATTTCGGCGCAGAAAAACTTTCTAAAAGCTGCTGCTGACTACGAAGCTGCTTTGGCTAAAACGCAAAGTTTGAAAAAGCAATTGGCGATGATTGGGATCAATACGGATGGGTTAACACCAACCAGCTTGCGGAGTAAAATTTCTGTTACCTCACCGATCTCGGGATTTGTTGTGGAGGTAGTGGCTGTTCCAGGACAATTTTTACCTTCTGCAGCCAAGGCCCTTGCCTTGATCAGCAAGGAGCATATTCATGTGGAGTTGGTGCTTTTTGAGCAAGATGCAAGCAAGGTTCATGTGGGTCAAGTAGTTGAATTTACCAGTCCTGATCGCCCAGATGAGGTGATCAAGGCAAAGATTAAAGTTGTAGGCAAGTCCATCAACGACCAGCGACAGATCAACGTGCATGCGGACCTAATTGATGAGAAGGAGGAAGCCAAGTTGACGCCAGGGATGTTTTTGCAAGCGCGGATTCAATTGGATCCCCAACGGTCTTTGGCTGTTCCTGAAGAATCAATCATTGAAGTAGGAGAGGAGCATTACATTTTGGTTCAAAAATCAAAAAGTGCAGGCGCCTTTACCTTACAAAAAATCAAGGTAACTCCTGGAGCCAAAGGCAAGCACTACCGAGCAATCTCCAAAGCCTCAGCCTTAGATTCTACAGCTGTAATCTTGGTAAAGGGAGGGTTTAACCTGCTTTAATCAAATTTATTTAAAATCAGTAGGAGCTTTATAGTCTATTTGATGGTAATCAATCAAGTTTCCTTTCAAGGTGTAGGTTCGGAGTTCGAAGACTTCTTTGGTTAAGGTAACGGTACCGTAATGATGTCCTCGATATGTTTTTGCGCTAAATGGAACTCGGTTAGGCGCGAAATCCTCTAGATTTCCTCCCATTCCCCCAAGTTGAAAGTAAGTAATTCCCTTGGCAGTGTTTACCTGATCTTCCCAAATAGGAAAGGTTCTCATGTAGGTATGAAGGTGTCCAAAAAAGAACACTTTTACTCCTTCTTTTTCGAGAAGGGATACTAAATCTTGAAACTTTCGATCGCCATAGGTACTTGGGCCGCTCCAAGTGTTGCCATAATCGTCTTCATCTGCAGAATATGGCGCGTGATGCATCAACACCACTTTCCAATGAGCAGTACTTTTTTGAAGTTCATTTTGTAACCAAATGTACTGGCTACCTCCTTTTTGGAGATTTTTGGGTTGGTTTGAGTCTAGAATAAAAAAATCTCCAAGCCCATAGCTAAGTGCATAATATCCTTTTTCTTCCGCCTGGGGATGGTAGTAATTGAACCAGTGCAAGTCTCCCTCCCCATTTCCAGGAACAGGTAGGTTAGGGATTCTAGAGTAGAGTGCTGAGCTCCCAGGAAAAAATTCTTGGGTCCACTGCCACTTTTGTTTTTTCTGACCCCCGTCAGTGAGGTCACCGAGGTGGATTGTAAAGTCTACGCGCTCGTCCCAAAGTAGGGAGCCAATTTTTTCATTGATTTGTGGGCGAGCTTCTGTATCGGAGACTACTCCAAAAACAATCGGTTGGTCTGTTGAAGGAGCAGTCCGAAACGTCAAAGGGCCAGAGTTTAGAATTTTCCCGGAGGAGTCTTGTGCGAGTAGTTGATAGAAATACGGGGTACCTGGTTGTAGGTTTTCGATTTGAGGACTATATAGATTTTCTTTTACAGGCAAAAGGAAGGTCGAATCTTTTAGGGGTAGGGAAGTACCGTATTTAAGATATACTTGTGCTTTTCGATCCAATTCAAAGGTGATTTGCATCCCTGTATTCTTGAGAGGGAAAAGGTAGGGTTCAGCCAGAAAATGGAAGCTGTTTGGAAAGCGAAGGCCTTTCTTTTTCCACTCTTGATGATTTTGAAAGCGTTGTTGAATTTGCTTCTCGGTGAGCGCAAGCTCAAAGTAGCTGAGGTGCTTCACCCAATGGTCCAGACTCATTTGTGGTTCCTGCTGAAGGTAGGATTGAAGCAGGAGCTTACCTTTCTCAGGAGAGAGCTGCTCTTGTGAGATTTGTTTTCCATTTTCCCAGACCGTTAGCCTGCCATTTTCAAGGGTAAGTACTAAATGAGTGAAATACTCTTCCCAAAATTGCTGTGCTACTTCTCGGTTGTCTAAGTTCCATTTTTCACTCCAATGGCCAAGAAGTGACTTTTTTCCTAAAAAAACCTCAAAACCTATGGGTTGGTTGATGTGCTGCATCAGCCAAAACTCTAGTGTAAATGCAGATGCTCCAGTTATTAGGGAATCGGTAGGCAATTGATATTGGGCGGAGAGGCGCTGGTTGATCCTTGGAACCAGGGGTAGCGCTTGCCTGTTTTTAAAAGGCCGCAGGCTTAGGCTATCTTGAAAAAGTGGGCTTTGTGCATTCCTTGGCAGGCCAGGATTGGGCCAAAACCATTTTTCCCAACTAGGGGTTTGACCCATGGAAAGGGTAGAAAAGTGAAGAAAAATTACGAATACTGTAAGTTGGAAACTTTTCATGGCCCGATGATTTTGGACAAACCTAGGCAATCACTGTTTACTTTATGTGAACAAGGAATTAAGTTTCATGATGGATGCCTTTCAGAAGTAGTATTCCATTTTTGTTTGGCAACCTTTATTTATAGAACGCTAAATTTGCACAGATGAATCACTCTTTAGACAATCCAATTTGGACGGCTTTGAATTCAGATGTTGTCTCCTATGTTTTCCGGAGAGGTAACGCAGTGTTTATAGATCGGAAAATGGGATTCTTTGCTGGGCTTCCCAGCTATGAGGTCGAGCAATTGGATCAGTTGTATGCTGTGATGGATCCAGGGATGCGGGTGATCTTATTTACGCCTGATTTTTTGGAATTGGATGCCAAATGGAAGGTGCGCAATGACAATGCCTTGTTGCAGATGGTCTTCGAAAGTTCTTCAATCAACTTGCCCCTAGATTCAAACATTCGGGCACTTGGTGCGGCAGATGTCCCCGATATGCTGGCCTTAACTCAGTTGGCGAAGCCTGGACCATTTTTAGAAAAGACGATCGATTTTGGAGGTTATTTCGGGTATTTTTTGGAAGGAAGACTGGTTTCCATGGCAGGAACTCGCCTGGCGGCAGGTCCCTACACCGAGGTAAGTGCAGTTTGCACGCATCCCGAGTTTGTGGGGAGGGGATTGGCGAAACTCGTTTTGCCCCATGTAGTGAATTACATCCAGCAACGCCATCAAATCCCTTACCTTCAACTTTACCCAGACAACCTACCTGCCTACCGATTGTATCAAAGATTGGGATTTGTGGAGCGAGCCACCTCGCGCGTTTATGTATTAGAAAAATAAAAGGCAAGTCCTAAATTTTAACTAATTATTAATTCTACTTCTATTTTTTTCAGTTTGGATTCATCCAAATTAATCTAGGTAACTCTGGGTACTTTTTCTTCTTTTTTTGACCCGTGAATTCTCTCTAAAATTCTAATTTTTCTTTTAAAATCTTTATTTAATTCATTCTGATAAGGATTTGGGCTGTCGATTTGTGGTAACCTAAAATTAATTCATGTTTTGGTAAAGGAGGGTTAATAGCCAAGGAATAGTGGTAATCTAGCTTTGTAGTCATAAGGTAAAAACCCATTATTTATTTAACAGACACATGAGTAATCAAAAAATCACATGGCGAGGAATATTGACAGCATGTCTGATATTCATCTTCGATCTTTCTTTTGCCCAGCAGGTGCTGGTGTCAGGAAAAGTAAGCGACACCAAAAATGGACCACTTCCTGGTGCCACTGTTTTGGTAAAAAGTACCACTAGAGGTACGGTCACAGGCATTGATGGTTCGTTTTCTATTCAGGCCGCAAGCGCAGAAACGCTTGTGTTCTCCTTTGTAGGATTTGAAAGCAAAGAAGTTTTAGTTGGCAATCAGTCAGTAGTCGATGTACAACTGTCAGAGGGCTTTGCACTTTCTGAAGTGGTTGTCACCGCACTTGGTGTGGAAAGAGAAACCAAAGCATTGGGCTACTCCGTGCAAACTGTAGACGGTTCACAGTTCACCGAAGCAAGAGAGACCAACGTAATCAACTCTTTGAGCGGTAGAGTAGCAGGTGTACAAATCACAAATTCTTCTTCAGGAGTGGGTGGATCTACTCGAGTGACCATCCGAGGGGAGTCTTCTTTGAACATCAATTCCAACCAGCCACTTTTTGTTGTAGATGGAGTTCCCATCTCAAATAGCATTGTAGGTTCTTCTGGACGATCAAACCAGGAAGCAGATTATGGAAATGCTGCTGGTGAAATCAACCCAGATGATGTGGCATCTATGACCGTTTTGAAAGGTCCAGCTGCAGCTGCCTTGTATGGCTCAAGAGCTTCGAATGGTGCAATCTTGATCACAACTAAATCAGCAAAAAATAAAAAAGGCTTGGGCGTGAGTATCAATACCAACACTACTTTTGACAATGTGTTGCGCTTGCCTCAGTGGCAAGACAAATATGGTCAGGGTAATAATGGCTTGTTCTCTTTCGTGAACGGTGCCGGTTCAGGTATCGCCGATGGAGTAGACGAAAGCTGGGGTCCAGAAATGGATAAGGGCTTATTGCTTCCACAGTTTGACTCTCCGAGAGATGTATCTGGATTTAGAGGTGGAGATAGAAATGCTCCTGCTACAAGTAAAATCACAGCTACTGAATGGGTTTCTCGTCCAAACAATATCAACGATTTTTTCCAAACGGGCGTAACATCCTCCAATAACATCGCGCTTGAAGGAGCAAATGAAAAATCTAATATCCGTTTCTCTTGGACTAATTTGAACCAAACAGGAACTGTTCCAAACACAGATTTGAAGCGAAATACGCTAGCCATGAATGGCGGTATCAACGTGACAGATAAGTTTTCTATCAATTCTACGTTCAACTTTCAACGTTCTGAAAGTGGTAACAGACCTAACATTTCTTACGGTACAGAAAATTTGATGTACCTATGGATCTGGTACGGAAGACAGGTAGACACAAGAAATCTAAGAAACTACTGGCAGCCAGGATTGGAAGGAGTTCAACAGTTTAACTACAACTACAACTACCACGACAATCCGTACTTCAACGTGTATGAAAATACCAACGGACAGGCGAAGGACAGAATGTTTGGTAACGTATTCGCTACCTACAAGTTTACTCCAAAGTTGAGCTTGATGGTAAGATCAGGTTTGGATACTTACAACGATCTAAGAGATAGAAGAAGAGCATTCAGTACCCAGCGTTTCCCTAAAGGAAGCTACAGAGAGGAAGCCTTGTATTTCTCTGAGCAAAACTCTGATTTCTTGCTTACTTATTCTGAGACAACCAAGTCAACCTGGTCTTACAGCCTTGCCTTGGGTGGAAACGCGATGCGTCAGAACAACAAATATGTGGATACTTCAGCTCCTCAGTTGTTGATTCGAGGTATCTACAATTTCACCAACACGGCGGTAAACCTTCAGGTTAACCAATTTACTTCTGAGAAGCGAATCAACTCCTTGTATGGATTTGGACAGATCGGATACAAGAACGTCCTTTTCTTGGATGTAACAGGCCGAAATGACTGGTCAAGTACTTTGCCAGTATCCAATAATAGCTATTTCTACCCATCTGCTACCTTGAGTGCAGTGGTGTCTGATATGGTGACCTTGCCTAGCGCAATTTCCTTCCTCAAGTTGAGGGGTGCATTTGCAGAAGTAGGTAACGATACTGATCCTTATTCATTGACTAACGTGTACAACACGGCTACAGCTTGGGGTAGTATTCAAGCGAAATCAGAATCGAGTCGATTGTCAAATGCAGATTTGAAGCCTGAGCGTACCGCTTCATTTGAAGCAGGTGTAGACATGCGATTTTTGAACGGAAGACTTGGATTGGACTTCACTTACTTTGATAACCGAACCAGAAATCAAATCATCCCAATTGAATTGGATATCGCTACTGGATATGCTTCTCGAATCATCAATGCAGGTGAAATCCAGAACAAAGGTCTAGAAGTGATGCTTTCTGGTACACCAGTTCAGACTGCAAGTGGCTTCACTTGGAATTTCTTTGCCAACTTCACCCGTACCAGAGGCTATGTATTGGAGTTGACTGAACGGTTGACTACTTACACGCTAACAGGCACCAACGGAGCGAATATTCAGGCTCGCGTAGGTGAGCGCATGGGTAATATTTATGGTGCTGGTTTTGATCGAGTTGCAGATCCTGCTTCTCCTTACTTTGGACAAATTGTGCACAACACCTCTGGAACACCTATCACCTCGCCTACCTTGGTAAAGCAGGGAAATTACAATCCTGACTGGATGTTAGGTATTCAAAACAACTTGAACTACAAAGGCATTTCGCTAGGGTTCTTGTTTGACTACCGTCATGGAGGTATCGTAGTATCCAGAACCAAGACCATCGGATCTACCTCTGGTCAGTTGGAAGAAACCTTGTATGGACGTGAGAACGGATACGATTTGGCAGTAGCTGGAAACGGAATTGTTTCTCCCGGCGTGATCAAAAATACGGACGGTTCTTTTACACCTAATACTATCAAAATCACTTCTAGAAACTGGCACAACAGATATTACGAGCGTAACAACGTAGAAGCGGCTAAATATGACGCCACTTTCTTGAAGCTAAGAGAAGTGACCATCGGATACAACATTCCTAAGCGTCTACTTTCCAAGTTTCCAGTTCAGGATGTGAAGATCTCCCTTGTAGGAAGAAATCTTGCGCTATGGACCGAAAACCCTCACTTTGACCCAGAGACCATGGCGATGAGAGGCGGAACTTTGATCCCAGGTGTGGAGGACATGGCTTTGCCATCTTCAAGAAACATAGGATTTAACCTTAATGTCAAGTTCTAATCCTTGCTAGGGGATAAGGACCATCAAAAAAAACAACTATGAAAATCAATAAACTATCTATCAGCGGATTGGCACTGGGTCTCCTTCTTGGAGTGAGTGCTTGTGACAAAGATTTCGAAGAGGTCAATGTCAATCCAAATAGCCCAGAGGCGGTTTCTTCCGCTTTGCTTTTGCCAAACGTCATCCGAAATACCACCAACGAAATTGCTGGAAACGCATGGGGCTTGGGTAACTTGGTGATGCAGTACACGGCAAAAATCCAATTCACCAACGAAGATCGCTACAACTGGGGTCCTCAGGGTAACCCGTACAACTCTTTCTATGGTGCTTTGCGTGATATCAACAACATCGTTGAGCTATCTGGAAAGGCTAACCAGAAAAACTATGTCGGAGTAGCCAAGGTAATGCGAGCACATTTATTTGCTTACATGACAGATGTGTATGGAGAGATTCCTTACGCTGATGCCCTTCAGGCAAAAACTGGGGTCAATTACCCAAAGTTTGATACTCAAGAATCCGTTTACAAAGCCATTTTGGTGGAATTGGAAGAGGCAAATGCCATGCTAGGTACAACATCTGAGAAAATCGAAGGCGATATCTTGTTCAACGGAAATGTGACCCTTTGGAAAAAGTTTGCAAACTCCCTAAGACTACGCATGTTGATGCGTCTTTCGGATCGTCAAAATCCTGCGGTGGCACTTCAGGCTATTCTAAGTAACCCAACTCAGTCTCCAATTTTCGCTACAGAAAGTGAGCAAGCTGTTCTTCAGTATTTGGCTGACGTTCCCAACCAGCATCCGCTATTCACCACCCGTTCTGGTTCTTACGACGAAATTCGATTGAGCGAGAATTTGGAGAATGCGTTAAAAGATTTGAATGATCCTCGTTTGTTTGCCTATGCGCAACCTACCACCGCATCTGGAGCTGGAGTCCTTGGGGCAGTTACTGCCTATGATGGAGTTCCAAATGGATTGGGTGATGAGGAAGCATTAAAATACGCTCCTTCTGGAGATCCAACGAAAGGTGGATCCAACTTTATTTCAAGAGTAGGTTTGCTTTGGTCTTGCCAGGCATGTTCCTCTCAAGCAAATGCTACGGGATACCAAGCAATTTTGATGAGCTATGCTGAAGTTCAGTTTATCTTAGCAGAAGCAAGAGAGCGTGGGTTTATTACTGTAGGAACGGCTGAAGATTACTACAAAAAAGGAGTACAGGCGTCCGTGAATTATTACAGAGCACGGTACACGGCAATTAGCCAACCCACAATTGCTGCTAAGTTAGTTGTAGATGATACCTATTTTGCGCAAGCAAAAGTGAGCTATACAGGTACTACGCAGGAAAAGCTTGTGAAGATCGGTACCCAAAAATGGATTGCTCTTTACTTCAGTGGTTTAGAATCTTGGCATGATTGGAAGCGAACAGGTTTCCCAACGATTAAGCCAGGGCCAGCAGCGTTTATCAATACCGTTCCTGTCAGGTTCATGTACCCTAGTAGTGTTCAATCCTTGAATGGCGATAACTACAAGGCAGCCATTGGAAGACAAGGTGCTGACGCAATAACTACCCGAGTTTGGTGGGATATCAAATAGGACATCAACTTTAAGTTTTACCATTTTTGGAAATCTACCCGATCCTTCGGGTAGATTTCCTTTAATTTAAATAAGCTATGATCAAGCACACCTTACTAATTGCTCTTGTTTTTGGTTTTTCCTTCGGGCTATCTGCTCAAACGAAAAGTACCAAAACAGAAAACATTGTTTTAATAACCCTCGATGGCCTGAGATGGCAGGAATTATTCAAAGGGGCTGATTCCCTTTTGGTAAATGATACCGGGATGATAAAGACTCCTGGATCTCTAATGCAAGAGTTTTGGGATGCAAATCCGCTTAAACGAAGAGAGATGCTATTCCCATTCCTTTGGAGTACTGTTGCCCAGAAAGGGCAGCTTTATGGCAATAGAGCATATGGGAATAATGTGGACAATAGCAATAAAATGTGGTTCTCTTACCCAGGTTACAACGAAGCATTAAGTGGCTTTGCCGACGATGCCCGAATCAACTCCAATGACAAAGTCAACAACCCCAACGTCACCTTTTTAGAATACCTCAATAAGATGCCTGCTTACAAAGACAAGGTATTTGCCTTTGGAAGCTGGGATGTATTTCCTTACATCGTAAACGAGGAGCGAAGTGGGGTACCTGTAAACGCAGGATTTGATCTAGCGGAAGGCCCTAACTTAACTCCAGTAGAGCAAACCGTAAATCGCCTTCAGCAAGAGATCAGAGGTCCTTGGGGAGGAGTTCGCTTGGATCCATTTACACACCATTTTGCATTGGAAACCATCAAAACCAAGAAGCCTAGAGTAGTGTACATCGCCTATGGTGAAACAGACGATTGGGCACATGATGGGGAATACGATCAATACCTTTGGTCAGCCAAGCAAACAGATAAGTACATCCAAGAGGTTTGGGAAACCTTGCAGTCAGATCCTTTTTATAAGGACAAAACGACCTTGATTGTGAGCGTAGATCATGGAAGGGGGACTTCTAAGACGAGTTGGAAAAGCCACGGCGAAAAATTGCCAGAGGCAAGCCAAATTTGGATGATTGCCATTGGGCCTGATACGCCTGCTTCGGGTGAAATGAAGGTTAAAGGGCAGTGGCATTCTTCCATGATCGCTAGAACGGTCTATCAACTTTTGGGCTTATCCTATCCAGATTCCAAAGCAGCTCCTGCTATCAAAGAAATGTTGAAGTGAGATCTTGGACCCTTTTTTTACTACTAGTATCAGGAGGAGCTCTTTTTTCTTGCCAACGGAATATTTCTCAATACGCCTCTCCAACCTATGGAGAGGCGTATTTTTTACCTAGTAGGTCTGTTGCAGAGCTCCAAATGAATCCGAACCTTTGGGTTGACTTGAGTACAGATTGGATGTATTTGGGTGCTGATTCACTTCCAGGGATTTTTCGTGACCTACCTAGTTTAAGTCAACCAAGTGAAAGGCTATCTCTGCCCCATCGGCTGAATCTACCCAACCATTCCCTTTGGTACGAGAAGGAGGTCTTTCTGGCCCCAGGAATACTTCAGGTTTCGGGTGACGATGGAGTTCAAGTCTGGGTAAATGAAAAGCAGGTCCACCGTTCTAGGCCAGGTAACCAATTTGAGGTATTGGACTCGGGTCGGGTGCAACTTCAGGTGCGTGTGATCAACAATGCCATGGCTGGTGGGTTGAGAAAGGTGCAGTGGATCTCTTTAGCTAATTTTTTGGTACTGGAAAAGCAGACGCATCGATTTGCCGATTCAGTACTCGCAGTGCGAAAAATCCAAGTTTTACAAAACGAGAAACTCAAAAAACCGTTGAGCCTCCTGTCCTGGGAGGAACAAAAACAAGCAACTCGAGCGCTGCCAATCCTGCTTGCCGAGCCCAATGTATTGCTAGGTGCTGATGGGAGCTGGTTTGTTCGCTGGGTAAGCGAACATCCTGGCGAAGCTAATGTAGTGCTTGCTTCAGGGGAAGAGATTTTGGTTAGTTCTTCAACCGGTGTCTTCACCCTGCCTGCCTCTACGCAGGATTTTTCTTTTCATTTGTATCAGGCAAATGCCTTTCAGGGCCAATATTCATTTGTGATGCCCCAGTTGAAATCCGATTCCATCCGTGTAGCGCTTTGGGGAGATTCACAAGGGGGCTGGCGCGCATTTGAAAAATTGGCTGAGCTAGTGAAAAGGGAAGAGGTTGACCTGAGTATTGGGGCCGGTGACTTGGTGGCCAATGGATCGGAGTCCAATTCTTACCTATCTTTTCTGCAGGTGCTTTCTGGCATGCAGAGTCCCCAACTTTTGGTGCCAGGCAATCATGATTATGATGGGAATTACGATTCGCTTTACCCCAAAGCGCTGCGTACCTATCTGATGCGTGACAGCGAGCCAACTTATGGATTTCACCGGATCGGTCCTTTGGCTGTCATGACCTTGGATCCAAATGCCTATTTTCCGGTAAGTCTACCAGCAGCTTCTGCACAAAGGGAAGCACTTGAAGCGGTATTTGCTTCTTCAGACTGGCAAGAAGCCCCTTGGCGCATGGTAGTGCTGCACCAGCCTCCCTATTCCCAAGGCTGGCCAGGGTATCATGGTGAAAATAGCATCCGTGAGGTACTCGAACCTTATTTTCACCTGGGATGGCTGGACCTCGTAGTGGCGGGACATACTCACGATTACGAGCGTATAAAACGTGATTTTTCGGGTCATGCAGTTCATTTTTTTATTGTTGGTGGTGCCGGTGGTGGCTTAGAGCCTAAGGATCAATCCTCCTCTTTTCCAAAAATGGACCAGCTGATAAAAGAGCATCATGTTGGTGTTTTAGAATTGAATCAGCGTGAACTGGTTTGGAAAGTGTTTGATCTTGAAGGCGCGCTTTTGGATTCCCTAGTCTTTAAAAAATAAGGGGGGGATTAAAAATCACTAAATCAAAATTCTGAAATAGCGGTTCAATAGCCATTCCTTGACTAGTAAATTAAAGAGAATAGTGCCCTAGACTAAAATTTTCAGTGCATTTGAAAGGATGGGATCGGAAATAAAGGATTTAGATGTTTACCTCCCTTATTTCCGAATGAGGTGGAGAGTATCAGATTACTCTGTTTTCGCCTTTTTATCAAGCAATAGAAAATCACTGACCACAACCTCCGTGATAAATTTCTTGTCCCCATTTTTATCCGTGTAGCTCCGATTGGTCAACTTGCCTTCTACGGCAATTTCCGATCCCTTATCGGTGTATTTAGCCAAGTTTTCCGCTGGCTTATCCCAAATGACCAAGTTGTGCCAAATGGTTTCTTCTACTCGATCGCCTTTTTGGGATTTGTAGTTTTCATTGGTAGCTAAAGATACATGCCCTAAATATTTCCCGGACTCTAACTGTTTGAGGTCTACTTTGGCACCTAGGTGCCCGATTAGCTGCACTCTGTTTTTAAGTGAATTCATTTGAAAAAAGTTAGTGTGAAAAAATGATTTTGTTTTGGTCAAATATTGGGGATTCTCCCTAAAACAACCTTCAGTTAATCAATTAAAATCGTTTTTAAACGTTTAAAAATAGATAATGGCCATCCATATGAACCCCAATTGAAATGAGTTCATTGCCGAGCAAAGTATTTCCTTCAGAAAAATAGGTCCCAATCGAGTGGGTTTCAGGAAAACGGTGAATTAATCCAGGCGATGCTGCAAGGCTCTAAGCGCCATTTCCTTGTATCGAGTCAAGGAGGGTAAAGGTAGGTCAGTTAGCTTAGCTTCCTCATCCCATGTTCGCATTCGTAAAGAAACTTCAAAAAGCGGATCCTTCTCAAATTTTAGAGCTTCCTCCTCCTTCATTGGACCCCCTTGATAGATTAAAGTTTGCTTACTAGCTTCTGAAAGTTTGGTGTAATAGTCAGGATATCGAAAGGTCAGATACCGTTTTGCTTGCACATGGTTTTCAACTAGTTGAGCTATTTTCTCAGAAAAACCTAAACTTCTTAAAAAATCTGCACCAAGTTGTTCATGTCTTTTTACTCCAAATTCACCCATCATTTCTGTAGTTGGACCTTGGGTAATTAAATGGCCTAGGTCGTGGAAGAAAGCAGCTAAAATAACTTCTTCATCAAAGCCTTCTCCCTCAGCCAATTGGGCACTTTGACACATGTGCTCCAGTTGAGAAACGGGCTCTCCAATGTAATCTTCATTCCCATGTTTTTCGTAAAAACCAAAAATTAATTCTACCCTTTTCAGTTGCAGTGTGTTCGTGTCCATATTTTTAAATAATTCGGAATTTACAGGATAACCCTGAAGGATTAGTTCTAGTCTAGTTTATGATATTGTGAATATTTCTTTTCGTATGCTAGCTGAAAACCGAAAACCATTTCTTTTCCCAGTCTCCTGATTTTTTTGAATTAATAAGCGTGGTCATTCTGAAAACTTAATAATTGATTAATTACAAAATCAATAGATTCTTAGGTAGAGTTGGTACTTTCATTCGCTTATTTAATTAATCTTCCACTGAACGATATCGCCTTACATTATTAGCATGTCCAAAATTAAACTAGCCGTATTTGATATGGCAGGTACCACCATCCATGACGAAAGTAGCGTTGCGAAATCATTCCAATTTGCGTTGAATAAGCACGGGTACAACTTTGTTACCTTGGAAGAAGCCAACCAAAAAATGGGCTACTCCAAGCCTCAAGCTATTCGCGAATTATTGGAAATCCACGAGCCAACTTCTGAACGCATTACTGAGGAGCTGGTGATGGATATTCACGCTTCTTTTGTTTCTGAAATGGTATCTTTTTACACCCACGACCCATCCGTTCGTGCTGTTTCGGATGCTGAGTTTGTTTTTAAAGAACTACACCAACTCGGAATCAAAGTAGCCTTGGATACAGGTTTCAACAGAGAAATTACAGATATCATCTTGGCAAGAGTAGGCTGGACTGACGGATCATTGGTGGATGCCACTGCCGCAAGCGATGAAGTACCCCAAGGCCGCCCTTTTCCCTTTATGATCCAAAAAATTATGGTTGAGTTGGGAATAGATGATCCCAAGTCGGTCATCAAAATAGGCGATACCGAAGTAGATGTGAATGAGGGCCATAACGCAGGTTGCTTGATGTCCATCGCGATTACCTCAGGAGTTTTTTCGCATGAGGAATTGATAGCGCATCGTCCCAGCCATTTCGCAGCAACTTTGACAGAGGTGCTCGAGATTGTGAAGACCTACGAAAAGGACTACCAGCAGTAATGGTTCGGATCCCGGCCTTGGCCAAGCTGTTAAAGGAAACATCCTCTTTTCAAATGAGTGTGTTTGCTGGTTTGATGGGTTTTTTAACCTACAGCAGCATGTATTCTTTTCGAAAACCCTTTGCCGCAGCAACCTTTGAAGGAGAACTTTTTTTAGGTGTAGACCTAAAGGTTTGGTTGATTTTAGCCCAGACCATCGGGTACATGGCTAGTAAGTTCTATGGGATTAAACTTATTTCTGAACTGAAAGAGCAGGGGAGAGCCTGGCTCATCATCCAACTAGTTGCGATTTCTTGGTTGGCCTTGCTCGGTTTTGCGGTGCTCCCTGCACCCTTCAACATACTTTGTTTTTTAATCAATGGCTTTCCCTTGGGCTTGATTTGGGGAATTGTGTTTCACTACATGGAGGGCCGTAAATTCACCGAGTTGATGGGAAGTGTGCTGGCCGCTAGTTTTGTTTTTTCCTCTGGCTTTGTCAAATCAGTGGGTACCTGGCTGATGCAATCCTTTGCTGTTACAGAAAATTGGATGCCTTTTTTGACAGGTTCTTTGTTTTTCCCTTTACTTGTTGCAAGCGTATTTTTGATCAACCACATTCCCCCTCCCAATGCAGAAGACATCGCCATGCGGAGCCCTCGACAGCCGATGACTAAGCAGGAACGGAAGCAGTTTTTCAAGGAATTTATGCCCGGAATCCTGTTACTCATTCTTGTTTACATGATGTTGACGGCTTTGAGGGACCTTCGAGATAATTTTGTAGTAGAAATTTGGAGGGACCTTTCCATTGCTGTCGGACCTGAGTTGCTTACGCAGACGGAAGTGCCAATCACCCTCTTTTTATTGGTAATGATGGCTTGTTTGGTTTTAGTTAAAAACAACCGACGCGCACTATTCCTCAACCATTGGATGATTTTGATTGGGTTTTGCTTAGCCATTCTCGCCACGCTCGGACTCAAGGCAAATTTGGTTTCTCCCTTTGTTTGGATGGTAACCGTGGGCACAGGAGTCTATATGGCCTATATTCCATTCAACAGTATACTCTTTGATCGACTAATTGCGGCCTTTAAGCATACTGGAAATGTTGGTTTTTTGATGTATCTCGCGGATAGCTTTGGTTACCTAGGTAGTAGCATGATCTTGGTAGCCAAACAGTTTGATTTATTTCAATCCCAAAGCTGGCTCAGTTTTTACAGCACTTCTATTTTGTTTTTTTCCAGCATCTCCCTGGTTTTGGTAGCCAGTTCTTTTGGCTATTTTCGTAACAAGCTTTGGAAACAGGAAAAATCACCATCACCCTCGCTAAATATTTCCTCGCATGAATAATCCTACTGCAATCGTCATTGGCGCCGGTATTGTCGGCCTTGCCCTCACCAGAGCCCTTCATAACAAGGGATGGAAAGTCACTGTCCTTGAGCGACATCCCAAGGCCCAAGGAGCATCTGTTCGTAACTTTGGAATGATTTGGCCTGTGGGTCAAGCACAAGGCCCCGCCTTTGATCGAGCCATGAGGACAAGGGAAATATGGCTTGAAATGAGTCTGAAGGCTAATTTTTTCGCAGAACAAACCGGATCCTTGCACCTAGCTTATACCGATTTGGAAGTTCAGGTAGCTCAAGAATATGTATCAGCCATGCAGGGAATCAAATCTGCAACTTTGCTAAACCCCGAACAGGTGTATGAAAAAAGTCCCGCTGCGAAGATGCTGCATTTAAAAGCCGGACTTTGGACTGAGGAAGAGCTAATTCTGGACCCAAGGGAAGCGATGCTCCAACTAGGACGATACTTTGAACAACTACCTGGTGTAGAGGTCATTTGGAATAAGGCAATCAGTCGTATTGAGGGGAATACAGTTTATTCAGGTCAACAAACTTGGTCAGCAGACCGAGTATTTGTTTGCTCTGGAATGGATTTTGAAACCTTGTACCCTGAAATTTTTGAACAGATTCCTATCACCAAATGCAAGCTTCAAATGATGCGCATTGCAAAGCAGCCGGACAATTGGAGAATTGGCCCTCCCTTGTGTGCTGGGCTAAGTTTTATCCATTACAAAGGCTTTCAAGTAGCTCCCTCTTTGGATAAATTACGTGCCGTCTACGAAGAGCAGTTTCCTGAATTGATCAAATGGGGAATTCACGTTATGGTCGCTCAAAATGGACAGGGAGAACTTACGATCGGTGATTCCCATGAGTATGGATTAGATCTTTCTCCCTTTGATCGAACGGATGTAAATGACCTTATCGTCAACTACCTTAAAGAGTTTGCTCAGTTTAAGGATTGGAAAATCGCCAGCTCCTGGCAAGGCATCTACCCTAAAATGACCAATGGAACCACTGAATTTGTACACCAGGTCAGTGATGCGGTGACCATCGTGAATGGATTGGGAGGAAATGGAATGACCCTTTCCTTTGGATTAGGTGAGGAAGTGGTGGCCAATCTCGGATAAAAATGCTGTTCTTTTTCCTGGAAAATCCTTTGATCGGATAAAATCTCGCAAAACCTAGTTTCTCTGCTTTTTCCCGATCCAGAACAGCAAAGTGCCAATGCCTACAAAAATAGCCGTCATCCAAATCGATTGGCTACTTACCAGAAGCATCAGCCAAAGGCATGCTCCAATCCCCAAAACAGGAATAAGATAGCCCCCTTTCAAGATAAATCTTCCTTCCCCACGAAACTGAGGTCTGAGTTTGGGTATAGCCGCACAGCTCATACCATATAAAAAGAGTCGAGAAAGCACGGTCATCGTGGCCAACACTTTAAACGACCCAAAGGCAGCCAATAAAAAGGCAGCAATACCAAAAAATACGACTGAGTTGGCGGGGGTTAAATACCGGCTGTGAACCTCTCCAAACCAGCGTGGTAGCGATTTCTCCAGGGATAAGGCATAGGTGACTCGGGTAGCGGAAAACATAGAACTGACCAAGTTGGCCAGTACCGATGCGGCCACACCTACCATCAACACGATAGCGCCAACAGGCCCAAAAAGTGTTGCTGATACATCCAGCAAGGGAGTTTTAGAGTTTGCAAGATCGGGCACCGCAGCCTGCGATACGAGTTGGATCACCATGTACAAGACCGCCACTACGGCCAATCCGAGCAACAATCCCAAGGGCATGTCGCGCTCGGGACGCTTGGCCTCACCAGCAGGAACTACCGCTCCCTCAAATCCAACAAAGGCATAGATTAAAAGTAGGGCAGCAGCTCCCAAATTATCAGAGGCTGGGATTGGACTCTCAAAACTAGGAATCACTTCCGAGCCCAAAAGGATAAATCCTCCGAGCGGAAGGAGAATTAGCACCGCAAACTTGATAACTGTAAACAGAGTCATGGAGCGTATCGATTCGATCGACCCGAGCACATTGATCACACTCAATCCCACACAAATCACCGCCAAAGAAATAATCCTTCCTGTACCTGTACCTGCCCCAGCAATAAAATAAGCAATGGAATCAGTAAGCAGCACCGTGTTGGCAGAGAAGGAAATCAATCGTGCCAAATAGTACAACCAGCCCCCTTGGAACCCTACAAAAGGGCCAAATGCCAAGGTACCATATCGGATCGGACCACCCGTGCCTCGGAAATAGCTTCCCAGTTCGGCAAAGCATAAAATAATGGGCAGGATCAGGAGCGCACAAAACGCATAGACCAGAACGCTGTACTCGCCTGCAAGGGCTGCCGCTCCACTGGGTAAGCCAAAAATTCCTGCGCCAATCAATCCATTTACTACCAGCATCCAAATGCCCCAAAGCCCTAGATTTCGAGGGAGCTTTTCTTCAGTGCCAGATGTAGCAGGAGGGGATGGGGTCACTTAAACTGGTTTTACGCTTGGAAATTAAAGAATAATGGAGCTGATAAGTTCAAGACGAGTTTTTGAAGTACTTATTTCTTCCAGTCCAGCACTTCCATACTGCTCAGTTCGGGTCCTCCACCTCGATTGGCGGAACCTGCATGAACCCATATTTTTCCATTTAAATAAGCGGTACCTGTGCCGTGTCGGCCCTGCAGTAGATTGGGTAGCTTGCTCCAGGTATTGCTTCGGGTATCGAGAACTTCTACCTCTGCATGAGCAGTTCCTTGAGCAGAACTTTCTCCATTCATGACCACCAAATAGGGTCCTATTCCCAAATTGGAGTTTCCAGCACGCAGCGTGGGCAGCTCGGTTTCCAAGGTGGACCAGGTTTCTGTCTTAAAATCAAAAACATCCACCTCTTTGTTGGTTAGCTCGAGGACCTTGCCAATTTTGGCATAGGAGGTGCGTCCCCCCGCGAGGTAGAGCTTGCCATCAACTAGGGCCGCACTGACGTGATCTCGTGCTCTTGGTGCACTGGGTAAGGATCTCCAAGTTCCTGTTTTTGGATCTAGCTCATCAAACCAGCGTACAAAGCCATCGAAGTGCCCGTCCTGGATTCCACAAACCATGTAAATTTTATTTTGGCGGACTACCACCCCTGCAGAACCGCGTTCCCTGTTTTTTGGAAGTGCTGGTCCCTCTCGCCAGATTTTGGTCTTGGGATTGAATATCAGAATGTTTGGAATTGGGGTTTCATGCGGATACTTGCCCGTCAAGGCCCCAACAATCCAGAGTTCGTCTTGAAAGGATATTGCCTGAAAATGGTGGATTTCCATCGGAGCATCTGCCAGCTTGACCCAAGTGTTGGTTTTGGGATCAAATTCCTCTACAGGACGAGCTCCCCGACCACCCACTGCGTACAGCTTGCCTCCAGAGGCTACAAACGAACTTTCGTGTCGAGCACTGGCCTCGCTTGTGGTAGATACAGCAGTCCAAAGGTCTTGAGCTTCAGCTTGAAGGGAGCCCAGAAAAAGAAAAACCAAAAGGTATCGTAGCATGGAAGTAGAATTGAATTAAGTATCCAAGTTAAGAAAAGATTTTAGTGTTATTTAATTATCCGCAATCTCACTAGTAGCTTAAAATCTAGTTGAATTGTTGCGGATAATCGTCAACAGACGACAGTCCACAGCTGATCTAAATGAACTTCAAACCTTAGTTGTCTTCGGTTACTGGTGACAAAGTGGGTAATCAGATTGTGTTAAAACAAATAACCTATCCAAGCTAACTAGTTGGTCTAGTTAACCTATTCTCGCTTGATTATTTATTATGATTATCCGCAATCATGCCAGTAGCTCAGCTCGCCTATTTAAAACATGCGGATAATCGTTGACAGACCACAGTCAACGGTCCACAGCTCACCTAATTGACCCTCAAACCTTTTTTTCTCTGGTTAGTGGTGAAAAAGCGGATAATCAGATTATTTATTTTCCGAAATCTAAAATCCCACGGATGGCGTTGATTTCTCCCATTTCTTTTTTCAAACCAGCCCCATCCTCAGCTGCGATTTTATCACGGAAGGCGCTGAGATTCGCAATGTATCCATCCAAAGAAGCCAAGACATTCTCCTTGTTTTCAATAAATATAGGTGCCCACATATCCGGGCTGGACTTTGCCAGACGAACAGTCGAGGAGAATCCAGATCCCGCCATATCAAAAATGTTTTTCTCATCTTCCATTTTTTGAAGTACGGTTTTGCCCAACATAAAGGAAGTAAGGTGGGAGAGGTGGGACACATAGGCCAAGTGACGGTCGTGCTCAGCTGGATCCATAAACCGGAGCTTCAAGTTCAGGGCATCAAAGAAACGGTAAGCTTTTTCCTTCAAGTGGAGATCTGTCTTTTCCATTTCGCACAAGATCATCACTTTCCGGTCTAGCAAGGTTGCAGAAGCAGCTTTGGGACCAGAATACTCCGTACCTGCGATGGGGTGAGCAGCAAGGTATTGGGAGCGCTTGGGGTGTTCCGCTACCAAGCTACAGAGCTTGGCCTTGGTGGATCCTAAGTCGAAAACAAGCGTTTCAGCACCTACTTGACCCAAAGTTTGAACCAACAAATCCCCCAAGGTATCTGCAGGA
Organism: Algoriphagus sp.; assembly: GCA_040403475.1. GTDB lineage: Bacteria > Bacteroidota > Bacteroidia > Cytophagales > Cyclobacteriaceae > Algoriphagus. The sequence continues at coordinate 106,466 of JBBAKO010000006.1, read as the reverse complement.
GTTGCCAAAATCACTAAATCTGTATCGCTATCAGGAATCGACTTGGCCACGGTGATGATGCCTAAGTCTAGCGCATCTTGGAGGTGCTGTGGATTGAGATCCTGTCCAGATACTTGCAACTCCGGAAATTTTTGTCTGGCGGCAAGGGCAAAGGATCCTCCCAAAAGGCCCAATCCTACAAGGTGTATTTTTTTCATTTTAGTGGCTAGGTTTGATGCGGTTGATGGCTTCTAAGATTTTGAACTCTTGGAGACAAAGGGAGATGCGGACGTACTCGTTTCCCTCCGAACCAAAAATTTTCCCAGGAGTAATGAAGATGTGTTTTTCGTAAAGTAACTGGTCAACTAACTCTTCTGCAGAGCTACCCGCAGGTACGCGGCACCAGACAAATAGGCCGGCAGCTTCCCGATCATAGGTCAATCCCAAGTGATCGGCAAGGATCCAAACGAGCTTTCGCCGGCTAGCATAGATTTCGTTCTGTCGTTCAAACCAGGGTTTTCCGAGTAAAAGGGCCGCGGTAGCACCTTTCTGAAGACCCAGAAACATGCCCGAGTCCATGTTGGATTTGACCTTGAGCGCAGCCTCAATCCATTCGGCCTTGCCACAAAGCATGCCCACACGCCAGCCCGGGATATTGAAGGTTTTGGAGAGCGAGTTGAGCTCCAAGCCCACCTCCTTGCCTCCTGGTAATCCCAGTAAACTTTTAGGAGAGGAGTTTAAAATATGACTGTAGGGATTGTCATGCACCAGCAAAATAGCATTCCGCTTCGCAAAGGCAATCAGTTCCAATAGCAGTTCCTCTGAGCCCGCAGCTCCAGTAGGCATGTGCGGATAATTAATCCACATCAATTTCACCTTTGACAAATCGTGTTGCTCGAGTTCCTCCAAATTGGGGCGCCCCTGCCGACTCAAATCCAAGTTGTAAAAAATAGGAGATGCTCCAAGCAATTGGGTTACTGCTGCGTAGGTAGGATAGCCTGGATTGGGAATTAGGACCTGGTCTCCAGGATTCAATAAGGCCATGCTTAAGTGAAAGATTCCTTCTTTAGATCCCATCATGGGGAGGATTTCCCGGTTTGGATCCAGTTCCACCCCAAACTCGCTCGCATAATAGTGGGCCATAGCCGTTCGCAATTCGGGGATGCCCTGGTAGCCCTGGTATCCATGCGCCTGCTCGTTTTCGGCGGTGCTCTTTAAGGCATCGATGACGCTGCGGTCAGGGCTTAAGTCGGGCGAGCCGATTCCCAAATTCAAAACGGGTTTCCCTTCTGCAAGAAGCCGATTGACTTCTCGAAGTTTGGCTGAAAAATAGTATTCTTCTACGCCTTCAATACGTGTTGCAAATCCCTTCATCCTTTTCTACTCCTATATTCTCCGAAAATCTTCAACTCGCCATAGCGCTCTTGCATTTGCTCCACCGCCTCCTGGTAGGCCTGCTCCTCCGCAAATTCCGCATCAATAAAAAAAGCATAATCCCAAGGCTTGTCCATCAATGGAATGGATTGAATTTTACTCAAATTAAGGTTTTTGTCCGCAAGCATCGTCAAGAGCTTGGCCAATCCACCCGCCTCATTCCGGATGGTAATCTTGAAGGAAACCTTGTTGGGGGCATCCATTCGATTTGATTTTTCCTTTGTTAGCAAGATAAACCGCGTGAAATTATCTTGTACGGTTTGGATATTTGGAGCTAGAATCTCCAACCCATAAGTTTCGGCAGCGATTTCGCTGGCAATTGCCGCGACTCCTCGCAGTTTCTCCTCCTGGATGCGCTTGGCCACTGAAGCAGTGTCTAAGTCATCAATAAGTTTAATCTGAGGCTGTTGGGAGAAGAAGGTCTTGCACTGCAGCAAGGCCATGGGATGGGAGCGGACCTCGGAAATATCAGCAATAGTTTGCCCAGGTAATGCCATGAACTGATGGGAAATAGGTAAGTAGTATTCCTCATGAATAAACAGTTCATAACGATCTATCAGATCGTAATTCGGTAAAATAGCACCTGCAATAGAGTTTTCTATCGCCATGATGCCCACTTCCGCAGCACCTGAGGCAACCGACTTGGCTACCTCTTCAAAGCTCAAGAAAGGAAGAACTTGGGCCTCTTTCCCAAAATTCAACAGCGCCACCTGGTGGTGGAAGGACCCAGGAATTCCTTGAATTGCTACTTTCATAGGATGCCTGGACTGTAAGATTCTTGATGAATGCCTGTCAAGGCTACCTGCTTCCAAAAACTAGGATAGGATTTGTTGACTACTTCTGGGTCTTCAATGTGTACCACTGTCTTGGTAACCAAGGGCATAAAGGCCATGGCCATGCGGTGGTCATCGTAAGTATAAATTTGTACTATTCTCGGCATAGTGACCGATGGGATCACTTGAAAAGTGCCTGTTCCAATTTCCCGTAATTCAGCGTTAAACTTTGCCAATTCCTGCTGCAAGGCATAGATCCGATCTGTTTCCTTGATCCGTAAACTTTCTAGCCCTGTAAACACGGTGTTTTGACCCAAAATAGCACAAGTCACTGCTACGGTCTGAGCCAAGTCTGGGCAGTGGGTAAAATCCCAGTCTTTGAGGCCAGTTACGGCTTGCTTTTCGAGGAGTAGGCCGCCTTCTTGAAAAGTACTTCGTATGCCTAAATGTGACATGATCTCAACAATAGCAGCATCGCCTTGGAGACTTTGTGATTTTAGCCCTTCCAGGAAAAAGGATCCTTCATCCGCACAGGCCAACAAGCTAAACCAGTAGCTTGCCCCTGACCAATCGCTCTCCACAGTGAACTGGGTAGCTTGGTAAGCCTGAGGGCTGATTTTGATGGTATTTTCTTCCCAGCTGTACACAATTCCAAATTGTGCCATCAGCTCTAGGGTCATTTCAATGTAGGTACGGCTTCCAACCTTGCCTTCAAGTTCCAATTCTAGGCCTTGAGGCAAAACGGGGGCGATCATCAAGAGTGCCGAAATGTATTGACTGGACACATCTCCGCGAATCCTGATTTGATTGGTGAGTTGCTCAGGCAACCCTTTTACAGCAAGCGGAGGATAACCTTCTACCCCTAGGTAATGTATCTCAGCACCCAGGCTCCGCAAGGCATCCACCAAAATCCCGATGGGACGCTCGCACATTCGAGCTGTGCCTGTCATTACTTTTTGTTGGTTGGTGACTGCTACAAAAGCAGTTAAAAATCGCATCGTCGTGCCTGCATCGAGTACATCAAAAACTGCCGGATTGGTGCGCAGCAGCCGAATCATCGTTTGGGTATCACGCGCCTCTGCCAGATTTTTGAGTTTATTTTCCCCTTCCGTCAAGGCATCAATCACCAAGGCACGGTTGGATTCACTCTTAGAGGAGGGGAGGGGGATGTGCACCCGGGAGAACTCATTTTTTTGTCTGAGCTCCAAAAGCTGTATTTTTTGATAATCCATTAGGCCAAGGGCAGTTGTTGGTAGTAGATAATCGCATGTTTGATCTCCTCAGGGGTCACGGGAATATTGAAGCTGCAATCCCCAAGGCTTGGAAGTAGGGAGAAAAGTTGTGTTTTTCCTTCGTTTTTTTTGTCCTGTGCACAGAGATCCAAGATTGCCTCTAAGTCTTTTGAATTCAAGGTTACTTTTCCAAATACCTGGAGCAACTTCTGGCTTAGCTCGTTTAGTTCTTCAAAGCTGAATCCAATTTTCTCGAAGGATAAAAATCCCTCTGCGATCATCCCCATCGCAATGGCCTCTCCATGGAGTAGCGGATTGGAACCAGTGAGGTAAAAGGACTCTACCGCATGACCGATGCTGTGTCCAAAATTGAGAATTTTTCGAAGCCCCGCTTCTTTCGGATCTACCTCTACTACTGCTTTTTTGATGCTGACCGAATGTCGGATTACCCGTGACCAGTCTTGCTTTTCCCAATTGCTGCTAGGCAAGGATCGTAAAAAAGCAAGATCTCGGATTAGTCCATGTTTGATTACCTCTGCATAGCCAGAACGTAACTCACGCTGGGGGAGGGTGTCGAGAAATGCAGGGGCGATTAGGACTATCTCAGGAAGTTGAAATACCCCTAGATGGTTTTTAAATCCCATGAAGTCTATCCCTAGTTTCCCGCCAACGCTCGCATCTACCTGAGAAAGTAGGGTGGTAGGAATAGTCAAAAATGGAACCCCTCTTTTGTAGATGCTTGCACAAAATCCACCCATATCGCCAATCACTCCACCACCTAAATTGATGACGAGCGCCTGCCGATCGAGTACTGCTTCGGTCATTGCTGTCCAAATGATGGAGCATGTTTCCAGCGTTTTGTGCTGCTCCCCTGCAGGTACGGTAATGTGGAGGGCATCTGAAGGTAAAGCGCCCTGAATCAAGGGCAGGCAATGCTCGCGGGTATTCACATCCGTAAGTACCACCACTTTGGAATAGCTTCGAGCTTGAAGCACCTCTGCGAGGGAATTTTGAATGTCAGTTGTGAAGAGTACGGTTTCCACAGATCAAATTGGTCTAGGAGGTAAAGTTAGCAAGCTCCCCGCTAGCCAAGGGATAGCGAGGAAGGGGTGTTTTATTTTTTGATTGGATCCACTTCCCGAAGTTGTCTTTCTTGACGTTTTACAGACTCCTCATGGATGCAGTAGAGCAATTCTTTCATGAATTTCTCGCTCAGTTGTTTTTTGACTCCTTTTTCAGTTCTGGAGTCCATCACCTCTTTCCATCGGTCCGATTGAAATACAGTCAGGTTGTGCTCACGTTTGTGCGCCCCAATCTGATCAATTACAGAAAATCGTTCCTGCAGGATATCCAACAATTGGTCGTCTATGTGGTCTACTGCTCTTCGTAAATCAAACAGTTTCTCGTCTGGCTTCATGTTTTCCAAGGACTGCTTGAATTCAATCGAATCAATCATTTCCTTCAAGCGACTTGGGGTTACTTGCTGCTTGGCGTCTGACCAAGCTTTGTCTGGATCGTGGTGGGTTTCAATCATCAAGCCATCCAGGCCGAAGTTCATGGCGCTTTGAGCTACTTCTAGCAATCCGTCTCTACGTCCTACAATGTGTGAAGGGTCGTTGATTACTTCCATTCCTGTCCACTCCCGCTTCAGATGAATCGGCATAGACCAGTTGGGCTTGTTTCGGTAGCGCTTGTCGTAAGCATCCGAAAATCCTCGGTGTATAGCCGCTAGCTTGGTGATGCCCACAGCATACATACGTTCCAGAGCTCCCATCCAAAGTTCCAAGTCTGGATTCATCGGGTTTTTGATCATCACAGGAATGTCTACTCCGCGAAGGGCCTCGGCAATCTCTTGTACTGCAAATGGATTAACCGTAGTACGCGCTCCAATCCATAAAATTTCGATCTTGTGCTTGAGGGCCATTTCCACGTGAGCGGCATTGCCCACTTCTACTGTAACCGGAATATGGAGTTCATCTCTAACAATCTCCATCCACTTCAACCCTTCTTCTCCTACGCCTTCAAACGATCCAGGTCGTGTGCGGGGCTTCCAAATTCCTGCTCGGAATACCTGGGGGATGATTTGATTTTCCTTCATCTCGGAACAGATTTGTGCAATCTGCTCAGGAGTTTCTGCAGAGCAGGGGCCTCCGATGATCATGGGGTTGCTTAGGCCAAGACCCCAGTCTTTAATTTGTTTGTGTGGCTTCATGGAATTGAAGGGTTTAAATAAAAAAGCCCGACTCTTTCGAATCGGGCTTTGTGATGTTTATTTGTTTTTAGTTTTTGGCTAGACAATACACAGCTCCGATTCGATGGTTAGGTCGAAAGTAAAAGTAAAAAAAGCTAAACCAGATTACTGCTGTGATGAACATGCTGTAAATGTAAACTGCAATTTTTTAAAAGCAAAATTATTTTTATGCATTTCCATTATCATTTCTTTAATGGATAGGGGTGAACTTTTAAATAAATCCAATTGGAACGAATAAAAATGATAGATCAAAATAAAATTTTGCTTCTATTTCCTAATCAGAAATAATAGTTTCCATTTATTTTTTTTCAAGACATAGCCTACGGCAAATACCTGAAATGAGCAAGATTTTTCGAATAGCTCATCTCTCAAGAAGGAAAAAGTTGTTTGTTAGCTGAAACCCAATGGGAATTGGGCCAAGATTTCTTGAAGGCGAAAAAACCAAGCTTTTTCCTAGGGTGAATTCCCAAACAAAACCCAAGTGACGCTGTTTTTCTACTATATTTGCCCCTATAAATGCGCGCTATGCCCGTCAAACCCACTATTTCTTTTGAGAATTTGGAAGTAGCTTTTGCTTCCAAGAGTAATGCAGAACTCCGTAAGATGTATCTGATTTTCGCAACCCTAAACAACAACTTCTTGTCTACTCTTGGCATCAAGTTGGCTGATTTGGCGTTTCAATTGCAGCTGCCAGTCAAAGGCATCATGAAAAAAACCATGTTTGGGCACTTTTGTGGAGGTGAGACCATTCGTGAAAGTGTACGTGCATGCAAGCGCTTGGCCAACTACGGCGTACATTCTATCCTAGACCTTTCGGTAGAAGGAAAAGGAGATGAGGCAAGCTTTGATGCTACCACGGAGGAAATTTACCAGACGTTGGTGGAATCTGCCAAAACAGATTACATGCCCTTTGGGGTCTTCAAGGTAACCGGACTTGGGGATTACCGGATCTTAGAAAAAATCCAAGCAAATCAACCCCTAACTCCTGCTGAGCAAGAAGCATTTGGCCGTCTAGATGGCCGAGTAGATCGCTTGTGCAAGACTGCACATGACTTGGGATTAAAAATATTGGTAGATGCAGAAGAGAGCTGGTTTCAAAATGTAATCGACGACCTTGCCTATGCCGCCATGGCCAAGTACAACACCAGCCGTTGTGTGGTCTACAATACCTACCAAATGTACCGCCATGATTCCTTGGCACGCCTCAAACAAGCGCATCAAGTTGCTCAAAAGGAGGGCTACTTGTTTGGGGTGAAGCCTGTGCGCGGTGCCTACATGGAAAAAGAAAGAGCTAGAGCCCAAGCAGAAGGATATCTGGATCCCATACAGCCCAACAAGGCTGCCACGGATCGAGATTACGATGCCGCAATTCACTATTCGGTTGAAAATCACATTCACCTCGTTTGTGCCACGCACAATGAAAAGAGCAGTGTGGCACTCACCGAACTGATGGATACCCACCGTATTGCTGCTGACTCTGAGTTGGTGTTTTTCTCGCAACTTTACGGAATGAGTGATTCCATTTCCTATAATTTAGCCAAATCGGGGTATCGGGTGGTGAAATATGTGCCTTATGGCCCTGTAGAGAAAGTGATGCCCTACCTGAGTAGACGTGCATCCGAAAACTCTTCTATCGCAGGTCAAAGCAGCCGAGAGTTTGAACTAGTTCGCAGAGAAATGAAGCGAAGAAGACTGAAGTAACTGAAGAAAAAGTAATTAACTAGTTGAACTGACAATCCCATGCAACTTTTAAGCGAACAGGAACTGGAACGAAGAAAAGACCGAGAGGAACTCTATTCCTTAGGCATCAACCCGTATCCTGCCGAGTCCTTTGTAATCAATGCCACTGCGGATGATATCCACAAGAACTATGAAAATAGTAAAACAGACTACAAGGATATTTCCATTGCTGGGCGATTGATGAGCCGTAGAATTATGGGATCCGCCTCATTTGCTGAGATTCAAGATTCTACAGGCAGGTTACAGATCTACGTACGCAGAGATGACATCTCCACAGCTGATACTCCAGAGTTTTACAATACCGTTTTCAAAAAGCTCCTGGGTATCGGTGATTTTATCGGTGTCACTGGCTACATCTTCACTACACAAACAGGGGAGATCTCCTTGCACGTAACCAAACTTACGGTCTTATCCAAGGCAGTAAAGCCACTTCCTATTGTAAAAAGGGACGAGGAGGGCACCATCTACGATGGTTTTACCGATCCGGAGCAGCGCTACAGACAGCGCTATGTGGATCTTACGGTAAATCCTGAGGTGAAAAACACCTTTGTGACTCGCTCCAAAATCATATCCAACATGCGTCGTTACTTTGATGACCATGGATGGCTTGAGGTGGAAACCCCCATCCTACAGGCCGTACATGGAGGAGCAGCAGCACGACCTTTTCAGACGCATCACAATACGCTGGACATGCCTCTTTTCTTGAGGATAGCCAATGAACTCTTCCTGAAGCGATTGATCGTGGGTGGATTTGATGGGGTGTATGAGTTTGGAAAAATGTTCCGAAACGAGGGCATGGACCGAACCCATAATCCTGAGTTCACCTCCATGGAAATCTACGTGGCCTACAAAGACTACATCTGGATGATGGAAATGGTGGAGCAATTGCTCGAAAAAGTTACCCAGACCATTCATGGTGTCACTCAAGTGTCGGTTGGAGGCAAAAAAATTGATTTTGCAGGCCCTTACCGCCGCTTGACTATGTTTGATTCCATCAAAGAATATGCGGGCATAGATGTTAGCGAACTGGACGAAGCAGGATTAAAGCAGGTGTGTGCTCAGTTGGGTATTGAAGTGGATCCCTCCATGGGCAAAGGCAAATTGATTGACGAGATCTTTGGAGCCAAGGTAGAAGCTAATTTGATTCAACCGACCTACATCACGGATTATCCGATTGAGATGACGCCTTTGGCGAAAAAGCACCGCAGCAAGCCAGGCCTTGTGGAACGCTTTGAACTCTTTGTGAATGGGAAAGAAATCGCCAATGCCTACACAGAACTCAACGACCCTATCGATCAGCGCGAGCGATTTGAGGAGCAACTCAAGCTTGCTGCCCGTGGGGACGACGAAGCCATGGCTATGGACGAGGATTTCCTTCGTGCTTTGGAGTATGGCATGCCGCCAACTTCTGGATTAGGGATTGGTATCGACCGCTTGACCATGTTGATGACAGACAATTCCACCATTCAGGAAGTGTTGTTTTTCCCTCAGATGCGTGCTGAGAAAAAGGCTGTTGAACTGACGGAAGAGGAGAAGCAGCTCCTAGAACTCTTGAAAGCCAAGCATCCTGCTTCCTTACCGGAACTAAAGGTGGAAAGCGGGTTGAGTGGAAAAAAATGGGATGTTTCGATCAAAGGACTGACCCAAAAAGGATTGGTGAAAGTGACCAAAGAAGGGGAAAGCCTGTTGGTGGACTTGATTGATTGATAAGGGTTTCCCTTTCAACAAAAACAAAAAAGTCCAGCATTTGCTGGACTTTTTTGTTGATTGACACCTTTTTTATTTTTCACTCTTTAGTAAAAGTAACCAGGCAAAATAAGGTTTGAAGTTCAATAAGGTGAGCCGTCGACCGTGGACAGCCTGCAGACCGTGGTCTGTCAACTGTAAGCAACTTACTTTTTCTGTGCATCTGCAAACCCAAAAACTTTTTGAAGCAGGGGACTGGATCTCAAATTGCTATTTTTCCGTAGAGCCAATTCCTCTTTGGCAATCTCCAAAAATAAGCCTTGAAGTGCTTTATCAGTCACATAAGCGGTGAGGTCCGTATTAACGGGCTTGACCAAAGGGATTTTATTGTAGCGAGACATGACCGTTTCCCAATGGGCGGTGGCACCTACTTTTTGCAGACTTGCTTGAATGGGTGGAGCGAACTTCACTTTCAATCCATCCGTAGTACTCCGCTGCAGGTAGTCGGTAGCAGAACGATCTGAGCCCAGAAGAATTCCTTGTACATCTTTAAATGTCAGTTCTTTGATGGCTTGGGTGAATAGGGGGCGCGCCTCTTTTACTGCATCTTCTGCCGCTCGATTGATGCTGGTAATTAATTGATCACATAAGTTGCCCAGGCCAATTTTTCGTAGGCTGCGCTCCACTTGGAGTGCTTCCTCCGGAAAAGGAAGTTTGATGGCGGGATTCCCTAAGAATCCATTTTCTAGATTGAGTCGATCTATGCTTTGGCCAGTTCCTTTTTCCAAAGCCTCCTTCAGGCCATTGGCCATTTCAGCTGGGGAAGGATTGGAAGATCCGCTAGTGGCTGTACTTACCTTATCGAGCACCTTTTTGAGTTGTGCAGAAGCAGTACCTGGGAAGAGAATGCTCACAAAAACGAGCCCAAAACAAATTGGAAGGATAAGGTATTTCATAGCTTGAATATTAACGATTAGGAAATAATTATTGTTGGAAATTGTTTTATACATTGATTATCAATTAGTTGTAATTTATAATTGCAGTTTAAATTCGTTGATTTTAATCTCCAACTGCAATGTGAAAAGTCGGTTGAAAAAGTTAGTAATTCATTAAGGTACCGCGTTTTTTCTAAAATTGTGAGGAGTACATGTCGAAAGTTTACTTGGAATGTCCAACAGCATTACAATTGGTGCCACCAACATCAATCATTGAATAACAAAATACCTATTGACTTTCTAAAAGCTAATGCCCATCTATTACTTCCAAATTTTAATAATTCTACTTTAATTTCGGTTTTGCAAAAAATAAAGACATATGACAATCTTAAAAATTAATAGGTTAGTTAGATTACTTTCGATAAATTAATTTATCAAAACATCCTTTCCTTTTATGAGACGATTATTCGCTGCTTTTATCCTGATATTAGGTTTTATTTCTACACCAGGTCTTTCGCAAGAGTCAATCGAAAAATCAAAAATCAGTTCTTGGTACACCACAGACGGTAGCAATGAACTCGTCCTTATGATCAAAGATGATTTTGCTTTATTTCAAAGTCAGCTTTGGGAGATCGATCAAGCGACTTTAGAAAGGGTGGTTCTTAAAAATGGGGACAATAACCTAGTGCTTTTGATTTCAAAAAACGGAGATACCTACACCCTAATAAACGGCGATAAAAAAACACCCGTTCAATCTTAAAAGTCTAAAGATCTTAGAAATAGAAAAGTAGGTCAAACGGACGTTTCAAATGATTTTTTCAAGCAAGATCAAGTCTTATTACAGGGCATATTTATTCCTATAGACACCATGCCTACCACCATAAATATTATCTATAATCATGCCTTAAGCGAAGTACAAAAACAGTTTACAGGAGATTTGGATGAAAAAGGAAGGTTCAAAGTTATCTATCCATTGGATTATCCTCAGGAGGTAATGGTTCAGGCAGGAGATGCTTTTTTTACCTATTTAGCTACCCCGGGAGCTACCCAAGCTATGGTCATTAGTGAGGACTCATTCAAAAGTGGGGTTTCATCTGGGGCGCAGGTGAAATCCATTGATTTTATGGGAGATTTGGCGGTGGAAAACGAGGAAGACCGACTTCTAGGCCCAGAGTTTATGAAGGTTCGGGACTATTTTCTCATAGACAGCTTACAAAAAGCGTTGGAACCGGAAGAGTTTTTAAGGTTCCGTTTAGACTTGATGAAAAAGCACGAAGTTTTTCATCTTACTTACTTTGACTCGATCCCTGTTAGCCCGCTGATACAGGAAATCAGCCTAAGAGATGCAAGAATTTCCGCAGCTAATGACCTTCAGAGGTACATTTGGGCTCACAATGGAACTTCGAGTGGCAGATTAAGACCGGTAGATGTGCCTGACGATTACTTAGCTGAAGTGAAGAAATTGATCACAAATGATCCGAAGGATTTTTTGAGCTCCAATTATTACGGTTTAATGCGGGAATTTACAATGGCGACGCAACCTTCAAAGTCAAAAAAGGTCATTAATCTGATGAATAAACAAAATTATGCATACTACAAGTCTCTTAACCTTTCTGAATCTCAAAAGTCTGCAGTAGCAAATTGGTATGAACAGGTCGAAAGGGGCGTCGACAGTGATAGTTTAGTTCTTTCTGATGAGTTCAAGGAATTGTCAAAAATCCATCAGTCAGAAACGGTCGATTCCTATGCCTTGGCGCAATGGGATGACACCCTCGATGAAATCTCCGATCTGGGAATAATCCCTAGGTCAAGCATTATTTCAATCTTTTTGGACATGAATTTCCAGGGAAGAGGAAGGGAAATCCCTCAAGCTATCCGATCAGAACTTAAAGGTTTGGAGATAGAGCCTCAAATTTTGGCTTTGATCAACCAAAATATTGAAGAATTTGAGCTTACCAAAAACGCTCGCTTCGTGGAAGGAGTAGCCATAGCAGAGAATTCTGAAAATGTTCTTTCTCAATTGAAAGCCAAATATCCGGGCCAGGTAATCTACATTGATGTTTGGGCGACTTGGTGTGGACCCTGCATCAGAGAATTCCAATCTGCGGAAGCCCTGAAAAAAGAAGTTCCAGAAAACGTTGTTTTCGCTTACATCTGTGCCCAATCGGATCGAAAGTCATTCGAAAATCAAATTAAAAAGTATGCCTTGGTAGGGGAGCACTTCTTTCTGGATCAAGCATCATATCAGCCATTTGATAGAGAATTTAAAATCACAGGCTTCCCGACCTACATGGTCATTACCAAAGAAGGTAAACTCCTACAAGAAGGAGTCCATCGCCCGAGTTCGGGGCCACTTTTGGTGAATCAATTGAAAGAACTTACTTCTCGGTAAGAAATTTTAATTGTTAAAAATCAACTTATACATCTGCTCCAACTTACTTGGAGTAGATACATTTAGAACTTGCCTAGTTCCAAGCCTTTCACAGAGTATTTAGAGACTATGATTTTTTAAGCCTAATTTTTCAGCTTCAGCGATATGGTTTTCAATTCTGAATTCGGCACGAATGTCTCCACCCAAGCCTACTTCTCGTGCAAAACAAATCTGTTCCGGTACAGGTCGACGAGTGTAAATACTTCGTTTTTCGAACCAGTTATAAGTTGGAAGTTTAAGATTGGGATTGGCTTTTAGATTGGTATTAGGGGATCTGTTAGTCAATGATTTGCTCATGTTGAAAAAATCCTCAATTGAATAGTTTTTCAACCTGATTTTCGAATCAGGTCTTTTTTTTAGACCCTGCTGTACACTAATCTCTATATGGAATACAGCATGGGAAATAGTTTGTTAGAAAAACACCAAGATCTTATCAAATCAATAAAGGAATCCACGGGCATCAAAATTGTGTCTGCGGATTTTGGGCACTAAATAACCAATCGCCTTCCCTTTATTTTTTGGATGCGTTCCAATTTTGGATCAACTTATCCGAATACCCTTGATTTACAATTTCAATATTTCCTTTTTCATCAATTAGATAAAAGGTGGGATAACCATTGACCCCATACGCTTGCCCTACTTCCTTTGCACCAACTAAAACAGGGAATGGTATGCCAACTTTAGCCTGGTATTTTTCCATTTTTTCCCGTTCATCCACAGGATTAACATACAGCGGAACAACATTTTCGGCGAATGAAAAGGATGGCTTTTTAAACTCATCAATGGCGATTTTGCACCAGCCACAATTGATCATGGAAAAGTCCAACAATACTTTTTTACCTTTGAAATCAGAAACCCTCACCCAATTCCCATTCAAATCCTGAAGTTTGAAGTCAGGGGCATTATCCCCAACAGAAAGAAGTTTGGATTCTGCGACTTCAAAACCAGCTGCTTTGGAGATATATCCTTGAGGAATAGTTGGTTCCAAAGGCATATTGACTTGATCAAATGAATATTCGGAATAAAAAACCTCTATCAGCTGATTTCTCCTTTTGTTATGGTAAAGCCTTCGCGAAAGAAACTCAGGCAGAAAGTTGGCTGGGTTGATAAACAAGTGGTTTTCCAGATATACTTGCTTATCGGATATCATCGTATCCATTTCCACCCAAACAAAATCCATCAAGGACTTCCCGTCAATTACCGTATCCTGTTTGTAGGCTAAAGCCTCTTGGCTTAGCAAATGGATGGGGCTGAATGATCTATATGAATTACTTAAAAGTTGATCGGGTTGGTCTTCAAGAACGGTAACATTTTTGCTGCCATGATTGACCGCGTATGAAACATAACCAACAAACCAAAATTCAGACTCTTCTCCCTTTTTTCCATAAAAATCATAGCCTAAACTTACTTCTGGGTTCCTTTGAAATAAAGTTTCATACTGAATGATGTCAAATTCTCCTAGATTAGGATCTTCCCAAATTAGGGTTTGATCAAAACCTATTTGCCCCGCTTCAAGGATTTGCTGTTTTGAGTTTTTTAAAACATCATCTGGGAAGAGGGAGGATTCACATGAAAACCCTAAAAGACCTGCAGCAAGTCCAAAAAATACTTTTTTCATACCTTTTAATCGTCTGAATCAATTTTTATTTAATACCTCAAATCTGCATAATACGCTCTTCATGTTGTGTTAATTCTTCCATGACACTAAGCTAAAATTATATTTTTAACATATCTCCAAAAATTGTGTAATTCTACGAAAAAATAATAATTCTTATAACAAAAAAATAATCAGTTGAAGGGCTGCTATCTTGATCAGGACATTTTTGAAGAGAAAATAGCTAGAGCAAATGGGAATGGGCGTGATTTGTAGCCTACCTAGGAATAGAACCTAGATCTAGCTTCTTGGAAAGGCTTGTTCCTAGCGAAAATTAAAGCCCTAAAGATGTAGTGGGTGCTTAAAAATCAAAGAAGGTTCTTCTTCTGGAAACTTTCAGGTCTTGCAGGATGCTTGACTTGACACGGATATCAATGTTGTAGGAGGTGAATCTTCCAAACGGAACCCAGTTCACATTCATCTGCCAGCAGTGGAGGTCCCTTGCGATTCCGATCATGGTTTGGGTGATTTCCTTCGAGTCAAAATTATATCCCGTATTGAAATTCACCTTCCATTTTTCAGATATGGAGAGGTCTCCACTCACATTCATCGCTTGGGTGATGCTGGTGGTATTACTCACCTGCTTTGCATAGGCTAGGTTATAGCCTAAGCTTAAGTTCCAAGGAATCTCCCAATCGATGTACTGGCTGGGATCTGCCACGATTCGGTTGATTTCATTTTCCACAAAGGCATTCATCACGCCACCTTGCTGGATAAAATCTTGGGTAAGTTCATCGCGTACCTGACCAGGATTTTGACCTTTCTGAGGGTTCAGCGAAGCGTTTAGGTTTAAGGAGGCATTTCGGATGGTTCCAATTCCCTGTCCCTTTTTCCAAGCAAATTCTTGGCTACTGCGGTAACTCACTTTGCCATCGGACCCAAGAGTAGAGAATGTTGCATAGGGATCTATGGTGCTATTAACGTTGACGGATAGCTTTTGCTCAAATAAGGTGGTTCGTGCCGAGAGTTGAATAGGGGATATCTGAAAAGAATCTGCAGCAAAATTGTAAGCGGTATTGATGTTAAAGGATTCTAGCAGCGGTATTTTCTTGAATTCGCCTTCTGTGCTGTCTGTCTCTGTTTTGATTTTTGCTTCCAGCACATTTCGAAGACCCAAACTCAAGGCTCTGGACTCTCCTAGGGGCGCATCACCGAAGATTAAGCCTTGATGTCTTGAAAAGCGAGCGATTCTACCCGATTTATCTGCCTGAACTTCCTGATAGTAGCCGTAGGCTGGATCAGAAAAATCGGGGTTGAAATTGAATCCAATGGTGGGAGCCATGTGGTGGCGTATGGTTTGCAATTTGCCCGATGGCTTGAAATTGTAAAAGCCATAAAAGTTGGTATTCATGGCGAAGGAGGTGTTGTAAAACCCAACCCGATTAAATCCATCTTCCTTCACTTGCTCTACCCGGTCAGTGGTGGAGTTGTAGCTGTAGTTGAAGCGTTGCATGTACCAGAGTTCGGTGTAGTTGGCCGATGCAGTACCCGTAAAATACTTAAATAAAGAGAAATTGGAACTTAACGGAATGTTGTTTCTTGCTCCATTATTCCCATTTCTGAGCAATAAACCTAGATTTTCGCCATTGAATGGGATAGTTTGGGGGCCATCCACTTGTGTAGCTTGCCCAAAGGTTTTGATGCGGTTAGTGATTGAGTTTTGGAGATTGAAGTTCCAAGCGATGTTTAGCGTTTTGAGGGGTTCAAACTTCACATTTTGAAAGGGGCTCTGCCGATTCATGTTGATCCCGATGGTCGGCAGGTCCAACCGTACTTCACCTGTTTGCACACTTTGGGAGTGTCGAAGGTTGGCCGACATGGAGAAGGGGGTGCCTGCAAAAGTTTTGGAGTAAGAAATATTGGAATTTAGATCCCCGGTCACATTATTTGCGAAATTATTCGGGTTCACCACATTGTTGAAGTAGCTCGTGGAACCCGCATTCACCGAAGCAGAGAATCGACCCGTACCTCGTGTAATTGGACTATGATTCCATTGCACACGAAAAGTGTTGTAATCGAGGGGAATCAATTCTGTTTCTGGACTGATGAATTTTTGAAAATCTATGTTGAACCCACCGCTATACTTGTATTTTTTGGTGTACATCGCCTGGGATTTGATGCCCCATCCTCCTTTGGAATACACATCACCCGTGACGCGCAGGTGTATGTAGTCGTTGAAGGCAAAGTAATAGCCGAGGTCTCTCAAGCTCAATCCTCGAACTTGCTCTCGACCATAGGAAGGAAAAATTATCCCGGAGGCTTTCTCTTCAGGGGTGTCTGGAATCAACCCAAACGGCAATCCAAGTGGAGTAGGGATGCCGTTAAAATACAGGTTGAAGGGTCCAGAAACTACTTGCTTGCCGGAAATAGACTTGATTTTGGAGGAGGAGATGTGCCAGTGGGGTTTGGTCAGCTTGCAAGTGGTGTAATATCCATGTTCTAGATAAACGCTGCCATCCTCAGTTTTCTTGATTGTCTCTCCACGAAGCACTCCGTCTTGCTGCTCGGTCACCACATCTTTGATGATGGCTTTTTGCGTTTTGAAATTGTAGCGCATCTCCTTTCGGATTTCATAGACTGAGTTGCCGTCTTTGAAGAAAGGATTGCCAGATACTACCCCCAAACTATCCGCGATACCGTAGGCATATAGTTCTGAATTTTTCCAGTCGATGACGATGCGGTCGGCGTCCAAGCGCATTTTTCCGTATTCAAACCAGGCTTTTTTGTAAAGGTAAACCTTGTTTTCGGTGAAGTCCGTAATGATGCTGTCCTCTGCATAATACAGGATTTCAGTTTCAATTTCACTTTTAGGCACATTTTTTGCCGAGTCAAGTAGAGCGAGGGTATCTTGCTTGATCAGAGTGGTATCACCCCGAAGCTCTGGGATTGTTGAGGTGGAGACAGGCCTTCTATCTCGTTGTGACCGAGTGCTTTGCTGTGCAGATGCACTCAGGTGCACCAAACAGCTGGTTAGAAGAACCAAAAAAAGTACCCGAATTCTCGACACCCGTGCTTTCGCTTTTAGTATTTTTGAAATTAATTTCCTATAAAGTTAACTCGATTGCCCTCATGGAAAGATTTAATACCAAAAAAAATCTGTTAAGGTTTCTTATCCTTGTTCCTTTTTTGTTTGGAGGATTCATTCCCAACGATACAATGATGCCTGCTTTTCGCATGAAAAAAATCGTACTTGATGCCGGTCATGGAGGGAGCGACCCCGGAAATATTGGTTCACGTGCACGAGAAAAAGACATCAATCTGGCAGTTACCTTATTGGTAGGCAAGTACATCAAAGAGAACATGCCTGACGTAGAGGTGATTTATACGCGTTCTGATGATAGCTTTCCTACTTTGAAGCAGCGGCCCAATATTGCGAATGTCAATAAAGCGGATCTATTTGTTTCCATTCACTCCAATTCAGCAGCCAACAAGACTGCTTTCGGTACCGAGACATTTGTGATGGGGAATAAGCATTTTGAAGCCAATTTTGATATTGTAAAAAAAGAAAACTCGGTAATTCTCCTCGAAGAAAATTACAAAGAGGAATATGAAGGTTTTGACCCAACCTCTCCCGAGTCCTACATGATGTTTAACTTGATGCAAAAGGCATACGTTGGAAATAGTATTACACTTGCTGACCGCATTGAAACGCAGTTTAGAGATAAGGTGGGCCGTAAAAGCCGTGGAGTAAAGCAGGGACCATTCTACGTGCTATGGACCCCATCCATGCCAAGTGTCTTGGTGGAACTTGGATTCCTGTCCAACACGGAGGAAGAACGATTTTTGATGACCAAAGAAGGTCAGGAATACATGGCTTCGGCGATTTACCGCTCCATTAAGGATTATAAAAGTGAAATTGAGATCAACTGATTTTTCCTAAATCGAAATGAAAACCTTCTTGGATTCAGGAAGATTTTTTTTATAAATTGAACCTAAGATTCTGGCGGTAATCCCCGCTTGAGTAAGCTACTCTCTTTCAATTCCACTCCATGCTTTCCCCAGCTCAACTTGATGCATTGATTTCCCTCCTAGACGACTCCGACTGGGAAGTAAAGCAGCACGTGCGCCAAAAATTAGTTGGACTGGGAGCAGCAGTGATTCCGGTCCTGGAACAAAAATGGGAGGAGAGCTTCAACCCCGTTCTACAAAAGGAATTAGAGGACCTCGTTCATGACCTGCAGTTTGGTTTGGTTAAACAGCGATTGCAAGATTGGAAAGATTCCGAAAATCAGGACCTATTGGAAGGACTATGGATCTTAAATACCTACCAATATCCAGATTTGGAATTGGAAACCTTGCAGGCTTCCATACACCAACTCTATGTGGAGGTCTGGACTTTTTTTGCTTCGGATTTGCAGGCCTTGGACCAAGTAAAAATCCTGAATCATGTCTTATTCAAGCAGCTCCAATTTTCTGGAAACACCAAAAATTTCCATTCCCCGAGCAATAGCATGCTCTCCATGGTGCTGGAATCAAAAAAAGGGAACCCCATCAGCTTGTGCAGCATCTACCTGTTGATTGCTAAGAAATTGGGTCTACCTATTTATGGGGTCAATCTCCCGAACCTTTTTGTCTTGATCTACAAGCAAGAGGATTCGGGCTTCTACATCAATGCTTTTAATAAAGGAGTTATTTTTTCAAGAGAGGATATAAAAAATTTCTTGGAACAACTAAAAATTGACCCACAGCCTGCTTTTTTTGAACCTTGCAGCAACGTGGCGATTGTAATGCGGTTCCTGAAAAATCTTTCCACCGCATTCGAAAAATTGGGAGAAACTGATAAAGTAGAAGAAGTGCAAGAGTTGTTGGAGATTTTCGAGGATTAGAAGATGCGGATATTACAGCCCACAGCTCTTGCCTGAGCGGTGGTAGGCTTTTCCCCTCCGATTACTTGAGCAAGCGCCTCTTCTAAGTATTTTTCCGTTACAGCGCTTTCTACTTGGGGGTTAGTGTCGATTGCACCCTTGTACACTACCTCAAGGCCAGTTTGGCCTGGCACAAGCAGAATTACTTCAGGGATTTTATTTATTTGAAAAAGTTTGATCCAGGCTTGTTCTCCATCAATCAAGTAAGGCATTTTTAGACCGCTTTCTTCGATGTAGGTCTGTAGGCGAATTTGTTCAGATTCGCTAGGCTGCGTTTGTGGATGGACAAGTGCAAAGCCAATGCCCTGTGCTTGAAACTTGGTTACTAGGCCGATAATTCGCGTTTCATACAGTTTGGCAAATGGGCAAGAAGGATCGTAAAAAATGAACACTAGTCCTTTTTCTTTGGCTAAGCTGGCTAAGTTTTTTTTGCTCCCGCTGACTGCATCGATGGCTTCAAGCTGGGTAAAATTTTGACTGTAGGAAGCGAAACTGATTCCGAGAAATACGAGAAAGCTTACAAAAAATAATTTCATGTGTGGTATAGAAAAATAACGATTACCAAATGGTATACGTCAAGACATGATTTTCGTTTTGCTCTACCTGCACTTTGTAGTGGTGATCTTTAAAATTAGTTCCATGTATTTTTCCCTTGATCAAGGTTGTATCTGGATCAAAGGGTTCCAGCAAGATATTTTCTCGTAGGGACACTCCTTTTTTGCCATGGCATTTAAAAATAGATTCCTTAGCAGACCATGCCATGGTATAGTGTGCTGGTAGGCTGTGAAGGAAGTTTAACTCGCTTTCGGCCAAAAATCGAGTGCCGATGCGAAGGATTTTTTCACGGATCAGCTCTAGGTCAATGCCCACTGGAAGCTCGCGGTGATAAATAGCTGCAGCATAGCCACGGGTATGCGTCAAGGAGACAAAGCCTTGCCCATTCATGGGTTGTGATTTCCCATGCTCGTCCTTAAAAAATCCAGGGTAAGGGATTTGGAGGAGTTCCAAGGCTTCCTGAATGGCAAGTCTAGCTGTGCCCCATTCCTTTTTTCTTTCTGGGTGAGAAATATTAGCAAAGGAAAGTTTTTCTCGAAAACTTAAAAATTCTAAATCCTTTTCCGACAGCGATTCGATTATCTTCACTGCCAAGGCTGAGGAACAGTCAATTTTTCCTATTTTTGTTTGCATAGGCGCTTAAAGGCGCAGCCAAGAGTGATGCTCGAAGATATGTCAAAAATCCTAGTAAACAAATTACATACCCTTACTGGACACAATGACTGTATTTATGCCCTAACAGAAGGGGCTGATCCTCGTTATTTTTATACCGGTGCTGGAGATGGCATGGTGGTAGAGTGGGATTTAGATCATCCAAAAGATGGAGTCTTGCTAGCCCGACTTCCGCACTCGGTTTATGCCCTAGAAGTAGATCCAAAGCGGAATTTTTTGATTGTAGGTCGCAACTACGAGGGCATCCACGTGATAGATTTGGAAGAAAAGGTGGAGAGCTGGAGTTTGAAATTGAGTTCAGCAGCTATTTTTGATTTAAAGGTTTTTGGTGATGAACTATTTGTTGCAACTGGGGACGGGGTCCTTATTGTGGTGGATATGCAGCTAAGGGCAGTAAAAAGACAGGTTAAGCTTTCTTCCAAATCCATTCGAGTACTTGCCATTGCTCCCGAAAAAAAGCACTTGGCCTTAGGCTTTAGTGACCACAGCATTCAGGTGCTAGATCTCGCGGCTGATGCAGTCCCCATTGCCCGCTTGGAGGGACATAGCAACTCGGTTTTTGCATTGGAATACAGTCCTGATGCCAAAATACTCGTCTCAGGTGGAAGAGATGCCTGTTTAAAATTTTGGAATACAGATCGCTATTTGCTCGAGGAAAATGTAGTGGCGCATTTGTATGCTATTAATTATTTATCTTTCCGTGAAGACGGCAAATACCTAGTGACTTGTTCGATGGATAAGTCATTAAAAATTTGGGATAGTACAAGTCGCAACCTGCTTAAAGTCATCGATAAAGCTAGGAATGCAGGTCATGGAACTTCCATAAATAAAGTCTTTTGGAGTACTTACTCTGGTGTTATTGTGTCGGTTTCAGACGACCGATCGATAGCAATTTGGCAAATTGAAGCACAAAATCTATGAAAATTTCCCCTACAGCCATTCGGCAAAAAGTATTTGAAACCTCATTTAGAGGCTATGAAAAAAAACAAGTCGCAGATTTCCTAGAAGAGATGAGTGTGGCAATGGAACAGGTCAACCAGGAGAACTTGGAGTTGCGAAGCCGATTGCAACAAGTTGAGGGGGAAGCAAAGCGCCTCAAAGATGTGGAGGACTCTTTATTCCGAATCCTTAAGACTGCTGAAGATACTGGGGCTGCCATTATGAATGAAGCTTCAGAGGCTGCAGATCAAATAATTGTAGAGGCAAATCAACTCGCTGAACAAACTACCCAGGAGGCGCAACGTTACGCGGAGCAATTGGCAACCTATTCTCAGGAGCAATCTAGACTGGTTATGCAAGCTGCGGAAGAAAATGCAAAAGAAACCATGCGGGATTTGATCGAGAATGTAAAGGGTCTCATCAAAAGCTATGAAGGTTTAGCAGAACAGCGAGAGGCTTTGGTCAAAAGCTTACGCAGATTGTCGCAAGATGCCTTGAATCAAATTGATCAATCGGAAACGCATTTCTCTAGAATTGATGCCAAAGCTTACCAGTATAAGGCTGAGGAGCAATCTCGAACCAATTATTTTTCAGCTGCAAATGTAGCTTCATTTGCTTCTCAGGATACTGCTAAGGCTGTTGATCCCTTGCCAAAGGCAGAACAGGTCCAGAATGTAGCTCAGCACCACATTAGTGAAGAAAATGTGGAACCCATTGCATTTCAGGAATTCGATGAGGAGGTTTTGATTTCAGAAGAGAATTCCATTTCTGAAGAGGAACTCATTGCTGCTACTCCTGCTGATTCCGCAGAATTGCAGTTTGAAGCTGACCAAGAGGAAGCATTTGAAGAGGAGCTAGCGGTCATGCCAGAAATTCAATCCGAGGAAATCGACCAAGAAGAGTCATCCACCTTGCCAGAGGATCAAAAGAAAGAAGAAAACAAACCTGCATCCGGGTCATTTTTTGATCAATTCGACTAATGGGAAAAGTATTGCTCGAGGGGATGGAGTTTTTTGGGTACCATGGCGTATATCCTGAAGAAAATGTGCTGGGTAACAGGTTTACAGTAGACTTGGAACTTCATACCAATTTTATGGAGGCCATGGAGACGGACCGCCTTGAAGGTACCATCGACTATGCGCAACTCTACAATCTGGTTAAAACCCGAATGAACCAACGGGTCAAGTTGCTCGAGCATCTAGGCTATGGCATCATTCAGGACATCCGAGCAGCTTTTCCTGAGGTAAGTCAAGTCCGGATTACGCTCAAAAAGCAGCAGCCTGCGATTGGAGGCTTGGTTGATTTTTCCGGGGTTAGCTTGTCCTATCCAGAGGATTTTACTTGAGAGAAGGATGTATACCCGAGCGGAACTCTCGAAAATCCGAACGGAGTTTTGGATAACTTTTGGGCAATACATGAAGCCCGTTCCCAATGCACAGGGGAGGAGAACCAACTGGCCCAATTACAAAACAGGGGTGAAGGATATTTATTTCCGAATGCGGGCAGAGCGAGATCATGCAGCGATTGCCATCGAACTGGGACATGCTGACCTAGAAATGCAGGAGTTGGTGCTTGATCAGTTTAGCCAACTTAAAAAAATCCTTGAAGGATGCTTGGAGGAGGAGTGGATCTGGCGATTGCATGTGGAAAATGAGGTGAATCAAATCACCTCTAAAATCGAATGTGTTTTAGAAGAGGTTAATGTGCTTGATTCAAATGACTGGCCTAGCATCATTTCTTTTCTCAAACCGAGAATAATTGCCTTGGACGACTTTTGGGATCAGGTAAAGCCTGGTTTTGAGGACTTTTAAATTCGGGTAAGTTCAGGACCCTTTAAAGGAATTTTATTGGTCGTGGCGCTTGGGAATACTTGGATTGGTAAAAGTAAATCCTCTCGCTTCATCCCCTTCAAAAAAATCCAATTGCATCCCCATCAAAAACATAAGGTGTTTTTTTTCAATAAGTACGGGGATATTTTGAACTTCATAGCGCTGATCCTCAGGCTTTAATTTATCAAAACCTAGCGCATAAGCCATTCCCCCGCAACCTCCACCTTTGACACCTACCCGTAGAAAATAATCCAAGGGAATATTCTTGGTAGCCATGATGTGCTTGATTTCAAGAGCTGCTTTGGGCGTTATTTCTATGGGAATCAACATGGATTAAAAGTCACCAAGTTTAGGGATTATTTCAACTTGGATTACAAAATTACTCATTTACTAAGTTTTTTGGCAACAAAGAATTGTAGATATTCGAATTAAAATTTTGACATGACTTACCTTCTAGATCTTTTAAAAATACTTCTTCCTGCAGCAGCAGTTCTCTATGGGATGTATTTGGTAGTAGTTTCTTTTTTATCAAAGGAACAGGAGAAATTAAAGTTGGATCTACGAAGTCAGCAAGCAAATGTGGTGCTTCCCATTCGACTTCAAGCGGCCGAACGGCTTTGCCTACTGCTGGAACGCATTACGCCAGCTCAAGTGATCCGTCGGTCGATACCTGGACAGTTTTCTGCAGAGGAACTGCATCATCACCTCATCTCAGAAATCAGAGAGGAGTTTAATCACAACGCCAGCCAGCAGGTTTATTTTTCGGAAGACACCTGGGATGCAGTGCGAATTGCAGTCGAGGAGGTGATCTCTCGCATCAATGTTAGCCGTCAACAATTGAATTCATCCGCTTCCGGTGTAGACTTGGCAAAGGTGGTCTTGACGCAGTCCTTTGAACGGAAAAATGACCCGATTGCCTTGGCTATTCGCAAAGTGAAAGCGGAGATCAGTGTCTATTTTTAAGCTAGATTTTGCCAACAAACACACAATCAATAATTCAGGAACCAGCATCAAATTGTTTGATACAATTTTTTTGAATCAATTCTAAGACAGCAAGGTTATTAGTCAAATTCCATGCTATGAAACCCTTTAGCTACCCCATCACATCAGCCTTAATTGACGAAGGTTTTTCCTACCCTGAATTTGTTCAGTTTACGGAACAGCTAGTTAGGGAATACCGTACCACAGGCCCGAATCAAAGCGAGGAGTACCTTGCTTACACTCGGATATGCTTGCAGCGGATGGTTCGCTGGAACAAAACCAGCAAGGTCTCGGATGAGCTAGCACAGCTGATGGGGAGGGTCAATCGTCCCCAAGTATGGATCCTGATCACAGAAGCTTGGTGTGGAGATGGTGCCCAGTCGATTCCGCACTTGGCTAAACTTGCGGAACTCAGCCCTTACATTACGTTTAAGATTGTAATTCGTGACGAGCATCCGGAATTGATGGATGTTTACCTGACGAATGGGAATCGATCTATCCCCAAACTAATCGCAGTTACCGCGGACTTACAGCAGGAATTATTTACCTGGGGTCCCAAACCCAAGTACCTAATCGATCGGCATGCGGCATTTAAGCATAATTCAGAAGGCCGATCCTATTCAGATTTTTTGGAAGAAGTGCATCTTTGGTATGCCCAAAACAAACAGAAAGACCTGGAAACTGAAATCTATCCATTAATTTCTTCAACTTTGATTCCATGACAATTGCTTTGATTTCTGGAACCTCTGGATTAGTTGGGATGCAGCTGCTGCATCAGCTTCTGCGTAATCCTGCATACAGTTACGTGATCAGTGTAGGGCGAAGGAGCCTTGCTTTGAAGCACGAGAAATTACTCCAAATCGATGGGGACATGCCTAAATTAACTACTTGGGCCTGGGAAGATAAAATCAATGCGCAGTCTTTGGGTGGAGCATACCAGAATTTGGTCTTGGCCTTGCAGGAAAAAAAGGTCACCGTGCATGCTTTTTGTAGCTTGGGTACGACGATCAAGCAGGCGGGTTCCAAGGATAAATTTTATGCAGTAGACCACGGTTTGGTGCTTGAATTTGCCATCTGGGCAGAAAAATTAGGCGCTAGCAAGTTTCTCTACGTGTCGTCCATGAGTGCGAATGCGGGTTCGGCTATTTTTTACAGCAAGGTGAAAGGGGAGACAGAAAATGACCTGAAAGCCCTTCAATTTCCTTACTTAGGCCTCTTTCGTCCCTCACTTTTGCTAGGGAGTCGGCATGAATACCGATTTGGCGAGCAAGTGGCCACATTTTTTATGACGCCCTTGACTTGGCTGAAGCTTGGGAAAAATATTCGCCCCATTCGAGACCATGTAGTGGCCAAATCCTTGGTCAGTGTGGCGCTTAGCGATTCAAAAAGCAGTGTGGACTGCTTTCTATCTGGTAAAATGCAAGAATTAGGAGCATGATTGCAGTCATTCAACGGGTTTCAGAGTCCTCAGTGACGATTGATGGAAAAGTTAAATCCAAGATTGGAGTAGGACTTTTGGTACTTCTTGGAATCGAAGAAGCGGACGGAGGGGAAGATCTCGACTGGCTCGCCAAAAAAATAGTCAACCTTCGGATTTTTCCGGATGAACAAGAGGTGATGAATAAAAGTCTACTGGATGTGGGAGGAGAGCTCTTGTTGGTCTCCCAGTTTACACTACATGCAAGCACCAAAAAGGGCAATCGCCCATCTTATATCAAGGCAGCAAGGCCCGAGATTGCGCTGCCCCTATACGAACAAGCAATCGTTGTCTTAGAGGCCGAGTTGGGTAAATCCATCGGTACTGGAACTTTTGGTGCAGACATGAAGGTGAGTCTGGTCAACGATGGACCCGTTACCATCCATATGGATACCAAAAACAAGGTTTAAAACAATCCCAGTTTTCAGGAAATGAAGTCCTTGCTTAGAAGTGCTTCCAGCCTTGGGCTTTGATTTGTACCGCAGTACCGCTTTTGGTAACTAGGTATTTCCCTTCTTCTGCTTTCGTGATATGCCCAATAAAATGCACATCAGGATGCTTTTCTAGTTTGGCGAAATCCTTTTGATCAATGGTAAATAACAATTCATAATCCTCTCCACCATTCATCACACAGGTGATGGGGTCAAGGTTGAGTTCCACAGCGGTATCAAAAGTTTGCTTGTCAATCGGTAGCTTATCCTCGTAAATCGTAGCTCCAACATTCGAAGCCTTGCAGAGGTGAAAAATCTCAGAAGCCAGCCCATCAGAAATATCAATCATGCTGCTCGGCACCACTCCTAATTCGCGGAGCTCGTGGATGATGTCCATGCGGGCATCGGGACGGAGTTGACGTCCTGTAACCACCGTATATTTCTCCAGTTCTGGCTTCATTTCTGGATTGGAGAGGAACACCTGCTTTTCTCGTTCGAGAATCTGAAGTCCTACCAGTGCCGCACCGAGGTCACCGGTCACGCAGAGAATATCATTTACTTGAGCACCTGAGCGGTAGGAGAGCTGCTCTTTTTTGGCCTGACCCATTGCTGTGACGGAAATTACAAGCCCAGAACGGGAGGCAGTGGTATCTCCTCCAACCAAATCCACTCCATACTGCTCACAAGCGGCATATATTCCTTCGTAAAGCGCTTGAACTGCTTCTACCGAAAATCGATTGGATAGGGCAATACTGACCGTAATTTGGGTAGGAATCGCATTCATGGCGGCGATATCGGATACATTCACCGCGACAGCCTTGAAACCAAGGTGAGGGAGTGGAGTATAGGCTAGGTCAAAATGTACCCCTTCCAAAAGTAAATCGGTACTTACGACCGTCACGAGATCGCCAGCATCAAGTACTGCTGCATCGTCACCGATTCCCTTGAGCGTAGATGGATTTTTGACTAGCGCACCTTTGGCGAGCTGCTCAATTAAGCCAAACTCTCCCAATTCACTTATTTCAGTTCTTTTTTCAGACATACTTTTTGTAGTTGTAGCCCTAGGCTCTTTTTTAGTTAAGGGGCTTTTTTAAGGCTTTTCTGGGTTGGGATCTGCTTGGCACAGTTCCACCAACACCCCGTTGGTACTGCGCGGATGTAGAAATACCACGATTTTGTTATCGGCTCCTTTTTTGGGGATCTCATTTAAAATCTCAAAACCTTCAGCTTTCAGTCGGGACATCTCAGCATAGATGTCTTCCACATCAAAAGCGATGTGGTGGATCCCCTCAGATTTTCTTTCGATGAATTTGGCAATGGGAGAATCAGCTGTATTTGCTTGAAGCAATTCGATTTTGGTGTCGCCTACTTGAAAAAAACTGGTTTCAACCCCCTCAGTTACAACTGCCTCTGATTTGTAGGGAGGCTTTCCCAGGAGTCGCTGAAAGAGTTCATTGGATTTTTTTAGGTCAGCGACCGCAATTCCAAGATGTTCTATTTTCCTCATGCCATTAATTTGTATCTTTGACTGAATCTTTTTTTTCTGGAAGTAGTTTAACTGGGAAGAAGTGACCAACCAAAGCGTAAAGATATAAAGATATGATCACCGTTTCTGACAAAGCCAAAGAGAGAATTCTTGAATTAAAGAAAGAAGAGGGGAGAATGGAGCAAGAGAACATTCGTGTCTCTGTGAAAGGAGGAGGCTGTTCGGGTTTGATGTACGAGTTGGGCTTCGATGCGCAACTAGTCGATAGCGACCATGTGTTTGAGGACAAGGGAGTCAAAATTTTGGTAGACAAAAAAAGCCTCTTGTACTTAGTGGGCACGACCTTAGAATTTTCCGATGGGCTCAATGGCAAAGGATTTCAGTTTGTAAATCCGAACGCAAGCCGTACCTGTGGCTGTGGAGAAAGTTTCTCCGTCTAAACGACCAAAAATAGAATAACTGAAGCAGCTTTAACGAGCTGCTTTTTTTATGGGCTTGGGTTAAAATAAATCCTTAGGTCTAAACCATTTTTTTTGGCATTGGTTACCTTTGCTACCGACTAAAAAAACGACAACCCAATGGAAGCACCCATCAAAACCACTCCTTTAAATGACCTGCATGCAGCACTTGGTGGCAAAATGGTGCCATTCGCAGGCTACATGATGCCTGTACGCTACAGTTCAGATATGGAAGAGCACCTCTGCGTCAGACAAGGAGTAGGTGTATTTGATGTGTCCCACATGGGTGAATTTTTTGTGGAGGGCCCACAAGCCTTGGCATTGATTCAAAAAGTCACCTCCAACGATGCGTCTACTTTAGTGATCGGTCAGGCACAATATTCCTGTTACCCCAATGAAACTGGGGGCATTGTAGACGATTTGATTGTGTACAAAATGGCAGAGGAGAAGTACATGTTGGTGGTCAATGCCTCCAATATTGACAAAGATTGGGCTTGGATCAACGCTCACAATACCATGGGTGCCACGCTTCGTAATGCCTCTGATGACTATTGTCTTTTTGCCGTTCAGGGACCTAAAGCTGCTGCTGCCATGCAATCCATTACTCCAGTAAATTTGACTGAGGTTCAATTTTATCATTTTACGTTAGGAGAGTTTGCAGGGGTGAAGGATGTGATCATCTCAGGTACAGGCTACACTGGTGCGGGAGGGTTTGAAATCTATGTGAAAAATGCAGATGCAGCCCATGTGTGGGAGCAGATTTTTAAGGCTGGAGCCGCCTACGACATCAAGCCGATTGGATTGGGTGCTCGCGATACCTTGAGACTCGAGATGGGCTATTGCTTGTATGGCAACGACATCACGGATACCACTTCACCTATTGAGGCAGGATTGGGTTGGATCACCAAATTCACCAAAGACTTCACCAATTCCGAAGCCTTGAAGCAACAAAAAGAAGCAGGAGTAAGCCGTAAGTTGGTCGGATTTATCATGCAGGAGCGGGGTATCCCAAGAGGACATTACCCAATCGTGGATGCCGCTGGAGAGGTGATTGGAGAAGTTACTTCCGGTACCCAGTCTCCGAGTATGGGTCTTGGCATCGGAATGGGTTACGTTCAAACCGCCTACAGTAAGGTGGGAACGGAGATTTACATCCAGATCCGAAACAAAAACCTGAAGGCACAAGTGGTAAAATTCCCCTTGTATAAAGGCTAATGAACTCCATAGAGGTTTGCTTTACTCCAGAGCTGATTCACCTACATGAGGTGAAGGGCAAGCTAGTGGTCGTCGTGGATATTTTTCGAGCTACCTCAACCATGGTGGCTGCTTTGGCCCATGGCGTCACGGAGATTCTACCTTTTGCAGATCTAGAATCATGTCGTGCCATGCAGGCGCAAGGCTACCTGATCGCTGGAGAGCGAGATGGACTTACTGCGCCTGGGTTTGAACTCGGCAATTCTCCCGTAGCCTTTTTGGAAGGGAACTATTTGGGAAAGAAGCTCGCGATGACCACCACGAATGGCACTTTGGCCCTAGACAAATCCAAAGGTGCAGCTGAGATTTTAATAGGAGCTTTCCCAAACCTTCAAGCCACAGCAAGCTACATCCAGTCTCGAAATTTGGATGTGTTGATTCACTGTGCAGGTTGGAAGGGGAGATTCAATTTAGAAGACTCGTTGTATGCGGGTGCATTGGTGCAAGCGCTTAGCGGAAGCCATGCCCATCAAGAGGATGGGGCACTCGCCATGGGTTCCTTATTTGCCCAGGTGGGCAACAATTTGGCAACTTATTTGGCTCAAGCCTCCCATGCCAAGCGCCTTCAAAATCACGGCATCGAGGCAGATATTGCATTTTGCTTGACTCTCAATTGCTATAAGCAAGTGGTAGGATTGGCTGACGATGGTGCCTTACGCGTAATTGAAGGCTAAGGCCATAATTCGGTTAACGCAACTTTTCGTTTTCCTGGTGGCGGGTCAAGTCGCTATTTTTCTTTTCCAGTCTCTCCTCCAAGGTGGATGTCAATTTTGTATAAATAACGAGGGTAAAATTTACCCTCGTTCTCAATACGAGAGTAAAAAATACTAAATTTTACCCTCGTATAGTTTTTTGAAAGTAAAAACCTCTTAATTTTACCCTCGTAAAGTTTACATATGTACTTTTTACTCCTGTTATGATCCATTTTAATCGTTCGATTCCTTACAATACCCTTCCTTCCCTTCCACCACAGGTGGATTTGGAGACCAAGGCAATCTTACTGAAAGTCATTTCAGCTAGTAGAGGGCTGGCTAAATTGAACGGAGCGATTCGGAAATTGCCCAACCCTACCTTGTTTATTGATACGATTCATTTGCAGGAAGCAAAGGCGAGTTCGGCCATTGAAAACATCCTAACAACCCACGATGACTTGTATCAAGCTTTGGTCTCGGATACTGCGTTTGAAAACCCTGAAACTAAAGAAGTACTTCGCTACAAAGAGGCCCTTTGGTTAGGCGTGGAACGGATGAAATCTCGGCCTTTCTTGACGACCAACTTGTGCATTGAATTGGTGCAGGCGATAAAGGGAAATACAGCTGGAATTCGGCACGGAGAAGGTACGACTTTGTCAAATCCTTTTGGGGAAGTCATTTATACTCCTCCCAGTGGTGAGGAGGTCATTCGAGAGAAGTTGGCTGCTTGGGAAAAGTTTGTAAACGAAGAATCAAGCCTCGATCCTTTGATCAAGATGGCCCTGATGCATTACCAGTTTGAGGCCATTCACCCATTTGCGGATGGCAATGGACGTACAGGGCGAATCCTGCTTTTTCTATTTCTAAAGCAAACTGGGCTCTTGGAGTTGCCAGCGATTTACCTTAGTGAGTACATCATACAGAACAAAAACGACTATTACCGTCACCTTCGTGCAGTAGCGGAGAAAAGTGATTGGGAGGGGTTTATTCTTTACACATTGGACATGGTCGAGCAAACCGCTAACCATGGCTTGAACAGGATGGATCAGGTGATGGATCTGTTAAAGGAGACAAACGAACAAGTTCGCATGCGCCTTCCCAAAGTGTACTCCAAAGAGTTGGTGGAGCTTATTTTTCGTTTACCCTACACCAAACGGCAGTCTTTGACCGCTGCGGGACTGGGAACGCTAAAAACAGCAGGCAGTTATCTCAGTGCCTTGGAAAAAGCTGGGTTTTTGACCGCTAAAAAAGTAGGGAAAGAAAAGCTTTACTTGAATACGGCATTGATGCGTATTCTTGAAAACAACGCTCTTGAATAGGCAATTCGGGCTTTTTTAGGCCTGCTGCATAGGAAATGATTGGTTGCCTACCGCAACTTTTCGTTTTCCTGGTGGCGTGTCGAGTCGCGGCTATTTTTCTTTTCCAGATTCTTTTGCAAGGCTTCTGTTAAGTTCACGCCAGTTTGGTTGGCAAGGCAAATTAGCACCCAAAGGACATCAGCCATTTCGTCGTCGAGGGCACGTCCTTTGTCCGATTCTTTGAAGGATTGCTCACCATAGGTTCGTGCCATGATCCGAGCCAATTCTCCTACTTCCTCCATCAAGAGCGACATGTTGGTTAGTTCATTGAAGTAGCGTACGCCTACTGTCTTGATCCAGTGGTCTACTAATTTTTGCGCTTCATTGAGCGTAAGTTCATTTTTTTCCATAAGTTCAATCTGCTTTCAACTATAGAACTTCATAGTTTATGAATCCCAAACCTAATTCAATCCAAGAGTACTTTTCTTGGTTTCCTCCTGAAATTCAAGCCAAGTTACAGCAAATGCGTGAAATCCTGCGTCAAGCGGTACCCGAGGCTGAAGAAGTCATCAGCTACCACATGCCAGCTTTTAAGACCTCAGAAGTACTGGTGTACTATACTGCAGCCAAAAGCCATATGGGATATTACCCTACCTCTTCAGGGGTGATTAATTTTAAGGAGGAATTGGCTGGGTTTGTAACTTCTAAAGGAGCCATTCAGTTTCCGTACGGGGAGGATTTACCTGAGCAACTAATTACTGAAATTGCGCAGTTTCGAGCCCAAGAAGCTGTAGAACGGGCAGCTGCAAGGAAGAAAAAGAAACTCAAGTAAGAATTCGAGTTAAGGCGGCTAGGAACGCGTCTACCTCTTCTTTGGTGTTGTAAACGTGGGTGGACACGCGAATCGCATTCACGCCCCCTTCAGGGACCTGTCTAATTCGAAATCCGGCTTTTCCCAGTTCATTTCCACAAACCTGGTAACTCATATTTTTTAGACGGAAGGCGAGGAGTGAAATTCGGGATTCTTTTTCCAACGGAGTAAGGATCTCTAGTTTGCTGTCAAGTTCCAAAAGACCATCCAATAAGTACTGATTGAGGGTTTGCAAGCGAGTTTCAACACGGTCCTTGCTAATCTGGTCATGGAACTTCGTGGCAGCCACCATGCCAACCGCTAGTGCCTTACTCTGGGTCCCGTAATCAAATCGTCGGGCAGCCGGTACATAGCCTGCAAGGGTGGGGGGATTGGACGTCATATCCCATCCCGTATCCGAATGTCCACCTATCATGACAGGACGGAGTTTTTCCAAAGATTCTTCGCGTACATAGAGAAAAGCAGTGCCACTAGGGCCCAGCATCCATTTGTGGAAGCAACCTGCATAAAAATCACAACCCATTCCAGTCAGGTCCAGGTTAAAGGTACCTGCTCCGTGCGCCCCATCGATGGCTGTGAGAATCCCTCTTGCTTTTGCTAGGGTACAAATCTCCTGAATAGGGAATACCAATCCCGTAGTGCAGGTGACATGGGGGATAGCAATTACCTTGGTTTTGGGATTGATTAATTTTTGAATCTCATTCAAATTTTCAACTTGGGTTGCTTTGGGCTCAAAGGTTCGGAGGACGATTCCGTCGTATTTGGCCCGATTGAGCCAAGGGAGGGCATTGCCTGCATGTTCGTGGGTGGTGAGAATCACTTCATCACCAGCTTGTAGCGGGATGCCCCAAGCCATTATATTGATGCCTTCGGTGGTGTTGTGGGTGATGGAGAATTCAGTGGTTTTGATTCCGAAAAATTGAGCCAACTGCACGCGTTCGGCATCCGAGTTGCCGTACTCCCCGCTGGTATTGATATCCAAACTGCTTTTCTGGAGCGCATCGAGGACAGAATGGGGTGCAGG
The DNA here is from genome assembly GCA_040403475.1 of Algoriphagus sp. Classification (GTDB taxonomy): domain Bacteria; phylum Bacteroidota; class Bacteroidia; order Cytophagales; family Cyclobacteriaceae; genus Algoriphagus. The sequence goes on along the minus strand of JBBAKO010000006.1, from coordinate 73,519 downwards.
ACCAAAGGTGCCGTTGTTGAGGTAGATGCGGTTATTCTGAAGCGGAAACTGCTGGCGGATGGCTTTCCAGTAGGCTTCCTCTTCTAGTTTTGGGAAGGGAAATGGAGTTCTGTTGGTATTGGGAAGGGCAAATGCCGACAATCCAGGAAGGCTTAATCCAAGCCCAAGGTGATGGAGAAAAGTTCTTCTGCTTGCCATAACGATCGCATTGAGAAGGAAAATAAGAAAAATTGCTGGGATCCCGCTACTTTTTCCATAGTTGGTGGCGATTTCCAGTTTGGTGGTGCTGCTCCTGCAAGGATTTAGGATAGGGCCAATTCCAAGTTGACACAAGGCGGCACATCCTCTTCGTAGTGGCTCACGTAGATAGCAGCAGTAGGAATGCGGAGCAAGAGATCTTCTAGCGTGTTTCTAAACAGGTCTCGCTGCTGTTCGTCCAATCCCTGGGAAGCCTCATCTAGGATCAAGAGTTGCGGTTTTTTGATCAGTGCGCGAGCAAGCAAGGCCCAGCGCTGTTGCGCCAATGATAGTTCAAAAAAGTACTTCTCCGACAAGTCTTGTAGTTGGAAGGCTTCCATCCAGGTAGTGGCCAAGGCTTCTTGTTCGAGGGTAACTGATTTGAATAGTCCCAGGGTATCGAAAAGCCCGGAGAGAATGACCTTTCCCAGACTTTGGTTTCGAGGAAAGTAGCGGATGAGTTCAGGTGCCACAAATCCGATGGGCTTCTTGAGTTCCCAGATGCTTTCTCCCGAACCCCTTTTCTTACCAAATAGGGAGAAATTCTGAGAATAGGCCTGGGGGTTTTCTCCGATAAGCAGGCTAATCAAGGTTGATTTTCCGCTCCCATTTTTCCCCTTCAACCTCCACCGTTCTCCGGACTGGATGGTCCAGTTGAGCCGATCTAGGATAAGGGTCTGGCCATAGCGTATCGAAACCTCCTCCAGGCTTACCACAGGCCCTGAATAGACGGGGTAGGAGGCTAAGGTGGGGAGTATTGGTGCTAGGTCCCAGGAGGAAACTTGGACAGGGGTAGTCTGTGGATCAAACTTGGTACGCTCCCAGGTTTGCAGGGCTCCCGAATCCTTCAAATAGGCGATATGCGTGATCTGAGAAGGAATCTCCGAGGAGGTGGTTGTAAGTAGTACGTGGATGTTGGCTTGGATGCAGGCCGCTAAGAAATCCCCAAAGGCAGCCCGGCTTTCCTGGTCCAATCCGGTGAGGGGCTGATCCATCAAATAGAGCAGGGGCTGCCGCAAAAGTCCTGCTGCCAGAGACAGCCTGCGCGTTTCTCCATTGGATAGCATCAAAAGAGAGGCATCGAGGAGGTGATTTAGTCGCAGCAGTTTAGCAACTTTTTCAAGTGTCCAGGAGCCCTTGCGCGTGGCGGGTATGGATTGGAGGTAACTGCCAACGGTAATGGTGTCGTTCACATCCGCACTATTGAAGCGCTGTTGGTAGTAGAAATTCTGTAGGCCTGCCTTATTCCGGATGGGGTAATCCTGCGAGACCAGAGCGATCAAGTCTCGGAAACTATGCACTTGGCCTGCTTGACTTTGTTGCTCGGTATAGTCTTTCGCAAAGGGAGTTTCTAGGCTTCCTTGTTGCAGCAAAGTTTTCCCAAGGAGGGTTTCCAATAGGCCGGTCAAGGATTTCCCTGAATCCCCAAACACCGCCCAATGTTCCCCTTTTTTCCAAGTGAACTGAAGTTCCTCCCCAAGAGTTGCCCCTCGAAAATGAACCTGTGCATCGGCTAGTTGGATGAGGATTGGGTTGGACATGGGGGAGAAAAACAGGTGCTTTTTACTAGTACTCTTGGGTATTGTGGAGCGAGTTACTTTTACTAAACCACTCGAAGTAAATTGATGTAAAAAATTGATTCATTACTATTTACCTAGTTTTACATCAAGTAAATTGGAGTAGTATTAATCTATTGGATAAGGAATAAAGACAAAGCTGGTAAAGGCTCCATCCATCACAAATAAGCAACAGAATTCGTCGGGGTCCTTGTAGTTTTTGGTGAAGTCTTCGAGTCCCTCTTCTGCAATCAGGGTACGCTGCACAAACTCATCCACGTAGGTGATGAAGTAATTCCAATCCAAGTCTTTTTCGGCTTTGCCAATGAAGATTTTCCCGATAGGCTGCATTTCTTTGGAAATAGGAAAAATAGGAAACTCAGAAAATCCCTTGGTGCGAACCTGGTAGGAAGCCTCCTTCAGCACATCGCAGACTTTGACAAAATCGCTGGTGATCGTACCAAGGTATTTCCCACTCAGTTCGGGGTCATTGAAATCAGAGATCATGGCTTTAGGGTTAGTCGTACCACATTTTCTACATGGTAAGTTTGAGGAAACATGTCTACGGGCTGTACTTTTTCTACCAGATAGCGCTCGCCCAAAAGGGCCAGATCACGCGCTTGGGTGGCAGGATTGCAGGAAACGTACACAATCACAGGAGCGGAGATTTGAAGAAGCATTTCAATAACTTTTTCATCCATTCCCGCACGAGGTGGGTCGGTGATGATCAAATCTGGCTTGGCATGGTTGGCTATAAATTCATCCGTCAAAATAGCCTTCATGTCTCCCGCATAGAACAGGGTGTTTTCAATCCCATTTAACTGGGAGTTGAGCTGAGCATCTTCAATGGCTGCCGCTACATATTCCACTCCGATTACCTGCTTGGCCTGCTTGGCCACAAAGTTGGCAATGGTACCTGTACCCGTGTAGAGATCGTATACCACCTCATCTCCTTGGAGCTGCGCAAAGTCGCGTACGACCTTGTAAAGTTCGTAGGCTTGATCCGAATTGGTTTGGTAGAAAGATTTGGGACCGATTCGAAAGCGTAGTCCTTCCATTTGCTCCTCGATGTAGGGGAGGCCGGAAAAAGTAACGAGTTCTAAATCATGAAAAGTTTCGTTGCCTTTGGTATTGATCACATACAGAAGGGAGGTGATTTCAGGAAATTTCTCCTTCAAAAAGGTCATTATCTTAGAAATTGACTCCGGGTCATTTTCTCCAAATTGAACGATAACCATCGTTTGTCCCGTGCTGGTGGTCCGGATAATCAGATTTCGAAGGACTCCTTCCTGATTGCGGATGGCGTAGAAGGAAATTCCATTTTCTCGAGCAAAAGCTCGTAGGGCATTTCGTACTGCATTGGAGATCCCACCTTGCAGGTAGCAGTGCTCGATATCGATGATTTTGTCAAACATCTTGGGGATGTGAAAGCCCAAGGCATTTCGTTCAAACTCTTGATCTGAATTGATTTCCTCGCGGGTCAACCAGCGGGAATTTGAAAATGTGAAATCCAGTTTGTTGCGGTAGTACTGCGTTTTGGCAGATGCTAGGAGCGGAGCCACTTCCGGAATGGGAACTTTGGCGATCCGTTCAAACTGGTCCACTACCTGTTGCCGCTTGTATTGCTGCTGAAGTTCGTAGGTGATGTGCTGCCATTTGCAGCCACCACAGGTTCCAAAATGAGCACAAAAGGGTTCGATACGGTCCTTGGAGTAGGAGTGGAACTTCACCACTTCTCCTTCCATAAAAGAGCTTTTGCCTTTGGTGATCCGCACATCCACCACATCGCCAGGGGCAACTTGATTCACAAACACCACCTTTCCCTCGTGGTAACCTAGGCACTTGCCTTCGGTAGCAATCCGTTCGATGGTCAGGTCGGTGATGACCTTATGTTTCATTTTTCTCGACATGGCCGTAAAATTAGGAAAAAAGGGACAGGTTTGGGCCACATTCTCCAAGCTAGCTACGCTTAGATCTCACAATTTGCCTGCTTAGGCCTTTGTTTCTAGCAATTTTCTATCTTTAAGGCCAAATATCGGGTATGAACTATAGGAATAAAGTGGTACTTATCACTGGAGCCACCTCAGGAATAGGGGAGGCCTGTGCAGCAGCTTTTGGGGCAGCAGGTGCCAAATTAGTCATCACAGGAAGGAATCCACAAAAGCTCGAGCATTGTGCGGCACAGTTGCGCGCCAAAAACTATCCCGTACTTCCTATCCTAGCTGATGCAGGTTCAGAAGCCGACAACCGTCGTATGGCCGAGGAAACGCTCGCGCACTATGGTCAGCTAGATATTTTGGTCAATAACGCAGGAATTTCCATGCGGGCCTTATTTCAGGACCTGGACCTGGACGTGTTTCGCAAGGTGATGGATACCAATTTTTGGGGAACTGTCTATGCTACCAAGTTCTGTTTACCAGCCATTTTGGCTTCCAAGGGCTCTGTTATTGGAATTTCCTCTATCAATGGGTATCGGGGTACGCCTGCGCGCACTGCCTACACGGCAAGTAAGTATGCAATGAATGGATTTTTTGAGTCCTTGCGTACTGAGGTCATGAAAAAGGGAGTTCATGTACTCGTGGTCGCTCCTGGATTTACCAGTTCCAACATCCGAAATACCGCTTTAACTGCCTCAGGGGCTTCACAAGGAGAATCCCCACGTGACGAATCCAAGATGATGACTTCCGAAGAAGTGGCAAACCACATTCTCCGGGCCACTTGGAAAAGAAAACGTGACCTGGTACTTACTACACAAGGAAAGCTAGCGGTGTTTTTAAACAAATGGATTCCAGGAATCTTGGACGGCATCGTGTACAATCAGATGGCCAAGGAAAAGGACTCCCCATTCAACTAATTGCAGGTATCAGCCATCAATTGTAGCCTACTAGTCGGTATACGACCAGACCAATCCATTCTTTCACCAACAGTTGCCAACTGGATATCGCCCCTGGACCTGGATATAAGAGTGAAGGGAGATCATACTTAACATCGTGGCTGTAGTAATCTACTGGAAAGGGGATGGTGTTGAGCCCTACTTTGTCAAAGCATTTTTTCGATCGAGGCATGTGAAATGCTGAAGTAATCAGCACAAACTCTTGTTTGGTATCAATCCCCTGTTTTTCCAAAAATTCTTTGGTGGAAAGTGCATTTTCTCGGGTATTCACGCTTTTTTCTTTAATTAGAATGTCGGTCTCTGGCATACCCGTCATGATCAAAAAGCGCTTGAGTAATTCCGCCTCGCTGCTGGTATTTGTTGGATTTAAGCCCTGGCCTCCAGTAATGAGGATTTTCTTGATCTTGCCCATGCGGTAGAGCTGTAAGGCCTGCGTGATGCGATCTGCCCCTCTTCCAAAGAAGGTCCGATCGGAAGTAGTTTTGTTCAAGTTGGTGACCCCAGTCAGGACAATGCCGATTTCAGAGGAAGGAATTTCATCAAAGGATTTGTAAGGGGGTTCCCAAGTGAGTAGCGCTAGGTTGGAAAGAAAAGGGTTGGAAAATAAAAGAAGGAGCACAATTCCTGCTCCTAGGATTTTTCTTCCGGTGGACTTGGGCGTGAAAAAGAAAGCGGCTAGCAGGAATAGAATGACCAAGGTAAGTGGCATAGCCAAAAAACTTAGGAATTGAGAGAAGTAGAAAAACATAGGTGCTGGGGTTGAATGCTAAAAACTGAAATCCATTGGCGAGCAGTTCTTTCTGATTCTTTCCGCTTCATTACCTGCCGCAAAATTTTTACGCTTCAAAAGTGCATATTTTTATTTTTTGTTCGTAAAAATTTGCTGGTTAAAGCTAATTTTGGATATGCCTTCAGACCAGTCCAATCTTATTCCTTTTTTAGAAATTTTAGCTACGCAGTTGGAGGGTACGCTCCACTGGGATTTACTTACACAAACCTTGTATGCAACGGATGCATCCGTGTATCGGGAGGTTCCTTTGGCAGTAGCTTTTCCCAAAACGGAAAAAGACATAGAGCGGTTGATTCAATTTGCAACGGATAATGGGACCTCCTTGATTCCACGAACGGCAGGAACATCACTAGCAGGTCAATGTGTGGGCAATGGAATCGTGGTGGATGTGTCTACGCATTTCAACCAAATCCTTGAACTAAATGCAGAAGAGCGTTGGGTTCGGGTACAGCCAGGGGTGGTTCGTGATGAGCTCAATCGGTATTTAAAGCCTCATGGCTTATTTTTCTCGCCCATTACTTCTACTGCCAATCGTGCGATGATTGGCGGGATGGTGGGAAACAATTCTTCAGGAACTACTTCTATCGTATATGGCGTCACCAGGGACAAGGTAATTTCCTTGGATACTATTCTCAGCGATGGGAAAAAGGTGGTTTTTCAAGAACTTTCATCAGAAGAATTTAAGCAAAAGTGTGGACAAAAAGATTTGGAGGGAATGCTCTACCGGCAGGCCTTTGAGGAGCTAAGCCTTCAAGAAGCTCGGGAAGAAATCCATGCTCAATTCCCTAAAAAATCCATCCATCGACGCAATACGGGCTATGCAGTCGACGAACTTTTAAAATCTTCCCAATTTGAGGGAACAGCGAATTTCAATTTTTGCAAGCTTTTAGCCGGTTCAGAGGGCACTTTGGCGGTGACTACCGAAATTAAAATCAGCCTTGATCCGCTACCAGATCCCATAGAAATCGTGGTGGCGGCACATTTTGAAAGCATTCACGAGAGCATGAAATCTGCTCAGGTGGCCATGAAGCATCCCGTGACGGCAGTGGAGTTGATGGACAAAATCATATTGGACTGCACCAAGGAAAGCATAGAATATTCCAAAAACCGCTACTTCGTGGAGGGGGATCCCAAAGCCCTACTCATGATTGAGTTTAGAGGAAAGACCCTCGAGGAAGCTATGGCAAAGGGAGAAGCCTTGATTGCTGACTTGAAGGCTGCGGGCTATGGCTATGCTTATCCGATCATTGAACCTGCCAAAGTGGCTTCTGCTTGGGCGCTACGAGCGGCTGGACTGGGCTTGCTTGGGAATATTCCAGGCGATCCCAAGGCGGTGGCCTGTATCGAAGATACGGCGGTGGATATCACTGATTTGGCAGATTACATTGATGAGTTGGATGGGATTTTGGCAGGTTTTAATCAAAACCCTGTCCATTATGCCCATGCGGGGGCAGGAGAGATTCACATGCGTCCCATTCTGGACTTGAAAAAAGCCGAAGATGTGGAGGAGTTTTACCAGATTTCCCTGGCTTCAGCCACGTTGGTCAAGAAATACCAAGGTTCGCTATCCGGAGAGCATGGGGATGGCCGCGTACGTGCTGCCTTTATTCCGATGATGGTGGGAGAAAAAAATTACCAGCTCTTCCGACGCATTAAGTATACCTGGGATCCAAAAAATATCTTCAATCCAGGTAAGATTGTGGATGCCGCCCCGATGAACCAGTTTCTCCGCTACGAGGTAGGGATGCATACGCCGGATCCAGAGACGGTTTTTGATTTTTCAGCAGCTGGAGGGATTTTGAGGTTGGCAGAGAAATGCAACGGCTCGGGCGATTGTCGCAAGCTGCCTGGTTCAGGAGGCACGATGTGTCCTTCCTTTATGGCAACTCGCAACGAGCGGGATTCCGTCCGTGGCAGAGCAAATACGCTACGCGAGTTTTTGACGCTAGACAAAAAGGAAAATGCCTTTGATCATCCCGAAATCAAGGAGGCGCTGGACTTGTGCTTGAGTTGCAAGGGATGCACGGCAGAGTGTCCATCCAATGTGGACATGTCCAGCATGAAGGCTGAATTCTTGTATCAATACCAAAAAACGCATGGAGTACCACTTCGATCCAGGGCTTTTGCATACATCAATGACCTAAATCGTTTGGGATCATTGGTTCCTATGGTTTCCAACTTTTTCTTGACTAACTCCTTTACAGGAGGTCTGTTAAAGTCATTTTTAGGAGTGGCTCCAAGTCGAAATCTACCAGAAATCAGTTCAGTCAGCTTGCGGGCTTGGTATAAAAACAACTATGCCGCCCTTCCTGCTCCAGCCAAGATGATCAAGACGGTGTATTTTTTTGTAGATGAGTTTACAAATTACAACGATACCCAAATTGGGATCAAGGCCATCTCCTTGCTTAAAAAATTAGGCTATGAGGTCAAGGTAGTCGATCACGAAGAGAGTGGGCGTTCTGCGCTCTCCAAAGGATTGCTGCTCAAGGCAAAAAAACATGCGGAAGCTAATGTGCGCATTTTTGAAAACTTAATTGACGGCAACAGTCCATTGATTGGCTTGGAGCCTTCAGCAATTTTAGGATTCCGTGACGAGTACCCACGTATTGTGGGTCCAGAATGGGTGGAAGGAGCCAAAAAGCTCAAGTTTCACGCGCAGCTAATCGATGAGTTTTTGGGCAAGGAAGTTGCCGCAGGCAATATCAAGTCTGAAGAATTCACCACGCAAGCACAAAAAATCAAGTTGCACGGACACTGCCACCAAAAGGCGCTTTCGTCACTGAGTTGGACGCAAAAGATTCTTTCAATCCCATCTAATTATGTCGTAGAAACGATCCCTAGTGGTTGTTGTGGGATGGCTGGCTCCTTTGGCTACGAGGCGGAGCATTTTGCCGTATCCCAGCAAATTGGGGAGCTGGTCTTGTTTCCAGCGGTAAGGAAGGCGGAGGCAGATACCTTGATTGCAGCACCGGGCACCTCCTGTCGACATCAGATTAGTGATGGTACGGGAAGGAAGGCCTTGCATCCGATTGAGATCCTTTGGGATGCCTTGAAGCGCTAAAAGACGGGCATCCCCATCCAACTTTCTTCTTTTTCAGAAGACTGACAATTTTTGTCAAATTACAATCTTCCAAAAGGGATTGAGTCTGGACTTGGCTATATTCGAGTTCAATTTTTTTCTATGGCAAAACCCTTTCTACTCTACAGGTCCTCGGCAGGTTCGGGTAAGACCTATACGCTCACTTTAGAATACCTGAAGTTGGCATTGAAAAATCCCAAGTCAGGGTACCGACAAATTTTGGCAGTAACCTTCACCAATAAGGCTACGCAAGAGATGAAGGAGCGAATTGTGGAGGTTTTGGAGCGCTTGAGTAGGGAGGTAAGGCCCGGCGAATCCTTAGACGATGAGCTGATGGATCACCTAGACTTTGATTCAGAGCAGTTGATGCATCGTGCTCGGGCCACGCTGCTCCATATTCTACATGGTTATGGACATTTTGCGGTAAGCACCATTGATTCTTTTTTTCAAAAGGTCATCCGCTCCTTCGCTAGGGAGATGGACTTGCAAGCCAAGTTTGATGTGGAGATGGATACCGATGCAGTATTGGACAAACTCGTAGATCGGATTGTAGAAAAGGTGGCGGATGATCCTGCTTTAAAAAACTGGTTGATTGTTTACGCGGAGGAACTGCTATTGGATGGAAAGTCCTGGGACATTCGAGTTGGGATAAAGGGCCTAGGAAAGGAGATTTTTCAAGAACGGTTTAAGGCCTTTCGTTCCATTTTCCAGGAGTCTGTAGGGCAAGCTGGTTTTTTGCCTGCGCTCAAGGAGCAAATTTCGGAGGTGCGAAAGTCTCTGATTTTGGAAGGCAAAGAACAGTGGAATCGGGCAGAGGAGATTCGAGTTCAATTTGGGTTAGAATGGACGGATTTCAAAGGGGGCAGCAATAGCTTTGCTAAAAGGTTTGGAAGTCTGGGTAACTCAAAATCACCTATTCCTGAGCTTACACCCACTATGCTACGGGATTTGCCCGATGCTAGCAATTGGTTTACCAAAAAATCCCCTCATGAAGCGGCAATCTGTAGCGCTTATGCTGCTGGTTTGGGGGAGATGCTGGAATCATGGCAAGAAAAGAGCAAGCTATGGAATACCTACACCTCTCTTCAGAAGAACCTGAATGCTTTCGGGGTATTTCGCAATTTGATTGTTGAGTTGCGGGATCTTAAGGATGAGGAAGGGATCCTGTTAATCTCAGACGTGAATGATTTTTTGGCGGAGATTACACGGGAAAATGAAGCCCCATTCTTGTATGAAAAAATCGGTAACCAGTACCAACATTTTTTGATTGATGAGTTTCAGGATACCTCTGAATTCCAATGGTCGAGTTTTAAGCCCTTGCTGGAAAATTCCCTTGCCTCTGGGCACACGAATCTTCTGGTTGGCGATGTAAAGCAGTCTATTTACCGCTGGCGTGGTGGCAAGTTGGAATTGCTCCTTTCGGAAGTTCAAAATCAGATCCACCCAGATTTTGTAGAATTAAAAAACCTGACGGTCAATTACCGCAGTTTGCCGGGCATCATCACCTTCAATAATTCAGTTTTCCAGCAACTGCCTGGATTGATGGAATTAGGAATGGAGCGCCACTATACCTTGGATCCTAAAAACAAGCTTTCTGAAGCTTTTGAGGGGGTGGCACAGCAAATACCTGAGTTCAAGAAAGACGAACCATTTAAAGGCAAAATCCACCTAGAATTTACGGAGAAGAGTAGTTTGGAAAAACCTGCCGAGGAGGAGAATGAAGAAGAGGAGGGGGTAGAATTGGAAGAATTGGAAAGGTTACCTGCCCTTGTGATGCAGCTTCAGGATCAAGGCTATGCCTTGCGTGATATTGCATTTTTGGTGCGGACTAATGGGCAAGGAGCTATTTTAGCAGATACTTTTATGGAAGTGCAGCGCACACAAGCAGGCACAGCGTACCGTTTTGATGTGCTTTCGGAGGAATCCTTGTTTATCGATAAATCCATTGCAGTCAAGTGTGTGTTAGGATTTTTAACTTATTTGAGTGCGCCTTCCGATCGCGTTGCCTTGAAAACCCTTTGGCAATACTATGCCTTGGTACATGACATCCCGCTGAGTCACGAATTATTTTTTGTGAGGGGCCTTCCAGCGGAGTTGCAAGAAAAAGAAAGTGAATTGTTGCGGATGCAAGCAAGCTTCCAACAAATGCCATTGATTGAATTGGTGGAGCAGGGACTTACGTTTCTAGGACTTACACAAAAGCAACAAGACTTGAGCTACGTATCTGGGTTTAAGGAGGCGGTCTTTGATTTTGTAAAAAAGAATCGCGCGGACCTACTTGGCTTTTTGGATTGGTGGGAGTTGAACAAAAAGAAGCGGACTGTAAAAATCCCTGAGGATCACGATGCGATGCGCATTCTAACTATCCACAAGGCCAAGGGACTTCAATTTAAGGTGGTGGTGATGCCCTTTATGGATTGGGGGATTGTGTCTTCCGGTCTTCAGGCTCCGGTCTTATGGGCTCCATTTGAAACACAGAGCGGGTTGCAAACCGTGGTACCATTGACGCATCAGACCCTGATGAAAAACAGCCATTTTTCTGGAGCATACGATGAGGAGGTTCGCTTATCCTATTTGGATTCCCTCAACATGCTGTATGTAGCATTTACGAGAGCTGAAGAGGCATTTTACGGCTTTAGTACCTATTCGATCTCTAAAACTAAAAAAGAACCTTCGCCGACACGAACAGGGAATCTATTGAACAGCCTTTTTTCCGGAGGATTTAAGTTTGGGGAGGAGGAAGGCTCTTTCTGGAATTCCGAAACGATGACCTTTGACTGGGGGCAATGGCCCGAAGCCATCACCAGAGCGGATGAAGTAATCCAGCAAGTGTCAGCGCTTCGCTGGGATTGTATGGATTGGAAGTCCAAACTGCATACCAAGACTTACCCTTGGGATTTTTCTTCGGAGGGTATTCGTGCGCGTGAGCAGCGGGACTTTGGAGTCATTATCCACGATATTTTGGCTGCATCGCAAGGCTTGGAGGATGCAACCCAGCTGTTGAAGGAATACACCTTTGATGGGCGATGGGAAGAAGATACTGCGGAACAAATCAAACTGAAGTTGGAACAGCTTTTTGCGCTCCCGCAGGTGAAGTCTTGGTTTGACCCTGGCTTTCCTACGCTGACCGAGCAGGGGATTTTAGTGCCAGGAGGCACGCAAAAGCGTCCCGATCGAATACTTATTGCCAAAGATGAAGCCTTGGTGATCGATTTTAAGACTGGGGTGAAGCGGGAGTCACATGAGCTCCAAGTAAGGGAATACATGGCATTGGTGGCAACCTTGACCCAGCTCCCTGTAAAAGGCTTCCTCTGTTACCTTGAACCTACTGAAATTGTTGCGCTATGACCCCTTTTTTGAAAGAAACAGCCAAAGCACTCTTGGATTCCGGTAGGGATTTGAAAGCGATTCGTTTGGTACTTCCTAATCGCCGTGCCGGTTTATTCTTTACCAAATACTTGGGGGAACTAATCGATCAGCCTGTTTGGATGCCAGAAGTGCTGACCATTGAGCAGCTGGTGTACCAGATGGCAGGGAATACGCCTACGGATGAGCTCACTTTAGTCTTTGAACTGTATGAGCAGTACTCCCAGTTGCAGAAGGATCCCGAGCCCTTTGATCGTTTTTTTCATTGGGGAGAGTTGATCCTAAAGGATTTCAATGACTTGGATCAATTTTTAGCTCCAGTAAAGCAGGTGTATGCCTACTTGGCAGAAATTAAGGAATTTGAAACGGATCTTAGTTTCCTGACTGAAGAGCAACGAGCACTGATTGCGCAGTTTTGGAAAGCTTTTGCTCGTCAAAATGAAACGGAGCAGGAGCGCTTCCTTAAGTTTTGGCAAATATTGGGCTTGCTTTATCAAGGATTTCAGGAAAGGCTCCAGTCGAATGGGATGGCTTATGCCGGGCAATTGTACCGGCAAGTGGCTGAAAACACTTCCTCCATTGCTCCATCAGACAAGCAGCTCGTGTTTGTAGGGTTTAATGCCTTTACGCTAGCGGAAGAAAGGATAATCACCCATTTTATCAAGGCTCATGGCGCCGAGATTTTTTGGGATGTGGATGCCTATTACCTGGAAGACCCCATACAGGAAGCAGGATTATTTTTTAGAGACTACATTAAAGACCCAATTCTTGGAAAAACCTTTCCTGAAAAGATTCCTTCGGAGATCAAAAAGAAGGGTTCTCAAATTCACAGCCATGCGATTCCCTTAAAAACCAACCAGGCCAACTTGGTAGGGAAACTATTGGAGCAGGTGGGGGCAGATGAACCCTTGGAGGAGACGGTGATTATTCTCCCCGACGAGCAGTTGCTTTTTCCGGTGCTTCATCAGCTTCCAGAAATGATTGCCAAGCTCAATGTTACCATGGGCTATCCCATGCGAAATGCGCCAATTTATGCGTTTTTGGATGCAGTTTTGGATTTGCAGCGCTACGCTAAAAGTAAAGAAGGGCTGGTCACTTTTTACCACAAACCTGTTTTGGATCTTCTGGCTTATTCCTATATGCAATCTGCCGATGCAGGTTGGGCTTCTGAAGCTGCTCAGAAAATCCAAAATGAAAACTGGGTGGATGTGCCCCAAAATCTTGTAAGCAAAGAAAACACGCTCTTTGCCTTGGTTTTTCAAAAGGTCGGTTCGGACTCACTTTTGGATTACTTACTTGAGATTATTCAGTTTTTGGCCAAAGAACTTCAGGAAGACCCGACGCAGAAAAGTTATTTGTTTCAGGCCTTCAAGCAATTGAATCGGGTAAAGGAAATATTCCGTTCATCGGGCACTAAAGAACTGAAAGTAGAGTTTTTGCTCAGTTTGTTCCGAAAGCTGTTCCGGGATCTCAAGTTGCCATTTGAGGGGGAGCCGCTCCAGGGCTTGCAGATCATGGGGGTGTTGGAGTCTAGAAATTTGGATTTCCGACGCGTGATCATTTGCGATGTGAATGAGGGTAGTTTTCCTCCAGGTGGGGGAATTCAATCCATGATCCCATTCAATCTACGGAAAGCATTTGGTTTGCCCGTTCAAGAGCAAAATGATGCCATCTATGCCTATACTTTTTATCGCTTGCTGCATCGTGCGGAAGAGGTGCATTTGATTTATGCCACCGCAGGGGAGCAGGGTAAATCGAGCGAAATGAGCCGGTTTATCCAGCAGATGCGGGTAGAGCTTCCTATTGCAAAGCCTCAATCCATAATGGTGCCAGTGAATCTGACACCAAATCAGCCCATTACCTTGGAAAAAACTCCCGCCATGCGCACAAGTTTGGCACGTTATTTCAAGCCTGCGGGAGATGGAGCAGCAGAAAAGCGTTTTTCAGCTTCTGCGCTCAACATGTATTTGGACTGTCGCTTGCGGTTTTACCTCCGCTATGTCGCAGAGCTTAAGGAGCAGGAGGAAGTGGTAACTACGATTGACCCCATGACTTTTGGGACGCTGCTGCACCGTGGGATAGAGCTTTTGTATGCAATTCCTGAACAGGAGGCATTCCGAGCTATTGATGGGCATACCATTGACCGGCTCTTACCTCAAGTGCCTGCGGCTGTGAATACGGCATTTCGAGAGCTGTACAAAAAGCAGGAGGGAGAGGAGCTGTTGTTGACTGGGCAACTTCAAATTGCGCGGGAGGTGCTGACGAAGTACATCCAAGCGATTCTGAATTACGATAAAAAGAATGGGGATTTCCGTGTGATCGGTTTGGAGAAAGAACACGTGGCCCATCTTGAGATCGAAACACTAGAAGGAACCAAAGAGGTTGCTCTTGGTGGAGTGATCGACCGGGTGGATATTAAAGATTCGGTGGTTCGCCTATTGGATTACAAAACAGGGAAGGATACCAAAAAAATTCCTTCTTTGGTTTCTCTTTTTGATCGAGCAGATAACAAAAGAAATAAGGCTGGGATGCAAACTTTTCTGTATGCCTTTTTCTACCAATACCAACATCCAGACAACCATCTTCCACTGAAGCCGGGGATTATAAATATCAAAGAAATCTATTCCGAAGATTTCAATCCCTTCCTTCAGCTGGAGGAATCTGAGGTGCTCGATTACCGAGATTTTGCAGCCGGCTTTGAGCAAGGACTTCGAGGGCTTCTGGAAGAAATTATGGACCCCTTGGTACCTTTCGACCAAACCGACGACAAGAAAAAATGTAGCTTTTGTGCCTACAAAGAACTTTGTGGGAGGTAGGAATTGGTGCTTCAAAAGCCGGTTATTTTTATCCCTTTTCGGAACTGAAATAGGGTGGGAGAGGAGAGCCAGTTGGGCTGTTGCTGTTTTGGGGATTTGAAATCAACACCTAGTTTTTAGCTCAGTTGTTGATCAGTTTGAAATCCAAACGGGAGGGATAGGAAAGATGATTCGGACTGAATTTTACCAATTTTCTAGGACTCATTAGCCGGATACGGTCAAATGTGAGGAAAAGAGTAGCTCCAATACGCACTCTCAATTTTTTTAGTTTTTAATTAAATTAGCACATCCCAAAATTTGTCTTAAAGCTTTGATTTAGAAGTTAATATGAATTATTTAATCAAGCCTAAATTAGATTAAGCTAAAAAAATTAGTCTAGACTAAAATAGAATCTAGCGCCTAATTTTGAGATTTTCCGCTTCTTTTTTGGATTCCAATAGTTCCAGGTCGATATGGGAGAGGTAATGGATAGTAATTTTGAGTTGACTGTTTCCATCCGAGTTCTTGACTGCCTTCATCCACCAGCAATCGAACCCAAGATAGGATCGAATTTATTTTTAATATGTCTCGAAACGAATTTCTTTTACTTTGAAAATGTGGTGATATTTTCCTTCCAATTCTAGGGATGAATCCGATTCGTTTGGCCAAAATTCGCGATGAACTTTTGGTAGGGTTTACTCGTAAACAGATGGATTGAGATAAGGTGATTTACTTGTTCACTAGCTGGTCATGTATCTTAATTTTTGATTCTTTTTTTAGGGGCATCAAAAGCTGATTTTTGGAACATCCTTTGAATTTTATTCCTTATTTTTGAGCCTCTGAATACGACTATGGCAGGACAGTCCGGTACGCGAAAGCATGTCTTTTCAAAAAAAATTGATGCCTTCTTCAAGGGGTTAGCCGATGCGTGGAACTTTGTGAAGCGATTTTTTCAAGAGGTGTTTGTTCCGCCCTACGAGTTTAAAGAAGTCATTCATCAATGTTACCGTATTGGGGTAGAGTCCTTGCCCTTGATTTCCTTGACTGGGTTTATAGTTGGGATTGTATTTACGAATCAGTCTCGCCCCTCCTTGTCTGAGTTTGGGGCAACCTCTTGGCTACCCTCCTTAATTGCAATTGCAATTGTTCGGGCCATGGGTCCTTTAGTAACTGCCCTGATCGCTGCCGGTAAGGTGGGTTCGGGTATCGGAGCCGAAATCGCTTCCATGAAAGTAACCGAGCAGATTGATGCCATGGAGGTATCGGGGACCAATCCCTATAAGTTTTTGGTAGTCTCTCGTGTGTTAGCCACTACGTTCATGATCCCCGTGCTGGTGATGTATACTGACTTTGTGGCCTTGATGGGTGCATTTATCAATGTGAACGCGAATGAATTGGTTAGTATCTCCACGTTTTTTGCGCAGGTATTCAGTTCGGTAACTTTTCTCGATGTATTCGCTTCCATCATCAAATCCTTGTTTTTTGGATTTACAATCGGGATGGTAGGGTGCTACAAAGGATACACTTCTTCCAAAGGAACCGAAGGTGTAGGTAAAGCTGCTAATGCAGCAGTAGTAGTTTCCATGTTCCTCATTTTCATTGAGGAACTGCTTTCGCTCCAGATTATTAACCTATTCCGAATCAAATAGCCATGGATAATCGAGAAAAAGTGGTTGTGATCCGTGACTTGTACAAAGCCTTTGGTGAGCTTGAAGTACTGAAAGGAGTGGATTTGGATTTGTACCGAGAAGAAAACCTCGTGGTTTTGGGTCGCTCAGGAACAGGAAAGTCGGTGCTGATCAAAATCATGGTTGGACTCCTGCGGCAGGATAGTGGCAGTATGGAGGTATTTGGAGAGGAAATTTCTCGACTTGGTGTTCGTGAATTGAATGAAATGAGACTAAAAATTGGTTTTTCCTTTCAGAATTCAGCGCTCTACGATTCCATGACTGTTCGAGAAAACATGGAGTTTCCATTGGTTAGAAACATCAAGAACCTTACAAAAAAGGAGATTTCTTTACGAATTGAAGAACTGTTGGATGCTGTTGGTCTTCCACAAACAATAAATCAAATGCCATCTGAGTTGTCAGGAGGCCAGAAAAAACGAATCGGCGTTGCTCGTACCTTGGTGCTCAATCCTGAGATCATGCTGTACGATGAACCTACAGCTGGGTTGGACCCCATCACCTGTGTGGACATCAATAATCTGATCAATGAAGTTCGCGAGCGATACAAGACCACCTCGATTGTGATTACTCATGACTTGTCTTGTGCGAAGCAAACTGGAGATCGGATGGCTGTACTATTGGAGGGGCAATTTGGTGCCCTGGGCACTTTTGAGGAGGTTTTTCCTCATGCTGAAGATCAGCGGATTAAATCATTCTACGATTATAATTTTATCAACTCATGAATCAAGAAAATAAACGATCTGTACTTGTAGGTCTATTTGTATTGATTGGAATTGCCATCCTTGTGGCAGGCATCATGACCTTAGGTGGGCAGCAGAAAAAATTTGTGAAAGCCATCCACGTCAAGGCAGTGTTTGATGATGTTGGAGGACTTCAGCCTGGTAACAACATTTGGTTCTCAGGTGTCAAAATTGGCACAGTGAGAAAAATCAATTTTTTTGGGGACTCTCAGGTGGAAGTTGAACTGAGTGTTGAGGAAAAAGTGGTCGAGTTTATTCGTAAAAATTCCAAAGCAACCATAAGTTCAGATGGCTTGATCGGGAATAAAATCATTGTCATTTATGGAGGAACCACCGATTATCCTCCAGTGCAAGAGGGAGACCGCCTAGAGGCCATCATGCCTTTGGATACGGACAAAATGATGGAAACCTTACAGGAAAACAATAAGAACCTGGTAGACATTACCAATGATTTGAAGGTGCTTACTGGTAAAATAGCTGCAGGAGAAGGGATTGTTGGAGCAGTGTTGACAGATTCTACCTTGGCCATGAATTTCCGTACCATCCTAACCAACCTGGAGCGGGCTTCTGTAAATAGCAACAAGATGATTGCGGATTTGAACAATTTTTCGGGCAAACTCAATCAAAAAGGAACTTTGATGAATGATTTGGTAACGGATACTTCGATTGTTCCAGATCTCAAAGCTACCATGGAGAGCCTTCGCGCGACCAGTGCGAATACCCAAGCCTTAACCAAGGAATTTGCAGGCATTACCGATAAGCTGAACTCAACCGATAATTCTTTGGGCATGCTCTTGAATGACCCAGAGTTTGCCAAATCCCTGAAAAAAACAATGGAGAATGCAGATTCTGCCTCCTACAATCTGAATAAAGGAATGGAAGCTTTGGAATATACCTGGCCTTTCAACAAGGGCTTTAAAAGAAAAGCAAAGGCTGAAGGAGGAAATTAATTTTCACTACCCTTCCTCTTTTGAGGATACATCAGGCTGTGTTTTCTAGGATTGCTTTTTCACTTCCTTTTAACTGATTCATATTTATTTTAAAATGCTTTCAAAGCTATGCAAGCTATAAATCCGACCACTACTTCTGCATGGAGTAAGCTAGTAGAACTTTCAAAAAAACACCAAACTAGCACCATTACTGTACTTTTTGATCAAAAGAATAGATTTGAGCGTTACAGTCGAAGCCTTGAAGATATTTTGGTTGACTTTTCTAAAAATCGAATTTCAGACGAAGTTTTCGAGGAACTGCTGAACCTAGCTCGGGAGACTGCTTTGCAAGAGGCTATTTCAAGCATGTTTGAGGGTCAAGCGATCAACCAAACTGAGAACCGTCCAGTTCTCCATACCGCCTTACGTAACCGCTCCAATACCCCAGTCCTTGTCAATGGCCAGGATGTCATGCCCGATGTCAATGCGGTATTGGCTCAGATGAAGGCTTTTGCTACACAAATTCACCAAGGAAAATGGTTGGGCTACACGGGAAAGCCAATTATAAATCTTGTAAATATCGGTATTGGAGGTTCTGACCTTGGACCTGTGATGGTGACTGAAGCATTAAAGGCCTACCAGCATCCTAATTTGAAACTATTTTTCGTGTCCAATGTGGACGGGACGCATATTGCTGAAACCCTAAAGGAAGTTGATCCGGAAACCACGCTTTTCTTTATTGCCTCCAAAACCTTCTCTACGCAAGAGACCATGACCAATGCGCATACAGCAAGATCTTGGTTTTTGTCCCATGCAAAAGATGAAAAAGCGATTGCCAAGCATTTTGTGGCGCTATCAACCAATGCCGATGCGGTAAGTGCTTTTGGGATTGACCCTCAAAACATGTTTACATTTTGGGATTGGGTTGGGGGAAGGTATTCGCTATGGTCTGCAATCGGACTTCCCATCGCCTGTGCCATTGGATTCGATCGTTTTGAAGAACTGCTTTCAGGGGCACATTCCATGGACCAGCACTTCAAAAATGCGCCTCTAGATCAAAATATTCCAGTGATTTTGGCCTTAGTAGGCATTTGGAACACCAATTTTCTAGGAGCAAGTTCAGAGGCAATCTTTCCCTATGACCAGTATTTACATCGTTTTGCCGCCTACTTCCAGCAAGGAAATATGGAGAGCAACGGAAAATACGTAGGGCGAGATGGCAAAAAAGTTAATTATAGTACTGGCCCAATCATTTGGGGGGAACCAGGCACCAATGGACAGCATGCCTTTTACCAATTGATTCATCAAGGAACGCACCTGATTCCATGTGATTTCATTGCCCCAGCAAAGTCCCATAATCCGATTGGAGACCATCATGTCAAGCTACTATCCAACTTTTTTGCACAAACTGAAGCCCTGATGAAGGGAAAATTGCTGGCCGAGGTGGAAGCGGAGATGAGAAAAGCGGGTAAATCAGAAGATGAAATCCAACGCCTTGCTCCCCATCGAGTATTTGAGGGAAATAGACCTACCAATTCCATTTTGGTAAAGCAAATCACTCCCTATACGCTAGGGCAGTTGATAGCGATGTATGAACATAAAATTGCTGCCCAAGGAATGATTTGGAATATTTTTAGTTTCGATCAGTGGGGAGTTGAATTGGGGAAAGTCCTTGCCAATGGCATTCTCCCAGAGTTGGCAGGAGATGCTTCTGTCAATTCTCACAATGGCTCTACCAATGGACTGATCAATGCCTACAAAGCGATGCGTTAATACTATTGGTGTTAGACTCAGTTAAACTGAAGTTAGAATTTAAAATCCTTGGAACTTAGGTGGTTTCAAGGATTTTTTATGGGTTAAACTCGAAAGAGGCAGCTGTTTATTTGGCAAAATCTGTATTCTTAAATTTTTTTCAAACAATAGTCTCTTTCAGGGAGTTTCCTGACTATGAAAGAACTACTCGAAGTACGAAAGACCAACGGGAACGGAAGTGGGGATAAGAAGTTATTTTTCCAAGACACCAAACTACTCGTTAAAGACGCGGTATTCGTACGCCACGAGGGCAGCTTAGTCAAGGTCAAATTTGATGACATTCTTTGGTTAAAGGGAGACGGCAATTACACCACCTTGATCACTAAGAACGCTATTTTTTCTGTCAGAAATATTCTAAAGGAATTTGAATCAGTGCTTCCGGTGAGTCAGTTTATCCGGATTCACAAAAGCTATATTGTACAAGCTTCAGAGATTCTTTCAATCACTACCAAGGAGGTAAAAATCGGCAGTGACCTAGTGCCAGTAGGACGTACATTTTACCACCAACTCCTAGGGGGTATCCGGAAGATTGGAAGTTTGGGGGATTAAACCCAAAGCAAGCTACTGTCCCCATAGCTAAGAAATCTATAGTCCTTGGTGAGGGCTTCCTGGTATACTTTTTTCCAATCCTCACCCAAAAGTGCAGCAATCAAGAGAACTAACGTAGAACCAGGTTGATGAAAGTTGGTGATCAATCCATCTACGAGCTGAAATTGGTAACCTGGAAATAGAAAAATTTCGGTAGTTCCTAAAAGAGAGTCCACTGACTTGGCATTCATTTCTTTGACAATCGCTTCCAAGGCCCCTTTGCCTGTAGGCAAAGATTCACGCCGGACATAGGGAGCAAGTTTTTCAATTTGAAATAGAGTACCCCTGTTTTCAAGCAATTGAACACCAAACCAGTACATGCTTTCAAGCGTTCTTACTGAAGTGGTGCCCACAGCAATGATTTTTCCATTATGGTTGAGTAGTTTTTCAATGGTCTCTAGCCTGATTTCCATTTGCTCACTGTGCATGGGATGCTCTTCCACAGTTTGTACTTTGATTGGCTGAAATGTCCCAGCGCTCACATGAAGGGTAAGAGCGGCTTCTTGAACTCCCTTTTTTCGTAAGCCCTCAAAAATCTCCTCTGTAAAATGAAGTCCAGCGGTAGGAGCTGCGACAGCGCCCTCTTTCTCGGAATAAACAGTTTGGTATCGCGATTTATCTTCTTCCTGTGCCTTTCGATTGAGGTAGGGAGGAAGGGGTGTTTCCCCACATGCCTCCACCAAATCTACAAATGCAATTTCTACTTCAGACCAGGAAAATTCAACTTGGTTTAGCTCCCTATTCAGCAGGCGAGCAGTAAGGACCACCTGTTGATTCGCTACCGTCACAGTTCCCTGAAGCGCTTCTCCATCTTTCCATTTTTTTAAATTGCCAATCATAGTTTCCCAAACCACTGGCTTTTTGGAAGCCATTATTTCTGACATCACCCTAGAGGGGGCGACTGGTTGGAGCAAAAACACCTCAATCCGAGCACCCGTTTGTCGTTGAAAAACAAGCCGAGCAGGAATTACTTTGGTGTTGTTATAAACCAACAAGCTATCGGAATCCAAAAGGGATGGAAGATCAAAAAAATGGCAGTGGTGAATGCTTCCCTTTTTGTATTCCAAAAGTTTGGAATGATCCCGTTTTTCTAAGGGATGTTTAGCGATTCGTTCTTCGGGTAAAGTATATTCGTATTCTTTAAGATCAATCCTCTGGATTTCCATAAATAAGGCAATTGGTCCGCAAATATAGTTAACCCTTGTCAACTCCTTTTGGTTACAGCCGTATGACTTTACCGGTGAACCTTGAATTCTCTTTCATCAAACGGACGCTTCAATTTCGATTTGAAGCAGGCACTTCTCGTGGGATTATGCATACCCGGGAGGTCTTTTGGATCAAGGTGCATCTAAAGGGAGACTTGGATCAACTAGGCTGGGGAGAGGCTGCACCATTAGCAGGACTTAGCCCGGATTTTGGACCTGATTTTGAATCCCAATTAAGTGATGTTTTGAAGCAAGCAAATGCACGAGCTTGGGATTTGGAGGAGGAGAGCTTGCTCCAACAAGTTAAGGCTCTAGTGCCGTTTTCTCTTCCTTCTATCCGTTTTGGCTTGGAAACAGCCCTTTTGGATTTTCTGAATGGCGGGCGAAAACGTATTCTTGCGAACACATTTTTTGACCAGGAAAGGCCCATCCCCATCAATGGATTGATTTGGATGGGAACTAAAGAATTTATGCTGCAGCAAATCAATCAAAAATTAGGGGAGGGTTTTGCCTGCTTGAAATTGAAAATTGGCGCGATTGACTTTGCTCAGGAGCTTGAAATCCTTCGCTATATCCGGGAGCAGGAGGAAGCAAAAGATTTAGTGCTGCGTGTGGATGCAAATGGTGCCTTTTCTATCCAAGATGCAATGGGCAAATTGGAGCTCTTGCAGGATTTTGGAATGCATAGCATCGAACAGCCTATCGCAGTGGGTCAGTGGAAGGCAATGCGGGAATTGGCCGTAAAAAGCCCAATTCCAATAGCATTGGATGAGGAACTTATTGGCAGGCCAGCTAAAGAGGAAGTTTTGAACTCCATACAGCCACAGTACTTGATTTTAAAACCTAGCCTTCTGGGAGGGATTTTAGAAACGCGTGAATGGATTCAGCTAGCAGAAAAAATGGGTATTGGCTGGTGGATGACTTCAGCCTTAGAGGGTGCGATTGGTCTCAATGCCATCTCGCAACTCACTTCTACCTATTTACCAAGCCTCCCACAAGGCCTGGGGACAGGGAAATTGTACCACAACAATTTGGAATCCCCGCTACTCGTAAGCAATGGAGAAATTCGGTATCAAGCGGAAGGGATTTGGGAAACACCTAGTTAGCAGCTTTTGGAGTCCCTTTAATCTTAGTGGAAGTAAGTTACTCCAGTACTTTTTTGATGATTTTCCGCTTAAGGATGACTACGACAGCCCAAGATAAGTAAGCGGACAATACGCCGACCAAAGCTCCAAAAATCACATCTAAAGGATAATGTACCCCCAGATAAATGCGGGAATAACTAACTATCAGGGCATAAAGAAAAAGCCAATAGATCCCTTTTTGATTTTTACGCAGGATAAGTGTTAGAAATGTGGCCATTCCAAAGGTGTTGGCAGCGTGAGAAGAAACAAACCCATAAAGACCACCGCACCTACCATAGTTGTGCAGGAGTCCTTCCCATTGTGGATCATGGCAGGGGCGTAATCGTTCGAAATAGGGTTTCATCAATCCTGAACTCACTTGATCTGCCAGAAGTATGGTCAGCATGACTCCACCAATCACCCAAGCCGTATTTTTAGGGTCCTTCCGGTAGATTAAATAGAGTAGCAAAAGGTATAAAGGAATCCAAGTGATCGTCTGCGTAAGCTGAAAGACGATGGGGTCCAATCCATCCGAATGAAAGGAATTGAGCCATAGAAAGGCCTTCTCGTCCCAATTCTTAATGGATTCTATCATGCGGTATAAGAAAGCCAGTCAAGTCCTTTTTTTAGGTGAGCCAAGGTATATTCCTCAGCACTACCCGGCTTGGGTTCATGCTGATAGGCCCATTCTGCTTGTGGGGGCATGCTCATCAAAATACTTTCTGTCCGACCGTTGGTATCCAAGCCAAACTTGGTTCCTGCATCCCATACCAAGTTGAACTCCACATAGCGACCACGACGGAGCCCTTGCCAAGCTTTTTGCTCAGGTCCGAAAGGAAGCACGGAGTTCTTTTTCATGAAGTAGGTATAGATCTCTGGAAATAGTCTTCCCAAGGCAAGGCTAAAATCCAAAATCTCCTGGAAATGGCTGTCTGAGGTAGCGCTAAGTCGATCGTAGAAAATACCTCCAATGCCACGGGTCTCTTGACGATGTTTGATGAAAAAGTAGTCATCAGCCCAATTTTTGAACTTGGGATAGTAGCTAGTATCAAAAGCATCGCAGGTTTCTTTTAATTTCCTGTGAAAGTAAGCCGCATCTTCTGGAACAATGTAGTGGGGTGTCAAATCTATTCCTCCACCAAACCAATGGGTACCATCTTCCATCTCGAAGTATCGAATATTCATGTGAATGATGGGAACCATAGGATTGTAGGGATGCAAAACGATAGATACTCCCGTTGCGAAAAAGATACCGGACTCCAAGCCAAGTTTATCAGAAATCTTTTTTGGAGTGGGTCCATGTACAGCTGAAAAGGCTACTCCACCTTTTTCAAGGATGGCTCCATCTTCAAAAATTCGAGTTTGACCTCCACCACCTTCTTCTCTAACCCAATTATCTGCTTTGAAGGATCCTGCCCCATCTCCAGCCTCGAGGGCTTCGCAAATGTATTCCTGCATTTGCTTATAAATGGCTGCAATTTCTTCTTTTGATTTTCTACTCATAGGTTTTTTGATTTTAGAATGGATACCCAATTCCAAAATTAAATACGGTTTGTCCTTTTTCTCCCAAGGGTTTATTGAATCGAATGTTGTCAAGAATCCATCGCTGGCCTTCTTCGCGTGCTGGATCGAGGGCTTTGGTAGCCAAGTCTAGGCGGATGACCAAAAAGTCAAAATCCATTCGTAATCCTACTCCAGTTCCTACTGCAATCTCCTTGTAAAATCGATCGTATCTAAAATCTGCTCCCGGGCGAGCATCGTCTCTGCCAATCATCCAAGAGTTACCTGCATCAATGAAAACGGCCATGTCGAAGTAGCTAAATAACTTTCTTCGGTACTCAAACATGCTCTCCAGAATCATCTCTGCAGGTTGCTCATTCCTGTAATCGTAATTTCCACCTGGTCCAGTGATAGGGGTAGAACTTCCAGGTCCAAGTCTTCGCGCTTGCCAAGCACGGATACTGGTACCTCCTCCAGCAAAGAAATACTTCTCATAGGGCAAAATTCCAGCACTGACACCGTAAGGACGTGCCAATCCAAAGTTGAGCCGGTAGGCAAGAGTTTGTTTTTTGCTAATTGGATAATATCGTCTGTAATCAACCTGTCCCTTAAGCCATTGGAAATTGGCATAGTCAATTTCTGGTGAATCGTTTCTCCGAACATTCGTAAAATTCAAGGTAGTCCCGCCACTTTCTCCAAAAATTCGGAGTAGGGAGGCTTTTCGCGCTGAAAAATCGCCGTATCGATTAAAATTGATTAGCGTCTGACCTGAAAAACTACTAATCAGGGAGGGTAGAAATGACCAGATCAGGTTGTTTCCATCGCTCTGTAAGTTTTCCAGAATGCCTAGGAATTCGTCCTGAATATAGGGCGTACGGATGTAGCTGACATCCGCAGCATTGATCGTAAAGGATTGACGATTGTTGCGCGTAGCCCAGGTGTATCCCAATTGTCCATTGATCGCATTTCGGTTGTATTCCGGCCGATTGGTACTCAGGTATCCAAATTGAACTCGTGTAGTCGGGTTGTATTTCCCCAATTGTTGGAGTGTCTTTGGGGAAAATGGGATTAAAAATCTAGGGAAAATTACAGAAAGTGAGGTGTTGATTTCACTGCTTTGGTACACACCTTGGCCTGTGGCAGAAGCAACACCTTCCAAGCCAGCTCTGAAATTGAGTTCAAGCAATTCTCCAGCCCTAAAGAAATTACGATTTCTCAGTGCCGTACTAAAAAAGGGCCCTGGAAGCTGTTCCGTGATGGTTATCCCCAGCTGGTTGGTGAGCTGGTATTTTTGATTGGGTTGTGTGTAAATAGCGGCCGATAAGGAGGTTCCTAGCGTATCAAAAGTAATGTTGACGAACCGAAAAAGATCCAAGCTATTAATTAGTCGCTGCGTTTCAAGTGCATCAATCCTGTTGTAAGGCTTTCCCTTTTGCAATTGAATTCTTGAGGCTAGAATTTTGGCTGAATAGCGATCTCGATAAAAGGAAAAATCAATCCCTTGGTATTGGGTTTGAATTTGTCTGTCTGCAAACTCATCCGAAGGGGGATTGATTCGTAGGCTGATCGAATCGAGGGTATATACTTGATGGCTTTCAGCGAAAGTAGGTTTTTGGATGACTTGCTCCAGTCGTATGGACTTCGCCGCAGTGTCTTGGTACGCGATGTAGTTGACATAGGACTTCGAAAACATGTAATACCCCTTGTTTTTGAGCAGCTCCTCTAATCGATTACGTTCTTCGGTGATGTTGTCCTGATTGTATATCTGTCCTTTTTTGATAAAGGAATTGGATGAAAAATTAGACAGCAGGTCTTGAATCTCAGGATTGTCGACACGCGTGTAGACCGAGTCAAGGATGTAAGGTTTATTTTCTTCGATTTCGTAGGAGATGGAAGCTTTTTGGCTTTTTACTGAAATACTGTAGTCAACCTCTGCATCAAAAAAACCATGATTGACCAAATAGCCTTTCATGTTTTTACTTGATTTTTCTACCAAACTACTATCCAAGAGGACTACAGGATTTCCCGTTCGCATCAGGGCATTTCCATATTCTATTTTCTTATCTAGGCCTTCTAACTTGATCTTTGAGTTTTCTACTTTTCGTTTGTAGGATAATTCACCTTGTTGAGCCTCATCATAGGATTGAAGGCTTTCCAATTCGTCAATCACTTTTTTACGTTTGGCAGCAACCTTACTACTGTCGTAAAATTGGTTTCCTATTCGGTAAAGCATTACCCCAAATGAACCTCCTAAAATTCGGGTATTGGGTTCTTGTTCGAATAGTTGTTGAAGTGCTTCGGGATCCGCAAGAGATAAGCCTACCAATTCATTGTCGTAGACCACATAGTCATCCTCTCCCAAATTTCTGGTCAAAGAGCAGCCAAGGCAAAACCAGAGTAGACTGAGAAAAAGTATATATTTGGAAGATTTCAAGTTCGAAATGGAGGACGAATGCTAAGCAAAAATACGGTTAAGTTTATAAAATCCTTACATCAAAAAAAATACCGACTTGAGTCGGGAAAATTCTTTGTAGAAGGAGAGAAAAGTGTGGTTGAAGTTTTTCAATCCAGTTTTACGGTGGATTTACTTCTGGTCACTCAGGAATTTGCTACGAAACATGCCGCATTATTGAGCGGCAAAGCGTTCGAGGTGCTTTTTGTAACCCCAAACCAACTCGAGCAGCTGGGACAGTACCAAAGCAATGATGCTGCCTTGGCAGTAGTTCAAATGAAGCCCAACCAAGCATTTTTGCCAGAAAAAGGCGAGCTTATCCTTGCATTGGATGAGGTTCGGGACCCGGGCAACCTAGGAACAATCATTCGGATTGCCGATTGGTATGGCATCAAAAAATTAATTTTTTCTACGCACACCGCTGAATTTTACAACCCGAAAGTGATTCAATCTTCCATGGGTTCGTTTACGCGGGTTCAGTTTTACTACGGTGATCTAGCCCAAGCGTTTCAAGAATGGAAATTACCAGTGTATGGTGCATTTTTGGAAGGAGAATCCATCCATGAACTTACAGACCCAACTCCAGGTGTGCTTCTGCTTGGGAATGAGTCCCAGGGAATCTCAAAAGAGGTGGAAAAATGGGTGAGCAGCAAGATTACCATTCCAAGCTTTGGAAAGGCAGAATCCCTCAATGTTGCTATTGCTACTGCTATTTTCTGTGATAATTTCAAAAGACTGGTTCACCCATGAAGTCCAAATTAGGTGAATCATTAGCTCGCGTTGGCCTGAATGGATTTTTGGTAGGCATTCTATGCGCCATAGGTTTGGCGGGAATCCTACCGGAATTGGGTTCAACGGAGTCCAACCTTCCCTGGAAGCCATTTATCCAAGTGGGCATTGCGCTTCTTTTCTTCTTTTATGGACTGAAGCTTGATCCAGCACAGCTGCGAACGGGGCTGAACAACTGGAGACTTCATGTTTTAATTCAGGTGACCACATTTTTGGGCTTTCCATTGCTGGTGTTTACTTTACTCAAATTTGTTCCAGGAATAGATCCAAATTTTGCGCTGGGTATCAGCTACCTAGGTGCTTTGCCTTCCACTGTTAGTGCTTCGGTAGTGTTGGTGTCAATTGCTAAGGGTAATGTGGCTGCAGCCATCTTCAATGCCAGTCTTTCAAGCCTGTTAGGGGTGGTGATCACTCCGTTTTGGATGGGCATTGCAGGAGGGGAGATCGCAGGCGAACTCGATCTTTGGGCTTCGATTATTGACTTGTCTTTCAAAGTTGTACTCCCGGTCCTGTTGGGATTGGCATTGCACAAGTATTTGTTTCCAAAGATTAAGCCCTTTTTGAATCGCTTGAAATATTTAGATCAAACAGTTATTCTCTCCATTGTATTTACCACATTTTCGGAGTCTTTTTCACAACAGCTTTTTGCTTCTTTCTCCTGGTTAAGCTTGGGAGCATTGGCTTTATTTATGCTATTTATTTTGATCCTGGTCGTGGGGATACTCTTTCTACTCACAAAAATGGTTTCTTTTTCAAAGGAGGATCGAATCGCCGCCCTTTTCTGTGGTTCTACCAAATCCTTGGTACATGGAGTCGCAATTGGAAAGGTATTGTTTCCTAGCGCTGCAATCTTTGGGTTGATGTTACTTCCTGTAATGCTGTACCACTTGCAGCAATTGATTCTTGGAAGTTTTCTAGCCAAGTACTATGAAAAAAATAGCCCTGAAGATGCTTCAGGGCTTTAGAGTTTAGAGGTATTTTCCGGATAGTTCGGTAACCAACTCCACGTAAGCTGTATTGGCGTCCTCTTTTGATTTTCCTTTGAGCATGAGCCAGGCATTGTATTTAGCGGCCGCTTTAAAATCAAATCCTCCAGGCCGTTCTTCTTCATTATCGCCTTCAGTAGCTTGTTTGTACAAGCCATACAAGCGGAGAAGTTCTTCATTTGATGGTCGAGAAGTGAATTTTTGGGTGAGCGCTACTGCTTCTTCAAGGGTTGTTGGATTCATGTTTTTATAAAGTCTATTGTGACAGGTTCATTAAGGTAAAAAAACAGCGCCTTTAATTTCTTTTCAATCAAATTGAAGAAAAAAATAAAGGCGCTGCCTAGTGTTGCAATGAGGAGGATTACCGCTTTGGCATTGCTACGTAATCTCTTTCGGTAGCACCATTATACACTTGTCTTGGTCTGCTGATAGGCTCACCTTTTTGAATCATTTCTTTCCATTGAGCAATCCAGCCAGGTAGACGGCCCAAGGCAAACATCACTGTGAACATGTCAGTAGGAATACCCAATGCACGGTAGATGATGCCGGAATAGAAATCTACGTTGGGGTACAACTTCCGTTCAACAAAATAAGGATCGTTCAGGGCTGCATATTCAAGCTCCTTCGCGATATCCAAAACTGGGTCTTTTATACCAAGCTTGGCTAGTACGTCGTCGGCAGCCTTTTTGATAATGGTTGCTCTTGGATCGAAGTTTTTGTACACACGGTGACCAAATCCCATCAATCGGAAGGGATCGTTTTTGTCTTTTGCCTTATCGAGGTATTTTTTAGCATTTCCTCCATCGGCTTTAATCGCTTCAAGCATTTCAATCACTGACTGGTTGGCTCCGCCATGAAGTGGTCCCCAAAGGGCATTGATACCAGCAGAAATAGACGCGTAAATAGGTCCTTGAGAAGAACCTACCATACGAACAGTGGAGGTAGAGCAGTTTTGCTCGTGGTCTGCATGAAGTATCAAGAGTACGTCTAATGCTTTGGCAACCACTGGATCTACTTGGTAGCGCTCAGCAGGGAGTGCGAACATCATTTTCAAGAAATTGGAACAGTAATCCAGTGAGTTGTCTGGATAATTCACTGGATGTCCCATCTTATTTTTATAAGCCCATGCCGCAAAAGTTGGCATTTTGGCTAGCAGACGAATCATACTCAAATTGACCTCTTCTGGGGTACTATTTGGGTTTAACGAATCCGGATAAAATGCAGATAAAGAGCAGATTAAAGAGGAAAGCACACCCATTGGATGGGCATTGGAAGGGAAGCCATCTAGAATCTTTTTGATGTCTTCATGAACCAAGGTATGGTAGGTGATCTGCTTTGTGAAATCTTCAAACTGGGCTTGAGTGGGTAGGTCTCCATAAATAAGGAGGTAAGCCACTTCCATGAAGCTGGATTTTTCTGCAAGATCTTCAATTCGGTAACCTCTGTATCGAAGGATGCCTTCTTCGCCATCTAGAAATGTGATCGAACTGGTGGTTGAACCCGTGTTTTTGAAACCAGAATCAATGGTAATCAGACCGGTATCACTTCTAAGTTTTGCAATGTCAATTGCAGGTTCGTTTTCAGTACCTATGATAACTGGAAACTCAAACTCTTGTCCGTTGTAGAACAGCTTGGCAGAATCAGACATGGTGGATTGTTTGTAGCTTATTTTGGATGTATAACTCTAAAATCGGCCTCAAGTTATTAAAATCGGCCATTTTTCAAATATATTATTATACCGGTAATCTCAAAATAGGTTAAATGGATTTAGTTTAATTTAGTTCCTATTTAATCAGCTGATTATCAAGGTCTAAAACAATAAATCCTATTTATAGAATGGATAACCTCTTTTGGTGGATAAACAAAAAAGTCCCGAAGGACTTTTTTTAATCACAGAAATGTTGAAAAACTTCGACCAAATGCTCTCCAATCATTTTGGCATTTCTTCCTTCGATATGGTGTCTCTCCACAAAGTGTACGAGTTCACCATCCTTAAACAACGCCATAGCAGGAGAGGAGGGAGGATAGGGCAATACCAATTCTCGAACTTTAGCAACGGCATCGCGGTCGTTTCCAGCAAATACTGTAGCGAGTGTCGTTGGCTTTTTGCCAGCTTGTTCTAGCGCCATTTTTACTCCAGGTCTAGCAGCACCAGCAGCACATCCGCATACTGAATTGACTACTAGAAAGGTAGTTCCTTTATGATCTGGACCTAGGTGGGCAGCTACTTGATCGGCTGTACGAAACTCTTCGAATCCAACGAGAGACAACTCAGCGCGCATGGGGGCAATTAATTCTTCAGGATACATAATTCTGCGTGTTATTTTTCGTGTTAAAGAAATCCTAATTCTAATTTGGCTACCTCAGACATCATGTCTTGGGTATAGGGTGGTTCAAATGTTACCTCGACTTCAACATGGCTAATTCCTTCGATTTGTTGAATTTTTTCCTTCACTTCTGAAGGAATAAACTCAGCCGAAGGGCAATTTGGAGAGGTAAGTGTCATTAATACAAATACATTGTTTACCGGGTAAACACTGATCTCATAAATTAATCCTAATTCATACACGTCAACGGGAATTTCTGGGTCATAAACCAATTTAATGACTGTGACCACCTTATCCCGTAGGTTATCAATTTGTATTTTATTCTCAGATGCTTCGTCGACGTTCATGTTAGGCGTTTTGCTTGGTTTGAAAAGCTAGGGCATAGCGCTTCATTTGATTCATCATCGCTGCCAATCCATTCGATCGTTGACTGCCTAGGATATTTCCCATTCCAATTCTTGGGATAAAATCAAGATCGGTACTCAGAATTTCCTTCGGGCTTCGATGATTTAGTACCCGAATAAGCAGTGAAATCAACCCTTTGGTAATATCGGTATTGCTATCGGCTTTGTAAATTACTTTTCCTTCATGCATCTCAGCCACTAACCAAACTTTCGATTGACATCCTTGAATAATGTAATCGTCTTTACGGAAGGATTCTGGATAGGGCTCTAAGGTTCCTCCCAACTCCATGATGTAAAAAATCGTCGATTCTCGGTCTTCACCCAAAATCTCGAATTCGGCTACGATTTCATTTTGTATGTCTGCGATCGTGCTCATTTATTCTTTAGGCTAGCAATTTTGGCTACTGCTTGGGCAAATACTTCTACTTCAGCTCGGGTATTGTATACAGCAAAGGAGGCACGAACGGTACCTTCTAGTCCCAATCGCTGCATCAAAGGCTGGGTGCAATGGTGGCCAGTGCGTACAGCAATGCCCTTGGCATCGAGCAACTGTCCCACATCGAAGGGGTGCATGGATTGAATATTGAAGGAGAAGACGGCTATCTTTTCAGCAGCAGTTCCAACAGGAATGACTCCTTTGACATCCTGAAGTAATTCTACTGTGTACTGCAGTAAGTCATTCTCATGGTGGTGAATGTTTGCCTTGCCTGTCGATGTAATGAAATCCAGCGCAGGCTTAAATGCGATCACTTCAGCTATACTTGGAGTGCCCGCTTCAAACTTGAAAGGAATGGTGTTGTAGGTGGTTTTCTCAAAAGTCACCTCACGAATCATCTCCCCACCTCCAAGGAAGGGAGGCATGGCTTCTAGGAGTTCTCGTTTGCCGTACAAAACTCCTAATCCAGTAGGACCATAAAGTTTGTGTGAAGAAAAAACTAGAAAATCACAATCGAGTGCCTGTACATCTACGTCCAAATGAGAAGTAGATTGAGCACCGTCGAGTAACACTTTTGCACCTACGGCATGGGCCGCATCGATGATTCTTTTTGCAGGATTGATGGTACCGAGCGCATTGGATGCATGGACGATACTGACCAACTTGGTTTTTGAGCTGAGCAATTTTTCAAATTCTTCCCATACCAGTTCCCCCGCATCTGTAATAGGGATGATCTTGAGGATGGCACCAGTATGTTCACAAAGCATCTGCCAAGGCACAATGTTGCTGTGATGCTCAAGCGTGGAAATGAGGATTTCGTCTCCTTTTTGAAGGTATTTGGCACCGAAGGTTTTGGCTACCAGGTTAATGCTTTCGGTAGTGCCTCGGGTAAAAATGATTTCTGCTGATTCTCGAGCCCCAATGTATGCTTTGACGCTTTCGCGGGTCTCCTCAAACTGTCTTGTAGCACGATCTGCCAAGGTATGCGCACCTCGGTGGATATTGGAATTGTCCTTCTCGTAGTAGTGGGAAAGTGCATCCAGTACTGCCTGTGTTTTTTGAGTGGTGGCAGCATTGTCCAAATAAATCAAGGGATTCCCGTTTACCTCCTGGTGAAGTATTGGGAAAAGGCTCCTGATGGAATTGATCTGGATGGACATGGCTTAGAAATTGCTTACGAGTCGCTTTTGGATTTGATTTACAATGTAATTTCGAAGGCTATCTTCCTCGATTTTGTCAAGTACCTCACCTGCAAAAGCATACAGCAATAGTCCTCGTGCTGTGATTTTGTCGATTCCTCTTGCCTGGAGATAAAATAGGGCTTCTTCATCAAGCTGTCCTACAGTACATCCGTGAGAGCACTTCACGTCATCTGCCCAAATCTCAAGTTGAGGTTTAGTATTGATGATCGCATCATCCGAAAGCAGGATGTTGTTGTTTTGCTGGAAGGCATTCGTCTTTTGTGCGATTTGGCGCACGAAAATTTTACCATTAAATACGCCTCGGCTTTGGTCCGCCAAAATGCCTTTGTAAAGTTCATTCGATTCAGCATGGGGAATCGTATGGTCTACGTTGGTATGGTTGTCTACATGCGATTTGCCATCTAGGAGGTAGAGGCCATACATGTTGCCTACAGAGTTGCTACCCAATAAGTTTAAGGTCAGGTTGTTACGCACCATATCCCCAGAAAGAGTGATTTGCGTAGAAGTAAACTGGGAATCCTGTTGGATATCCGTCACTACGTTGCTCACCTCAATCACTTGGTTGCTTTCTTCTTGTAAGCTGTGGTAGGTAATGTCCGCATGAACCCCACCTTTGATTTCTACGACCTTATTTACAAAGTAGGGGGCATCATCCAAGGAGACCTGGTAATCGATAAAGGTGGCTTTTGAAAAATCCCCTGCTTCAATCCAAATCCGTGGAGAAATCACTTGTCCTCCCTGAGCTTGGTGAAACTGGAGTAATAAAATCGGAGACTCAATTACTTTCTTGTTGTCAATGGAAAGGTGTAATCCGTCCGTGAAAGTCGCCTGATTTAAGGCAGTGAACGGATCCTTATCCGCTTTGGCAATACTTCCCAGAGGGGTGTTTTCAGTCTTAGAAAGTAGATTTAAAGTAAGTCCTTCCGTTGAATTGGAAAGTTCAGGCAAATACTGGCCATTGGAAAAAACCAATACTACTCCTTCAAAACCAGCAAATGCAGCCGATTTAACCTGATCGGCGCTAATTTTTACCGGTTTAGCTGGAGAAAAATCAGTCAAGCCGCTCTCCAATTTCTTGGCTATTGGGGTGAATTTATATTCTTCGGATTTGAGAGCTGGCATCCCCTGTGCATAAAAACTTTCCTTACCCAGTTGGCGCAAAGAAAGAAAAGTAGCCGGTGATGCTTCAAAAAGACCAAGAACTAATTCCTGTTGGGTCAAGGTACTCATGTGTGTGGCGGTTGGGATCAGACGGTGGCAGTAGAATCAACTTCTTCTTTGATCCAATCGTAGCCTTTTTCTTCGAGTTCAAGGGCAAGTTCCTTCGTGCCTGACTTGACAATTCTTCCTTTGTAAAGGACGTGAACAAAATCAGGAACGATGTAGTCGAGAAGGCGTTGGTAGTGGGTAACCACAATGGTTGCAGTCGTATCAGATTTCAACTTATTAACACCATTGGATACGATTCGAAGCGCATCAATGTCCAAACCAGAATCAGTTTCATCCAAAATGGAGAGTACCGGATTCAGCATCGCCATTTGGAAAATCTCATTTCGCTTTTTCTCTCCACCAGAGAAGCCTTCATTTAAAGAGCGGCTCAATAATTTTTGATCTATTTCCACCAAGGCCATTTTTTCTTTCATCAGCGAAAGAAATTTGACAGCATCTAATGGTTCTTGGCCTCTGTATTCTCTAACCTGGTTGAGCGCTGTTCGCAAGAAGTTGGTCGTAGAGACCCCGGGAATTTCAATTGGATACTGGAAAGCCAAAAATACACCTTCACGAGCGCGGTCTTCTGGGGAGAGGGCTAGGAGTTCTTTTCCTTGAAATAAAACTTCTCCTTCGGTGACTTCGTATTCTTCTCTTCCCGCAAGTACGGAGGCTAGGGTAGATTTACCAGAGCCATTGGGACCCATGATTGCATGTACTTCGCCTGCTTTTACTTCAAGGTTGATTCCTCTAAGGATAGGAGTGCCTTCAATGGAGGCATGTAGATTTTTTATAGAAAGCATGAGCTAGTTATTCTAAGGTACGCGTTTGATTTTCGGCGAGGTTGACCTACCGCGGTAGGTCAACCTGCCGTGGTAGGTTAACCTACCGAACCCTCCAGGGTGAGTGCTAATAATTTCTGAGCTTCCACGGCAAACTCCATTGGGAGCTGGTTCAATACCTCTTTGGCATAGCCATTCACAATCAAGGCTACCGCATCTTCAGTGGCAATACCTCGTTGATTGCAATAGAAGATTTGATCCTCACCGATTTTTGAAGTCGTGGCTTCGTGTTCCACCTTGGCGGAAGGATTGGCAATGTCGATGTAAGGAAAGGTATGGGCTCCACATTGGTTGCCCATCAAAAGGGAGTCGCATTGTGAAAAGTTACGTGCATTGTGTGCACGCTTCATGACCTGAACCTGTCCTCGGTAGGAGTTTTGAGATTTACCAGCAGAAATACCTTTGGAAACAATCCTTGACTTGGTGTTTTTACCAATATGGATCATTTTAGTTCCTGTATCTGCTTGCTGGTAGTTGTTGGTAACTGCTACGGAATAAAACTCACCGATCGAATAATCTCCTTTGAGAATGCAAGAAGGATATTTCCAAGTTACGGCCGAACCAGTTTCCACTTGCGTCCAAGAAATCTTGGAATGGTCACCGGCACAAATTCCACGCTTGGTTACAAAATTATAAATTCCGCCTTTTCCATTTTTATCACCTGGAAACCAGTTCTGAACGGTGGAGTATTTGACTTCTGCATGAGCACCGGCGTAGATTTCTACTACGGCAGCATGAAGTTGATTTTCGTCACGTTGAGGAGCGGTACAACCTTCCAGATAAGACACATAAGAAGAGTCATCTGCTACAATCAGCGTACGCTCAAATTGACCCGTATTTGCGGCATTAATCCGGAAATAGGTAGACAATTCCATTGGACAACGCACCCCTTTGGGGATGTAACAAAACGATCCATCCGAAAATACAGCGGCATTTAACGCAGCATAGTAGTTGTCCGTCATCGGAATTACGGAACCTAAGTATTTTTGAATCAACTCTGGATGTTCTTTTACTGCCTCACTAAAGGAGCAAAAAACGATTCCAAGCTTACCTAAAGTTTCTTTAAACGTAGTGGCCACAGATACGGAATCAAGCACTACATCAATCGCAATCCCTTGAAGCCTTTTCTGTTCGTTGAGGGAAATTCCTAATCTTTCGTAAATGGCAATTAACTCTGGATCTACTTCGTTTATGTTTTTCGCCTTTTTACTTTGCTTGGGAGCAGAGTAATAGCGCAAAGCCTGTAAATCCATCTTAAGGTAATTGACATTGGCCCAAGTAGGCTCTGTCATACCCTGCCAGATCTTGAATGCCTTTAATCTCCAATCCAGCAACCAACTTGGCTCTTCTTTTTTAGTTGAAATCCAACGAATTATATCTTCATTTAGGCCAATTGGGGCCTCATCTGTCTCGAAATTAACGGACCATCCATGCTCGTATTCTTTCGAGTTGAGGTCTTCTAAGATCTGGTTGTCTTTGCTCATGAACTGAGTTGTTTAGACTAATTATAGTTTGATTGTAAAAGTACAACATTCAAACAAAAAAATATGTTCGCGGGCCCATTAAAAAACATTTGGGACTTCTAGTATTTTAGTGAAGGCTATTCTCAAACTACTAAAAATCAGTTGACTAGGGGCGAAAAAAAAATGTGAAGTTTTTGCTTCACATTTTTCTATAAAATTAAAGGCTTTTGCTCCCTTATTTATCTAGATTTAATCTAAATAGAATTATTTCTCCTTGTCAAAAAATGAGATTGGTCTATTGATACTTTCTTCCAAGACAATTAAAGTTTCTGTTCGGTCAATTCCATCCACTTTTTGGATTTTGTCCAGCACAAGACGGAGGTGATTGGTATCTCTACAGATGATTTTAGCAAAAATGGAGTAATTTCCTGTAGTGTAATAAGCACTGACTACCTCAGCAATTCCTTTCAATTTTTCGATCACGGTATCATACAGTGAGCTTTTCTCCAGGTAAATCCCCAAGAATGCCGATATATCGTAGCCTAGCTTGGAGAAATCAATATTTAGAGTCGCACTTTTTACGACGCCCATGTCCTCCAATTTCTTCATCCGCACATGGACTGTACCGGAAGAAACGAATACTTTTTTAGCAATTTCAGTGTATGGAGTCTTTGCATCTTCATTGAGCAAGGAGATAATCTTCAGATCAACATTATCGATATCTAAAATTTTGTCCATTTTTTGGTGTGTGATTTAGATGATTTTTAATAAAGGATGCATGAAATTATAGATTGTTTAAAATATTCCAAAATTATTTTTTCAATTTGCAATTTTGTATAAAATCTATTTCCTTTGTGAAAGTCTTCTGCAGCCAAATTTAATTTTGAGTTTTTCAACATAAAATTCAAAAAGAACTTGTCCAATTTAAATCGGCCGAAGAATTCAAACTGAAAAAGAACTTTTAATCTCTAAAGTTATATTTGGGTTTATATTCTGAAAAGGGTCTTGTCTATGATGAGACCTTTTTGTTTTTACCTGTGTTCTTCCGCATATTTTTTTTTAACGGCAACTAATTCTCTACTTCTCTTCCCTATTTTTAGCTAGTCAACAACCCATTCCATGAAAAGACAACTCCTATTTTTCCCGATCTTACTGCTTTCAACTGCGCTTCTAGCACAGGTTAGGCCTTTTGTGCCCGAGCAAGTGTTTCCAGAGAAAAACACAAAAAGCAAACACTACCTAGTTTCAGGTGAACGTCACGGTACTTCTTTTTTCAAGAAGTTTGAATTTCCTGAAGTAGAGTATCGTCCAGGCGCTATGCTCGACTTTACCAAATACCATACGGTCGATGTGATGTACCATTGGTATGAAACCTGGGCGAAGCAGTATCCCGATTTGGTAGACCTATATGTTGTAGAGAAATCTTTTGAAGGGAGACCAATCTACCAAATGACGCTGACCAATAAAAAAACTGGGAAGGACACAGATAAGCCTGCAGCGTATTTTGAAGGAGGTAGACATTCTGGTGAAATTACCGCAAGTGAATCGATCCTGTGGATGACGCAGCACCTCTTAGAAAATTACGGCAAGGACCCCGAAATCACTGCATTGATCGATACCAAGGTGATTTACCTACGCCCGCAGAATAATCCAGATGGATCAAACATGTACTTGTATACTGCCCAGCGCAATCGCAGTACGGTCAAGCCACAGGACACCGATCGAGATGGAATGCTTGACGAAGATCCAGAGGAAGACTTAGATGGAGATGGGATCTTGTACCAAGTCCGAAAAAAGGCAGTGACTCCAGAGGAAAAAGAAAAAGCCAACTACATCATTGATCCAAAAGATCCTAAGGGAAGGCTGATGGAGCAAACTTTCCCAGGCAAGGGAGACTACCTTGTCTATTCTGAGGGAATTGATAACGATGGTGATGGTCGATACAACGAAGACGGCATTGGCGGGCTAGATCTTCACCGCAACTACCCTGAAAACTGGCGTCCAAATACCGGCGCAGACCTGACTGGTAGGGGATATACCCAATTTGGTGCAGGAGAGTATCCGCTCAGCGAAATAGAATCTCGCGCTACAGTTTTGTGGATGATGAGTCACCCCAATATTTCCGTGGTCAACTCCATGGATACTCGGGTACCGATGCACTTGCGACCACCTTCCACCTCCAAAAGTGAGGAGCGCATGTACCCACAGGATTTGGCGATTTACAAGGAAATGGATCAGTTAGGACTATCTTTTACCGCTTACCCTTGGGCTGGGGATGTGTATGAAACCTACGCCACCCGCTACAAGGTCAATTCCATGACTGGGGATCCACTTAAGCCAGAGCCGCTATTCGGACACGGACCTGACTTCGGCTACTTTTACTATGGCAGCATTTGGTATGGGGATGAGCTTTGGAACAATGGAGCCATGAAGGATTACGACAACGATGGCATCTATGACGATTACGACGGGCTGATGTGGGATGACGAGTCCAATGGAAGCAAAGGGTTTAAGGTCTGGACTGCTTTTACGCATCCTGAATTGGGAGAAGTAGAGCTTGGCGGTTTTCACCCTAAGTTTTTTGGTCAAAACGGCCCCCCTTGGCAGTTGGAAAGCTGGGCTAAAAAGCAAGCCCTCTTCAACCTAGCGATGGCCAAGAGATTGCCTCAGCTGGTCGTGGAGGATTTGAAAGTGAAAAAAGTAAAAGCTGGCGAATACCAAGTGACCTTAACTTGGGTCAACTCAGGGAAATTGCCTGTTGCCTTGGAGCAGGCCAAACTGGTGAAAATCGTGCAAGAGGATCGCGTGTCTTTGGATTTTGATAAGGACTTGCTGAAAGGAGATCAAAACGCGACCGTGCGTATCGTTACGCCTAGCTTGTACGATAAGACTATCTACGCTGGCTACACTGGAGCGGGCGAGAAGAAGACAGCCACCTTTACCGTACAGGTGAAAGGAGATGCCCCTGTCAAAGGAAAAATTAAGCTTTCATCCACACGAGGAGGATTTATTGAAAAAGAATTTACCCTAAGTAATTAATTGCATTCATGATCAACTTACGAATCACTACTGGATGGGTTTTTACCCTTCTATTGATCTCTCAATCGCTGTTTGCGCAGCAAAAACGAGCACTTACCCATGCAGATTACGATGGATGGGAAAGCCTCTCAGCTGATAAAATCACCAAGAATGGAGCTTTTGTAGGCTACCAAATCTCGCCTCAACAGGGAGATGGAAGGGTGGAAATTTTTCCATTCAAGAATCCCTCTCAGAAGAAACTAATTCCCCGAGGAACTGGCTTTCAATTTACAGTTGATGATGCCTATGCAGTAGGTAAAATCGTGGCTCAGAAAGATTCGGTTTATGCGCTCAAACTAAAGAAGAAAAAGGCCGATGATCTGCCTAAGGATAGTTTATTTATTCTTCAGTTGGCCACAGGTAAATTGGAAAAAATCGCCCGAGTAAAATCTTTTGCTACCCCGAGGGAAAAGGGAAGTTGGATCGCAATCCATTTTGAAAAGGAGTTGGCCCCAAAGGACAGTCCCAAGGAGCAGAGTCCCTCAGATTCTACCAAGAAAGTAGAAAAACCGAAAAAGACCGACGGTACCAAATTGCTCGTGAGATCACTTGATGGGACAAAAAAATGGGAGCTAGATCGTGTGAAGTCCTTCAGCTTTGCTCCAAATGGCGATTTCTTGTACTACCTGCTTGCTGAAGAAGAAAAACAAGATAATGCAGCCCTTCATTTGCTTGATTTGACCTCTGGAGAGCAAAGGCTGGTTCATGAAAAGATGACGATCTACACAGGAATGTCTTTTTCTCCCCAGTCTTCTTTCTTGTCTTTCGTGACGAGCGACGACTCCCTGAAGGCCAAAAAGCCAAGTCATAAGTTGCAGGTTTATGACCTCAAAAAGAAAATGGTAGTAGTTGAATTGGATAAATCAGCTGTCAAACTTGAAAACAGCCGAATTAGTCCTGATGCCTCCATTCGGTTTTCTGAAGATGAAAAGAGACTATTCTTTGGTGTAGCCATGGATTACAAGGATTATTCCTACGAAGACGACAGTACTTTGCTTGACGAGGATAGAGTAAGCTTAGATATCTGGGGTTGGCAGGATGATGATATCCAACCCATGCAACTCAAAAACAAGTCACAGGAAGAGAAGAAGAGTTACCTGACCGTACTTTCACTTGTAGATTTGAAGGTGGTGCAGCTCGGTACTCCTGAGGTAGACGAAGTCCAACTCGAAAACAAAATTACGCAAGAGATTGCCCTTGCATGGACCGAGGCACCCTATCGTAAAAGTTACAGTTGGGATATCCAAATCGGACGCGACCTGTACCTTCTTGATCTGGCCACAGGAAATAAATCCTTGATTGAAAAAAATGCTTCTGGATCTGCTCGCCTTTCTCCTGGGGGAAATTATGCTTATTGGTACGATGCGAGGGACAGCTCTTGGGTGGCATATGACCTAAAAGCCAAAGCAAAAATCAACTTGACTGCCGCAATTCCAGTGCCTTTTTACGATGAAATACACGATTCTCCTTCCTTGCCAAGCAGTTATGGTGCAGCAGGATGGCTGGAAGGTGATGCTTCTTTTCTGATCAATGACCGTTTTGATTTGTGGAAGGTGGATCCCCGAAATCCTGCATCCGCACAAAACCTTACTGGGGGAGAAGGACGTAGGACACAAAATTCTTTCCGTAGAGAACGTTTGAAAGTGGATGAGGTAGCTATCGATCCGAAAGAGCCACTCATTCTGTCGGGTTTTGATGAAGTGAACAAGAAAAGTGGATTCTATTCTGCCAACTACCAAGGCAAAGGCCTTCCTAAAGAGTTGTTATTCACCGATCACCTCAATTACGGAATTCGGAAGGCTGAAAATTCCTCACAACTTCTTTTTCGCCGTTCTACTTACAAGGAAAGTCCTAATCTCTACTTAAGTGACTTGACTTTTTCTTCTTTGGTAAAGGCTTCAGCGCTCAATCCACAACAAGCTGGTGTCAAGTGGGGAAATGTCAAATTGGTATCCTATTTGGCTCAAGATGGGACTCCGCTCCAAGGACTTTTGTTTACGCCAGAAGGATTTGATGGGGTGAAAAAATTCCCAATGATGGTTTATTTCTATGAGCGGAACAGTGAGACCCTTCACAATTACCGTCCACCTGCTCCTAGCCGATCCACCATCAATATCCCTTATTTTGTAAGCAATGATTACGTTGTATTTGTACCGGATATCAAATATGACCTAGGACTTCCAGGACCTAGTGCCTACGATTGCATTATGCCTGGAGTACAAGCTGTTATTTCCCAAGGAGGTATAGATGCCGAAAATATAGCTATTCAAGGTCAAAGTTGGGGAGGGTATCAGGTAGCTTATTTGATGACTCGAACCAATTTATTTAAGGCGGCAGGAGCAGGGGCTCCGGTGGTCAATATGACTTCTGCTTATGGAGGCATACGCTGGGGTACAGGCATGAGCCGCATGTTTCAATATGAGCAGACTCAGTCCCGAATCGGGGGAACACTTTGGGAGAAGCCCTTGTATTACTTGGAAAACTCTCCCTTATTCACCTTGGATCGCGTCAATACTCCAGTCTTGATTATGCACAACGATGCAGATGGATCTGTACCTTGGTACCAAGGAATAGAGATGTTTATGGGGCTCAAGCGCCTCAACAAGCCCGCCTGGCTACTGCAATACAATGGAGAAGATCACAACTTGGTGCAACGAAAAAATGCAAAAGACCTTTCCGTTCGTTTGAGCCAGTTCTTTGACCATTACTTAAAAGGAGCTCCTGCGCCGCTTTGGATGACCGAAGGGCTTCCAGCAGTGGAAAAGGGGAGAACCCTCAAGTACGAATTGGGTAACTAAATCTTACAGCTCCATAAATGTAAAAAGCGCCTCCAGAAATTCTAGAGGCGCTTTTTTAAGTATTTCAATCAAATTGGCAGCGGAATCTGTAGGTTGAATTAAATGGCTACTGGCGCTTTGATGTGCGGGTGTGGATCGTAGTTCAGCAATTCAAAATCTTCGTAAGTGAAGGAGAAGATATCTTTCACTGCTGGGTTGATCTTCATGGTAGGCAGCGGTCTGCAATCTCGGCTAAGTTGCAGTTCCGTTTGCTCCAGGTGGTTCAAGTACAAATGAGCATCCCCAAAGGTATGTACAAAGTCCCCAGGCTCTAGGTCACAAACTTGGGCGACCATCATCGTGAATAGGGCGTAAGAAGCAATGTTGAAAGGAACTCCGAGAAAAACATCTGCACTCCGTTGGTAGAGCTGGCAAGACAATTTGCCGTCTGCTACATAAAATTGGAAGAGCGTATGGCAGGGTGGGAGGGCCATTTCATCCACGTTGGCCACATTCCAGGCGCTAACGAGGTGTCTTCTGCTGTCTGGTTTGGTTTTGATTTGATGAATGAGGTTTTTGATCTGGTCGATTTCTCCTCCTTTTCCATCGGGCCAATGTCTCCACTGGTAGCCATAGACCGGTCCAAGGTCTCCATTCTCATCCGCCCACTCGTCCCAAATCGAGCACCCATTTTCTTTCAACCAGGTGATATTGGACTCACCTCTCAAAAACCAAAGTAATTCGATGATGATGGATCGGAGGTGTAACTTTTTGGTAGTCACGACAGGAAAGCCTTCTGCAAGATTGAACCGCATTTGATGTCCAAAAACGCTGATAGTTCCTGTTCCGGTACGGTCGGTTTTTTTCACCCCTTCGGAAAGGATTCGCTTCATCAAATCGTGGTATTGCTGCATAAAGGCTTAGGTTAATACTGAGGATGCAAGTTAAGAAATTGACCTATTTTTTCTACTAAGGTAAAACCCAGTTTCAATTTTGAATGAGTTTTAAGGCTCGAAACCATCCCAGGTAAAGGTAGCCGATATGGGATAATGATCTGAATAGTCCACCTCTGCGTGTGTTTTAAACTGAATAGGCTTTAATGCCGGTGTGGAGAAAATATGGTCTATTCTCAAGAAAAAAAGAATTCGATTGAAGGTGAATCCAAATCCTCTGCCAGCAAGCTCGAAGGCATTTTGGAGTGATTCACTTAGACGAAAGTAAGCATTGGAGTAGGGCAGTTCATTTAGATCACCCATCAAAATTACTTCATAGGGACTATTGCCAAGGTGTTCCAATAGAATGTTCATCTGCTGGGCTCGCTGAAGACTTCCTAATTGCAGTTTGCCGAGGGTTTGCTTGTAGACCAATTTTGCACTGTCGTAATTCTCAAATGCTTCTGCCTCTATAGACATAGAAGCCAAATGAACATTGTACACGCGCAGGGTGTCTTTTCCCACTTTCACATCTGCAAAAATGGCACCGTTACTATTTTTCTCATCAAACACGACTCCATCGTTGACAATTGGATATTTGGAGAATATGGCCATGCCATAAGATCGTTTTTTAGGTTCTCCGCGAAGTGGGTGGTAGGTGTAGTCAAATTCCCCCTCTTTACTTAAAAACTTCAATGCGTTCTTATTCTCAATGGTGTAATCTTGGTAGAATTCCTGAATGACTTTGATGTCCGCAGGATGTTCATTCACCCATGAAAATACAGTAGGGTCTTCCGCACCAGTAGGTGGATTTTTATAATTAAAGAGGTGTGCATTAAAGGAAAGTACCTTAAGGCCAACGGCATTTTCGTTTTTTGGATGAAATTGGAAGGAGATTAGAAAAAATTTATACCCTAAGGCCAGGCAAACTAAGGGGAAAAATGCCAGCTTTCTCCAAGCTAAAGCGAGCATAAAAAAGAGAAATAGGTTCGCAACCAAGACTACAGGAACCAAAAATGGCAGTAACCCCACGTAGGGAAACACCTCAGGGGAGATGAATACACTTCCAAATACAAGTAGGCTTAAAAGAACTAGTAGCCCAGTGATAAATTTCATTTGAATAGTTCGGAGGTGAGGCAAATAATTTGGTGTCCAAAATTGTAGAAAATTTCCTCAATAATCACGCGACACTTATTTTTTTGACTACTTAAAAATTACCTTGAATGGTACCGGAACAGCCTCCTTCTTTCTTGGCTGCTTTCCCCTTCTTTTTTGCATAGAGATGAAAA
Source organism: Algoriphagus sp. (assembly GCA_040403475.1). Lineage (GTDB taxonomy): Bacteria > Bacteroidota > Bacteroidia > Cytophagales > Cyclobacteriaceae > Algoriphagus. Next base: position 29,031 of record JBBAKO010000006.1, on the reverse strand, counting down.
GCCTTTGGGAATTGGGTTTTAAAATTTTTAACACAGCAATGAATTTGAAAGCTTTTTTATTGGGGTATTTAATTTTGTTTGTTTGGTTTACAGTTCAAATGGACTTCTACATCTTTTCAACTCTTTGTAGCTAAGCTTCGTATAAATTATTTCGATAATTAATCCATTTATTTATTTTTACTGAAGCAAATAACCACTAAATTTCTAATTATGAAGAAGCATTATTTAGGTTTAATCTTGATTGGATCACTCTATTTTTCAGTCGCCTGTCAGCCCAAATCAGAAGAAACGACAGCTGCAGAAGGGCAGGAACAATCGGAAGAAAAAGAAACTGAGCAGCGACCAAGTCCGCTTTTGGTTGCTGAAGGTCAGGTTGCTGGAAAAAGCATCAAGGTTCAATACGGATCACCTGCTGTCAAAAGCAGAACCATCTGGGGAGACCTTGTGCCCTACAATGTAGTTTGGAGAACTGGTGCCAATGAGGCAACCTATATTGACTTACCAGAAGCCGTTGCCGTGGAGGGAAAAGCACTTGCTGCGGGTAAGTATTCGATTTTCACCATCCCTAAAGAAAGTGGATCCTGGACCGTGATTTTTAATTCCGATTGGAATCTGGAACATGGACATTTTCAGTACAATGAAAAAAATGATGTCTTGCGCGTGGAGATTCAGCCACAATGGGAACCAACAAGCCAAGAAAGTTTATCCTTTGCGGTTGCTTCGCCTGGATTAATCATCCGCTGGGAGAAATTAAAGCTCCCTATCGCTATCCAATAAGAATGCAAATCCCCGACTTAGCGATCGGGGATTTTTTTTGATTTTAAAATTCCCTAAGTTTCAGTAACAATTTGTCACCCAAGATCATTTCCACCCCCCGGAATTTGCCATGAAATACATTTCCTTTTTCATTGTCCTTATCCTTACCTGTGCTTTGGGAGTACTGGTTTCCCTTCCTTTTGGGCAGATTCCTCCCCTTGCTCCCTTGTTGGACCCCAATCATGGGTTTTGGCAAAATTCATTTAGTGAAGACCAGCTTGCCGAGGAGGCCCTGTCTTTAGAAAATCTAAATGCAGCAGTCGAGGTGGTCTACGACGAGCAGCTTATCCCTCATATTTATGCGGAGAATGAGTTGGATCTTTACCGCGCTCAAGGCTATATCACTGCAAAGCATCGGCTCTGGCAAATGGAGTTTCAAACCCGTGCAGCAGCAGGTAGACTTTCCGAAATTGTGGGTCCTATGGCCTTGGAATTGGATCGCATGACCCGAAGAAAAGGCCTTGCCTATGGAGCAGAAAAAGGGATAAGCTACCTTACAGAAAAGGATCCTGCTACACTTGCTTTGGTTGAAGCCTATGCAGATGGGGTCAATCAATACATTGCCCAATTGACTGATGCGCGACTTCCTGTAGAATATAAGCTGTTAAATTACAGGCCTGAAGCATGGTCAGCTTACAAATCGCTGCTCTTGCTGAAGTACATGTCCGACATGCTTGTCGGTGATCGGGATTTGGAGTACAGTAACCTCAAAAAAATCTTGGGAAAGGTAAATTTAGATCGATTGTATCCAGATTTTCCAAGTGAAAATGATCCCGTTATTGAAAAGGAGCGTGTGTGGGATTACACATCCTTGGCTCCTACAAAACCTGATAGCCTAAATTATCCTGAAGAAACCCTTCAACTTGAACCTTTAGCACAGCCTATTGAAGGTACGGGCTCCAACAACTGGGCTGTCAGCGGGAAAAAAACCAAAAATGGGAACCCTATTCTTGCGAATGACCCACATTTGAGTTTGAATCTTCCTTCCTTATGGTATTCCATGCAATTGAGTACGCCTACCCATACAGTAAAAGGAGCTACGCTCCCCGGAGCACTTGGGATTATCTCTGGGTTCAATGAAAATATTGCTTGGGGTGTCACCAATGCCACTAAGGATACCCGAGACTGGTACAAAATCACCTTTCAGGATGCATCTAGAAAAGCATACAAGTATGGCGAGGAATGGAAACCTGCAGAAGTTAGAATAGAAGAAATCCATGTAAAAGGCCAAGAAGTATTTTTGGACACCGTGGTGTATACGCACTATGGACCGGTAGTATACGATCAATCCTTCAAGTCAGACCGTCAGGATGTTAATTTTGCGATGCGCTGGATCGTACATCAAGGCACATCCAACGAGCAGAAGACCTTCATGCTGCTCAACAAAGCAAAAAACCATACCGACTACACCGAAGCCTTGAAAGAGTATGCCGCTCCGGCTCAAAACTTTGTATTTGCTTCAAAAACAGGCGATATCGCCATGCGAATTCAAGGAAAATTCCCACTAAAATGGAAAGAGCAAGGCAAGTTCTTTATGGATGGTGCAGATCCACGGATGGAATGGCAAGGTTACATTCCTTTCGAACACAATGCCAATACGCTCAATCCTGAGCGGGGCTTTGTTTCTTCTGCCAACCAGCATCCTGTTGATAGTACCTATCCCTACTACGTTTTTGATAATTCGTTCGAGCATTATCGAAACCGTAGGTTGAACCGCGAGCTTTCTGGAATGGAGCAAATTACAGTGCATGACATGAAGGCCTTGCAGTACGATTCATACAACCTTCAAGCGGCAGAATCCCTACCTGTTCTGCTCAATTTGCTGGCCGATCATGGATCCTCTTCAAAAGAAGCTAAAAAATACTTGTCTGATTTGAAGGCTTGGGACTTTTTTGCTGATCCAGACAAAAAAGGGCAAACACTTTATTCGATTTGGTTTGCTGAAACTACAGAGAGCATCTGGAGAGAATTAATGGAGCAAGGAGCACCAGTGGTGCGCCCCAATAACTACCAAACTATCGCTTTGATGAGCACTTCTCCTGAGGATTCTGTTTTTGATGTGCACATGGCGGAGGGTATTCAAACTGCTCAGTACCATGTTCGTGTAGGCTTTGATTCCTTGCTTGTAGCAATGAAGAACTGGGAAACCAAGGAGGGCGATTACGGTTGGGCAGATTATAAAAAAACAACTATTCAGCACCTAGTTCCTAATTTTAAAGCGTTCTCAGTTGCAGGAGTGTACACCGGAGGTGGCTCAGGCATCTTAAATGCGACAGGAAGCAGGCATGGTGCTAGTTGGCGAATGGTGGTAGAGCTAGGTTCGACCATCAAAGCCTTTGGTATTTACCCTGGAGGCCAATCAGGTAATCCAGGAAGTAGATTTTACGATAATTTCATCCCTATTTGGGCGAAAGGGGATTATGTAGATTTTGATCTGAGAAAGAAGGAAGATCAAAAAGGAGTATTGTTCAAAACAACTTTAAAATAAGGCAAACCATGAAATTTCTATTATTTACCCTCTTGAGCGCCTTATTGGTGGTATTTTTAAACATCGTCACTCCCTACTGGGTAGTCATGATCGCCTTGGCTGTATTGGCTGTATTAATTCGCCCGAGTGTATGGGGTGGATTCTTTGGCGGAGGCCTAGGAATGGGCCTAGCTTGGTTGGGCCAGACGGTTTACATTTCTGCAGTGACTTCCAGTACGCTCCCTGACAAAATGGGTGCATTAATGGGCCTTGGCTCAGGACTGAGTTTGATGGTCCTCACTGCGGTCTTGGGCTTTATTTTGGGTGGATTCAGCGGCCTTCTTGGAGTAATGTTCCGCAACTTGGTTCAAAAGAAACGTAGGGACGTTTACTTAGGCTAATTTTGGCTTTAGGGTCTAGTTAGTGCTACCTGGAGGAGCTCTCCACTAGTTTTCTAGCGAATTGGAGAAATGGGAAACAAAAATCTGTTTCCCAAATAGCGAACTAGTGGAGTGCAGTGTCTTGGTCGGGGCCCTTGGGAGCCACCAAGATTACTTTTTCGCGATCCACTACCACTGATCCAGGAGCAGAGCCCTTCACTTTTCGCACAAACTTAGCCTCCGTGACAATCACAGGACTAAGCGAATCTGTTTTGAGCTTGGAATAAAAGGCAGCCAAGGAGGCGGCCCGCTCCACGACTTGCTGAGGAACAGTGGGCATGCCTTTTTTCCGAATGACGACATGGGATCCAGGAACATTTCGTGCATGGAGCCACAGGTCATCCTTATGCACAAAGTTCCGAAGCATCTCGTCATTGTCTTTAGCAGATTTCCCCACCCAAATGGTAAATCCTTCTACTTCAAATATCTTGAAGGGGCTGCTTACCTCATTTTTTGCTGCTGGAAGGTCTTCCTTGTGTTCTTTTTTGAATTCTTTCAAGCCTCGGAAGTCAGTGGCTTTGTCTAGTCGATCGAGTAAGGATTGAAGTGATTTTGCCTGCTCATTTTTTGCAGCTAGCGTCTTTTCCAATTGGTCCAATTCCAGCTGTCTATTTTTAGATTTTCGGTACAGGGATGCTGCAAGTTCCTGTGGCTTCTGTTTGGGTTTGAGGCTTATTTTTACGGTTTCTCCCGTATAGAAATTTGCAAGTTCTACCTCTCCACTTGTTTCCTCAAACACATGGAGGTTGGCCATGAGCACATCGGCAAGCTGGGAGGGTGAGGGAGAATCTTTTAGTTCTTGCAGTTTTTCCGTGGATTTCTTCAGATAGGACAGGGTCCTTTTTAGCTGATCCTGATAGGATTTGAGAAGGTTATTTTTTTCTTTCTCAAAACTTCCCAATACCAAAGCCTGGTAAAAAAGTTCGTTGCAGGCAACTATGGGATCCGCATACCTAGCTTTAGCTTGGGTCTCTGGCAGCAGGCTGAGCAGCAGTTCTCCATCTTTTTCTACCAAAGTATAGAGTGGGCTATCCAAGAGATCCAAAAGCTCTTCAATTAAATTCCATTTTTCAGTAAGGGTTTTGTCCAAGTACCCCTTTTCCTTTAGCCAAGCTCTAGGCACTGGACCTAGGGTAGGTAAAAACTGGGAAACGTTTCCTTCCAAAAAAATAAAATGCTCCAAACTTAGGTTCAGCTCCCGGTCCAAACTTTTCCAATCCAAGGTTTTATCTTCAGAAATTGCATTTCTAAAAATCAGGCTGGGTTCTGTTTCATTTGGAAGGTACAGTAAACAGTTGCTCCGGTTGCCATGGAGTTTAAGTACTAAAACTTTCCCAGAGGAAAGTTCAAATTTTAGTGCTCTCTCATTTGAAAAAACTCTACAGGACCGGATTTGCTCACCAATTAGGGAATCAAATAAACTGACCGTGTTTCTTTTGGCTCGGTGAAATTGGCTTGAAAAGGAAAGGTAAACATGAGGAGGGAGTAAATGGGCTCGAATAAAAAGCGTTCCTTCTGGTCCTTCAGTCTCCAAGACTAGTTCATCCTTGTTTTGTGAAAAGCAGGATACAATCGTATTCCCAGCAAAAGAATCGGATAGCGCCGGTGCAAGGAAGCGAAGGAAATGATAGGTAAGGTGCATGGCTAGGCGTGCAGCTTTAGTCCATCATAGGCTAAAAAAATTCCTTCAGGAAGTTCCTTCTCTACTGCAGCATGCTTTCCAAGTCGGTGCGAGATGTGGGTAAAGTAAGTTTTTTTGGCGCCAATTCGCTGTGCCTGTTCAATCGCTTGATCCAAGGTAAAATGCGCGATGTGGGGCTCCTTTTGCAAGGCATTAAGTACCAAAATTTCAGACCCTTCAAGGATTGCGAGGGACTCTTCAGGAATGTGGTTGGCGTCGGTGATGTAGCTGAAATCACCTATTCTAAATCCAAAAACAGGAAGCTTGTAATGAAGAACTGGAATAGGGGTGATCCCTATGCCGTTGATTTGAAAGGGCTGGTGATCAATTTCCACGCAAGCGACCTGTGGCACGCCTGGGTATTTTTTGTCGTTGAAAATGTAAGCAAACTCCCGTTGAAGCTGTTCCAATACTTCTTTTCGGGCAAATATGGGAATGTCGGCTTGTTGATAGAAGTTAAAGGGGCGGATGTCATCCAAGCCTGCGGTATGGTCTTTGTGTTCGTGTGTAAATAGCACCGCATCCAATTTTTTTATCCCTTCGCGGAGCATTTGCATCCGAAAATCAGGCCCAGTGTCCACTACAATAGATTGCCCTTGAACCTCTATATGAATGGAGGTTCGAAATCTTTGGTCTCTAAAATCGAGGGACTGACACACTGGGCAGGGACATCCGATGACTGGGACTCCTTGGGAGGTGCCTGTTCCCAAAAAGGTGATGATCAAAATTTCAGGGTAGTTTGGCGTAATTCGGAAAGAAAATCTTGGTTGGCTTTCTCTTTGAATTCTTTCGGATCAAAGTCTAATTCAGCAAGAATATCGATTAGGGCATTGATCTTTCCTTCCAAAGGAAAGTACTTATTGATAATGACTACTTTGGTCTCCTTCAGGAGGCAATAGCCAGATTTGAAATTTCCCTTTTCGTAGCGGAGGTGGTAGGAGGAGGCTGCAAACAAATTTTCCAATTTGTCCAAAAAGTTTTTGGTGTATTTGACTACCATGGACTAACTCAGGATTTTTTTAACCGTAGCTAAGACTAAGTCGTAATTTAAAGGTTTCTGGATAAAGTCATTGAACCCAAATTTCCGGAAATCTTCTGGGGTATGGTTAGCGGCATTACCTGTAATCGCAATGATGGGAATGCTATTTTTTTTGGGGTCAGCCAATTTTCTAATTTCCTTGGTGCATTGGATGCCATCCATTTGAGGCATCGTGATATCCATCAAAATCAAGTCAAAATCTTCGACTGCAAGCATTTCAAGTACTTGTTTGCCGTTCCGAGCTGCTTTCATGCTGTAATCCTCAAAGGCTAAAACACTTTTAGTCAGGTTGATAATGATGGAGCTATCCTCACCTACTAAAATCTTAATTTGATCGTGCATGGTACAAACTTGGTTCTTTTTTTAAATATTCTTGAAACTCTATTAAGGTAGTCTTAAGGTAGTGAAGACTTTCAGTAAATTCAATCCTTTTTTGCAGCCTACCTAAGGATTCACTTTGCTTCGCAGCGGCATAAATCTTTTCCGCACCTAAGGTACCTGAATTCCCTTTTATTGTATGGATGATTCGTAATAATTCCACTGATGGTTCTTCCAAAGGATTCAGTTCTAATAGTTGAACTAGGCTTTCACATTCTTGTGTAAAGTCAGAATACACCTGTAGAATCACCTCTTTTGAACCCAAGCGAAGCAGCTGCTGGTAAACTTCTGAGTTAAGAATAGGGGGTAAATCTTTCTTTTCTAGGGTGTTTACGTCTGCTTCGGACTGCTTTTCCAATAAGCTTTGAATCTTGAGGATAAATTCTTTGGGACGAATTGGTTTTAAAATTAAATCATCGAAACCTTGTTCAAGGTAGTATGCGGTTTGAGATTGGTCTGTAGTAGAAGAAAGCGCCACAACGAGGCAGGAACGATCCACCAAGCCCCTTACTTTTTGTAGAAATAAAAGTGGTTCTAAATCAGTAAGTTGTACCGAAATTAAAATTAAATCTGGCTTCTGATTTGCCAAGTGAACCAAGGCCTCTTTGCAGGCATCAAAACTTTGGAAGGCATGGATTTGACCAATCAAATATTCAAAAAGCTTTCTTTCTTGTTCCTTATCTTCTACAATCAAGATATTTTTGCTTTTCATCCCAAACCTCCTGACTTTTAAGTTTTATAAATTTTAGTAATGCCAACTGACCCTAAGTATTTGATTCTTGTTGTAGGGCCAACCGCTGTTGGTAAATCTGACCTTTGTTTAAATCTAGCCAAAAAATTCGAGACGGAAATCCTTTCCTGCGATAGCCGGCAGTTTTATCGGGAAATGAACCTGGGCACCGCCAAGCCTAGCCCTGAAGAGCTGGCGGAAGTTCCGCATCACTTCATCAATACCCTTTCGATAGCGGACTCCTACGATGTTCGAAAATATGAGGCCGAAGCGCTACAGCTATTGGATCGCTTGTTTAAAACTAGGCAAGTGGTCTTGATGACGGGTGGAACAGGACTTTTTGCATCTGCGATAGCCAACGGTTTGGATGAAATTCCTGATGTGTGCCCTGAAATCCGAGTTGACTTGATCCAAGAACTTGAGGTGAAAGGCTTGACCTGGCTTCAAGGAGCCGTGGAAGAAGTAGATCTAGAGTTTTATGCTCAAGTAGATCGTTCCAATCCACAGCGCTTGATGCGAGCCTTGGAAATTTGGAGGGGTACGGGTTTGAAATTCAGTTCTTTCCGAATTAAAAATAAGGTGCAACGACCCTTTGAAATTGTAAAAATTGGCTTGGATCGACCCCGAGAGGAGCTGTACCAGCGGATTGACCAACGAATGGAATTGATGCTTCGCAGGGGCTTGTTTAAAGAAGCCGAGAGCTTAGTTGATCGCAGAAATTTGAATGCACTTCAAACCCTAGGCTACACGGAAATATTTGATTTTTTGGAGGGAAAGTATGACGAGAAGGAAATGGTCAGGTTGCTGAAACGTAATTCCAGAAGGTATGCCAAAAGGCAGTTGACCTGGTTTAGGAAAGATCCGCTGATTCGCTGGTTTCATCCCGACCAGGAAAAAGAAATTTTAGGGTACCTGTACGATCAAATCGCCTTAAATCCTCCAAATGCAGCCACCCAGTTGTAGGGGGCTTTTTTGATTAATGCATTGAACTGGTATTGATTGACCTTCATGGCTCGCAACAGTTCGATACTGCTTTGAGGAATCGCTTTTTCAGCAGACTCATCTTTCAATAATTTTTGAATTTTCTCAGGGTTTATAAGTTCACCCGCTGCAATCCCCATCTCAGGATGAGCCTGGGCGAGCTGGGAAACTAAATTTCTTTGGATGGTTAATTTACCCAGCATGTATTGCCTGACCGTAAGGAAGAATAGCATGCATGCACCTGAAGCAGTCAAAAACAAAGGAATAAAGCCCATATCAAATACTTAGTAGGTTAATCAATTTCAAGTGGTCTGGAATAAGTGTTTTGGGTTTGCCTATGCAATCTTCAAATGGAGTGTACACCACTTGCCCATTCATCACTCCTGCCATGCAATTTGTTTTTCCGGCAAGTAACCCTTCTACTGCCGCCATTCCGCAGCGACTAGCCAATACACGATCTCGTGCTGTAGGCTTCCCACCGCGCTGAATATGACCTAAGGTTGTCACCTTAAAATCCTTGGAGGGGTCTTGGATTTTTTCCTTGACCAAATTCATAATCGTTTCTGCTGAACCCAGTTCATCGCCTTCAGCGACAACGATGATACTTGAACTTTTGCTTTTCCTTAGGTTTTTTAAGGACTTGACAATTTGATTGATATCGGTCTTGGTTTCTGGTACCAAGACAAATTCAGCACCCCCACCAATTCCAGATTCAACGGCAATAAAGCCGGCATCCCTTCCCATCACTTCAATAAAGAAAACCCGGTCGTGGGCAGCAGCGGTATCCCGAATTTTGTCAATGGCATCTAATGCTGTATTGACTGCAGTGTCGAAGCCAATGGTGTAATCAGTCCCGTAAATGTCGTTGTCGATGGTGCCAGGGCATCCCACGGTAGGAATTCCAAACTCCTCAAAAAATACCTTTGCTCCGGTGAAGGTTCCGTCACCACCAATGGCCACTAATCCTTCAATGCCATGTTCTTGCAAGTGGTCAAAGGCTTTTTTTCGTCCTTCAGGAGTCATAAATTCCATGGATCGAGCAGATTTGAGGATCGTGCCTCCTCGTTGAACAATGTTGGACACTGAATAGGAATGCATTCGCTTGATATCCCCTTCAATCATCCCTTCATAGCCTCTGTTGATTCCATAGATTTCAAGGCCATGGTAGATAGCAGTTCTTACGGCGGCACGAATACAAGCATTCATTCCAGGGGAATCTCCACCTGACGTGAATACGGCAAGTTTTTTCATGGTTTTACGGGTTTTAAAAGGTTAAAAATAGGCATAATTGAGCTAAAAAATCTGGTATGGGGGAAAAATGAAAGACGAAATTCCAATTCAATGCCAATCCTACTTTTTAGCACTTCAAGAACTCTGCAGCCATTTAGTGGCCTCGGATTTTAGAGACCTGTTAGCCACTGATTTTAAAAAATACTACCTTGAAACTTCAAACTATCGCCGCATGAAATCTTATCTCCTGATTATTCACACGTTTAGTACTTTATTCTTTTTTGCTTCAACTGCGCAGGCGCAGCAAAAGGATAAAGATCGCTGGGAATCTCAAGCGAAAAAGGTGGAGATTATTCGCGATGATTTTGGGGTTCCACATATCTATGGCCCTACTGATGCGGATGTGGTTTTTGGACTGCTTTATGCGCAATGCGAGGATGATTTCAGAAGAGTAGAGCGCAATTACCTTTGGGCCTTGGGAAGACTGGCAGAGCTGGAAGGGGAGAAGGAATTGTATTCTGACCTGCGCGCACAGCTGTACATGACTACGGAGGAAGCCCAAAAAGCATATAGCCAAGCACCGGATTGGTTGAAAGAATTGTGTGTTGCCTTTGCTGATGGAGTCAACTATTACTTGCATACACATCCCGAAGTAAAGCCTCAGGTGATCACGCATTACGAACCTTGGATGCCCCTATTTTTCTTTGAGGGATCTATTGGAGGGGATTTGGAACGCATCTCCACGACACAATTGAAAGCTTTTTATGAACCCAAGACTACTCTAGGATTCAAAGAGGAGCAAAGTCGATACACCTCACTTGCCTTTGAAGAACCCAAAGGCTCCAATGGCATTGCAATCGCACCTAGTTTGTCCGAATCAGGCAATGCGATGCTGCTTATCAATCCTCATACCTCCTTTTTTTTTAGACCTGAAGTGCATGTAATCAGTAAGGAAGGGCTCAATGCCTATGGAGCTGTTACCTGGGGGCAATTTTTTGTTTACCAAGGCTTTAATGAAAAAACAGGTTGGATTCACACCTCCAATTTTGTAGACTTTATTGATGAGTTTGTGGAAGATGTGTCTGAAGAAAACAGCAAATTCTCCTACCGCTATGGAACTGAAAAAAGGCCTGTTGCCACTCAAAATATCACTTTAAAATACAAGGACGGGGAGCAGCTCAAGGAAAAGGAGTTTACCATCTACCGAACCCACCATGGTCCCATCACCCACCTAGAAAATGGAAAGTGGGTGGCGACAAAAATCAACTGGAACCCAGTTCAAGCTTTGATTCAAAGTTATACCCGTACCAAACTGGCCAATTACGCGGAATTTAAGGAGATGATGGATATCCGCACCAATAGCTCCAATAGTACGGTTTTTGCCGATGGGGAGGGGAATATTGGATATTTCCATGGAAACTTTATTCCCAAGCGGAATCCGCAGATTGATTTTTCAAAATCGGTAGATGGGACTGATCCCGGTACAGATTGGCAGGGGCTCCATACGGTGGATGAGAGCATCCTAATTCTTAATCCCGGCACAGGATGGATCCAAAATTGTAACTCCACCCCCTTTACTGCAGCTGGGGAGTTTAGTCCAAAGAAGGAAGACTATCCGAATTACATGGCTCCAGATCAAGAAAATTTCCGTGGACTTCATGCAAGCCAACTCCTGAAGCAGCAAACCAAAAAACTCAACCTAGATACCTTCCTGGAACTAGCTTATGATCCTTACCTTCCGGCATTTTCTTTTCTAATTCCTGAATTGCTCGGGTCTATTTCTTCTGGCCTTCCCGCTGCTTATGCGCCGGCTTTGCAGCAGCTTCGCAGCTGGGACTTCCGAACCTCCAAGGAGTCGGTGGCCATGTCCATAGCTCATTTTTATGGGGAAAATTACCAGCGCCGATTTAGAAGTCTGTCGCGCTTTGCCGAGCCGGATCCCAATGCCAAAATCCCAACACCTGCTGAAATCCAAGCGGTATTTATCCAGACACTGGAACAAATGACTCGAGATTTTGGCACTTGGAATACCCCTTGGGGTGAAATAAACCGCTTTCAGCGCCTAAGTGGCGCGATAGATGCTGACTTTGACGACACCAAGCCCTATGTGCAGGTAGGCTTGGCCTCCGGCAATTGGGGTGCCTTGGCTGCTTATGGTGCTCGGGCAACTTCAACTACAAAAAGGCTGTATGGCTACCGAGGCAATAGCTTTGTAGCTGTAGTGGAATTTGGAGAAAAAGTTCGCGCCAAATCCATTTTGGCAGGAGGGCAGCAAGCAGATTCGCAATCACCCCATTTCTTTGACCAGGGCCAGCGCTATGCAGATGCCCAATTCAAGGAGGTAGCTTTTTATCGGGAAGATGTGGAAAAACGAAGGGTACGGTCTTATCGTCCAGGTCAAAAAAAGTAATTAATCCCGAGTATTTTATTTTGTAGTTAGCTAAGACAAAAGGAGTTTTTCTTTTGTCTTAGCAAGTGCTTTTTGCCCGATGGCGCTGTACCAGGCGAATCAAGAAGGCTCCTAAGCCTATCAGAAAGCACACCCCAAACCATAGGAAGGGGTTGTAAAAATCATTTAGTATGCGATAGCCAGCGGTGAAGCCAAAGAGAAGGAGCCCTGTAATGGCCCATAAGGGCTTATTTTCCTCTTGATCAGAAGCAGCAGGTAGGTAAGGTAAATTAATCAAGGATCGTAGTTCCCCCCAATGCCAAACAATCAGCAGGAGATTAGCCATAAGCATCAATCCGGTAATGACTGGTGTTCCTCCAAAATCCATTGAAATGGTAATCACAAACACATTGAGGAGGATTGGAAAGTTGACCAATGCACCAAGCTTGGCGTAGCGCTGTGTCATCAGCAAGAATCCTGCTAGCAATTGCGCCCATCCGATAAATTGCCAGTAAAGGCCTGTTTGGTAGAGTACTTCAAAAAAATGCATCGTAGATCCCAGCGGAGCATCTTCTTGGGAATAGGTAGTGAATCGTTTTCCCTTGATCTTAATCATGCAGGAAAAAACAAAGGCTCCTCCAATCAAATATCGGGTGTAAATAATGAATAGCTGAACTAAAAAATAGGATTTGAGTCGATTCACGGAGAGGATGCTTAGACGAAAGATTGAATATGAGCAGTTGCCTCCTCGAGGTGCTCCGCTGTAAAAAATCGCTCGTGTTTTACTTCATGGTCTACTTGTTCGTGTACCCAAGTGGTATGAAAAGGAACGTGTATTCCATATCCTCCAAGTTCCAATACCGGAAGGATATCTGATTTGAGACTATTTCCGATCATTACGAATTCGCTGGCTTGAATATCGAGTCGACCAATCAATTTTTTGTAATCCGACACCCGTTTTTCGCTCATGATTTCAATGTGGTGGAAGTAGCCTTCCAATCCAGATTTTTGAAGTTTCCGTTCCTGGTCCACCAAATCTCCTTTGGTAGCAAGTACGATGCGGTATTTTCCTTGAAGGGATTGCAAGACATCTTTCACACCTGGAAGTAAATCCACCGGCTTTTCTAGCATTTCTTGGCCAATTCCAATAATCTTTTCTACTAGTGAAATAGGTATTTTCCCAGCAGAGATGCGAATAGCAGTCTCGATCATGGATAGCATAAAGCCTTTAATTCCATAGCCATAAAGACCTAAATTACCGATTTCAGTTCGGTAAAGTTCCTTCATGATCGCATGCTGGGGAAGGAAATCTTCCAAGATGCTGGCAAATTTTTCTTCAGCCTCACGGAAATAGGTCTCATTTATCCAAAGGGTATCGTCCGCATCAAAGGCAATTACACGAATAGGCATGGCGTGTCCAGTTAGTTAATCGGTTAATTTCTAGGTAAATGAATTGAGCTTACTTCACGGTTTCTTTGATCCAACCAAGCAGTACTTCTCGCCATCCTGAGATAGCTTCTTTTCCCAAACCAAATGCAAAGCCATGTCCACCAGTTGGATAGATGTGCAATGCAGCTTTGACATCTTTAGCATGTAGGGCTTGATAATAAAGCAAGGAATTTTCAAGTGGTACTGCCTTGTCATCCTGTGCATGTACCAGGAAGGTAGGAGGGGTGTTTGCTGTAACTTGAAGTTCATTGGAAAACCGCTTTACTAATTCAGGATTTGCGGGGTCCCCAATCAAATTTTTGCGTGAGCCACCATGGGTAGGAGCGTCTTGAAAAGAGATCACTGGGTAGACAAGTATGGAGAAATCTGGTCTAGCCGAGAGGTTATCGATTGCATCTTTTTCAAGGGGTAGCTGATGCGCAAAGGAAGTGCTCAACGTTGCAGCCAAGTGCCCTCCAGCAGAAAATCCCATGATTCCCACCTTGGACGTGTTGATATTCCAAGACTTGGCATGCTGCCGTACCAAACGGATGGCTCGTTGTGCATCGAGCAAGGGAACTTCCTTTGGATCTGTGAGAGAGGGGGACAGTGGCAATCGGTACTTGACTACGATGCCCGCAATTCCTTGTGAATTCAACCATTTTGCAAAGTCGGTTCCTTCCCAATCGTAAGCCAGTATACCATACCCGCCTCCAGGAAAAATCACAACTGCTTCACCGGTAGCGATTTGCTGGGTGGGTAAATAAACTTCGATGGTAGGTATTTGAACATTGGATATGCGAACAATGCCCTCCTGTACGGATTTTTCTTGTTGATCCGAGACTTTTTGCAGCGGAGGAAGTCCCGGCCATAAGTTTAGGGTATGATTTTGGGAAAAAGCTAGGCTAGTAGCCAGGAAGGTCAGGAGGGTTAGAATGTATTTCATGGCGTTAAGTTTTTTTTCCTTTGGAGGTGCTGTTGCGGGGTCTTTCGACCAATGCCTCAGGAGGTGAAGCTGAATATTTTTTCGGTGAGAGCCCACCTCCAGGTAGGAGGAGTGCCAGGAAGATTAGTTTGGTACTGCCCAAGGAATGCCTCCCATTCTTGAACTTTTGGGTTGGCCAGATCCAGTGCCGCTTTTTTCTCAAAGCTAAAGTCATCGGAGGTTACAAGGATCATGCTGAGCCGCTGTGCCCACCTGTAAATACTCATTTCGAGGATTCCTGCTACACGGATACTTTCCAGGATGGCTGGATCTACTTGTTCATGACAGCGAACATAGGCTTCAATGGCCTCGGGCTCATTTTTGAGATCACAGATTAGGACAAATGTTTTCATAGAGGAGGGAAAAGGCGGAAAACTTATTTTCGTACTCTTATGGCGAAGATGAACACGAGCAGGAAGCATGCCCAAGGCAAGATAAACGAGAAGTTGACTTCTGAAACTCCAAGAATTAAGAGATCTGTGTAGCCTTTGCCTCCCAAATCCAGAATCATTCCTTGCAAGGTAGGCATGATGGCTCCACCTACGATGGCCATCACTAGAAATGCAGCGGCAAATTTGGAATCCTCTCCAAGGCCTTCCAATGCAATTCCATAGATCGTAGGAAACATCAAGGACATGGCAAAACTAACTCCGACAAGCGAATAGAGTCCTACCATCCCTGTGATGAAAATAGCCCCGAGCGTAAAAACCATCGCCAATACAGCAAACAAGGCCAAGAGTCTTGCTGCAGGGATGATTCGCAGCAGGAAGGTACAGATCCATCTTCCTACTAAAAATACGCCTAAGGAAGCGAAGGCATAGTTTACTGCATCGTATGTCGAAATGCCAAGTGCTTCGGCGTACTGGTAAATGTAGGTCCAAACCATAATTTGTGCGCCTACATACACCAGTTGTGCTAGCGTGCCTTCCACAAAATTTCTATTTTTTACCAACCGCTTGACGGTAGGAATAAAGTCTACCTTATCGCCTTCAACCTTCGTTTCTGGCATCTTTATCAATGCGATGACCACCAAAATCACCAAGACTACAAGACCTAGCATCACATAAGGATCTCGGATCACGAATAAATCATTGCTTCGAATGGCAGCTTTTGCTGTTTCATCGAGGCTATCGAAAAGGTATATTTTGCCTGATTCGTCGGTGGCTGAACTTTGTAGATTGTTGAGGATGAACGTTTTGGCCACAAACAACCCAGCCAAAGCTCCCATAGGATTGAATGCTTGAGCCAAGTTTAAGCGTTGCGTAGCGGTCTCCTCACTACCCATGGAAAGGATGTAGGGGTTGGCAGTAGTTTCAAGAAAGGCCAAACCAAAGGTTAGAATGTAGAGTGCTGCTAAAAAGAATCCATAGCTTTCCAGGGCTGCAGCTGGATAAAAAAGGCAGGCTCCAAAACCATACAAGGCAAGGCCCAGGAGAACTCCAGTTTTATAGGAATATTTTTTAATAAAAAAGGCTGCGGGCAAGGCCATGGTGAAGTATCCACCATAAAAAGCGAGTTGTACCCAGGAGGCTTGGGTGTTGGAGAGTTCGAGTACTCGTTTAAATGCTGCCACCATTGGATTGGTGATGTCATTGGCGAATCCCCACAAGGCAAACAAGGAGGTAATGAGGATAAAGGGAACTAACAGTTTCTTGGGTACAAGTTCAGCTTGAGTGCTCATAGGGCTCGATCTAGGTGAGTGTAGCCACCGTCGACAAAAATATGTTGTCCGGTGATGTGTGAAGCTTTTTGGGAGAGAAGGAATAGGGCCATGTTTGCAATTTCTTCTGCGGTGGTCATTCGGTTTTGTAGCGGTACCCTACGACTGATTTCATCCAGCTTCTCTTCTGGATTTGGAAAGGACTGAATCCAAGTTGCGTACATCGGGGTGTACACCTCAGCAGGTACTATGGCATTGACTCGAATGTGGTAGGGCAGGAGCTCTACCGCCCACTCTCGCGTAAGTGCCAACTGGGCACCTTTTGCAGCGACATACCCTGAGGTATTGCCTTGCCCTGTAACAGCAGTTTTGGAGGAGATATTGAGAATGGTACCCTTGGATTTTTTCAAGGCATCTAAGGCATAATGGGCAAGGAAATAGTAATGGCCAACATTTTTTTCAACGGACTGAAGGAAAGCTTCTGGACTTCCTTTTTCCAATCCTACTCCGTCGTTTGTGCCTGCATTATTCACCAATCCATCAATTCTACCATACTTGGAAAGCGCCTCTTGAACTACGCCTTCAGCATCTGCTGGGGAGAAAAGCCGTTTTTTGAGGTGCAAGGCCTTTCCTTTAGCTAGGTCTACCAGTTGCTTCCCCTCTGTATCGGAAGGGTCGATGATAACGGGGATAGCCCCTTCTTCGATGAGTCCTCTGGAAATAGCTCCTCCAATGCCCTTTGCACCGCCAGAAACTAAGATGACTTTATCCTGTAGTTGTAAATCCATGATTGCTTCGATACAAATTAAATCTTGTAAAATTCTTGAGCATTTTCTCCTAATACAGCATCTTTTTCCACCCCTGAAAGTTGGTCAGCGAATGATTCAATCACTCCAACAACCTGTTTGTAATCTCCTGCAACCAGGCACACGGGCCAATCACTTCCAAAAAGGAGCCTTTTTGGTCCAAATAATTCTAGGGCAATTTCTAAGTAGGGGAATAGGTCGCTGGAATTCCATCTTTTCCAATCAGCTTCAGTTACGAGTCCTGAAAACTTTGCGCAAACGAGCTCACGCTCCCCAAAGGGTTGAAGGCTTTTTTTCCATGCTTTCCAGTCACCAGCTTTGATGTCTGGCTTAGACAAGTGATCGATCACAAAGCCTTGATTGGGACAGGAGTCGACAAGTTTGAGTGCGGCATTGAGCTGATGCGGATAGGTGAGAAGATCATAGGTATACCCTCGTTGCCCGATTTTCCGAATTCCGCGAATGAAATCTTTGCGGAGCATGTATTCAGGATCCTTGGACTGGAGAACCTCTCGAAATCCCAGCAACTTGCTGTTACTGGACCATGCATCCAGCAGCTCATCTAAGTTGTCCTGTGCCAATTCTACCCAACCAACTACCCCTAGAATCCAAGGATGGCTGTCGCTTAGTTCGATTAAAAATTCTGTTTCCCGAAGGTGCTCCTCTGCTTGCACAGCAATGCAACCGTCGATTTGGGCGGTTTGCAGGATTGGGTACAGGTCTTCAGGAAGAAAATCTCTCCGAAGTTCAGCCATGTCATCTGTTATCCACTCAAATCGCTCGGAATCGTACTTCCAAAAGTGCTGGTGCGCGTCGATTCTCATGCTTCTGGATCTTGAATTGCTAGTTGTGCGGATTCCCCTAAGCCTTCGATACCCAATCGTACTCGGTCACCTGCTTTCAAATAGCGCGGCTCCTTTAAGCCCATACCCACGCCCGAGGGTGTTCCTGTGGAGATGACATCCCCAGGGAGAAGGGTCATGTAATTGCTCACGTAAGAAACCAGCGTTGGAATGTCAAAAATCAAATCTCCCGTGTTGCTATTTTGGAGAAGCTCCCCATTTACTTCGAGCCAAATGGATAGTTGATGTGGGTCGGGTATTTCTTCTTTGGTCACCAGGTAGGGGCCTAAGGGGGCAAAATGGTCCGCACTTTTTCCTTTGGTCCATTGCCCGCCTTGTCGCAGCTGGAAGTCTCGCTCGCTGACATCGTTATGTACGCAATAGCCAGCGATGTAGTCGTAGGCATTTTCTTTCGTGACATATTTGGCTCGTTTGCCGATGACCACTGCTAGCTCCACTTCCCAGTCGGTTTGGGTGGAATTCCGTGGAATGTAAATGGGGTCAAATGGCCCACAAAGGGAGCTGCTCGCCTTCATGAATAGGATAGGGGCTTCGGGAACTGACATACCTGCTTCTTCGGCATGCTTTCGGTAATTCAGGCCGATGCATAGGATCTTGGAGGGCCGGGCTACGGGTGAGCCAAGACGGCTTCCTGCTGGAATTTCTTTTAAGCTGCTTTGCTGGGTTTTCAGCCATTGACTTAGGCGATCCAAGCCCTCACTGCCAAAAAATGCTTCATTCCAATCTTCTCCAAAAGAAGAACAATCCAAGCGCTTGCCTGAAGGATCTTCGATGCCTGGAAGTTCTTTGCCTGCTTCTCCAAATCGGATTAGTTTCATGGGCTGGGTAGGTTTATTGGGTGTTTAAATTCAAATGGAAATTGTGGAGGGATTACATTTTGATTCCTGTAAAGCCGCCATCTATGGTAAAATTAGATCCGGTAATAAATTTACCTGCATCGGAAGAGATAAAGTAGGCTAGTTCTGCAATCTCGGTCGGAGTTCCCATTCGACCTATGGGTTGGGTAGCTGCCAGCTTCTCAAACATTTCTTGTTCTTTTCCCGGGTAATTTTTTGCTAAAAAACCATCTACAAATGGGGTATGCACCCTTCCTGGAGAGATGCAATTGCAGCGGATTCCTTGGTTTACGTAATCTCGGGCAATGCTCAAGGTCATGGAAAGGGTGGCTCCCTTGGTCATGCTGTAAGCGAAGCGATCTGGAATTCCTATCGTGGCAGCTACCGAACACATGTTGAGAATGGATCCACCACCTTCTTCGATCAACTTGGGGAGGGCCGCTTGGCTGCAGAGAAACATACCGGTGATATTTACTGCGAACAGTCGCTCGAAATCAGCTAGGGTAGTGGATGCTAGGTTACCGATATGTGAGATGCCAGCATTGTTGATCAGCACATCCAATTTGCTAGGAATCGATTGAATTGCATGGTGAACTTGACTTTCTTCCCGGATATCAACTTCCAAAAAAGTAACTGATTTTCCTTTTTCTTGAAATTCTTTTTCTACTTGTCTGCCAAGTAGGCCATTGGAATCAATAAAATAAACGTTACTCCCTTCGGTTGTGAATTTTCCGACGAGAGCGAGCCCAATTCCACTTGCTCCACCAGTGATGAGGATGGTTTTATTCTTCATTTTTTTGAGGGTTCGGGTTTACTTTTTTTAGCCTATATTTTAGAGGGAAACACCCTTTCCAGATTTTACGGATTCATCGCAAGCAAAAGCAATTTTGAGGCTATTCAGCGCATCTTCCAAATGCTCTTTCAGATCTAAATTAGTGCGAATAGCCTGTAGGAAATAGGCTTGCTCTCGGTTGCACAATTCCTGATGGTTGGGCTCATCTTTCAGGTCTATCCATTCGTCTTTTTTGGAGAAAAGTTGTTTCTCGTTCAAGTCTGCATGGTGCAGGAGTAGCGATTCGGTTTTGGTATGCGAGTTGATTTGGTCGGATTGCCCTGCAGCAGCGGCTTTTTTTGCGACGATGGATACAGCTCCCTTTGGCCCCATGACATCCTTGATAAAAAATGCTGTCTCACTAATCATCGGGCCCCATCCCGCTTCGTACCAACCCACGGATCCATCTTCAAAGCGAATTTGCAGTTGCCCATAGTTGTAATTATCCGGGGAGACCTCCTCGCTGAGACGGGCGCCGATGGCAGAAACCCATACAGGCTTGGAACGGGTCATTTGGCACATCACATCAATGTAATGGACCCCGCAATCCACGATTGGGCTTAAGGTCTTCATCAAATTGCGGTGTACATCCCACATGTAACCTTGGCTTTGTTGATTGAGGTTCATCCGCATCACCAGGGGCTTGCCTAACTTTTGGGCTTCTTCAATAAATCTGATCCAGGAGGGATGATGCCGCAGGATGTAGCCGACCACCACTTTTTTGTTGGTTTCCTTGGCTACTGCAAGTATTCGTTCCGTTCCAGTAATGCTGTAGGCCAAGGGTTTTTCTAAAAACACATGGCAGCCTGCCTTCATGGCCTTGCAGGCAAAGTCCTCATGGGTGTCTGGGTAGGTAGAAATGCAGACGGCATCGGAATGACTTTCTGCTAGTGCGGTATCGAAATCCTCAAAAAGCGGGTAGTTGCTTCCTAATTTTTCTTGGAGTCGCAATTTTGAATCACCTCTGGAGACAAGACCACAAATCTCAAATTCGGGCATGTGGTGGTAGGCGGTAGCATGGGAAGCTCCCATATTTCCGCAGCCTACCACAAGGATTCGAATGGGCTTAGTCATGTGCAGTGGGGGTTTGGAGCGCAGCGAATTCCTTTTTGCTGAGGTATTTAATTTTTACCTGAAGGGTGATGGGTTCTAGCGGTTGATCCTGCTTGTCCCGCGCTACGTTTACGATGCGGTCAATGCTATCCATTCCTTTAATGATTCTGCCAAAAATGGTGTAATCTCCATCTAGTCGAGGTATTCCCGCAGGATTTTGGACGATGTAAAATTGGCATCGTGCAGAAAGTTTACCTGGATTATCGTCTCTTCCTGCTCCCAAAGCTCCATAGACATGTTTCAATTCTGGGTGAAATTCCGGAGCCATGAGGTATTCAGGATCGGTAAACCCTGCTGGAGTATCGGGGCAACCCCCTTGCGCTACAAAATTTGGAATCACCCGATTGAAGGTGAGCGAGTCCCAATAACCTGCTTCCGCGAGTTCAATAAAACTTTTTTTGTGGTTAGGAGTGCGATCATCCAACTCAATCCAAAGTTCTCCTAGCGGAGTTTGAATGTATCCTACCGCGATTTTATTCGTTTGGGCATGACTTCCACTCCATAGGAGAAGGGAGATGCAAAAGAGAGGTACCGTTTTTTTCATTGCAGAAAAAGTTTACTTCCTAAACTACGGATTTCTCTGCTACATTTTAATTCCTTTTTGAGGAAAGCGTGAATTTTCTATGCCAAACAAGACCTGGAGTAGGCTAGCAACCTAGCTTTTTGACTGGTCCCAAATTAAGCAGGCGATAAAAAAAATTAAAGTTCAAGTTGATTGACTACAGGATGGGCATACATCTGCAGAAAATTTTCCACCTCTAAGGGATTTTTTTGATTTACTTTTTGGGAAAGGCGTTTTTCAAAACTCGCTTTTTCTACTGCAGTGTACTGAGATGCAAATTGACTTTTCTGGTGCAATAGATCGTAGGCGATGTAATTGCTCGGCCAGAGTTTGTATCCTTTCCAAATTTCCCGATCGATAAGATCGCTAAGCTTGCTCAACTTTTCATTTTGGGGGAGGTCCTCTTTTTTGAGTTGACGGACCTCTTCGGTAAAAATTTTATTGACTTGAATATGGATACGCTTTTTGGACCCCATAATACCGCTCAGCAGGGTAATGAAGTCCTCATTTTCTCCTTTCACATATATTTCCTCCTTTGATTTCGCGATCAATTCAGGAATTTTTAAGGAGTCGGTCGGATCGTATTCGTAAGAGATGGATACTGGGACTAGCTGTATTTTATCGAAAAATCCAAAGGGATTGCTGCCTTTTTCAGCCAGGGTAAGCATTTTCAATACTCCTTTCTGGGTAAGGTCATTTCCATCTTTGGTCCTGCCTTCCCGCTGGGCGGTCCAGACAGATCTATTTTCGCGAAGGAGTGATTTGTGGATAAATTGAGATACGAGTAGGGAACTTTCCAATAAAGCCCTGCCTGTCACCCCTCTTTTAATAGCAAAATTGCGGTTTAGCCTAGATAAGATTTGAAGAAAAGGCTTTTTGATCAGATTATCTCCTATGGCAGAAGTGGTCATCACCAAACCATTTTCATACAAGCTGGCATTGAGCAGAGAGGTGTCAAGGATGATATCCCGGTGGTTGGAAATAAAAAGATAGGCCGTATTGGGTTCCAATTGCTCAAAACCTCCCAGTGTCAATCCTTCGGAACTCATTTCCAAAACTTTCTTGACGGCGGGATAAATAAAGTTGATTTGAAAATCCCGCAAAGAATGGGTGTGCTTCATCCGCTCTTTCCAAGACTTACTTTGATCCTCTGGAAAGGTAAACTGCATCATGGCATCCAGCATGCTGTCGTCCACAATCTCTCGAATTGCAGCATTTACCTCTGCGTCATAAAAGGGGCGGATTGAATCGAACTGGGACATGGTTGAATAGGCTTAAACTTAGCGCGTAAAGTTAGTTTAAATATTGAAGGGGATTAAAATTTGAAGAGCGCTCTTCTGGATTGGTTTACCGCTTCAGATATTTGGATAAAAAGAAAAACTGTACCGGTAAAGCTTCTGTCCAATAGTTCCAAGTATGCGCACCGGGTCTTTCAATGTATTCGTGAGCAACTTTCTTTTCCATTAAAAGCGAATGCATCTGCCGATTGGTTTCGATCAAAAAGTCATCCACCCCACAATCAATAATCAAGGAAACCTTTTGGTTTTTAAGTTGATCTACAAGGCCTACAGCAGTGTAAGGATTGAAAAGTGGTCCTTGGTAATTGATTGCTCCGAGCATTTCAATTTGGCCCTTTTTTCTTAGGCTTCTAAAGTCTTCGCCAACTTTCCAAAGGTCAGTATCAATGTTCATTACCCCACTCATGCTTCCCGCTGCAATAAATAGAGCAGGGTGCTTGGCAGCTAGCGTGATAGCGCCATGGCCTCCCATGGACAAGCCAGTGATGGCCCGAGATTCCTTTTGAGCCAGTGTTCGGTAATTCTTGTCGATAAATGGGATCAATTCTTGGATCATGTAGGTTTCGTAGCGAACCGAATCGAGCAGTGGGCTATCGTAGTAATAGCTTGCTGGACCTACTCCTGGTGTGACAATCAACACTTTATGCTCCTCTGCCATTTGGTTCACAATCCCTTTTTCAGTGACTTTTTGATGCCAATCTGAAAAGGCTCCTGATCCCCCATGGAGGAGGTAGACTACCGGGTAGCGGCCTTCTCCATTTTCATAGCCAGAAGGAAAGGATATAGCAGCCTTCAGCGTTTTTTTCATGGATGGACTGTAGACGGCTATGGTGTCAACTCGTCCCTGAGCAACTAGTATGGAAGGGAAAAGTAGGAGTAAAAGGAATAGGTTTTTCATATGCTGAGGCTGGTTTGGATTTCTTGTAAGTTTGAAATTTGATTTCAATCTTCAAAACTAAATCAATATTGGCGGTTCCTAAATTATTTGGTTGCGTTCTATTTCAAAAATAGACACGTATTGGCTGCATTTTGTATATATTCAACAGGTCCATGTGGGCTTTCTTCTTTTGGCATTTTGGGATTAGGCTTTTCATTTTTTTAGAATTTGAATCAATAAGCCGTCGAGTCCCTTGAATTTTTCTTAACTTATCATTAACCCTTTTTTGATTTTCGAATGAAATCTGTTCAACAAGCAGCCTACGTACTTTTAGTCTTAGTTTTGGGTGCATTAGTAGCCAAAGAAGGATCCTTTATTTTTGTTCCGCTGGTGTGGGGAATATTTTTTGCCTTTGCATTGTACCCGATATCCTCTTGGTTTGAACGAAAAAGATTCCCACGAGGCCTTGCCGTATTCCTAAGTATCCTAGGTGTCTCTATCCTTGCATTTAGTGTTTTTTACCTTTTGTTGAACCAAGTGTTTGGGTTGATTCGAGAAATCCCAGAGATAGAAGCCAATATTTCGGGGAAAATGGCCCGCTATTCCGAGCAACTCAATCTTCTGTTTGGTGAGGAGTGGATCAGTTCGAATTCTGTACCGAGCCTAGATTCATTGATAAGTTCAGTTGACTTCAATGAGACCCTTTTTGCTACGGGTAAGTCCCTTACTTTGATTGGGATTGTGCCTTTGTACACCTTTTTATTGCTGTATTACAAGGATTTTTTTGCTGAATTTCTAGTGAAGTATTCCTCCAAAAATCAGGAAAATGTCCTTCATTGGGTCAACGACTCAGGACAAGTTATTCAGGATTATTTGGTGGGAATGATTCGTGTCACAGGAATCGTCGCCTTCTTATCTGGTCTGTTCTTTTATTCAATAGGGGTTGAATTCTTTATTTTGTTTGCGGTGTTTATTGCACTGATGAATTTGATCCCATTTGTAGGGGTTTTCCTTTCTTCTGTATTCGCGATTACCTATGTTTTTTTGACCACGGACTCTCTGATTTATCCCTTGCTTACTTTCGTATGTTTGTGGGGAATTCAACTCTTGGAAAATAACCTAATTACGCCGATGGTGGTAGGGTCGAAGGTGAAAGTAAATGCCCTTGCTGTCATCATCTCCATTTTGATTGGAGGCTGGCTTTGGGGAATTTCCGGAATGGTTTTGTTTATCCCCTTGGTAGGGATATTAAAAATCACCCTTGAAAAAAGTGCAAGCCTTCAGGCCTTTGGCTTTTTGTTAAGTGACGACGTGCAAGTAAATGAAGATTCGGAAAACTTTTGGAAAATTTTGAGGAAGAAATTTAGTAAGACAAAAAAGTAAATCAAAAAATAAGTCGGGGTTGCAGGATTCGAACCTGGGACCCTCCCGCAATGCTGCGGGGCCTGATACCAGGCTACGCTACACCCAGAAACAAAAAAGCCAACAAGTATTTGCTGGCTTTAATTAATTTTAAATAAGTCGGGGTGGCAGGATTCGAACCTACGACCTCCACATCCCAAATGTGGCGCGATACCGGGCTACGCTACACCCCGAACTTTTTTTATAGATTCAACTAGCCGTTGCTAATTGAGTGTTTTTTATTTTCTTTCATTAAGGGATTCGAACCTGGGACCTTCCCGCACTGCTGCGGTGCCCGTCCCGAAGAATTTCGGGAACGCGATACCGGGCTACGCTACACCCCGAACTTTTTTTATAGATTCAACTAGCCGTTGCTAATTGAGTGTTTTTTATTTTCTTTCATTAAGGGATTCGAACCTGGGACCTTCCCGCACTGCTGCGGTGCCCGTCCCGAAGAATTTCGGGAACGCGATACCGGGCTACGCTACCCCCCGAACTTGAACTAAAGAACTTTTTCATTAGCGAGGTGCAAATATAGCCAAAAATACTTTCCAAACAACCATCTTTACCTATGATTTCCTTCCAAGTTGAATCAGCCTTAAGATTAATCGAATTTCAATCCATTTTAGAAGATTCTGGCTTGTCTGCTAGACGGCCTATGGAAGACCCATTACTTCTAGAACAAATGCTTTTAGGATCAAACCTGCTCATTACAGCAAGATCGGAGGGGCAATTGGTGGGCTTTCTTCGTGGATTATCTGATTTCTGTTACCGCAGCTTTATTGCTGACTTGGCGGTGGCGCATTCCTTTCAACGCAAAGGCATTGGCCGGCAGTTGATCCAAGTGGCCCGGAACCAAGCTCCAGATGCACGTCTTATCCTCTTTTCAGCGGAAGATGCACTCCCTTTTTATGAAAAATTAGGTTTTCATTTACATGAACGATGCTATCAGTTGAAGGCCGGAGAAGAACTTCTCTAGCAATTCTCTTAACTTGCTTAAGAGCAACCCAGACCAATACATCAATGCGATGAAGGAAGGTAAAAATTTGGAACAATAAATTTCGCTCTAACCAATTGGGATGGTTTACTTATCCTTAAAGGTATTTAGATTAGATAGTTAAAGTCAAAACCCAAAAAATTTCACCAAATACTAGTTACAAAAACATGAAAAAACACATTTTCCTGCTATTCCTATTCCTTTCAGGACTAAGTATGGCTCAAACCACCAAAGAAGCTTCTACCATTGTCTTACCCAAGGGCGAAGTGGCCAAGTCCAAGCAATCCGTCACCTTAGATGGAAAAGTGATTCCACTTTCAGCGGAGGCGGGCACGCTCCAATTGAAAGACGAGAACAACAAGCCCATAGCACTGTATGGCTACACGGCCTATTTCAAGGATAACCCTGAGAAAAATCGGCCGATTGTATTTGCTTACAATGGAGGTCCTGGATCTTCTTCGTACTGGTTGCACATGGGTGTAATGGGTCCAAAGCGAATTGTAGTGGATGATCCAAATTACAATGCTGCTGCACCCTACGAACTTACCAACAATGAGTTTTCCATCCTAGATGTAGCCGATGTGGTCATGATGGACCCGGTAGGAACAGGTTTGAGCGTGCCAATTGGCGATTCCAAAGGAGCTGATTTTTGGGGTGTGGACCAGGATATTCGCAGCACCAGCTTGTTTATCATGCAGTTTTTGAAGGAGCATGGCCGTCTCAATTCGCCCAAATACATTTTGGGAGAGAGCTATGGTACCTTTCGAAATGCAGGGGTGATGAATTACTTATTAGATAAGGGCTATGCCTTGAATGGGGTCATCATGGTCTCTGCTGTTTTTGACTTGCGTACTTTGTTTTTTGCTCCAAATGAAGACTTGCCTTACATCGTGTATTTGCCTACGGTAGCGGCGACGAGTTGGTACCATAAAAAGGTGGCCAACCCAGGGAGCAATCTTCCTGCCTTCGTACAGCAGGTACGTGAATTTGTGGAAAAGGAATACGCTCCAGCCTTGTTTAAGGGGAACCGGATAACCGCTGCAGAGAAGTCTTCCATTGCCAAGAAATTGGAAGGCTTCACCGGAATTACTTCAGCCGTATGGGAGCGAGCAGATCTCCGAATCACTCCAGGAGAATACTATCAAGAACTGCTCCGAGGAGAAGGGATGACGGTGGGTCGATTGGATTCCCGATACAAGGGGATCAACTTGGATCCCATGGCCATGTCGGCTTTTACCGATCCGCAGAGTGATGCGATTTCACCCGCTTACACCATGGGCTTTTTGGATTACTATCACGGAAGCTTGGGCGTAAGCAAAGACTTGAGCTATGCCACTTCCGCCTATGCAAAGGAAGGATTTAAATGGGATTGGAAGCACCAAGGAAATAATTTCTGGGGTGCAGATGCTGCGGTGACCACTGTGCCTGATATGGCGGAAGCCTTGAGCAAGGATCCACATGTGGAGGTTTTGATCATGAATGGCTACTACGACTTGGCGACTGTTTTCCATGGTGTGGAGCATTCCATCACTCACATGGGATTGCCAAGTTCAGCTACTGATCGAATCAAAATGACCTATTACGAAGCCGGTCACATGATGTACACGCACTTACCTTCTGCAGCGCAATTCCGTCAGGATTTGAAGTCCTTTATCCAGAGTACGGTAAGCAAATAAAATCACAGCGCCCAACTTTTGAGTCCAATGGCTATGTGGTACTGGCATAGCCATTGGTTTCAAGGCTGGGTAACTTGAACACTTTCTTTTATCGCATTGCTATTGGAGTTATGCTTTGGATAGGGCATCAAGATTAATAAAGTCTAAGATTTTTTCTATTCAGTCTTATCTATCGCTTTTCTCCAGGAGATTTTATCACTAAATTAGTTGAGCCTTACTGGTTTAGTTTCTGTGACTGAGTGATACGAGGCGCAACCAATCCTATGCACCAAAAGACCATCAAGCTATCCAAGAAAACTGGCCCCACTGGAGAAATTTTGGTGATCCAACTGGAGAATGACTTGGAATTGATTGAGATTTTGAAAAGAAATTTTGCAGCAGTTAAGTGGGATCCAACGTACCTAAGATGGGAACTTCCCTATAACCCAAAGTTGAAAGGTTTATTTTTCACTGCATACAAGGGAAAAGCTTGGGTAGATTATAGCCAACTTGTAGAGGAAGGAAAAAAAATCACTCAAAAGCATGTGCAGCCCAAATTTGATCCTTTATCCCCTCATCACCAAGAGAAAATAAATGTCTTTACGATATTTCTCCAAAACCAAAGATATAGTCCAAGTACCATTAAGACCTACACAGAGACTTTAGGCGTGTTTTTCAAATTCCATAGCAAAAAAGAAACGCATGAATTGCACAACGAGGACCTGACCGAATTTATAAACAAGTATGTCATCCAGCTTGGCCACTCGTATTCTTATCAAAACCAATTTATAAACGCGATTAAGTTATTTTTTGGTAAAGTAGAGCGACGAAACATAACCATAGCCCAGATCCAAAGACCACGAACGGAGCATAAGCTGCCTAATGTACTGAGCAAACAAGAAGTAAAAAAGATTTTGGAAAGTTTGCAGAATACCAAGCACAAGACCATGCTCTGCATGATCTATGCCTGCGGTCTTCGTAGGGGAGAACTTTTGACCCTTAAACCGAAGGATATTTTATCAGACAGGATGCTTTTGCACATCAAAGAAGCCAAAGGAAAAAAGGACCGAATAGTCCCATTGAGCGAAAAATTAGTGGAGATGCTCCGAGACTATTACAAGGCGTACAAACCTCAAGTCTGGTTGTTTGAGGGACAGAAAGCTGGCGATGCCTATTCTGAGAGGAGTTTGGAATTGGTTTTCAAGAATGCGCTCAAGATTGCAGGCATTGGCAAACAAGCTACTTTACACTGGTTGCGGCATAGCTATGCGACGCACCTACTGGAAAGTGGTACCGATCTTCGCTATATTCAAGAGCTGCTAGGTCATAAAAGCAGTAAGACTACAGAAATCTACACCCATGTCAGCACCCAATCCATCCAAAAAATCAAGAGTCCATTCGATGATTTATGAACCAAACTTCGAATCAGACCAATGAAAAACCGAAACGATTTTATCGCTTATTTCTGTAAATAAGAAGTAATAAGCGATAAAAAGTATCGCATATAAGAGAGTTATGGGCAAGTTTAACAGACCACAAACAATGAGACAATTAACAATGAAAAAAA
>JBBAKO010000005.1:0-230807 GCA_040403475.1 Algoriphagus sp. | reverse complement strand
AATAATCCTCGGACCTGTCCTTGCCGCAAAGTATAATTGGTCTCCATGTTGTTTTGCAAGCTGAGGAGTGTTGAGTAAATCCATTAAAGTATCGAGACTTTTAATTCCCCGATATTCTTGCACTATTAGGGTATTAAGGCTTATTATATCATCCTCCAAATCTGTAGTCAGCGATTGTATGAACTGTTGTTCTCGGTCTTTTTCTATCTTATGTTCTAATTGATACTCAGCTAAAAAACCGCAGAAGACTGCAAGAAATAGCATTAAAAATTCCCAGAAATAAGATTTCCAGTTTTTCTTTCCTTCGTGATGGCCGTGATGATGTACTTCCATAATAATGTTGTCTTTCGGTCGTATAGAGTTTCCTTGTTTGAATTTAATTAAATTAATACAATGTTCAATATTAAATAAACGTGAACGTTATGGTTGATCATACTTTGTTTTGGTAAGAAATGACAAAAACCTCACGCAAAACCTCACGCAAACCTCACGCAAAAACAAAAAAGGACCCACGATTTAACGTAAGTCCTTGATTTTCATGTAGCGAGACCGGGATTTGAACCCGGGACCTCAGGGTTATGAATCCTGCGCTCTAACCAACTGAGCTACCTCGCCAAATTTCTTTTTCCGTTTTTAGGGATGTTTGGGATTATTGGTTATCTTCCAAAACATCTTTTTTCCTTCCTTTTCACCCAATTCATACTGGAATTGATTCCAAGGCCCCCAAAACGGAATGCAAATATGAGGGCTTGATGGCTGAAATGCAAATTGAGAAGGACTTTAGAAGTGAATTAGTTCGGAATTTTCCAATCAAAATATGTCTACAAACCAATTTGTTGCTGATTATCAATTAAATGCTTCCAAAAAAATTGTCTATGCCTATTTAAGCTCTGCGAGTGGATTGCAAGAATGGTTTGCTGATAAAGTCCGAATTGATGAAGATAAAAACTACATCTTCAATTTTGATCAAGAGGACCATTATGCGAAGCAAACCATCGTTAAAGCCAATTTGCATGTTCGTTGGGATTTTTTTGATCCTAAATCTCCAAACAGCACTGCAGAATCCTTTATCGAATTCAAGCTAGATGAGACCGAACTTACTCAATCCCTATTTTTGAAAGTAATTGATCAATCAAATTTCTATACCCTGGAAGAACTTGAAGGAATCTGGGAAGGCCTCATTTTGAAGTTAAAAGAAACTATTGGAGGATAAATCCCATCTTTAAGTGCAGTTTCTCAGCGAGAAATTCCCGTACTTTGTTTGGATTTCTGCAGATGAAAAAACTAGATAAGCTTATTCTAGGCTCTTTTTTAGGCCCTTTTTTACTCACCTTTTTAGTGGTAGACTTTATCTTGTTGATTGTCAACATGTTAAAGTATTTTGATGAGATATTCGGGAAGGGCCTTGGGTTTTGGATTTATGCAGAACTAATTGGTTACTTCGTCATCAGTATTTCGCCCATGGCACTCCCTTTGGCCATGCTGCTATCAAGTTTGATGGCATTCGGGAATTTGGGAGAGCATTTTGAATTGACTGCAATCAAGGGAAGTGGTATTTCGCTAACTAGAGCCATGCGTCCAATTGGGATTTTTGCCGTTGGCCTAACTTTCTTGGCCTTTTTATCAAACAATTACCTGGTACCAAAAGTCAATCTAAAGACCTTCTCCCTGCTTTATGATATCCGAATGAAGACTCCATCACTGGATATTAAAGAAGGAGTGTTTTATGACGGCATTCCCAACTTCAGTATCAAAGTCAACAAAAAACTGGATGAAGTACGGCTGAAAGATATTTTGATCTACAATCATGCTGAAGGGCAAGGAAATCTTAATGTGACGATGGCAGATTCGGGTAAAATGGAGACCTTTAACAACGACAACTACATGAAGCTGACGCTTTATGCAGGCCAAAGTTACAAGGAGTCAAGATCCACTCGTGGGATAAATGAAGCACCGGTAGAGTTTTCAAGAACTGCATTTAAAGAGAATATTATGGTTTTTGATTTAGCTGCCTTTCAGTTAAATCGTACTCCTGAAAACCAATGGTCTACAAACCGTGCAATCAAAACTATTGAAGAGATTCGGCATGGTTTGGATTCCATCCATTTAGTTGTGAACGATTTAAAATATCAGAACTTTATCACTGCAGCGAGTATTTTTCCTTTTTTCACCAAAAACAAAAACCTTAATCCTTCACAAGAGATTTTAGTAGAAAAGGCACGATTCGACACCTTGAGAAGAGTTCGCATCATCCAAGAACAAGCATTGGGAGACAGCATAGATTCTGTAAATCGCGAGGTTTTGATTGATTCGAACATCAACCAATCGCCTGAAGCGGTAGTAAGTGAACCAGCTCCTATGATTGCTGATACTGAGCAACAAGAATCCGACGTTTCGCTACGAAAAAAGTTGGAGGCCAAACAATTTGTTCAAAACGACTCAAGTGGCTCTGAACAACCTAAAGTGGACAGCATCACGACCTTTGTAGGGAATTCCCTTCGAGTTATGCGAACCAAGCCCTTGACAACGCAGGAGAAAGAACTTCTCGATTCCATGTTCTACGAGCGAGGTTACCTCAGCAATGCCCTTACGCTAGCGCTAAATAATTCTAGAAACCTCAAAAATTCTTTTGATGTAAAGAAAAGCCAAGTAGATGGACAATTACGCGAGTTTAGACGCTATGAAATTGCCTGGTATCAAAAGTACAGTCAAGCCATTGCCTGCTTTGTCATGTTCCTCATTGGTGCGCCTTTGGGTGCTATTATTAAGAAAGGAGGGCTAGGACTTCCCGTTTTGATTTCCATTCTCTTTTTTATTCTATTCTACATGCTCACCATAACAGGGGAGAAGTGGGCTAAGGAAGGAGTGGTAGATTCACTACTGGGAACCATTTTTTCAAACCTATGTCTACTTCCATTTGGATTATTTTTCTTGAGGCAGGCAAGAAAAGATGCCCGATTATTTGAATCTGACTTTTACGCTGGGCTACTAAAATGGCTGCGTAAATTTGTGCCATCGACTCGTTCTATTTGACTTATTTGTTTCAAAATTGAATTTTAACCCTTACCTTTGCCATTGTTTTATAAAATTTAGCTAATCATGTATTTGACACCAGAGAAAAAACAAGAGTTGTTTAAAAATCATGGACGGTTAAAATCTGCTACTGATACAGGTTCTCCTGAATCACAGATTGCCCTCTTTACACACCGAATTCAGCATTTGACGGCGCATTTGAAGTCAAATAAAAAAGACCACTCCACGCGATTGGGATTGATGAAGTTGGTTGGAAAGAGAAGAAGTCTTCTAGACTACCTCCATAAAAGAGAAATCGAGCGCTACAGATCAATTATCGCTGAGCTCGGAATCAGAAAATAACTCGAAAGTAGGGTTCTCTTCCTTGAGAACCTTACTTTTTTCTTTTTTTAGCGACAACCTTTTATTTTTTATTATTTAGAATTAATTCAACAAGTTGATATGTTACCAAATTTGATCACAAAGACCATCACGCTTCAGGATGGCAGAGAAATTAGTATAGAAACCGGTGCTTTAGCCAAACAGGCGGACGGTTCAGTTGTAGTGCGGATGGGAAAAGCGATGCTTTTGGCTACCGTAGTTGCCAAGAAAGATGCTTTAGATGGGGTTGATTTTTTACCTTTGTCTGTAGATTACCAAGAGAAATTTGCATCCTCAGGAAAGATTCCTGGAGGGTTTTTGAAAAGAGAAGGAAGACTTTCTGACTACGAAGTGCTTATTAGCCGAATTGTAGATAGAGCTATCCGACCTATTTTTCCAGACGATTACCATGCAGACACGCAGGTGATGATTACCTTGATGTCTTACGACGAAGAGGTACTTCCAGACGCGCTAGCAGGTCTTGCAGCATCAGCTGCTTTGGCAGTATCTGATATTCCATTCAATGGACCTATTTCCGAAGTTCGCGTTGCTAAAATTGACGGGAAATTGGTCATCAACCCTAAGCCTGTAGATTTAGTAAAAGCTTCCTTGGAGTTTATTGTTGCAGGTTCTTTGGATTTCATTTTGATGGTTGAAGGAGAAGCTTCTGAAATCCAAGAGGATGAAATGGTTGAAGCTATTCAATTTGCGCACGAAGAAATTAAAAGACACTGCCAAGCACAGGTGGAATTGACCAAGTTGGTAGGCAAAGAACAAAAAAGAGCTTATAGCCACGAGAAAAGTGATACTGCGCTTTACGATCACATGAGAGCAGCCACTTATGGCAAGCTTTTCGAGGCAGTGAATCGTCAGATTGCCAATAAGAACGAACGTTCTAGTTTGGTGAAAGCAATTAAAGAGGAATATGTATCCAGCCTTGGTGATGATGATGGATTTGAGACAAGCCTAATTGGACATTATTTCCATAAGATTCACAAGGAGGCTGCTCGTAACCTAACATTAGAAACGAAGAAGCGTTTGGATGGAAGAAACCTAGACGAAATCAGGCCTATCTGGTCTGTAGTTGACTATCTTCCTTCTGCACACGGTTCTGCAGTATTTACCCGTGGAGAGACCCAATCTGTCACCACTTGTACTTTGGGTACGAAGATGGACGAGCAGATGATTGATGGAGCTGTTATCTCGGGTTACAACAAGTTCTATCTACACTACAACTTCCCAGGATTTTCTACCGGTGAGGTAAAGCCCAACAGGGGAGTAGGCCGTAGAGAAGTAGGACATGGCAACTTGGCTATGCGTGCCTTGAAAAAGGTATTACCTCCTGACACTGAAAATCCATATACCATTCGTATTGTTTCTGATATTCTGGAATCCAACGGTTCCTCTTCCATGGCTACCGTTTGTGCGGGCTCATTGGCATTGATGGATGCTGGTGTTCAGATCAAGGCGCCTGTTACAGGAATTGCTATGGGGATGATCTCCGATGCTAAAACAGGGAAATATGCAATTTTATCCGACATCCTAGGAGACGAAGATCACCTTGGTGACATGGATTTCAAAGTGACTGGTACAGCCAAAGGAATCACGGCTTGTCAGATGGACTTGAAAGTAGAAGGTTTGGATTACTCTATATTGAAAGAAGCACTTCACCAAGCGAAAGCTGGAAGACTACATATTTTGGATGAAATCACCAAGACCTTGGCTGCTCCAAAATCAGATTTGAAGCCACACACTCCGCGTTCATTCATGATGTGGATTCCTAAAGAATTGATTGGTGCAGTAATTGGGCCTGGAGGTAAAGTAATCCAGGAAATTCAAAAAGACACCAACACCACCGTCATCATTGAAGAAATTGACAATCAAGGAAAGATTAATATTTATTCTTCAAACCAAAACAACATGGATGCGGCGATTAGCAGAGTGAAAGCAATCGTGGCTCAGCCAGAAATTGGAGAGGTTTATACCGGTAAAGTAAAAAATATTCAAGCTTTTGGTGCCTTTGTGGAATTTATGCCAGGCAAAGATGGTTTACTTCATATATCAGAGATCAAGTGGGATCGCCTAGAGACTATGGATGGCGTACTGGAACCGGGAGAAGAGATTACTGTCAAGTTGATTGACGTGGATAAGAAAACCGGTAAATTCAAGTTGTCCAGAAAAGTTTTGCTTCCTAGACCTGATAAATCAGCACCTAGCGCCTAATTTGATTAGGTTCCTGATTAAATAAACGAATTAACTCACCCCTTTTAATTAATTCATCCTGAATGAGGCAGCTAAAGATTAGCAAGCAGATCACGAACAGAGAATCACAATCTCTTGATAAGTACCTTCAAGAGATCGGAAAAGTAGATCTGTTGACAGCCGATGAGGAGGTTGTATTGGCAAAAAGAATCCGAGAAGGCGATCAGCTTGCTTTGGAGAAATTGACAAAAGCCAACCTTCGATTTGTGGTTTCTGTAGCCAAGCAATACCAAAACCAAGGCCTGTCCTTAGGAGATTTGATCAATGAAGGAAACTTGGGATTGATTAAAGCTGCGCAGCGTTTTGATGAGACAAGAGGCTTCAAGTTTATTTCTTATGCAGTTTGGTGGATTCGTCAATCCATCCTTCAAGCATTAGCAGAGCAATCACGAATTGTTCGTCTCCCTTTGAATAGAGTAGGCTCTTTGAATAAAATTTCAAAGACTTTCAGTGAGTTGGAGCAAAAATTTGAGCGTGAGCCATCTCCAGAAGAACTGGCAGAAGTACTTGAAGTGTCTGCTTCTGAGGTAGTTGACACCATGAAAATATCTGGCCGCCATGTTTCCATGGATGCTCCCTTTGTTCAAGGGGAAGAAAACAGCCTTCTTGATGTATTGGAGAATGATGGAGACCAAAAGCCTGATGATGGGCTAATGACCGATTCCTTGCGGAAAGAAGTACAGCGTGCTTTATCCACCTTAACCTCTAGAGAAGCGGATGTAATCACCCTTTACTTTGGATTGAATGGAGAGCATGCCATGACCTTAGAGGAAATTGGTGAGAAATTCAACCTTACTCGAGAAAGAGTAAGACAGATTAAAGAAAAAGCAATTCGAAGGTTGAGGCATACCTCTCGTAGCAAAACCCTCAAACCATATTTAGGATAGACAATTAGAAGGGGGCCTTTGCCCCCTTTTTTATTTCACAATAATTCAGTTTTGAGTATACCAAAGCATTAGTTGCTAGAAATTACTCCTGCTACTTAATTCACTATTAGGCCCAATACGCTACTAAAATGAACCAAGAAATCGAACACGTAAAAGTATTAATCGTTGGATCAGGACCTGCCGGCTACACAGCTGCTATCTACGCTGCACGTGCTGGAATGTCACCAGTTTTGTACACTGGAGGTCAGCCTGGAGGTCAATTGACAATCACTACGGATGTAGAGAACTATCCAGGTTATCCAGAGGGAATCATGGGACCTGAGATGATGGAAGATTTTAGAAAGCAGGCCGAACGATTTGGTACGCAAGTTCGGTATGGATTAGTAACCAAAGTTGACTTTAGTGCTCGTCCCCATCGTGTAATTGTGGATGACCAAAAGACCATCCTAGCAGAGACGGTACTCATTAGTACAGGAGCATCGGCGAAGTGGTTGGGACTTGAGAGTGAAACTCGCCTCAATGGAAGAGGTGTTTCTGCTTGTGCTGTTTGTGACGGCTTTTTCTTTAGAGGACAGGAAGTAGCCATTGTTGGCGCAGGCGACACGGCTTGTGAGGAAGCTTCTTACCTAGCCAATATTTGTTCGAAAGTCTACATGATCATCCGTCGAGATGAAATGAGGGCTTCTCAAATTATGCAGAATCGTGTCAAGAATAATCCAAAGATCGAAATCCTATGGAATACCGAGACGCAAGAGATATTGGGGGAGGACGAAGTGAAGGGTATGCGAATTTTGAACACAAAAACAGAAAAAGTTTCTGAGATTTCAATTTCTGGCTTCTTTGTTGCTATAGGTCATCAACCTAATACAGAAATTTTCAAGGAATTCATTACAATGGATGCAGCTGGATATATTAAAACCATACCAGGAACTACGAAAACAAATGTTGAAGGCGTTTTTGCCTGTGGAGATGCACAGGATAATGTTTACCGACAAGCTGTAACTGCCGCAGGTACAGGTTGTATGGCTGCTTTGGACGCAGAGCGTTTCCTAGCAGCACTTGAAAGCCATTAAATGCAATTGATGAGGGGTTTAGTTTGGATACTTTTTTTTGGAATAGCTTTTGGCTTAGGGCTGATGCAGGCGCATGCGCAGGTAGTACCTAAGACTTCCAATGAGAAGAAAAACTTTGATTTAAAGGAACTTACACAAGGGTTTCCAAAGATCATCAAGAAAAACCCTTCTGGAGAAAATTCAGGCACGAAACGGTTAAACATTGAGCTTCGGGAATTTGATGAGGTAGGTTATTTGCAAAACCTATCTAGCAAAACTGATTCTCTACTTTTTCAAAATACGGTCGATTTGGAGCGATTTCGTTCGATCATTGCCGAGGATCCTTTTTCTATGGACTGGGCTCCATCGAATGAAATCATTGAGACTGCTGAACAGATCCTTGTAGATAGTGTTTGGATTACGGCATTCGAATACTTCTCGAATTGGGATACCCAAAAGGTTGATATCTACAACTTTGACATCAAGGAACTTAAAGACAGTGTAGTTTTGAAACTATACGATGAAAAAATCGGGGAATCTTGGAAAATGCCTTTGCCTGATCTTTTAGTAAACTCTCGTTTTGGTCCTCGCTGGGGAAGGATGCATGGTGGTGTGGATCTGGATTTGAATACGGGAGATGCGGTCTACGCGGCATTTGATGGAATCATACGCGTAAAGGGATATGACCGCTATGGCTACGGCTATTATTACGTCGTACGGCATAAAAATGGACTAGAAACCTTGTATGGACACTTTTCCAAGCATGTTATGGAGGTAGGTGACGAAGTACTTGCAGGTGATCTCTTGGGTAAAGGTGGGTCAACAGGCAGGAGTACTGGACCACACCTACATTACGAATTGCGCTACAGAGGATTAGCCTTTGATCCAGAGATTGTTTTTGATTTTGAACAGAATCAAATTCTTAAACGAGAATTACTGGTTGACAAAAAATTGTTTGGTCATATTGCCAAGGCAAGAGCTGCAGCCTACCATCGAGTGAAAAGAGGTGAAAACTTGGGTTCAATCTCTAGACGTTATGGAGTTAGTATCTCTCAAATCACGAGGCTAAATGGAATTTCTACCCGTTCGATTCTTCGGATAGGTCAGAGTTTGCGTGTTAAATAACTTCCTGCTTATGCAAAAATTAGACATCCTTGTACTAGCTGCGCATCCAGATGATGCAGAGTTAGGTTGCTCTGGAACGATTGCTTCTCAGGTAGCCAAGGGCCACCAAGTAGGTATTGTCGATTTGACTCATGGAGAAATGGGAACCAGAGGAACTCCAGAACTCAGACTTCAAGAAGCTGCACATGCGGCTAAGCTGTTGGGACTTGCAGTTCGTGAAAATATGGGTTTTAAAGACGTATTTTTTCAGGACGATACTGAGCACCAACTGAAATTGATCCAAGTTATTCGTAAGTATCAGCCAGAGATTGTACTTGCAAATGCTGTATCCGATCGCCATCCAGATCATGGAAAGGGTTCTAGTTTAGCTACGAACGCTTGTTTTATGAGTGGCTTGAGCAAAATTGAAACCTGGAATGAAGGGGTGAAGCAAGCTCCCTGGAGGCCTAAGTTTGTGTACCACTACATTCAAAACAACTACATTCAGCCAGACTTTATTGTAGATATCTCCGCGTATTGGGATCAGAAAGTAGCAAGTATTGCTGCTTTTGGATCTCAGTTCTATAATCCGGAAAGTCAGGAGCCTGCGAGCTTCATTTCTTCGCCAGAATTTTTACCATTTATTGAGTCTAGAGCACGAGAGTTTGGACACCGTATCCAGGTAAAATATGGAGAAGGATTTACAGTAGAACGGTTTATAGGGGTTTCCGACCTTTTTGATCTGAAGTAATTAAGGAGCCAACCTTACTTTTCTCCAACTAGATTTCCCCTCTAATTCGTAGCAAATCCGGTCATGCAAGCGGCTAGGTCGGCCTTGCCAAAATTCAATCCGATGGGGGAGTAGTCTAAATCCGCCCCAATGAGCGGGTCTTTGGATTGGAGCTACTTTAAACTCCTCTTCCAATCTTTTCTGCGATTCTTCAATAACTGTTCGATCGGAGATTTCTTGACTTTGTGGAGATGCCCAAGCACCAATCTGTGAACTAATAGGTCTAGAAAAAAAGTAGGTATCCGATTCCTTTTCACTGATTTTTTCAACTGTACCCACTACCCGAACCTGCCGTTCGATTTCTGGCCAGAAAAAGGTGAGCGAAGCTTTTGGGGATGCTGCCAATTCCTTTCCTTTTGAACTGGCATAGTTTGTAAAAAACACAAATCCTTGATCCAACTCCTTTAGAAGTACAATTCTTGCATTCGGAAAACCATCTTCAGAGATCGTAGAGAGGCACATTGCGTTCACCTCTAAGGCTTCTGCTTGAATAGCTTCTTCCATCCATCGTCGAAACTGCAGGAGAGGATCAGTATCCACATCCTGAATTTCCAACGACTTTAAGGTGTAATCCTTTCTAATATCTGCAAGTATCATGGATGATTTCGTTTGGAAGAAAACTTTTAAGGGGCCAAAACTTGGCATTTAGCAATCAAAAATTAAATTTAAGGAATCTTAAACTACTTTTCTACATGAAGGAGCATAGGAATCAGAATCCGCAAGCTGGAGATTTATTACTTTCAGAACCCTTTTTGACAGATGATAATTTCAGCAGAGCTGTGATCATGCTTTGTGAGCATGAGGAGGGGATTGGTAGTGTAGGTTTTGTGATGAATAAGCCCTCTATTTTGAGCTTAGGTGATTTGGTAAGTGAGTTGGATTTTTTGGATGCCGAGGTTTTTGTGGGAG
Organism: Algoriphagus sp.; assembly: GCA_040403475.1. Classification (GTDB taxonomy): domain Bacteria; phylum Bacteroidota; class Bacteroidia; order Cytophagales; family Cyclobacteriaceae; genus Algoriphagus. Next base: position 220,410 of record JBBAKO010000005.1, on the reverse strand, counting down.
GGCCGGTGGAGCAAAACACGCTTCATTTTGTTTATTTTGGGGCTCAACTGATGGAGGAGAGCAAACCTTTGGGGAATGATGTTTGGTGGGGAGGGGATTTTTCCGAATTAATTCAACTCATTAATTCAGAAAAGTTGAATTTGAGTCAAGTTCGTTTTTTTATAGGATACAGTGGCTGGAGTCCCGGACAACTTGATGCCGAGCTATCGGCACAATCCTGGATCGTCTATTCAGACCCTTTATCTCAGGAAATTTTTGCTAATTCTTCCGATCAGCTGTGGAGATCTCTAATGAAAAGTATGGGAGGAGACTTTGAAATTCAATCAAATTATCCAATTGACCCACGATTAAATTAGGCAAAATGCCTACATTTGCCCATATTTAAGTATACGTATTGTTTTTTATGGCTAAGAAAAGTAAAGAGCTGTCTGAAGAAGACAAGGTGACCGAGACCCCACAGAAAGGGACGAAAGGTAAAAAGATTGTTGCGGAACAAACTCTAGTTACGGATTCACTGGATCAGGTAGCACCTGTGGAAGTGATAGAAACTCCTACAGAACCTCTGGTTCAAGAAGCTGGTGAGGTAACAAAGGTAGAAGAGGAGCAGACTGACTCCATCTCAATTCTTTTGGAGAGTAGTCCAGAAGTGGGAGAGTCAAGCGTAGAAGAAGAACAGGTACCAATCGATTTATCGGGTTTATCTAAAGTTGATTTGCTTGATTTGCTGAAAGAGAAATTAAGTCAGGGGGTTTCTGTCAAACTAGATAAGTTTGTGAATGAGCTCAAGGCTGCATTTGAGGAGCTATTTGTCAAGGAGCGTGAAGAAGCTTTGCAACAATTTTTAGGAGAGGGTGGACCAGCAGATGATTTTTCTTTCAGAGGATCAGAAGTGGATAAGGCATTTAATGCGCTTTTTAATGATTTCCGCCATCAATTAAGTTCAATCCGCAAAGAAGCGGATAGGCAGAAGGAGAAAAATTTACAGTCCAAAACCGATTTACTCAATAAGTTGAGGGAGCTGGTAGATGGGGAGGAAACAACCTTGAGCATGTCTGCTGTAAAAGCTATTCAAGAAACTTGGAAGACTATTGGACCTGTTCCTTTGGCACAGAGTAAAAACCTTTGGGCTAGTTTTAATGCATTAATGGATCGGTTCTATGACAATAGAAGCATCTATTTTGAATTGAAGGAATTAGATCGAAAGAAAAATTTAGAAAGTAAGTTAGAACTTTGTGAGAAGGCTGAAGGGTTAAAAGAGGTTGAAGATCTCAAAGAGGCAATCCGAATACTAAATGAGCTTCATGAGGAATTTAAGCACCTAGGTCCTGTTCCTCGCGAGGAGCAAGAGCAGGTTTGGGTTCGTTTTAAAGCTGCTTCTGATGTCATTTATGACCGAAGAAAAGAATTTTTCGATGGCCAGAAAGATGTAATTAAAAAGAACCTTGCTGAAAAAGAGGTTCTGATTGTTAGTTTAACTCCATTTGGTGAATACAAAGCGGACCGCATTAAGGACTGGAATACGAAGACCAAGGAGATCCTAGAAATTCAAAAAGCTTGGGAGAAAATTGGTGCAATCCCTAAAGAATCTGGTAAGGAAATTAACAAAGCTTTTTGGACCCTGTTTAAGCAGTTCTTCCACAATAAGAATTTGTTTTTCAAGGAGCTAGATGAGGTGAGGGCAGCCAACCAAAAGAAGGCTGAAGATTTGATCAAGCAGGCAGAAGAGCTACAAGCAAATACAAACTGGCAGTCAACTGCAAATCAGCTTGTAAAATTGCAGCAGGAGTGGAAGAAGTTAGGACCTACTCCAGAAAAGAATAGAGATTCATTGTATAAAAAATTCAAGGAGGCCTGCGATACTTTCTTTGAGAACAGACGTACCTCAACCAAGGATTCCAATACAGAGTTTGATGCGAACTTGACTAAAAAGCAAGACATTATTGCACAGATAGTGGAGTTGACGAAGAAGGGGACAGGACTTGAGGAATCTCAATTGAGTGGTTTTGTGGCTGAATTTAACGCCATTGGTTTTGTTCCAAGGAAAAACATCAAGGAGATCCAGGTTAAGTTTAAAGATGCTGTAGATGCCTATTTAGAAAAGCTTGGTGGAAAGGGCGGCGATAAGGATGATTTCTTATTCCGTCTCAATCTAAACCGTTTGCAGGCAGATCCAAATTCAGTGAAAACACTGAATAAAAAGGAGCATGGTATTAGAAAGCAGATTACTGACCTTGAAAATAGCATCACCTTGTGGAGAAACAATCTCGACTTCTTTGCTGCTTCCAAGACAGCTGATAAGTTAAGGGAACAGTTTGATGTCAAAATCCAAAAAGCGGAAGAAGAGATCGATAAACTGAAGAAAAAGTTAACAATTCTGAAGGAATTTTAATTTTTAGGTCCTCACTATCTGAAAGATAGCGGGAATCTTAAAAAATATGGGAAGTGCTTTTGGACGAATAGGCCAATCCTTCTATATTTGCACCACCATAAAGGTAGGCCTCTTTAGCTCAGCTGGTAGAGCAACTGACTTGTAATCAGTAGGTCGCTGGTTCGATCCCGGCAAGGGGCTCTTGGTTATCAAGCACTTACGAGAATTTTCTTGTAAGTGCTTTTTTATTTGGCTAGTCCCTAGCCAAAGGGCTGTTCAATAGAAATACTTTGTTTTGAGAAATAGTGTGGACCATCTTCACCTATGTACAAACAATCTTCTAACCTAATTCCAAATTCTCCAGGGATGGCGATGGTAGGTTCATTGCTAAAACACATTTCCGGCGCAATCTTGGTCATGTTCCCCTTTACAAAATTTGTCCACTCATGGCCTTCTAAGCCGATTCCATGTCCTGTTCTATGTGGTAGTCCTGGTAGTTTATAATTCTTACTAAACCCAGCCGATTCAATCACTGCCCTTGCAGCAGTATCTACAGACTCACATGTTGCACCTATTTTTATTGCGGCGAATGCAGCATCCTGTGCTTTTTTCTCGAGGTTCCAAACATCAATCTGACGTTGACTTGGTTTGCCCATAACAATCGTTCTGGAGATATCTGATGCATACCCCTCACAACTTGTTCCACCATCAGCCAATACCACATCTCCTTCACGGATGATCTGCGGAACAATGCTGCCATGTGGCATAGCAGAATACTTCCCTACGATAACCATGGCACCGCCACTATAGCCAAGCTTTCTAAAAGCTGCAGAAATATTTGCACTAAACTCTGCCTGTGGCATATTTGGTCGGAGCGTTGCAAACGCGGCCTTGTAGGCTTCTATGGTGATATCGCTCGACTTTTGCATCAATGCAATTTCAGCCTTGCTCTTATACATCCTACAGCCTGCCGTTACAGGTGTGGCATCTACAATCTCAAAGCCAGGCGCAGCCTTTTTTACGCCATCGGCGATAAAAAATCTAACACGTTCTTCCATGCCAATCCTTTTGTGTTTGACACCCCTATCTTTTACGATACCCGCAATCAATGCATATGGACTTTCGTGTTCTTCCCAGCATCGTACCTCATCTCCAAAAACTGGATTGATTAGTTCCATAGCACGATCTTCCTCAAATTTTGGACATACATATGCGATGGAACCTGAGGCTGGAATAACCACCCCAAAAGGTCTTTCACTTTGTCCCCACCTCATGTTGGTAAAATAAAATGAAGAAGCAGTTCCTTCTAAAAAAATAGCATCGATTTTTTCCTTAGACATTAAATCTTGTGCCTTTGCAATTCTTTGTTTTCTTTCCTCCACGGATATTGGAACAATCCCATCAACCATGGGCTTCAAGTCTCTTATACTTGAGGGAAGATCATAATCTTCCTCCGTCAAACTATTCGCTGCAAATAGGTTTCCTGATAGAGACATTGCTCCTGATGTAAGAGCAGCTATGCTTAAAAATTTTCTCCGACTTTGTGACATATAAATTATAGTTGTACTGATTTAAATGTACAGCTAAATCTTTTCGTTTTTGAAAGCCTGCTAGGTGTTTTTTTATGAAAACTTAACTCGCTACAAATTCACCAGTCGCTATCCATTTTAAAATCACTTTTCTTCTGATGACACCGCGTGTATTTTGGTGGAATTACCCCACTCTGGAGCAAAAAATTACATTTTGCCAATGCAGAAAGTTTTTAAGAGCCTTGTCTTCCTTTGCGCCTGCCTACCGCGGCGGACAGGTCTATGCGTCTCTGCGCGAAGAAAAAAGAATAGCTCGCAAAGACGCCAAGCCGCAAAGGCCTCCGGAAGGTAGACAGGCAAGATGGAATCATGCAAGCCTTGAAATGATCAAAAACCAACTAAAGGTTTGGGTTAATCCAAAAGCAAAGTTACATTGTATTAAAGTACATTCCTTGGGAGATTAACCCAACTAAGAAAACTGGAAGGCAATCAAAAAACTATGAAATGATGAAGAAAATACTTTTTTTAAGCTGCTTGTGCCTTTTCCTTAATCAAGGTTCGGCAAAAGCTCAATGGCGAAACCTCTTTGATGGAAAAACATTTAATGGCTGGACAAAATACCTGGGTGTGCCACATCAAAGCAACCAAGGAATAGACCTGCCCAAAGACGCTAATGGAGAATACACCAAGGCCTTTGGCATAAATAACGACCCGCTGAATGTTTATTCTATAGTCATGGAAGAGAGTCAACCATCCATTCGTGTAAGCGGACAAGTGTTTGGGACGCTAACTTTCATGGAAGAATTTGAAAATTACCATATCAAGTTGGAATTCAAATGGGGGCAAAAAAAATGGGAGCCTAGGCTTCAGATGGTCCGAGATGCGGGTTTAATTTATCATGGTTTCGGAGAACAAGGAAGTACTGATCGCAATTGGCACCCAGGTCAAGAATCTCAAATTCAAGAGGGTGATACTGGCGATTATTGGCCAACAGGTGATGTTACTATAGATATACCTGCGGTTAAGTCAGATACTTCCGATTGGTGGTTTTACCATCCTGATGCACCCTTACGCACACAGGTATTTTCAAACAAAATGTCAGAACGCCGTATCATCACGGATTTGGAGAAAGAAAAACCAAATGGCGAGTGGAACACGGTTGAGGTAATTTGCTCGGGAGATAGCAGTATCCACATCGTGAATGGAAAAGTAGTGATGCGTCTTTATAACTCTCGCAAAATAGAAAATGGTCAATCTATCCCTCTTACTAAAGGTACCATAGCCTTACAGTCTGAGGGAGCGGAATTGTATTATCGAAACATAAAAATTAGACCGCTAAAAGCAATTCCAAAAAAGTACAAAGAATGACAAGTTTTGCAACATGGAGTTTATTGGTAAATGACTGGCACTTTCGAGCTATTTCCCTACCTGCGGATGTCAAACCGAGCGGACTTTAATTTCTTTGCGCCTGTCCGCCGCGGCGGACAGGTCTATACGTCTTTGCGAGAAGAAAAAAAGAATAGGGCTCGCAAAGACGCCAAGCCGCAAAGGCCTCCGGAAGTCATACCGAGCGGATCACAACTCCTTTGCGCCTCTGCGTCTCTGCGGGAAAAAAATCCACCGCGGCGGACCCACAATTTTGCGGGGCAGGCTCCAAAGTAGGGAAGGTGCAAAGAATTGAGAACTATTTCTTTGCGGCTCTGCGTCTTTGCGAGAACTAAATAATCCCCCTAGCCCCCTTGTCAAGAGCCAGTCCCGGAGAATTGCGGGAGGGAGTTGCCCCAACTACGACTTTGCACCCTGTCTGCCGACAGGCAGGTCTCATTGGATTTAAAGGAGTTTCAGCATTGTTACTTCTTTATTTATTGGGTATACTCGTGCTTTCAGAACAAATACCGACCAAATTCACCATGTCTAATAAATTAACCGAAACACTTCAACTCCCTTGTGGGGCTACATTAAAAAACCGCTTGGGAAAATCCGCCATGAGTGAAAATATGGGTTCCCGTGGCTATACTTCCAATGAGAAATTTAATCAACTGTATGCCCGCTGGGCAGAAGGAGGGATAGGACTGCTGATTACAGGGAATGTGATGGTGGATCGATTTGCATTGGGAGAAGCCCACAATGTAGTCATAGAACAAGGAATTCAAGATGCAAACTTGCCGCTTTGGGCAGCCGCTGGAAAAAAGGAGGGAACCCACATCTGGGTGCAACTCAATCATCCAGGCAAGCAATCTCCCAAATTTCTAAGTAAAGAGCCGGTAGCACCTTCTGCAATACCTTTAAAAAATCCTTTGGATCGTTTATTCAATACCCCAAGGGCGCTTTCTGAAGAAGAGATTCTTGACATCATTTTACGTTTTGGCTATGCGGCAAAAGTTTGCAAGGAAAGTGGCTTTACTGGAGTGCAGATCCATGGGGCACATGGGTATTTGGTCAGCCAGTTTTTATCTCCTACACACAACCAACGTGAAGATCGCTGGGGAGGCTCACTTGAAAATCGCATGCGCTTTGTGAAAGAAGTGTATTTGTCCATACGTAAGGAAGTTGGGGATTCGTTTCCTGTAGGAATTAAATTGAACTCTGCCGACTTTCAAAAAGGTGGGTTTACCCAAGAAGATTCCATGGAAGTAGTCACGCACTTGAGTGACTTAGGGATGGATTTGATTGAAATATCGGGAGGTACCTACGAATCTCCAGCCATGATGGGGGCTGCTCAAAAAGAGTCAACCAAGCAGCGGGAGGCCTATTTTTTAACGTATTGTGAGGAGGTGCGGAAGCGAGCAAGCTGCCCATTGATGCTTACAGGAGGTTTTCGGTCCGCTGAGGGTATGAATGCAGCCTTGGCTTCGGGTGCTTGTGATGTAATCGGAATAGCCCGTTCGCTTGCGATTCAACCTGATTTCCCGAATCAACTTTTGTCAGGTGCATCAGATAAGAGCCAAGTAAAACCATTAACGACAGGTTGGAAATTCTTAGATAAGACCTTCCCATTGGAAATCATTTGGTACACCGACCAGCTACATCTGATGGGGGAAGGGAAGGAGCCTAATTTGAAGAAATCAGCACTGGGTTCGGTGTGGACTATGGTCTACAAACTTGGTAAAAATGCCATTAAAAAAGTAAGGTAGTCCAACTTATTACCTTCCTAAGAGCATGGTCCGTGTGATCTGCTGGTTGTTATTTTGCAAGCGGGCATAATAAATTCCAGGAGGATAGCCTTCGTTTTCAAAGGTGATTTTGTGATTCCCAGGTGTCACCTCTTTGTCAAGCAGCGTTTTTACAAGTTTCCCTTCTGTGGAAAAAACCTGAATCAGCACATAGCCACCTTGGGTTTGGTAGGATAGGGTAGTTGAAAACTGGAATGGATTGGGATAGTTGGTCAGTACAAGTGTGGTTTCGCTGCTCGGATATACATCAGGATTACTGGATACGCAGGGTGCTGAACTTTTGATGACTTGAAGGTTTTGAAAATTTTTCAACATCACGTTCTCCAAGGTGATATCCGGAACACAAAACCACTGCTTGAGTAGGGATGCATAGACCGACCTAAAATCAAATTGCATGGGAACATTGTCCGAGGCGGAGGTAATTAGCGGGATTTCAGGACTATTTCCTAAAACATCAGGTTTTGCATAGTGGCCAAAAACGAACAAGGGAGCAGCAGCTCCGTGATCTGTACCACCACTGCTATTTGACTTTATTCTTCGCCCAAATTCAGAGAAAGTCATCCCAATGACGCGCTTGTGTGCATTTAGAAAGGTAAGATCATCCATAAAGGCTTTAATACCCTCGGAGACTCTTTTTAGCAGTAAAGCATGGGCACCCGTATCGGTGGCAGAGGCAATAACTTGCTGGGCATGGGTATCAAATCCTCCCAAACTGACCATGTAAATTCGTGTTTTTAGACCTCCTGCAATTAGTCGTGCGACAATTTTCAGTTGGTCCGCTAGGGAATTGCCAGTAGGATATCCAGAAAACTGCTTGGTAACTTTGGCGGCTGCGTTTTTGATTGCAGTTCCATATTGTGTGGTCTGCTGAGCCACTTGCCGGATGTAGGTAAGCTCTTTTCCCCCTCGAGTATTCGGAGAGGCGCCTTGGATACCATTGATGAGGTTGTAGAAATTTACCGGGTCAGAAATCGCCATTCCCATATTGACAGAGGGTCCTTGCATGGCAGGGGAGACGAAGGAACCGATTTGAATAGCCAAGGGATCTGGCATCACTGCATTGGGGTAACCGGTAGGAAATCCTTCATATTCTTCAGCCAAATAGCGTCCAGTCCAGCCAGAGTTGACGTACTTGTTGGAGTCTGAGGCACTCATCCAGATGTCTGTGGCTCTAAAATGTGAGAAGTTGGGTTGTGGGTAGCCAACAGACTGGATGACCTGTAATTTTTCCTCGTTGAAAAGGGTTTGCAAGCCCGTCATGGAGGGGTGAAGTCCAGTGAAGCTTGTCCCATTGAGTTTGAGTAGCTTGTTTTTGGGGAGAATGATATTGGAACGTGCATTGGCCAAGTTGTCGTATTGATCAAAGGGAATCACGGTATTTAAGCCATCGTTGCCTCCATTGAGTTGGATGATGACCAAGACGTGGTCCGTTTCAGTAGGAGCCTGGGTGAGTGCCGATACCAATGGAGATTCTGCAAAAGCCTTGAAAGTCAATCCATTGATCAAGGCAGGGAAAACGATTCCTGCAGGTCCAAGTGTTTGTAAAAATTCCCTTCTCTTCATGATAGCTGGTATTCAGGGAGGTTCATTAGGTAGCTAAACATCGAATTTAATCGACTTAAAACCATGTTTCGTACCACCACATTAGTTGGATTGGCTTTGTAGCTTGTCCATGCATCGGTCCAATAGGAATCAGTGGATTGTCCTGACAACAAAATGCTTTTTAAGAATTGAATCACTTCAGGCGTCAAGCCGATTGCACAAAGATGTATCACCGTATCTCGAATTAGAAGATTCGGATTCCCAGGACTGGAAAGTGCATTGACGTAGGTGAGTACATCGATAAAAATTTTTTTACCGTTTCGGGTATATCCTGAGGTAAGCAGGATATTCATAAACTGATTTCTCCGCGGCAGCGTATCTGAATTGATCCACAACTCATGAAATAGAGGTGCCTGGTAATATGCGGGCCAACCTGCGACACTCGGAGGGTCAGCCAAATTTTGCTGCATATTGGAGGACTGTGTTCGAATGTAGTCGAACATGAGGTATTGATTTGCGAAGTCTGTGGAATCCGGAAATTGCATTTTAAATTCTTTGCATAGGCCCACACAATAATCCAAAGGGCTTTTGATCATTCCGGCAACATTCACAGGATCATAAAAATGCGTACTACTGAATAGCAGTTCAAGAACAGGTTTTACTTCATAATTTTTCGCTCTAAATAGATTGGCCATGGGCAGGATTACATTTGCCTCTGTAGCTGCATCGATTTCATAGTACACAAAAAATCGGTAGAGTTTTCGAGACAAGTAAAGTGCTGTTTCAGGTTGTAAAAACAGCATGTCAATCAGCTCCTCTGTTTCTTTTGCCCCATTGGCACCTGTCTTGCCTAGAATAACTTTATTTTGGTAGTAGGTTGAAAATTGCTTGTTGCCCGTATCGTGCCGGTTGGGATCAAAAGCAGAAGAGATCGTGGTAGCATTTACCGTGTAGCCTGTCAACACACGGGCTGCTGCTCTGACATCTGCTTCGGTGTAAAATACAAGTGGACCCTTGCCCAGCGTAAATAGCTCCTGCAATTCCCGCGCATAGTTTTCATCAGGAGCATTTTTATTGTTCTGGTAGCCATTGAGGTACCGGAGCATGGCGGGATCCTTGGTTATTTCCAGGACTAACTCTTTGAAATTGCCCAAGGCATACTTTCGTAAGAGGCTGTAATACCGATACATGTATCGAGCATCATTTACATCCACCGCTTCAGTGGCAAAGTGGTTGTGCCAAAACAAAGTCATCTTCTCATGCACTGAGGAAGTCTGCTGAAGGAGATTTCCAATCCACCAGGATTTTAAGGAACTGTTTCTTCGTCCATTGGCATTCCCATCGTAGGGAGCATTTACCCAGGTTTGCCCAGCAGGCACTGTGGGATCTGAAAAACTGGCATCGTTGTAATTGTTGACAGGAGGGAGGGGAGCGAGGCTTGGACTTAGTAGCAATTGTACCACTTCAGCCATGGTCTTGCCCTTCCAGGCATTGATATCCTCCTGCTTGAATCCAAACAAAGTACGTCGAAGCAAGTGTCGAAGTGTGGATTCATCCCATGCAGCAGCAAATTGCTGCAAACCAGCCAAGGTTCTATACTTACCTTGCTCGCTAAACTTAACTTTCTTAGACCTTTGAAGTACCTTCGGTTTTTTCATCCAGATGGCAAAATTTAACTAAATATAAACGCTAAACTGATTTGATTCGTATTCAGGGCATTAAATCATAGTTAAATTTTATGTCTCCAATTACATTCAGTGCATGAGATGGATATTTTTTGAGGGAACAAGCTAGAAATTGAATAAAAAAAAGGCCTGAAATAACTCAGGCCTTTTGTATTTAACGATGTGTAAATTCCGGGAGGTACTTGATTTTGCCTCCTTCCATGGCTGATTCATGTGCCAAGATACCTACACAGGTGATGTTGGCAGACTGTGCGGCATCTGGGTAGGGAGCTCTATCTTCCGTAAGTGCGGTTAGGAACTCGTGAACGAGGTGTGGGTGAGACCCTCCATGACCTGATCCTTGAATAAAGGAGAGGTGCTGGTTATCGTCTGAGTCATATACCCCTTGCTGCGTAAAGAAAGAAATTTCAGCTGGTAGCAAGTGGGCATAATCCGGGATTTTAACTCGTTCAGGAGATTCTCCAGTATGAATTACCGAATCCTCGTGTTCGACCAAGGTCCATTCAAAGGATTTTTTGGAACCATATACATCAAAGCTTTCGCGATACTGGCGCGCGGTATTGAATAGTGAACGAGTCACTTCAGCAGCTAAATCAGAATCTTTGAGTTTGATATGGCATGTTTCAATGGCAAAAGGAGAGCCATATTTCGGAATCAGGGCTTCATCAATTCTTCCTGATCCCAAGCAAGAAACGTATTCAGCCTGGCCTTTAGGCAAAGCCAATACAGGTCCTACACAGTGTGTAGCATAATGCATAGGAGGGAGGCCTTCCCAATAACCTGGCCATCCAGCCATTTCCTGCTGGTGGGATGCGCGGAGAAACTGGATTTTACCCAATTCACCTTTCTCGTACATTTCCTTTACAAACAGGAATTCACGGCTATAAATAACCGTCTCCATCATCATGTAAGTTAGACCAATGGATTTGGTCAATTCCACGATTTGACGGCATTCGTCTACCGTTGTAGCCATCGGAACAGTACAGGCTACATGCTTTCCTGCCTTCAAAGCCTTAATGGATTGCTCTGCGTGGTTTTGAATGGGAGTATTGATGTGTACCGCATCGATGTTGGGATCCTTCAACAATTCATCGTAGTCGGTGTATACCTTTTCGATGCCAAAGGCTTTGCCAATTTCGTCGGCCTTCTCTTGATTTCTTTGGCATATCGCATACATGTTTGCCAATGGATGCTTTTGGTAAATGGGGATAAACTCTGCACCAAAACCTAAGCCGATGATGGCAATGTTGATTGGTTTTTTGCTCATGGGAGGGAGAATGGATTTGGGTTAAAAAAGAAGTGTTAATTTTTTAATTCTAGGTCATTTGAAATGGAAGTAATTTTAGGCGGAGGCCCATTTTTTGAGAAACTCAAGGCCCTCCTTAGCAAATCCATCCTGACTCGGTACCAAGGGCTTCCAGATGCACACTGCGCCTGCAAGTTCCTTCACTTGAGGAGTAAAGCTTTCGATAGAAATCGTACCACGATAATTAATGGCTTCTAGGCCTCGTTTCCATGCCGCCCAATTCGTCTGTCCTGTTCCTGGAGTACCTCGGTAATTTTCCGAAACCTGCACATGGATCAATTTATCGCCCACACGACGAATTGCTGACTCCAGGTCAGGTTCTTCAATATTGAGGTGGAAGCCATCCAGGACCGCCTTTGCTTGGGGTTCGTTGATGTCTCCAATCAAGCGCATCAGGTCTTCGGAGGTATTGATGAGGTCCGTTTCAAAACGATTGAGGGTCTCAATGGCCAAGTCTAACCCAAATTCTCCTGCACGACGGCAAACTTTCCTGAGATTGCTCACAGCAAGATCCCATTCAACTTTTCGCTGCTCTGGAGCTACTAGTCGCGCCTTTCCAACAGCCGAATACATGGGACCAGCCACAAAACCTGCTCCTAGTTCACTGGCTATCTCTAGACAGGAATCCAGGTAGGTAAAGCAGGTCTGGTGAAATGCCGGATCAGCATGCGTCAAATCCCTGCTGGGACCAAAAGCTCCACAGATGATGGCTTTGAGCTCTTGGTCGGCCAATGCTTTTTTTACAAGATCTAGGTCAATCAAGGAAGGATCTTCCACAGGAATTTCGACCGCATCGTATCCAAAGCTTTTTATCTTCGGAAACAAAGCAAGGGTCTCTCGATTGAATGGGGAAGTCCAAAGCCAGGTACTTACCCCAAAGGTTACTTCCAAAGCCATGACTTATTTTCGTACGACCATGATGCCATTCATTATTCTCCAGTGGCCCGGTACGGTACACACAAAAGGATATTCTCCTGGCTCAGTTGGTGCGGTAAATACCAAGGTCTCTTTGCCTTCAGGACTAACTAGCACAGTGGCAATGATCACTTCAGGGATTTCAGGAACATAGTTGAGTTCTGCTCCTTTTGGATTTTTTGCCAGTTCATCTGCTGCTTTTCCAATCACTTCCATGCTTCCTTTTTTACCGATTACGAGGTTGTGCTGCATGAAATCTAGGTTTTCAAAGTCTATAGTCACCTGAGTCCCTGCCTGAACGGTGAAGGAAGGCTTGTCAAATTTCATTTCGTGAGGAATCACACCCAATTTGATGGCGGTGGTTCCAGTCGTATTGGTTAGGGTAGGTAAACTAGCTACCAGAGCCAATTCCGAACCCGGTTTCTTGAGTGTCAGTATCGAACTTTTGCTCAATCTACCCCCAAACCACCAGTTGCCTTCGTACTTGCCGACCACATTTTTGCTGTCGTTGGATCCCACTCGAACCTTATTAGGGCTAAGTGGCTGGGTAAATAGTCCACTTGTCTTGCCTTTGGCGATTTCTTCTCCATTGATTTGAAGGGAGAGGGTACCGTCTGCTACTAGTGTCGCATCTACAACAAACTGAGTAGTAGGAAGGGCTTTTTTGGAACTAATGATGGTGAGCTTATCCTGCTGGGCAACCGCAAAATGAAGATCATCCTGGTAAATGTAGAGGCTATAGCCATTCGTATTATTGCCTTGAGCCATCATTACGCCTTCGAGTGGATTATCTCCTTTGGAGAGTATCATACGAACGCCTATTTCCTTGCCTGTTACATCTGGCGGAAATAAAATACTGTTGCGTTGATCTAGTGGGTATTGCTCCGCTACCAAGCTTCTGCTGATTCGATCAGGAAGTGGGAGAGGGCTTTCTCCAGATGCTTGAATTGCTGCTTTCGAATCTCGCTTCGCAAATTCGGATGGGTGAGTCAATACAGCTGCAAATATGGCTTGCGGTAAGAATGCGTCCTTGCCATTTTCTTCCAGCTTGGCTTCATCCATCAATTTCTTAGCTACCTCAGAGGATGAAGGCATTTCAGAAAGAGCTAAGAAGGCTTCTTTGCGGGTATGCAAATCAGCATCTCGCAACAAGCTGCTGCTAAGAATTGCTTTGGAAGAGGCTTCATTTCGTGGAAGTACACGAAGCGCGTTTTTGCGTACCGCTGCAGATGGGTGGTTAAGTGCTTTCAACACGGCATCGGTAGCTTCTTGATTTTTTCCAGTCAATTCACCCAAGCCATGTAGCGTCCACAAGGCATTGATTGCGGGACCATTGATGCCCACTTTGTCTTGGCTTGTATTTCCGATTATGGAATACAAGTCGCTAAGGATAGATTTTTCCTTTCGCTCTACAATCAAACGCTGTGCTGTCATTCTCCAGAAGAGGTTGTCACTTTTCAGTGCTTCGATGAGTTTAGCTGGCTTCGCATCTTTTAGATCGAAGGTTTTTGAGTTCTTGCCTCCTTTGTAGCTGATTCGGTAGATACGACCATGCTTGCTATCGCGCAGTGGATTGATGTAAGCATTTCCATTTCCATTTTCAAAACCACGTGGAGTAGGGTTGTGCTGGATGATAAAATCGTACCAATCCGCCACCCAAAGCGCTCCGTCAGGACCCACTTCAGCATGAACAGGAGAGAACCATTCGTCTGAGCTGGCAAGAATGTTGAAGCCATTTTTCTCTTTGTAGCTTGATCCATCTGGATTGATCATTGCTTTGTGAAGCACACGTCCTGTTGGCTCTGCTACGAAAGCTACACGGTTCCAGTAGGACTCAGGGAAGCTACGTGCAGTGTAGAAATTATGTCCAGCTGCAGCGGTGTAGCCTCCAAACCAGTCCACTTGACGTAGGAAAGGAGTAAGGTGAGGCATGTCGTAGTGGCTATCGATGCCATGTACGGTATTGGCTGATCCTTGGAAGATGGGACGCTTTAGGTACTTGTTGGCCATGGAAAAATACACGCTGTGTTGTCCATTGGCAGTGGAAAGGAAGGTTTCAAAATCTTCGGTAAAGCCCAATCCCCAGGTATTGTTTGATGAATTACCTAGGTATTCCAATTCACTAGCATTGGGTGTAAATCGGTAAACGCCTTGGCCAAAGGAATGGGATTTTCCACCCACTTTACCATTATAACCAGAGTAGCCCAATACTCCCCATATTTTGTTATCGAAACCATACTTGAGGTTGGAAGGACCCGCATGGGTATCACTTTTGCCCCAGCCGGTAATGACTACTTCTCTAACATCAGCTACATCATCCCCATTGGTGTCTTTTAGGAATACAAAATCTGGTGCCATGGAGATCATAATTCCTCCATTGACGGCCATGATGGAAGTGGGAATGTTTAAATTCTCTGCAAAAACGGTGACTTTATCTGCTTTGCCGTCACCATCGGTATCTTCTAAGATTTTGACCCTGTCGTTGCCACCCTCGGTGCGTACTTCATTTGGATAATCAACGGTTTCAATCACAAACAGCCTTCCACGCTCATCCCAAGCCATTGCCATGGGATTGATGATCATGGGCTCGCTGGCAAACAATTCCATTTCAAATTCAATAGGAAGCTGTACCAATTTCATGCTTTCCTCTGGAGAGAGGGGCAACTGAAAGCGAGGTGCTGGATCACGTTTTTCGTAATTAGGAATTTCTGCGTCCTGAAACTGAGGTGTAGGGATTTTATAGTCAGCTAGGAGTTTCGTTACTTTATCACCTACTGCCCAGAGGATACCGTTTGCTAGCAATTCATGAAATTCTGGCTGCTTCCAAGTTTCTTCGTTGTGGCCGTATGCAGTGTAAAATACACGTCCTTCACCTTCGTTCCGGATCCAGGTATAGGGTTCTTTTTTATCTCCCTCTTTTCGCTCCATCAGCACCTGTATGTCAGGATTGATTTGGCTATGAACATAGGTTTCATCCCAAGTCTCAAACTCACTGATTCCTTGTAAGATAGGGTGCTTTGCATCAAGTAATTGCGTAGTAAATCTGCCCGTGCCATGTGTACTGAATTGTCCACCGACAGCTTGCACATACCAGTCCGAGTTTCTAAAGCAGAAAGAGCCGCTGTGCAATGGAATCAAGGCCTTTCCGCCTTGAACAAAAGATTTGAGAGCTGCTTCTTGCGAAGTAGAAATCGAATCGTGATTGGCATAAATCAACAATCCATCGTAGTTCTGAAGTACCTCGTCCTTCAGATCATTGGGATCTGCTGTATAGGTGAGGTTGATGCCTTTTTGAAACAAGGGAGTCGAAATGTACATCATCAATTTTTCGGTATTGTGATGGTCACTGTCGTGTCCCAAGACCAAAATCTCCACGCGACGTGGTTCGGTCATCGATAGGAAATTGTTCTTTTTGCCGCAGGCAGAAACTAAAAGAACTAAGATCAAGGAAAGAAGGCCAATAGGTCTCCAAATCATGCTAGGGCGCATAGGCTGGGTTTGGTTAATTTGATGTAAATATTCATCATTTATCTGGTGAAATTCTCACTCTTTTATCTTAAATTTTGACTGTATTCATTCACAAAAATGAGCTTATTCGGAGATTAAAGTAAAGATACAGTGAAAGAACCCGTTCAGAAATCGCGAATTCCAGCAGGAAAAGCCTTTGTAATCCAGGAGCTCATAGCGCCTTACTTTGATGTGAATTGGCATTTTCACTCTGAATATCAGCTATTTGTGGTGTTGAAGGGTAGGGGAACACGCTTTGTGGGTGACCGTACCACTTCCTTCAAAGAGGGCGATTTAGTGTTGACGGGGCCAAATTTGCCTCATTTATGGAAAAACGATAAAGCGTATCATGATCCGACCAATGGACTAGAAACCCATGGCATCGTCATCTATTTTCCAGATAATTTTTTGAATAATTCTGTTTTTGAACTGGAAGAATTGGAGGGGATAGCCAAGTTGTTGCAACTCTCCAAACGCGGAATAGAAGTAACGGGCGAAACCAATCTCCGGATCACCCAATTAATGCAGGAATTGCTTGAATTGAAAGGATTGGCAAGGTTCCAGCAACTACTTCATTTATTGGATGTATTGGCTCAGTCCCAGGATTACCAGTTGATTACTGATGCTGGCTATCTCAATACGAATAAGGAATCTGAGAAAGACCGGATGGGACAAGTGTATGAATATGTGATGCAACAGTATTCATCCAAAATTACGCTTCAGGAGGTAGCGCAACTGTGCAATCTATCCGTTTCTGCCTTTAGCCGGTATTTCAAATCCCGGGTCAACAAACCCTTTTCTGATTTTTTGACTGAAGTTCGTATTTCACATGCCTGTAAATTACTGCACGAAAGCGACCAGAATATCAGTGAGATCGCCTTTTCCTGTGGTTTTTATACCCTTTCGAACTTCAATAAGCTTTTTCGCGAGCGGCTAAACAAATCCCCCAAAGAATACCGCAAAGAGTTTCAGGCCTCTCGATTTTTGTAAGTCAATTCTACCTAAAAACTTAGAATGGATATTTTTGCAAATTAATTTCCCAGAGCCAAGGTAAAATGTAATAGACCATCAAGGTGAGTAGAATGATGGAAAGGATATTTAGCCATAGACCAGCCTTGACCATGTCCTTTATTTTCAGGTAACCCGGACCGAATACAACCGCGTTGGGTGGGGTCGCGACAGGTAGCATAAAGGCACAACTCGCAGCGAGGGTAGCTCCAACCATCAATCCAAAGGGGTGCACATCCAATTTGATGGCTACGGATGCCAAAATAGGCAGTAACATGGAGGCAGTAGCGACGTTAGACGTAACTTCAGTGAGGAAATTGACCGCAGCAATGACGATTAGCAGGAGAACGAAGAAACTTACTCCTTCGATAAGGCTCAAATGTTGCCCAACCCAATCTGAAAGCCCCGTTTCTTTAAACCCTTCGGCCAAGGCAAGTCCACCTCCGAAAAGAATCAAAACGCCCCAAGGAATTTGTTCGGCAGTATTCCAGTCTAGAATTCTACCCTTTTCACCATTTTTTCCGGAAGAGGGTAGGAGCAGAAGCAGGAGAACTCCAAGCAGCGCGATAATCGTGTCGTCTAATGCTGGAAGATAGGGAGCGATTAAAAAACTACGCGTAATCCAAGAGAAGCAAACTAGTCCAAACACCGCCAATACTGATTTCTCTTCGTAGGTGATTTTGCCTAGGGAGACAATCTGGTCTTGAATAACCGATTTGGCCTCCGTTAGGTTGAATTTCTTTGGTAGCGGATTCCCAAAATTCACGAGGTAAAACCAGGCTATGGCAAGTAAAACCATCGAAAAAGGCAGCGCAAAGAGCATCCACTCGTTGAAATCAATAGTGAAGCTGTACAATTTTTCTACTACTGCGCGCAACACATTGTTAGTGGGCGTTCCAATAAGAGTTGCCATTCCACCAATGGATGCTGCATAGGCGATACCTAACAGGATGTTTTTAGCCAAATTAGTCGATAGTATCCCATTTTCATCGCCTAAATGGTGTTTGAACTGCCCAATAACAGCCAATCCGATGGGCAGCATCATCAAAGCTGTCGCAGAATTGGATATCCACATGGATAAAAACCCTGTAGCGAGCATAAAACCCAAAACAATACGTCTTAAATCTGTTCCTAATAAATTTATTATGTTAAGTG
This sequence comes from Algoriphagus sp., assembly GCA_040403475.1. Taxonomy (GTDB): domain Bacteria; phylum Bacteroidota; class Bacteroidia; order Cytophagales; family Cyclobacteriaceae; genus Algoriphagus. The sequence continues at coordinate 202,222 of JBBAKO010000005.1, read as the reverse complement.
CAATTCGTTTGTGCAGGTTCCACTTTTCAATTGAAGTAGCCAGCAAAAATCCGCCCATGTATAACAGCACGGTGGGATCCATGTAATTATTCGAGACCTGCTTTAGATTTAAGACACCAGCCAATGGCAATACCATCAACGGAAGTAATGCGGTACCTGCAATCGGAACAGCTTCGGTGATCCACCAGATTGCCATCCATAGCGTGAGTCCAAGCATCAATTTTCCTTCAGGAGCGAGACCTGGGGTATCTGCTAAATAATATAGCAGAAAAAAAGCGAGAGGTCCTGCGATACGTCCAAATGTTGGCAACCAATTATTCATAAGAGAAGATGTTCGAAGTGAGGATAGAAATAGGAAGTAGGAAAGCTACTGTAGGTTTATTGATTTTGTATTGGGGTAGTCAAGATCGAATACATAAGAGAGGCTGTGAGCATCAACTCTAGGACTGTCCTAAAATCGTACCAAGTGGTAGTATGGAATGAGGATAGGTACTGGTCTTAAATCTTTATTTAACATAATATAAATTATACAACAAATAACACATTCATTTTTGCTCAAATGGGCTATTCTCTAGATTTGAGTACGCCGACGTAGTAATCAGGATCCACTACTACTTCTTGTACGGTACCTACTTCTAGTTTCTGCCAGGCCGTTTTCGTTTGAAGGCGAACTGTTTTTCCGTTGAGTACTACATCCACCGGCATGTCGAAATCTTTTACTGCATTGGTCCATCGGTACTGAAGTTCCCCTCCTTGGAAGTAGTATTCAAAAATTGGAATCCGTACATCCCTCAAATATTGATCAAATACTTTCCCCAAATTCCAACCTGCCTGGGTGGAGATATACGATTCGACCTGCTGGGTAGTCACCGTCTGATGGTAGAACTCTTTATTTAATCCTCTCAAAATCATTCTCCATTTGGCATCATCCTGCAAGATTTGACGAAGCATGTTCAAGAGATTTCCTCCCTTGTAGTACATATCCCCAGAGCCGCGCTGGTTGACTCCGTAATCTCCAATGATGGGTTTGTCATTCAGAATATTCATACGCGTGCCCCGAACATAAGCTTGACTCGCTTCTTTGCCATAATGGTAGTCGAGAAACAAGCTTTCAGAGTAGTTTGTGAAGCTTTCATGGATCCACATGTCTGCTTCATCTTTGTAAGTTATGTTGTTGGCAAACCATTCATGACCCGCTTCGTGGATGATAATAAAATCAAATTTCAAGCCCCAGCCGGTTCCGCTCAGGTCTCTGCCACGGTAGCCATTTTGGTAGCCGTTGCCATACGTCACCGAACTCTGGTGTTCCATGCCCAAATAAGGAGCTTCCACCAACTTAAATCCGTCTTCATTGAAAGGATACGGTCCAAACCAGTGTTCGAAGGCTTGCATCATGCGTCTGGCATCTTGAAAATGGACTTTTGCTTTCTCTAAATTCTCTCGCAAGACAAAGTAATCCATGTCCAAGGTCCCTTTTTCGCCTGCATATTTCTCTCCAAACTGTGCGTAATCACCAATATTGATGTTTACGCCATAGTCATTGATGGGATTGACCACCTTCCAGTGAAAGGTATCGGTATCATTTCCAACTTGAATTTCAACCAACCGTCCATTTGAAATGTCTAACAATCCTTTGGGGACAGTTACATGCATGTCCAAACTATCTACCTCATCGGCAGGATGGTCTTTCAAGGGCCACCAAATGCTGGATCCAATGCCTTGGTTGGAGGATGCAATAAAATCAAGCCCTTTTGAATCCTTCTGCCAGGTAATTCCTCCATCCCAAGGTGGGCGAACAGCCTCTTTTGGAACCCCCTCATACTTCACCACAAGTGCTTCTAGGGCACCTGGAACTTGTTTCTTGGTTAAAGTTACCCAATAAACTGCCCCTTCTCGTCGAAAAGAGAGTTGCTCTCCTCCCTGCGTGATTGAGGTAACGGATAAAGGCTCTTGTAGGTCTAATTGTAAAAGCTTCGCTTCATTTACTACCTGATAACTTATTTTATTTGAGCCTTTTATGTATTTTTTGGAAGGAATGATTTCCACACTCAGGTCGTAGTGTTTGAGGTCCCACCAAGACCGTTCTGGGCCAATTCTGCCCCGCAAACTGTCTGCACGGCTGTATTGGGCAAGAGCGGAATTTGAAAGGAGCAGAAAAGAACTAAGTGCTCCTGCTAGAATATATTGGGTGAATTTTAAGTTCATAAACTTTGAAATTGGGGTAAATTACCTTCCTCCAGGAGGACAATAGGTTTTTAAGAAATTGGTATACACCATGCGCAAGTGCGCTGTAGTGCCTTCTCCTTCACCAATGCCATGGCTTCGGTTGGGATATGGCATAAACTGAAATAGCTTTCCATGCTTGATCAATTCATTGATCAACATTTCGGCATTCGCATAGTGAACATTGTCGTCACCAGTACCATGAATATACAGGAGATTGCCTTGTAGGTTTTTGGCATGCGTGATGGGCGATCCAGCCACAAAATCTTCCAAGTTCTCCTGAGGAAGTCCCATGTAGCGCTCCTGGTAGATGTTGTCGTAGGTCAACTGATTGGCCACTGCCGCCAAGGAAATGCCCGTTTGAAATAGTCCAGGGTATTGGAATAGTAGATTTAAGGTTGCGGATCCACCCCCACTATGACCCCAAACAGCCATTCGAGTAGGATCTACAAAAGTCCATTTGCTTATCTGCTTGGCAGCTTCTGCCTGGTCAGAGATGTTTAATCGCCCGATTTTTCGATAAATGCTTTTCCGCCAAGCCCTACCCTTGGGTGCAGGTGTGCCCCGATTGTCAATGGAAATGTAGATATACCCATCGGCTGCCATGTCACCTTCATAGTTGCGGTTGCGCCCTACTCCATACGTATCTTTTACATTGGCACCCCAAGGTTCGGTATACACCATAAATAAGACAGGGTACTTCTTAGTGGGATCAAAATTCTTGGGTTTCACCATCCATCCGTCCATCTCTGTGCCGTCGGCTGTGTTGATTTTAAAGAATTCCACTGTTTTGGCACCCTGGTTAGCAGGTAACTTGGATGCGATGCTTTGACTAGGATCCAATGGCTGGTGCTTGGGAAGGCTGATCCATTCGCTAGCAGGTTGGGTATAGCTGTTGGAAAACTGGTGCATGCCATACTTCCCACTTGGTGAAATCACATACAAATGCGTTCCAGGCAGATCCGTCGGCGTAACCCGTTCGGCAGTTCCCTTTCCATCCAATTTGGCTTTGTAGAGGTATTTCTGCGTGGCATTGTCAGGAGAAGCATGAAAATAGAGTGAATTTTCTTTCTCATTGAAATGCAAGAGGTTGATTACATCGTAATTTCCATGTGTCACCGGAACCACTTTACCGCTCAAGTCAATGCGATACAGGTGTCTCCAGCCATCTTTCTCACTAAACCATAGGAATTCCTTGCCTGAATTGATCCATTTAAACTCGTGCCTGTAAGTGAGTCCATAAGTGTTTTCCCAGCTGGACAATACATCGATCCAGGTTTCATCCTGTTCCTCAAAAATGAGATTCGCGACATTAGTCGTTACGTTAACTCCTAAGATTTTGCTGTGGTTTTGCTTGCGGTTGAGTTGCTGTACCAGCAGGAGTTCCAGTGAATTCCACTCCATTCGAGGCAAGTAATGCTGCTGTGGATCACCTGGAATGTTGAGCCAGGTGAGTTTTTTATTGGCTAATTCAATAACTCCAATTCGCGCCGGAGATGGAGATTCACCCACTTTTGGGTACTCTACAGGGATGATTTGGGAATAAATCGAATCTGTGGTATTGATCATGTAGTAATCACGAATCTTGTTGGCATCGATTTGCCAAAAAGAAATACGCTTCCCGTCAGGGCTCCATTGGAAGCCATCGCGACATCCAAACTCTTCCTCATAGGCCCAATCGAAGGTTCCGTTGATCAGCTTTCGGGTGCCGTCGGTAGTTAATGCTGTGATTTGACCAGAAGTCAAGTCTTGAACGTACAAGTTGAATTCACTCACAAAAGCCACTTTGGAAGCATCTGGAGCGAATTTGGCGAAGCGTAACGAACTTTCGGGAAGCTCCTCTCCTACTTGAGTTAATTTCCCAGTGCCAAGTTCATATACCCAATAGTCTCCTTGCGTTTGCAGGCGCCATACAGACTTCGTGTTAGTGTAGACCAATACTTTCTGCCCATCAGCAGAAAATGCGAAGTCGGTAATATAAAGGGCTGCTTGCCCTTTTGGGCTGAGTTGAGCTGTAGAAATCAACTTCTCTCCTACTGTATTGGGTAAGGAGTGTCGGAAAATCTCATTTTTAACTACTGTGTAAAAAGTATCCCCTTTCTTGTCCCATTTGATTTCCTGTGCAAAAGCAGTGAAACCAATTAGGAAAGTCATCAGGAACGAAAGAAATCGAAAGGCTTTTTTCATGGGTTATTTAATCGTGATTCTAAGTCAAATAGGTTAAAATAAATGGAGATTTCAAGGCTACTTCCCTAAAATTTCATCCAATCTCGTGCTGTAGTCGTATTGCAGATCCTCGTGCAGTGCAGCGATGCTTTTTTGAATTTTCTCTGTTTGCTTCAAAAACAGGGATTGAAGCACCGGATGCTGGTACCTCAAATACCCATACTTTTTAAGTTGCTCGCAGAAATAAAGTAGCAATTCCACCTGGTCTTCTTTGTTCTTGCTGAACTTAAGTGCCTTGTTGAGTTTCCGGCGGATGGTCTGAGCTGATTTTTTAGTTAGGTAGAAAGAAGTAGTGTTCGCCGTTTGAAATAGCTCATCTAACTCTTCTTTCACCGAGTCCACAAATAGACTGGGCTGATTTCTTTCGTTAAGTTTGAAGTATAAAAAGGCCTTGTTGTCCCTGGTGAACTTGCTCAGGTCTAGGATTAAGCTACTGAGTTCCTTTTCATCGAGATAGGAAAGCTCTTTTTTTATAGCGGCCAAACTAGGAATATTCATGCGAAAGGGTTGAAATTAGGTGGTTTTTGGATTGCAAGAACTAATTTTTTCAGGATAGTTCTCTCGAATCCAAACAAAAGTTGAATCAATAGGAGTTTATCAATAAATTTAAGGCAAATAGAAGGAAGTTATGGAAGCGTACGGAAAGATATTATTGATTGCGATGCCGGCATTTTTTGTGCTGGTGCTCCTTGAAAAAGCCTGGGGCATTTGGAAGGGAAAGGATACCGTGCCTGTTTCGGACATGATTGCAAGTTTGAGTTCGGGCATCACCAACGTGACCAAAGATGTGCTTGGGCTCAGTGTGGCGGTTATTTCCTACCAATGGCTCTTTAACCAATTCTCCTTTTTCACGATTGAGGCCACTTGGGCGGTGTATGTGATTGCCTTTTTTGCCTTGGATTTTGCAGGCTATTGGACCCATCGCATTGCGCATGAGTACAATATCTTTTGGAACAATCACATCGTGCACCATTCCTCCGAAGAGTTTAACCTTGCTTGCGCACTGCGTCAAAGTATTTCCTCTATTTTTAAAATATTCACCGTCTTCCTATTGCCAGCTGCATTTCTGGGGGTTCCCCCTGAAGTAATTGGTGTAGTAGCCCCCTTGCATTTATTTGCGCAGTTTTGGTACCATACCCAGCACATTCGCTCCATGGGTATTCTTGAAAAAATCATCGTCACCCCTGCCCATCACCGGGTACACCACGCGATCAATCCCGAATACCTGGACAAAAACTACGGACAGATCTTTATCTTCTGGGACAAGTGGTTTGGAACCTTTCAAGAAGAACGAACTGATATTCCTGCAGTTTATGGGGTCACTCGACCCGTACAAACCTGGAATCCTATCAAAATCAACTTCATGCACTTGTGGCTCTTGATTCAGGATGCCTGGCGTGCCAAAAACTGGGGAGATAAGCTAAAAATTTGGTTTATGCCTTTGGGATGGCGTCCCAATGATGTGGCAGCGAAGCATCCGGTAGCCAAGATTCAGGATGTGTACCATTTTGACAAATACAACCCAGACCTTAATGGGGGTATGCGAATTTGGAGTTTCGGACAGCTGATTGTCTTGCTGCTGCTATTGAGTTACCTCTTCTCCAATTTGGCAGCAATTGGGGCTCCTGGCATCTTCTATTACGGAGGATTCGTCTTCCTCACGGTGTTTGCTTACACCGAATTGATGGACCGCAATCCCCTCGCCTGGTGCTGGGAAGCCTTAAAGAGCAGTTATGCCCTTTATTTTGTATTCACCACTGGGGATTGGTTTGGACTCAATACCCAGTTTCCAGGTGCTGTCTACGCGTTTGTGGGTTACTTGGTGATTTCTACGCTCTCCTCTCTCTTCTTTTCCCTACAAAAGCCAAACACCTCCTCCTCTAGCTCGCAACTTGCTGAATGAAAGAATTTGCCCAGCTGATTGATGCCTATGATCTAGCCAAATCGGAGGGGCATGCCATGGCCCTGGCAACGGTGGTGCAAGTCGATGGATCAGCCTACAGACGTCCTGGAGCACGAATGCTCGTTACTCAGGATGGAAGACTTACGGGGGCGATTAGTGGGGGATGTCTCGAAGGTGATGCGCTTCGCAAAGCACAGGCAGTCATCTTTCAGCAAAAATCCATGCTCGTCACCTACGATACCACAGACGAGGATGACCAGAAGTTTGGAATTGGTCTCGGATGCAATGGCATCATTCACCTCTTGATTGAGCCCCTGGATGTGAATCAGGCAGACAATCCTGTGGAACTGATTCGTCAGGCAAGATCAAAGCGGGAAACTTCGCTATTGCTTACCTTCTTTTCTCTTAAAAACTCCAAAAAGGAGCAAATCGGCACGGTACACCTCAGCCAAGGACAACAGCAATTTGGATCCTTGGCTAAAGTCAAGGAAGAATTCCATGCCCGTATCCTGCAAGAAGTTGCGGCTTTTGAGCAGCCTAGTAGTCGAATTCAGTGCTTTGATGAGCTGGACGAGCTTTCCATTTTTTTTGAATTGATTCACCCTCCCCTACAGTTGCTCCTATTCGGCGCTGGCAATGACACCCTCCCTGTGGCGCAACTCGCGGCCCTCTTGGGGCATGAAGTGATACTAGTGGATGGGAGAAAAGCCTTGGCCACGAATAGCCGGTTTCCAACCGTTCAACGGATCATCCAAGGACCTGCAGAAGAGGTCATGGAGCAGATTGAAACGGATTTGAATACCGTAGCGCTCCTGATGACGCATAATTTTGATTATGAACTAGTCCTCCTCGAGAGATTGTCCCATCTACTACTCCCCTACATCGGGATCTTAGGTCCGATGCGAAAAACTGAAAAGCTGTTGGAGCGACTGCAGGCAAAGGGAATTGCTATTCCAACGGGTAACCTCTACGCTCCTATTGGATTGGACCTTGGGGCAGAAACATCCGAGGAAATCGCATTAGCCATCCTTGCTGAAATCGCTGCAGTAGTTCGCAAACGGAAACCTGGTTTCCTTCGAGACAAGCCAGGACCCATTCATGATTCCGGGTTATGAAAACTGGAGTAATTCTTTTGGCAGCAGGTTCATCTTCTCGTTTAGGTAGGCCAAAGCAACTCATTAATTATCAAGGAAAAACACTGATTCAAAAAGCCATTGATGAAGCCAATAAGAGCCAAGCAGAAGGTCTTGTGGTGGTGCTTGGATCCAATCCTGAACTGATACAAACTGGTTTTGAACCTTCGAGTGTGCCGTTTATAATCAATTCGGATTGGCAGCATGGAATGTCTTCCAGCATGCAGGCAGGACTTCGTTTTTTGATGGAAAGGGAAGTGATCAATCAAGTGGTGCTGATGTTATGCGACCAACCTTTTGTGGATGCTTCCCTCCTAGATCAATTGATTACCGAAAAGTATACATCCGGCAAGGGGATCGTGGCGGCTTCTTACTCCAATACCTTGGGAGTGCCGGCACTTTTCGATAGGCATTATTTTGAGGAGTTACTCCAATTGACCGGATCTGAAGGGGCCAAGAAGGTTATTTTTAAACATCAAGCAGAGGTCCATGCGCTTGATTTCCCGCTTGGAGCAGTGGATTTGGATACAGAAGAGGATGTAAACCAATTCCTCATTCGATATCCGCAAAAAAATCTTCCAAATCCAAGCTAAAACCTTCTAGGACCTTAGACTGGAGCACATCTCCCGAGGTCATTAATTTGGAAGGGATGTAGTGGTCATTTACTAGGGTATATTGAATGACATTTCGATAATCTGGATGGATTACCCAATATTCAGCTACTCCATGCGATTCATAGAGCTGGTATTTAAACTTAAGTTCGGTTTTGGTATTTCCAGGAGAAAGAATTTCCACAATCAAATCTGGGGCTCCGAGGCAACCTCTTTCGTCCAGTTTTTCAGGATTGCAGATCACACAAAGGTCTGGCTGGACTACATTGAAAATTTGACAATCTTCCTTGGAATCTTTGGAAAATCGAACATCAAAAGGTGCAGCATATACCTGACAACGCTTTTCCTCTAAAAATTGATATAGCTTAAAATTAAGTTTAGAAGACACTTTTTGATGTAATCTCTTTGGAGCTGCGGCAGCTTTTTTGAAAATCTTACCATTAATGAGCTCTACCACTTCTTCAAACTGCCAAGTCAAATAGTCCGCATAGGAATACTTGCGGTAGGACGCATCAGGCTCTTCGACTAAATCTGGTTTTTTGGGATCCATAATCCAATTTACATCCAATGTCCCACAATTCTTTCGCTGGGTATAAAAAAGATCATGTGATTTTTATCAGGAATTTCTCAAATCCTCAACCACTGATTTAACCCAAGAAACAGCATTTTCTACGCAATCAGAACTTGTCTCTTTTCCTAAACTAAATCGTATTGAAGCACGTCCCAAATCTGATGGGATATCCATGGCCTGGAGCACATGGCTTGGTTTGGGGGAGATGGAGGTACAGGCAGAGCCCGAACTCACTGCGACCTGCTGGTTTACTTTCAGGAGCAACTCCTCCCCTTCTACTCCCGAAAACGACAGGTTGCTTACATGGGCTAGCCGATGTCTAGGCGATCCATTTCGAGAGACTCCTGGTAACTCCAAAAGGGCTGATTCCAGCCCATCACGAAGTTTCTCGAGCCGATTCGCTTCACCATCCATCTCTTGAATTCGAAGTTGAGCCGCTTTTCCAAAACCTACAATTCCTGGCACATTGAGCGTACCACTGCGAAACCCTTTTTCGTGCCCTCCCCCATGAAGCTGAGCCAAGGGCTTGGACAAGGAATGGTTGTGACGCACATACAGTGCCCCTACTCCTTTGGGGCCATACAATTTGTGTGCAGAAAGGGCCATCAGGTGAATTCCTTGGGTATGTACAGGGATTTTACCGACTGCCTGAACTGCATCCGTCAAAAAGATAACCCCATGTTTCTCGGCAATCTGGGCTATTTCTTGGATGGGGTGAATGACTCCAGTTTCATTATTGGCCCACATCAAACAAATCATCTTGGTATGCGGCTGAATGCTTTGCTCCAACAAGCTCAAATCCACCTCTCCATCGAAATTTACAGGCAAATAAGTGACCTCCGCTCCTCTCCGCTGGATTTCCGCCATGCTGTCCAATACGGCCTTGTGCTCGGTTTGACAGGTAATGTAATGTTGTTTTTCACCAGGAAATAAATCAAATATACCCTTGATGGCCAAATTTAATGATTCTGTGGCACCTGAAGTAAAAATGAGTTCCTTGGACTTGGCACCAATCAATTGGGCAACTGCCTCTCGGGCATCTTCCACTGCCTGTTCCGCCACCCAACCGTAAGGATGACTTTTGCTTGCTGCATTGCCAAAATGAGCACCGAAAAATGGAAGCATGGCAGCAATCACCTCTTCTGCGCAAGGGGTGGTGGCATTGTGATCCAGGTAAATCGGGTAATTCATGTCCCTAAACTACTGCTTTTACTTGTTTTTTGAAGCGTTCAAAACTCGATTTCCCTACCTTTGCGTTCCCATGCAAGAATCCTGGACATTTGATTTTCCTTTTGATACCCCTTCATCCGAAGCTTGGACCTGGCTTATCCAAAATCAGCAGCGAGACTTGGGCATCTTTCTATCCTATTACTACAAAAGACAAGGAGCGGTAGTTGAAAAGGTCCAATTGACGACTGCCTCACAGCTGGATTCCCAAAATAATGGCACCCTCTCCCTAAGCTTTGAGTTGGTTTATTTCAATGCCTGCCAAGATTTGCATGAAACTCAATCGGAAGAAATGAAATTGAGCTATCAATTCGATGCAGCCAAAAAGACCCTAAACCTTGTTGGCGTCTATTGGCCTAGTCGTGAGCCAGATGAAATTTAAGCCTGGCCCAGTCTTTTACGTTGCGGTTGGAATTCCTAGCATTTGACGTATTTTTGACAGCGAATTGAAGATTATGAAAGAAGCTACCGAATCCCTGAATTTCATAGAACACATCATCGAAGAAGACCTGGCCAATGGTTTTCCAAAGGAGAAGTTGTGCTTCCGCTTTCCACCGGAGCCCAATGGCTACCTGCACATCGGCCATGCGGCATCCATCTGCTTAAACTTCGGTTTGGGTGAAAAATACGGCGCTCCTGTCAACCTTCGATTTGATGATACGAATCCTGCAAAGGAAGAACAAGAATATGTAGATGCGATCAAGCGTGACATCGCTTGGTTGGGATTTAACTGGGCCAACGAATGCTATTCCTCTGATTATTTTCAGCAATTGCACGACTGGGCGGTCTTGTTGATCCAGCAAGGCAAAGCCTATGTAGATCAGCAATCCTCGGAGCAAATCGCCGAACAAAAGGGAACTCCTACTAGTCCTGGTACTCCTAGCCCATTTCGGGATAGATCTGTTGCAGAGAATTTGGACTTGTTTGAGCGCATGAAAAATGGAGAATTTGCTCCAGGCACCTACCTGCTTCGTGCGAAGATCGACATGGCTTCTCCGAACATGCACATGCGTGATCCAATTTTGTACCGCATCATCCATGCGCACCACCACCGCACAGGAGATACCTGGAATATTTACCCCATGTACGATTGGGCTCACGGAGAGTCGGATTACCTCGAGCAGGTTTCCCATTCCATCTGTACCCTTGAGTTTAAAGCGCACCGTGAATTGTACGATTGGTACTTGGATCAGATCATCGATTCCAACCTACTTCGTCCCAAGCAGCGGGAATTTGCGCGTCGTAACCTAAGTTTCACGGTGATGAGCAAGCGTAAGTTGCTCGAACTGGTGCAAAAGAAGGTAGTAACGGGATGGGATGATCCCCGCATGCCGACCATTTCTGGTTTGAAAAGACGAGGCTATACGCCTGGCTCCATCCGAAACTTTAGCGAGGTGGCAGGTATTTCTCGAAGAGAAAATGTAACAGACGTATCCTTGCTTGAATTTTGTGTGCGTGAGGACCTAAACCAAAGCGCTACCCGTGTAATGGCGGTATTAAACCCCATCAAAATAGTCCTTCAAAACTATCCGGAAGGGCAAGAAGAAATTCTGCACTTGGAAAATAATCCAGAAAAAACAGATGCAGGAACGCACGAAGTGCCTTTTTCTAGAGAGTTGTACATCGAACGCGAAGATTTCAAAGAAGAAGCAGATTCCAATTTTTTCCGCCTTGCCCTAGGTCAGGAGGTTCGTTTGAAAAGTGCCTACATCATCAAGGCAGAGTCGGTAGTGAAAGATGCAGCTGGTAATCTTCTTGAAATTCACTGCAGCTACGATGCGGATTCCAGATCGGGTTCGGGCACTGAAGCAAGCCAGCGAAAGGTAAAATCTACCATTCACTGGGTATCTGTGGCACATGCCATTCAAGCTGAAGTTCATGAATACGATCGCTTGTTTTTGGATGAATCTCCGGACACCCATGAATCCAAAAGTTACATGGACTTCATTAATCCCAATTCCTTGAAGGTGATTAAAAATGCCTATCTAGAACCACATTTGGGTAAGGCTAGTCCAAATGAGAGTTACCAGTTCCAGAGACTTGGCTATTTTACCTTGGATTCAGATTCACGAGCAGGACAGTTGGTGTTTAATAAGACGGTAGGATTAAAAGATACCTGGGCAAAGCAAAATGCTGCCACTGCAAATAAGCAGCAAACTGCAGCTAAGCCCGTAACACAAGCTCCTCAAGAAGCCAAATCAGGATTGACCGAGATTCAATATATCGGTAAAAAGCTGACCAACCTATCGGGAGATAAGCTGGAGGAGGCGCTAAAAGATATCCGAGTTCAAGCAGAAAATGTCACTTACGAAGAGTTGGAGCCTTTATTTGGTACGGCCGCTAAAAAAGTGGGGACTCGAATAGCAGTTTTGGTGGCACTTTCCGTGCTTTTGGCAAAAGGAACAACCAAAACCCCAGCGGCATCGGAGTTTATTGCTTCCTGCCAATCGGATGAATCAAACACACTTAGAGAGGAAGCTGCAAAGATTTCTTGAATCGGCAAAGGACGGCGGACTTATCCACCACGGCGGACCTATCCGCCAAAGCGTATAAAACCTTGCTTAGCCCCAGGTTTATCCGCCGCGGTGGATGAAACCTGGGGGTAAATGATCATAGCATCACCGCACAACCCGCAACGTCGGGTTGAACTGCCGGGTTGGTAGGTTGACTTGTTTTGATAGGTGGAACGAAATCGGTAATTAATAATTTTATTCAAGTTCGATCCGCCTTGGCGGATCGTGAATCTAATCTATATCTATTCTTTTTTCCACGGGTTACACCCGCGGCTATTCAGAGTTGGATCCGCCACGGCGGATCTATCCGCATAACAGATTAATACGCCGTTAGAGACATCTCCGCCACGGCGGATCTATTGAGAACCAAAATTCCATTCTAAAAAAGGGTTATTCGAAATCAGTCAGTAGCTCAACCTGAATGTTAAACACTACAGATAACCCTAAAACTAAAAAAGGCTCCGTTCGGGGCCTTTTTTAGTTTTGCTTAACCTCTCTTGATTTGTAACTGGAGGTCTGAAAACTCCTTTTGCTCGATGAAAGGCTGACTGCGTAGTCTTCTGCCGGTGGCCGCAAAGATTGCATTCGCAATCGCTCCTCCAGTCGGTGGCAACGCTGGCTCACCCAATCCTGTCGGATCAAACCCCGAATCCACAAAGTGAGTATCGATTTCAGGAACTTCTTTCAAACGAATCAATCTATAGCTGTCAAAGTTTCGTTGCTTAGGCACACCCGCTTCAAAAGTCAAGTTGGTGTACATCGCATGCCCCATACCGTCCACGATTCCACCACGAACTTGGTGGTTGGCACCGGTAGGATTCACGACTAAGCCGCAATCCGTCACTGCAGTGATTTTCTTCAGGGTAGGTACACCCCCAGCCACCTCAATGTCAGCTACTTGAGCTACATAGGATTTATGGGAGAAGTAAACGCTGAATCCTTGCTTTACGGAAGGATTTTTGCCCCAATTGGACTTTTCCTTAGCCATTTTGACTACTCCAATCATGCGATCTACATCGTAACCCAACTCTCCTACTGGATTGGTTTTGGCACGGTTGAGTAATTCCAAACGGAAATCAACCGGATCCTTCCCCGCAGCTAAGGCTACTTCATCTAGGAAGCTTTGCTCGGCATAGGCTAGGAAATTGGTAATCGGTGCTCTCCAAGCATTGGTAGTGATGCTCGAAGCATGTTCAATGGTTTCTATTAATACGTTGTCTACCGCACCAGAAGGGAAATTAGCTTCTCGGGTGGTATTGCCAGCATTCATTCCGACACCACGCAGCTTGTAGCCTACAAGGGTTCCAGTAGCATCCAAGGCCGCTTCAAATCGGTAGCGAACAGCAGGTCGATAGGCTCCACCCGTCAATTCATCTTCCCGGCTCCAGGTAACTTTCACAGGAGCTTTGATGGCTCTAGACACTTCTACTGCTTCGACTACATAATCTGCACGAAGTCTTCTTCCGAAACCTCCTCCTAGTCTAGTGATGGCCACGCTGACATTCTCAGGTGGAATTCCGAGCAATGCAGCCGTTTCTTGACGAGCACGATCTGGGGTTTGCGTTGGACCGACGAGCTCCACCTTGTCTCCTTGCACATGTGCGAAGAAATTTTCCGGCTCCATCGGAGAATGTGCTAGAAATGGACACTGGTATTCCGCAGATACAATTTTAGCAGCTGATTTAAATGCAGCCGCTACATTGCCATCTTTTCGTTTTTCTTCGGCTTTGCCTGAAGCAAGTAATTCTGTAAATAGACGGTCGTGGTCGGCAGTACTTTCTACGACTCCATCAGCTTCGTAATTAATCTTCAGTAATTTTTTAGCCTTGAGTAAAGGCCATGTGGAAGTTCCTACCACCGCTACACTGGATCCAAAAGTAACCACGTTGGTAACTCCAGCTACAGCCCGTGCTGCACTGTCATCTACCGAAACTAGTTTCATTCCAAATGGAGCGCGTTGGATCATGGCATATTGCATTCCCTCCCGTTGGAAATCCAGACCATACATGGGCTTACCTGTGTAGATGTCTTTGGCATCCACGTTTTTGACAGGAGTTCCGATGATGGTAAAGTCTTTCTTGTCTTTAAGCGTCACCTCTTCAGGCGCGGTAAGTGTGGTAGCCACTGCTACAAATTCTCCAAAATGACCTTTTTTGCCCGATCCTTCGTGGCTAATCATTCCCTTAGAAACAGTGATTTCTGTTGCGGGAACTTTCCAGGTTTGTGCGGCTGCAGCCACCAAAAGGAACTTGGCAGTTGCCCCAGCTTTTCGTAGTCTTTCCCAGCTATGCGGCATGGCACCAGAGCCACCAGTCAGCTGTCGTTCGTATTTTTTTGGATCTAGGTTGGCTTGAACCACCCGTACCTTTTCCCAATCTGCCTCCAATTCCTCGGCAACGACCATTGGGAAGGAAGTTTTGATGTTCTGACCCAATTCTGGGTTGGGAGAATAGATGACTACATCTCCGGCTGGGGAAATGGACAAAAAGCTATTGAAGGATTTGGCTTGCGCTAAAACTTGCTCAATGCTGAGCACCTCCATTTTCGGAGAATCGCAGCTAAACCAGTTGAATCCAATGACCAATCCACCTGCAGTTGTTCCAGCGATTTTCAGAAAGTCTCTTCTGCTTGTTGCTATCTGTGTTTTCATAGTTATTTGGATTTAGCGGCAACTGCCACAGCTTCTCTAATTTTATGATAAGTGCCACAGCGGCAGATATTTCGGTTCATCGCGTTGTCGATCTCCTCCAAAGTTGGGGATGGATTTTGTTCCAAAAACGCTGCTGCAGTCATGATTTGTCCCGACTGGCAATAGCCACATTGGGCCACATCGACCTCTTCCCATGCTTTTTGTACCGGATGATCCCCGTCCTTTGAAAGCCCTTCAATGGTCGTTACTTCAGAATTTCCAATGCTGGAAACAGGCGTAACGCAGGAAAAAGTCGCATTGCCGTTTACATGTACCGTACATGCGCCACATTGAGCGATGCCACAAGAAAACTTAGTTCCGACAAGGTTTAATTGATCACGTAAAACCCAAAGCAAGGGAGTGTCGTCTTCGACAGCTACCTGGTGCGTGGTTCCATTTACTTTTAGTGTAAAATTTGCCATATCTGGTTTGTTTTTAGGCTTTTAAACTACAAAAAAACTGTTGTAAAAACCAACCAATTTTTTGAAAGGATAAAAGAAAGGTTGAATTGCGACAGATTTTGAATTGGAACCCGGCTGCGTGAACTTTTGTGTCTGCTTGCTTTAAAAACAAATCCAATAAAATTGGTCTTTTGTTGCGGGGAGATTTTTTTTAACTTTTATTTATCTTTTTTACCCAAACCTGAAACAAATGTCTCAAACCATCAAAGCAGCCATAGTCGGAACTGGATTTATTGGCCCTGCACACCTAGAAGCACTCAGAAGAATACCGAATGTAGAAGTAGTCGCCTTGGTAGAAGTAAACCAAGCCCTTGCAGATGAAAAAGCGAAGCAATTGGGCATTTCAAGAGCTTATGTTTTTGCCGATATGCTCAAGCAAGATGATATCGATGTAGTCCATATCTGCACCCCTAATTTCCTGCATTACAGCCAAGCCAAGGCAGTAATGGAAGCCGAGAAGCATGTGATTTGCGAAAAGCCACTTGCGATCAGCCTTGAAGAAGCGGAAGATTTGGTGAAGATTGCCAAAATCACAGGTTTGGTGAATGCGGTACACTTCAACCTGCGCTACTACCCTATGGTAAGGCAAATGAAAGTGATGCGTGAGAAAGGAGAATTGGGTGAGGTGTATTCAATCATGGGCTCTTACCTTCAAGACTGGCTTTTCCTTCAGACGGACTACAACTGGAGACTGGAACCAGATAAATCTGGAGATTCTAGAGCCATTGCAGATATCGGTTCCCACCTATTGGATATTACTGAATACGTGACAGGCTTAAAAATCACCGCTGTAATAGCTGATTTCTCAACGGTCCACAAGACCAGATTGAAGCCGCTTAAGGCTATTGAAACCTATTCCGGAAAAATGTTGACCCCAGCCGATTACCAAGAGGTGCCCATCAACACGGAAGATCATGCGACGGTTCTCCTTCGTTTTGACAACGGTTCCAAGGGTTCCATCACCGTATCCCAGGTAAATGCAGGACGTAAGAACAGACTCAACATAGAGATCGCTGGTTCGGTATCCGCTTTTGAATTCAATTCAGAACGTCCAAATGAATTGTGGATTGGCAAGCGTGAAAAAGCAAACGAGCAACTGATGAAAGATCCTTCCCTAGTGCATCGAGAAGTTAGTTCTTTGGTTAGTTTCCCAGGTGGACACAATGAAGGCTTCCCAGATACTTCCAAGCAGCTTTTCAAAGAGGTATATGCAGCGATTGCAGCGGGTAAGCAGCCTGAGCACCCTAGCTACCCAACCTTTGCAGATGGCTGGCGTGAACTGTTGATTGGAGAGCGCATTGTGGAGAGTAACAAGAAGCAGGCTTGGGTATCTATTTAAGGTTTTTTACCAAAAATACCCCTCAAAAACCCAAACTATTCAAAGCAGTTAAAGGTTAACATGCTAGCTAATTTTCAACAAGAGCCAATTAATTATTTTACTTAAATCACAAACTCATGAAATTACAAAAACTAATTCTCGCCTTTTCGCTAAGCGTGTTCTTTGCCTTGGCAGCAACGGCACAAGACAAGCCTAGCCCTGCACAAACTGCAGAAGGTCAAGTGGCAGGAGCAAAAATCACCATCAACTACTCTTCCCCAGCAGTAAAGGGTCGCACCATTTGGGGTGATTTAGTTTCATTTGGAAAGATCTGGAGAGCTGGAGCAAACGATGCTACCACCTTCACAACCTCCAAAGACATCACCATCGAGGGCCAAAAGCTGCCTGCAGGAACCTACAGTTTCTTCATTATTCCTGGAGAAAGCCAATCTACTTTTGTGTTCAACAAGGTAGCCAAGCAGTGGGGTTCTTACACCTACGACGAGAAGCAAGACATCCTTCGTGTGAATGTGGCTTCTCAGCAAAATTCCACGCTAGAAGAAAGATTGGTTTATCAAGTAAAGGCTGATTCCTTCGAGATTCGATGGGAATATGGAAAAGCCGCTGCCAAAATCGGCGCTTAAATTTCCTGATTTTCCAAACAGAGCCCACGGGATGTTTTCCTGTGGGCTTTTTTTTTGAATCAATAAAATTCTAGAATCCAGGTTCTGGATTGTATTTTTGTTGTCCATGCCTGATTTTAATCCCAGTTCCTACGATTTACCTGTAGCGGAAATTATCCCTGCAGTCAAACAAAGCCTTGCCAATACTTCTTCCTTGATCATTCAAGCTCCTCCAGGAGCAGGAAAAAGTACACTTTTGCCTTTGGCATTGTTGAAAGAACCCTGGCTTGCAGGCAAAAAAATCCTGCTGCTGGAACCTCGCCGCCTGGCTACCAAAAGCATTGCGCAGCGAATGTCCAACATGCTGGGCGAGGAGTTGGGACAAACGGTGGGCTACCGCATTCGATTTGATACCTGCGTCACTGCAGCTACCCGGTTGGAAGTAATTACGGAAGGCATTCTCACCCGGATGCTCCATCAAGACAATGCCTTGGAGGATGTCGGAATGGTCATTTTTGATGAGTTTCACGAGCGAAACCTATTTTCCGATGTGGGCCTTGCGCTTTGCCGCGAAGTGCAGCAGGTACTTCGAGAAGAGCTTCGCATTGTGCTGATGTCTGCCACGATAGACTCGGAACAGCTTTCCAAACTTTTAAATGCCCCTGTCATTCAAAGTAAAGGAAGACAGTATCCCGTGGAAGTCAACTACCTTTTGGAGGTAGACGAATATGCCATTGGAGAGGATGCAGCAAGGCAAATTATCCCTTTGACCAAGCAGCATCCTGGAGATTTCTTGGTGTTTCTGCCCGGTCAAGGTGAAATAAGAAAGGCCGAGGAGGTCTTGAAAAAGGCTTTGCCTACGGATGTTGTAGTTCCTCTTTTCGGCCAACTCTCGTTCTCGGAACAGCAGCGGGCGATACTCCCCCATCCCAGTGGAAAGCGAAAGATCGTACTTGCCACAGATATTGCAGAAACATCCTTAACTATTGAAGGAGTTACCGTCGTCGTAGATACCGGCTTTGTGAAGTCCAACCGTTTTGATCCACGCTCAGGACTCTCCAAACTGGAACTCCACCGCATCAGCAAGGATTCTGCGGATCAGCGAAGTGGAAGAGCAGGTAGGTTGGCAGCAGGCCATTCTTACCGACTCTGGACAAAGGGTACGCAAGCACAATTGGCGGATTTTCGTACGCCCGAACTCCTAGAAGCTGATTTAACGAGCCTTGTTCTAGACATGCATGTCTGGGGCAAAAAGGACATCCGAAGCATGACTTGGCTCAATCCTCCCCCAGTGAATTCCTTGGTGTCGGCAGAAAAAGTGCTGGAAGCCATTGAGGCCCTCGACCAAGGCCAACTGACCCCACATGGCAAAGAGCTGCATCAGGTACCCGTACATCCGAGAATTGCCCACATGCTCGTCTATGCCAAAAAGGCAAATCTCCTGCCTCTAGCCACCGATATTGCGGCCGTTCTAGAGGAAAAAGATCCGCTTGCATCCCAGGCTGGCGTGGACCTCAACCTTCGAATAGAAGGACTGAGACGCTTTCGAGGTCAGGTGAATGGGGCATTCGCCTACAAAAAGATTGAGAAGGTAGCAGCTCAATACCGTAAACTACTTTCCGTAACTCCTGAAAATAGCCCCGTAGATCCTTGGGCGACAGGATTGTTGCTTGCCTATGCCTATCCAGAGCGGATCGCAGCAGCTCGACCAGGGAACAATGCACAGTTTCAACTTGCAAATGGTAAAATAGCCCAAATCGGGCATAAAGATGATCTCGCGTACGAATCCTGGTTAGCAGTAGCGCACTTGGACGCTCGTGATGGAATGGGCAAGATCTGGATGGCGGCACCTTTGAATCCCAAGGATTTGGCACCCATGCTCAAAACCAAAGAGGTGCTGGAATGGGACCGAAAGAAAGGGGGACTTCAAGCACATGCTGAGATTCGTATTGGAGCGATTGTCTTGGGAAATAGACCGCTACCCAAAGTGAATCCGGAACTGGCTGTTCAACTACTTCTCGAAACCATTCAAGAGGAAGGGGAATTTTTGCTGGACTGGAACGAGTCTGCAAGGGAATTGATTGCACGGGTGCAATCGGTAGCCAGTTGGCATCCCAATCAGGGCTGGCCTAATTGGTCTATCGATGCCCTGTGTGCAAGTGCTGCAGACTGGCTTGCACCCTACTTGATGGGCATTACGAAAAATGAGGAATTGAAGAAATTGAACCTTAGTCAATTCTTGATACATTCCCTTTCTTTTGAGCAGCAGCAGAACTTGGAAAGGATCGCACCCAGGCAGTTGACGGTACCTTCTGGAAGCGAAATAGCCATCCACTACCAAGAAGATGGCAGCTCCCCTCGCCTTTCGGTTCGCTTGCAGGAACTGTTTGGGATGCTTGAAACCCCGAAAGTCAATGAAGGACGCGTCCCAATTTTGATCGAATTGCTATCCCCTGGCTACAAACCGGTACAGCTCACCCGAGACTTAAAAAGCTTTTGGACTTCAGGCTATTTTGAGGTCAAAAAAGAACTCAAACAGCGTTATCCCAAGCACTCCTGGCCAGATGATCCCATTCAGGCACAGGCTGTCAGAGGAGTCAAAAAAAGAGAATAAAGTAAAATTACTCCTCAAAAAGGTCTTTCAACTCTTTTAGCATGGGTTCTACTTCCAACTTCTTCAGTGCTAAGCTTTCCTCATCCTCAGGATTGTGCAGGTAATGATTCCAATGCTTCTCGGCTTTGCGGATAGTTCTTGGGGTAATGTCGAATTCCACGCTGTCCAAATATCCTTTTGCCAGTGTAGAAGCTTTAAAGTTGCCGAAAAGATACACTCGGAAAATTTCCACAAAGCTTTCCGCTAGGTTGAATTCCTCTAGTACTTGAACGAAAGCGCCTTGAATGGCTTTGTTCTTTTTATCCGATATGGCTTCAAATATGGCATCCAAAGACTCTTCATTCCAGGAAGTTTTGGCTAAGGCTCGGCAAGCCAAATAGGCTATTTCCCATTGATCTCCTTTTACCAAGGTAATCAAGTGGTCTTTTGTCTCTTCATCAGCCATGCCTCCAAGTTTGTCCGCAAAGTGATAGGCTTCCTCTTCCTTGGGATCGCACATCCGATTCAGCACTTTTTGTATGTCTTCCTGCATATTGTTTTCTTTCTTTGTGCAAAGATAGCTATGGAACTGGCTTTACGATGAAAATACCCCAAACTCAAGTTGTATCCTACGAACAAGTCCTTCTCCTCGTAAATCAAGCCGACGAAAAGGGATGGGAAATTAGGTATTTGCCTGAAAAACACCAGTTGCTACTTGAAAACAAGGTCAGCTGGCAAGCTAAGCTTTTTCTTCCCTGGACAATGACTTGGCTTCCTGAAGGAAAATTTCAAGTCCAAGAGGATGTGCATTACTGCTTGACTTTAGTGAGGGCGGGACAAGCGTCCCTTGGCTATTTTCACCAAGGCATTCTACTGGATCATAAAGTATTTCGAGGCTACTTGGTTCGACAGAAACAGGGTAAATCTCAGTTTAAGTATTTGAAAACCAAAGGAAAATCTAGAGCTGGTTCACGCATCAGATTAGAAGAGACGCTTGTATTTTTTAAAGAAATCAACGAGCGGCTACAGGTCTATGCCAAGCAGTATCCCCTCAATTTTTGGGGTCTAGGATGTGCCAAAACCATGTGGCCCTTGTTATTTGATGGGGAAGTGAAGCCACCCTTCAGTTCCAAATCGGCCGAATTGATCGAACTCCCTTATCCCTTCACCAAAGGCTCTTACGAGGAATTGCAAGAATTGGAATTGAGGTTGCAGCAATTTCATTTGCTGCTTTCTCCTTTGGCTGAGCCCTTGATTCAACTACCTCAAGCATCCGATCCCGCAGCAGACGATTCCTGGTAAGCATAAAAAAACCTTTGGCTTCCGAGGAAACCAAAGGCAAAAAGGAAAGTGAGCGTTGGTTTAGCTTTCTTTAGTTCCTTTTTCTGGGAAAGAGTAGTACAACATGTTGATTGTTTCATGTGCCATCTTGATGTTGAATTCGTAGGCTAGGCTCTTGTAATTGACCAAATCCACGATCGTTCCAATAAAGCACAAGCCGATGGTGAGTAGGTACAAGATTCCAAGACCAATTTGCCCAAGGATAAAACGATGAAGGCCCGCAAAGCCAAAGAAGCCTAGCAAGGTCAAAATCAAAATCATCTGAGGGTCTTTGCGTCTTGCTCGGTACACTGGAGCAAACAATGAAGCTTCTTCCTCATCCATGCTCTTCATTAAACCCTGGATGTAACCCAATTCCATTCCTTCCAATTCTGGAAGATGTCTCAATACATTAGCCATAGTGTGCGCGTTGTTTTAGTTGTTTGATTAATACCCAAATACGATGAAAGATGACCCCATATGCCAAGCTTGCCAAGGGATGCATTTCCCAAGAAGCTAGAAACTCGCCTCTAGCAAGCAGATTCATGGCCCTCCCCAGTCCACATCCAGGGCACCAGTGCAAACCTAAATTGTCCAAAGGACAAAGGCTGAAGGCGTCTGAATAGGGATTGATGGTAAAAATGGCAAGTACACTCACTATCCAGACAATTAATTCCACTGGGAAAGTTTGTAGCCGATGCCGAAGTTCCTTCATGTGTATTCGATTTACTAAAATGATGCCAAACCTCCAAAAAAGCTTTGGAAGGGGTTTTTAGGAAATAAGCATGGGCTACATGTAAGATAACTGAACAGCTAGCTGTCCGTTTACGAACGATTTAGTTCGGGTAGATTTAATTGTAGTACCCGTCCAAATTGCTGAATCTGTTGCCGCTCTAAATTCTTTCGCAGCGATTCATGGTTTTTTACCGCTCCAAAGGTTTTGAAACCGGAAAATTTCAAAAATAGTCCCAAAATATCTCCCGGAACCTGGGTTTGACCTGAAATGCCCACTGCTTTAGAGGCCTCTTTTCCAAGAAAGTAGGCAAGCAAAGGTTCCAATTGGCTTGTTAAAAATGAGTCGGGAATATTTTTCTGATAGAATTCGAGTAGCGCTCTGGTGAGTTTTTTTCCAGCATCAGAAGCCTTGAGATGCCTCTTTCGGATCAATCGATCTAGTTCAAACGCCTCTTTAGGGCTGTTGGGCCAAAGGTCAGTTTCTACCCCCATCAGCTCCCCGATCCACTTCCAATATCCCAGCACTGCTTGGTGCTCCTTCGGACTTGGGGTCATGCCCAACTTCGTCATTCCCCGCAGCACGATGTGGCTAAATGCCAAATTGGTACCCAATAGATCCTCCTGATTGATGGGTTGCCCGAATGCTGGATCCCAATCCCTGGCATAGGTTCGAATAAAGTATCGGCTGTAGGCATGAATCAAGCGAACCTTGGCACAAGTCAAAAAGGCTTCATCCTGACTCGTAAATGCCCCAGGTTTGAAAATATCCAAAACATAGCGAGTGGTCTCCCCTAGCCTTTCCCCGATTTGATTCAGGATTCGCTGGGATCGGATGAGGACTTGGGCACCTGCAGCAAAGGCATAGCAATAGGGTAACGAATAAAATCCAAGTACTGCGAGGTACATATCCCCTTTTTGTTCGAAAAACTCCTGAGCTTGCCGATGCTCTCCTTCAGAAAATTCTTTTTCTTTGTAATGGTAGAATTCAAAATAGAGCCGCAGCTCCTCTGGAAAATATCCTGGAAGCTTGGCTGGAATGACAAGCCAAGAATTGATCTCTGAAGCAAGATTGGAAGAAGAGATCAATGCTTCAACAGCTTGATCTGCCAAAGTATCCTGTTTGAGACGTAATTGATCAAAAACGGAACTGTTGTATTGCCTAAGTAGATTCACCTAGCCTTAACCAAATAGTTGTCCTTTAGTTACCAAGAGATGCGAATCCAGTGTAAGATTTATTTCATCCTTTTCATTTGGCTACTCTTTCAGCACACGGAAGGGTTTGCGCAGGCATCCACTGACCTGTGGGTGATGGACACGGAAGGCAAGGGAGGAAATCTCAAACTCCTGACATCCACTGCCAAGCCGCTGACCAACCGACCTGAATACGACAATCAGCCCAGTTTCATCAACGATTCCGAGTTGATTTTTTCCGCAGCCGATGACAGAGGCAACAACGACCTGATTCTCTACAGTTTCCGAACCAGTCGATTTACCAACCTTACCCAAACGCCGGATCGTAGTGAATTTTCACCTAGCATGACGGAGTGTGGCTCCTATTTTTCGGCCATCGTAGTCGAGCCAAATGGCACCCAACGGCTTTGGTTGTACCCCATTGCTGGAGAAGCTCCCGAGCTGTTGTATGAAGACATTTTTCCCGTGGGCTACTACGATTGGTACGATGGAAAAGCGGCACTTTTTGTGCTTGGCGAACCCAATTCCTTGGTCTATGTCCGTGGAAAAGGAATGGTGGACACTTTAGATACCGATATCGGGAGAACGGTTAAAAAGCGACCCAATACTTCCGAAATCTCCTATTTGGATCGAAAAAAATCCATCGAAACAGATCAGGGAAAAGCGTTTGGCATCGCATCGGTCAATCTAAAGACAGGGGAACGAAAGGACTATGGTTTTGCCGTTCCAGGCTCTCAAGATTTTATTTGGATAGACAAAAACCACCTCCTGATGGCCAAGGGAAATGAAGTATTTACCAAACATATTCAAGAAAAAAATTGGCAATCCTTGGGAAAAATTGAATCTTCAAGCCATCAAGGAATTACTCGGATGGCCTACAACCCAGATCTCAACAAGTTAACTCTTGTGCTCAACAGAACTCAAATTCAAAAAAATGAACACTAAAATCTATCTATTTGGTCTATCTGCAGGCCTTGCCTTGGTTAGTCATTCGCTCTTCGCACAGCTTGAAGATAAGCGTGGCATTGTGCTCAAAGGAGCCCAGCTTGAATTGGTGAAGGATGGTTTTGCCTTTACCGAAGGACCAGCAGTCAATCGTTTTGGAGACATTTATTTCACCGATCAGCCCAACGATAAGATTTACGTATGGAATGCAAATAGCAATCAAGTTAGCCTAGCCAAAGAAGGCACTGGGCGTTCCAATGGCTTGTACTTTCAATTGGACAGCAAACTGATTGCAGCTGCGGACTTAAAAAATGAGTTGGTAGAGATGGACTTACAAACTGGAAAAGAGAAGGTTTTGGTACCTTCCTTCAAAGGCAGAAAATTAAATGGCCCCAACGATGTCTGGGTTCGACCAAGTGGTGGATTGTACTTTACCGACCCTTTGTATCCACGTCCCTATTGGGAGGGAGTTCGAAGCAAGGAAATGCAGCAAGATGGGCAGCATGTGTATTTCCTATCTGCGGATAGAACCGAACTTTTCCGAGTAACTCAAGATTTAAAACAACCCAACGGGATTATCGGTACGCCAGATGGAAAGCACCTGTTTGTAGCGGATATTGGAGCCTCCAAAACCTGGAAGTATGATATACAGGCCGATGGCTATTTGACCAATAAAACCTTGTTTTGCGAGATGGGATCCGATGGGATGACGATCGATAACAAAGGAAACGTGTACTTAACGGGCAAGGGAATAACCGTTTTCGATCGAAATGGAGAGCAAATTGCCCATATCCCGGTTCCTGAAGGCTGGACTGCTAATGTCACCTTTGGCACCCTTGAACGCAACGTGTTGTTTATCACCGCATCAGATGCCGTCTATACGCTGAAAATGAAAAGCAGAGGGGTTTGGTAATGCTTAGTCGACAGTCCACGGTTGCCAGACGACAGCTAACTTAATTGAACTTCAAATTTTGTTTTCTTTGGTAACTGATTGCAAAGCCGATGATCTTAAATGAAAAAAGACGGGAGTAGTTCCCGTCTTTTTTTTGAATTTTGTGAGTAATCTGACCTTATTTGATCTCTTGCAGGGCTTGCTGCAGCGTTTGGTCAAAGACCTCATCTGGCTGTGCTCCAGAAATGCCGTATTTCCGGTCAAATACAAAGAAAGGTACGCCTTGCACCCCTATCAATCTGGATTCATACACATCCTGGTCAATCGCTGCATCAAAACTAGCCGAATCCAATACCTGCTTAGCTTCCCCCCTAGCCAATCCTACCGACTCTGCACAGTGGAGCAAGGTTTCCTGCTGATCTATATTTTTACCTTCCTCAAAATAGACTTGAAACAAGCGTTCCTTCAATTCGTCTTGCTTGCCCTTTTCTTTTGCAAAATGAAGCAGCCGGTGCGCCTGTTTGGTATTGGCCACAAGCGTATGCTCAAAATCAAAATTCAAGCCTTCTTCCCTGCCCATGGCTGCTACCTGAGCAGTCATTTGAATGGTTTGGGATTGGGTCCATCCCTTCGTTTGCGATAAATAGGTCAGCGTATTTTGATTTTCATTCGTTTGCAAGTCAGGATTCAACTGAAAACTTTTCCATTCGATTTGAATCGAGGAGGAATCCGGTAATTTTTGAATGGCTTTTTCCAGTTTCCGCTTGCCAATGTAGCAAAATGGGCAAGCGAAGTCGGACCAAATTTCAATTTTCATCTGATTTTTTGTTTCTTCATGTGTTAAACAGCATCAATCACAAAGAGTTCCCAAAATTCGTGAAAACAAAAGAATGCCCCTCCTGCGCTATGGAAGTCGATGCTTCCGCCAAGGATTGCCCGATCTGCCAGTTTGAATTTCCAAAACGTGCGCCTTGGATTACAGGAATGGCTATCTTTTTACTTATAGTTTGGTTACTTTCCTACCTCCTTTAATACCAACCTCATGAAAAAACGTTCCTTTTTAAAATATTTTGCTGCCCTAGGCCTTGGAGGATCCTTACTTCCTTCTGAACTGAAAGCCTTTGATTTCGATGCATTAGATTGGTCGCGGGAAGATATTTGGGATCAGCTGCGGGCGGGCTACCGACTCAAACCCGATTACCTCAATTTTGAGAATGGCTACTATTGCTTTCTTCCAGAGGAACTGCTCGAAAAATACATTACACATGTTCGTGAGATCAACTACCAAGCTTCCCATTACATGCGTGGGGTTCAATTTGAAAATAAAGCTAAATCTGCTGCAGCATTAGCCACTTTGGTAGGTGCTTCGCCCGAAGAAGTGGTCTTGACTCGAAACACGACCGAGTCCTTGGACTTGATTATTTCTGGCTACCCTTGGCAGGCTGGTGATGAGGCGGTCTTTGCCAACCAGGACTATGGTACCATGCAAACCATGTTTGAACTGGCATCCAAACGCTGGGGAATCAAAACCG
This sequence comes from Algoriphagus sp., assembly GCA_040403475.1. Classification (GTDB taxonomy): domain Bacteria; phylum Bacteroidota; class Bacteroidia; order Cytophagales; family Cyclobacteriaceae; genus Algoriphagus. The sequence goes on along the minus strand of JBBAKO010000005.1, from coordinate 175,516 downwards.
TGAAAGTGGACATTCCCATGCATCCCAAATCGGATGAAGAAGTAGTGGAGGTTTATCGAAAGGCAATTACGCCCAAAACCAAACTGTTGATGGTGCCGCACATTGTCAATATCACGGGGCATATCCTTCCCGTGCGGAAAATTGCCGACATGGCGCATGCCCAAGGGGTAGAAATCATGTTGGACGGCGCGCATGCAGTCGGACATTTTACCTTTAGCATGAAAGATCTGGATTGCGATTATTATGGATCCAGTTTGCACAAGTGGCTAAGTGTCCCCTTAGGCGCAGGCTTGCTTTTTGTGAAAAAAGATAAGATTTCTAAAATCCAACCCCTTCTGGCGCCTGGTAATTTGAACTTGACCAGCATTGCCTACCTCAATCACATTGGTACCCATCCTGCTGCTACGGATTTGACCGTACTGGACTCCATTGCTTTCCAAGAGAAAATAGGTTCCAAGCGAAAGGAGGATCGACTTCGGTTTATCCAAAAATACTGGTCTGATCAAGTGCGAAATGTCCCAGGCATTCGAGTAAATACGCCAGAGGATCCTGCTCGATGCTGTGGTATTGGAAATGTCTGGGTAGAAAAGTACAGTCCCACAGATATGGGGAAAATACTGATGGACAAATACAAGATATTTACCGCTCCTATCGATGGTGCCGGAGTACAGGGTGTGCGTGTCAGTCCAAACATTTACACCAGTACGGCAGACTGCGATGTGCTGGTAGCAGCTTTGAAAGAAATGGCGCAATAAATTCGAGAAAAATTGAAAAAGGGGGCTAATCACGAGTGGATTAGCCCCCTTTTTTTATGAATTGCTAAAAAAAATAGGGTTTAGCATAAATTATTAATATAAACACTTGCAATTCATTGCAGGAGATACAACATTTGCAGCCTCAAATTATGGATAATCAAGCGCACATGGCCTATTTGCTACTGTTGTCTTCGACAAAGGCAGGAGGTTCGTTGGTGTCCACTACTTTTTCAGCTGCACGCTTGAGGCAGTCCCTTAGGGTTTAACCCTATGTCCATCTTGCATTCCTATGTGGAAAGCACCACTAGCACACCCCTATCCTATTTAAATCAATTTACTTGCACCGTCCCCAACAGGAATGCAATTAAAAAACTAAGCAATGGAAGAATTAACATTCCGTATTCAAGTAGCCGACAGCACACATAAAGTTTATGCCAACCAAATCGCAGCAGAGATGGAAGACTCTGCAAAAGCGAGAGGAACAGGTATTGCCAAACGAAGTCCCTCCTATTTGGAAGCAAAAATGGACGAGGGAAAAGCAGTAATTGCTTTGACCAATGAAGGGAAATGGGCAGGATTCTGCTACATTGAAGCTTGGGGACATGGTAAATTTGTAGCGAATTCTGGTTTGATTGTCGCTCCCGACTACCGTCAGTATGGTTTGGCGCGAAAGATTAAGCAGGAAGTATTCAAACTTAGTCGTACGAAATTCCCTGAATCAAACATTTTCGGATTGACAACAGGCGCAGCAGTAATGAAAATCAATTCTGAGTTGGGCTATATCCCTGTTTCCTACTCAGCATTGACTGATGACGTGGAATTTTGGAAAGGCTGCCAAAGCTGTGTGAATTTTGAAATTCTGATGTCAAAAAACAGACAAAACTGTCTCTGTACGGCCATGCTTTACGATCCAAATTCAAAGAAGAAATAACTAAACAGGATGCGAATCAACTGAATAGTTTAACTTCTATTCCTTTGAACGCCTTCAACTGATGACCTTATGAAAAAAGTAGTATTAGCTTATAGTGGTGGATTAGACACTACCTTTTGTGCACTTCACCTCTCCAAAGATTTGGGACATGAAATTCATGCTGTTTTAGTGAATACAGGTGGATTTTCTGCCAAAGAACTGCAAGACATCGAACAGCGAGCCCATGCTTTAGGAGTTGCTTCCTTTCGGATTTTAGATGTGGTTCAGGACTATTACCAGTCGGTGATCCGCTTCCTAGTCTATGGAAATGTGCTCAAAAATGACACCTATCCCCTCTCAGTTTCCGCAGAGCGCATCGTACAAGCCAAATCCATCGCAGAATATGCGAAGTCAATTGGAGCGCAGGCAGTAGCCCATGGATCTACTGGTGCAGGAAATGACCAGGTTCGATTTGACATGATTTTTCAAATTCTTGCTCCCGAAGTGGAAATCATCACTCCAATCCGCGATCTCAAACTTAGCCGTCAAGAGGAAATTGACTACCTCAAAACGCATGGAGTATCCATGAATTTTGAGAAAGCAGCCTATTCGGTGAACAAAGGAATTTGGGGCACCTCTGTTGGTGGTAAAGAAACGCTTATCTCTTCGGACTATCTTCCGGAATCAGCTTGGCCTACTCCAGTAACCGAAAATGAGCCGAGAGAAGTAAAATTGACTTTCGTTCAAGGTCAGATAAAAGGGGTGGATGGAGTACCCTATTTTAGTTCAGTCGATGCCATCTTGAAACTGCAATCCCTTGCGGCACCATTCGGCATTGGACGTGATATCCATGTAGGAGACACCATCATCGGAATTAAAGGTCGTGTAGGCTTTGAAGCAGCTGCTCCTGTAATTTTAATCAAAGCACATCAATTGCTCGAAAAGCACACCTTGACCAAGTGGCAGGCCTATTGGAAAAAGCAGGTAGCCGAGTTTTACGGCAACCATCTTCACGAAGGCCATTTCTTGGATCCTGTGATGCGAAATTTTGAGACTTTTCTTGAAAGTACGCAGGAGCAGGTTTCGGGAGAAGTTCGTGTACTGCTGCAACCTTACCGGTTTACCTTACTTGGAATTTTATCTGATCATGACCTGATGTCCGCCAAATTCGGTTCCTACGGAGAAATGAACAAAGGCTACACGGGAGAGGATGTAAAAGGATTCACTCGTATTTTAGGGAACCAAACTGCCATCTTCCACAAGGTCAAGAATTCAAATGAATAAGGTAAAAACAGCTATTATCGGTGCAGCAGGCTACACCGGAGCCGAGTTGATACGACTGCTAGTCCATCATCCTGCTTGCGAACTTGTTTGCCTGCATTCCAATAGTCAAAAAGGCATTCGTATAGATCGAGTGCATCGTGATTTGTTAGGGGATTGCGACCTCCTATTTACGGATCAGGTACCCTCTACAGGCCTTGATGCTGTTTTTTTATGCTTGCCACATGGTAAAGCCTCTTCATTTCTCAAGGAGCATTCCTTTCCGGATACTACCGTTATCATTGACTTGTCCACTGATTTTAGAGATGAGTCAGCTGGATTTGTATATGGGTTACCTGAGGTAAACACCAAAAAAATTAGCACGGCAACCCGTATTGCCAACCCCGGGTGCTTTGCGACTGGGATCCAACTGGCACTTGCTCCTGCAATACAAAAGGGCTGGATCCAGGGAGCTGTACATGTAACTGGCATCACGGGTTCAACAGGAGCTGGAAAAAGTTTAACCGAAACCTCTCATTTTAGCTACAGAACCTCCAATGTATCGGTATACAAGCTTTTTACGCACCAGCACCTCACAGAAATCAGGCAGACATTCCAGCAATTAAATCCGGAAGTAAATCCAGAGGTGCTTTTTGTCCCCTACCGTGGTAATTTCACAAGAGGGATCTGGATTACAGCCTATTTTCCTTTTGGCGGAACACAGGAAGAAGCGGTGGAAGCCTATAGCCAGTTTTATGCGGGATCGGCTTTTACGCACATTTCTAGTCAGGAACTCGATCTAAAACAGGTCGTCAATACCAATAAGTGCCTGCTTTACCTTCAAGTAGAAAAGGGGCAGCTAGTGGTGTATTCAGCTTTGGACAACCTATTGAAAGGCGCATCTGGACAGGCAGTTCAAAACTTCAACCTAGCTTTTGGCTTGGATGAGAAAACGGGCTTAAACCTGAAATCAATCGCATTCTAATTTAATCGTCCTCCAAAAATCAACCTACTTAGACTCTAAAAGATGAATTTATTCGACGTCTATCCCCTAATCCCAGTTACCCTAGTGAAAGCCGATGGTTGTCGCTTATGGGACGAGCAGGGCCAAGAATACCTAGACCTGTACGGAGGCCATGCTGTTATTTCCATTGGGCATAGTCACCCACACTACGTGCAGCGAATTACCGAGCAGGTAAATCAGCTCGGCTTTTATTCCAACTCCATACAGATCCCGCTGCAGCAACAATTGGCCAACAAACTTGCTGAGCTCTCTTGCCTACACTCGTACCAGCTTTTTTTAATCAATTCAGGTGCTGAGGCCATTGAAAACGCGATCAAGATGGCTTCTTTTGTCACCAAGAAATCCGGTTTCATTGCCTTTAAAGGATCTTTTCATGGACGTACCTCAGGTGCAGTGGCCTTGACTGACAATCCGAAGTTGATTGCTCCTTGCAACGCTCGAGAAGATTTTCACTTCATACAGCTCGGAGATTTGGCTGGCGTGGAAGCTTTGCTGTCCACCAATACCATTGCTGGAATCATCATCGAAGGAATCCAAGGCGTGGGGGGTATTCAAGTACCTAACCCAGATTTTTTACTCGGACTGTATCAACTTGCAAAAAAGTACGAGGTCAAATTGATTCTTGACGAAGTACAGTCGGGCTATGGCCGAACCGGACGGTTTTTTGCACACCAATGGGTGGATGGTGTTTATCCAGACCTGATTACCATCGCCAAAGGCATGGGAAATGGATTTCCAATCGGTGGGCTTTTGCTTTCAGAAGAGTTTAAAGCAAGCTATGGGTTGCTAGGAACTACCTTTGGAGGCAATCACCTGGCTTGTGCCGCTGGCCTAGCCGTTTTGGAGGTGTTGGAAGCAGAACGATTGCAGCAAAAAGCATTGGAATTGGGAGAACGACTGATGGCCGAACTCCGAACCATTCCTGGAGTGGTGGCAGTACGAGGCAAAGGCTTGATGATCGGATTAGATCTCAATCAAGATGCAGGACCCATCCGTTCCCTTTTGGTATCCAAATACAAGATGTTTACCGGCTCTGCAGCAGGAAAGGAAACGATACGACTCCTCCCGCCCTTGTCAGTTGACTGGAATCAGCTGCATTCCTTTGTAATCGCTTTAAAAGAAGTCTTGGCAAGCTAAATTCACTAAAATTTCCCTACCATGGAGCATTTTACCCAATTTGAATCTAGAGAACTCGGTCAGGAATTGATAGATCTGGCAGCCGCATACAAAGCAAACCCGATCCTACATGCTAAAAAAGGTACAGGAAAACGAGTTGGCTGCATATTTTTAAACCCTTCACTTCGTACACGGGTCTCTACACAAATCGCTGCTCAGCAGCTGGGGATGGAAGCCATCGTACTCAATATGGACAAAGAAGGTTGGGCACTTGAAATGCAGGAAGGCGCAATCATGAACAAGGGCACGGTCGAGCACATCAAAGATGCTGCTGGGGTCTTGGGCTCCTATTTTGATATTTTAGCCCTTCGTGCCTTTCCTTCATTAACTCAAAAGGAAGAGGATGTGACTGACTTCGTACTCCATCAATTCATCAAGTACAGTGGCATCCCTGTGGTCAGTTTGGAATCCGCAATCCGCCATCCCCTACAGAGTTTGGCCGACCAGCTCACCATTCAAGAATTAGCCAAAGGCAATAAAAAACCCAAAGTAGTCCTTACCTGGGCACCGCATATCAAGGCTATTCCCCATGCGGTAGCCAATAGTTTTGCAGAATGGAGCTTAGGAATGGGCCATGATTTGACCATTTGCCATCCAGAGGGATATGAATTGGACGCTGAATTTACGCAGGGCGCAAGAATAACCAATGATCAAAGTGAAGCATTACAAGATGCTGATTTTGTGTATGTTAAAAACTGGTCAGCATTCAATGATTATGGGAAAATTCTGTGTACGGATGAACGATGGATGCTTAAAGAAGCTCACCTGAAACATGCCCCAGAAGCCAAAGTCATGCATTGCCTTCCCGTACGAAGAAATGTGGAGTTGTCAGATGAAATTCTGGATGGCTCACGATCCTTGGTACAGCAGCAGGCCTTCAATCGAATCTTTGCTGCACAGGCAGTCCTAAGCAAACTTTTGGAGTAAATTTGTTAATTTGAGGGGCCTATGAAAATCTCTATCATCAAAATCGGAGGGAATGCCATTGACTATCCAGAAAAACTGGATGAGTTTCTAAGCATTTTTGCCAAGGTGCCAGGCTTTAAAATCCTGGTACATGGTGGTGGCGTCATGGCTACCCGATTTGGTGAAAGCATGGGAATCATGCCAGAAATGGTGGATGGTCGCCGAATTACGGACAAGGACACCCTTGATATCGTAACCATGGTCTACGCTGGCTTAATCAGTAAAAGTGTGGTGGCCAAGTTGCAGGCATTAAAGGTAAATGCATTGGGAATGAGTGGCGTAGACGGTAATTTAATTCGATCTACAAAGCGACCTGTCAAGGAGATTGACTTTGGCTTTGTCGGTGACATCAAAGAAGTGAATACTGCACTTCTACAGCAACTCCTACAAGCTGGACTCATTCCGGTGGTGAATGCGATTACACACGATAAAAAAGGACAACTGCTCAATACAAATGCAGATTCTATCGCTTCTGCCATTGCCACAAGCCTTGCCAAAGAGTATCCGATAGATTTGTACTTCTGTTTCAATAAATCGGGGGTATTGGTAGATGAAAAAAATGAACAATCCATCATCCCTCTGATTAACGAAGACATTTACAAGGAGCTTCGTAAAGAGAATGTGATTCATTCGGGGATGATCCCAAAACTGGACAATGCCTTTGAAGCCCTAAAACAAGGAGTTCAGCGCGTCTGGATAGGTAAAGCTGAAAATTTACTGATGGCGGTTAAAGGGAAGAAAGCGGGTACCATTATCGAAAGACAACGTTACGAATTGTATTGATGGAGGAACTGAAAGCTGAAGCGATCGCTTTACTGAAACAGTTGATTGCTATCCCCTCATTTTCGAAGGAAGAAGGGGCAACAGCAGATGTAATCGCCAATTTTTTAGCCAAAAAAGGAATAGCTCCCCAACGTCAAGGCAATAATGTTTGGGCCCTTTTAACCCCTTACGATGAACAGCGCCCCACTATTTGGTTGAATTCCCATCACGACACCGTAAAACCCAATACGGGATACACCAAGGATCCATTTTCAGCTGTAGAGGAAGAGGAAAAACTCTTTGGACTGGGTTCCAATGATGCAGGTGGACCTTTGGTTGCGCTAATTGCAACTTTCTGTAGCTTCATCGGAAAAGGTTTTCCCTTCAACTTGTTGCTCATTGCCTCGGCAGAAGAAGAGATTTCCGGTCTTCAAGGCATGTCAAGCCTGATTTCGATCCTTCCACCTGCTGACCTTGTGCTGGTAGGTGAGCCAACTCAAATGAAGCTAGCTGTCGCCGAAAAGGGCCTTTTAGTACTCGAGGGAACAGTTAAAGGGAAAGCAGGACATGCTGCTCGGGAAGAAGGAATCAATGCGATTTATTTGGCTTTAAGCGATTTGGAGAAAGTGAAAAATTTCCAATTTCAAAAAATATCCCCTTTTCTAGGTTCTACCAAGGTTTCTTGCACCGTAATTCATGCAGGAGAACAGCACAATACGGTACCTGAGTTGTGTCGATACGTATTGGATGTTCGGATAAACGAATTGTATACACATGAGGAGGTTTTGGAGGAGTTGAACTCAGTGCTAACAGCTGAATTAGTTCCAAGATCGATGCGATTAAGATCCTCCAACTTACCGGAAGGGCATCTTTTGCAGCAAGTGGCAAGCCACCTAGGCTTGGAGAAGTTTGGAAGCCCTACCCTATCCGATCAGGCTTTAATCCCCTATCCTTCTGCGAAGATCGGTCCTGGAGATTCGGCCCGCTCCCACACCGCAGATGAGTTTATCTTTACGCAAGAAGTAACGAATAGCATTCCTACCTACATTTCAATTCTTGAAAACTACGCAAGCCTCTACCTTCAAACCAAGCATCCGCAATGAAACTTTGGCAAAAAACCACAAACAGTAAGCAGGAAGTTGAACAGTTCACGGTCGGAAAAGATCCTGAATTTGATCTGCTATTAGCTCCCTACGATGTATTGGGATCCATGGCACACGCTGCAATGCTGGAAACCATAGGGTTATTGAAAGGGGAGGAAAACAAGGTTCTGCAACAGGGGCTGAAGGAGATTTACGAAGAAATAAAACAGGGAAAGTTTGGCATTGAACCAGGTGTAGAGGATGTGCACTCACAGGTAGAATTGCTCCTTACCCAGCGCTATGGAGATGTCGGAAAAAAACTACACAGTGGTAGAAGCAGAAATGACCAGGTGCTCGTTGACTTAAAATTGTTTTACCGGGATGCTATCCGCGAGATTTTCGATGAGGCCAATACTTTGGCCAATCTGTTACTTCAATTAGCTGAGGCACATAAAGAGGATTTGATGCCAGGCTACACCCACACCCAGTTGGCGATGCCTTCTTCCTTTGGATTGTGGTTTGCCTCCTTTGCAGAAGGGCTTAGCGAAGACTTAGGTCTGCTACAGGTTGCCTTTGATCTCAGCAATAAAAATCCACTTGGATCTGCTGCAGGCTATGGCTCTAGCTTTCCACTTGACCGCATGATGACTACACGGCTATTAGGATTTGTTGAGCTACATCACAATGTCATCAACGCACAAAATAGCAGAGGAAAGACCGAACGAACGATTGGCTTTGCTTTGGCTGGAATGGCAGGAACCCTGAATAAACTTTCCTCCGATGTCATCCTTTTTTGCAACCAACATTTTGGTTTTGTCTCTTTTCCAGATGAGTTGACAACGGGAAGTAGCATCATGCCGCACAAAAAAAATCCCGATGTGTTTGAATTGATTCGTGCCAAAACCAATCAAATTCAAAGTCTACCGGGAACGGTGGGATTCTTACTCACAAACTTAACTTCAGGCTACCACCGAGACATGCAGCTGCTGAAAGAAGCAGTTTTTCCAGCACTAGACTCTATGCGATCCTGTCTTCAGATGAGCCATTTTATGCTGAAATCTATTCAGGTGAGAAAAAACATTCTAGAGGATCCATTTTACATGCACCTATTTTCTGTGGAAGTCGTCAATGAGTTGGTGCTAAAAGGCGTTCCCTTCCGGGATGCCTACAAGCAGGTTGGGGAGGATATTGAGGCGAAGCGCTTTGTTCCCAACCAAGAAAAAGTAAGCCATAGCCACGAGGGAAGTATCGGGAATTTATCGCTCAATGAAATCCGAACAAAATTAGAAGTGGCAAAGGCTAAATTTGACTTTAAAGCGATTAATCAAGCCCTTGCCAGCCTCTTAAACTCAGGTCAATAACTGAAGCGATTCCTTCCTATTTTTCAATTCATTGGACAAAAAAACAGAAGACGCCAATCTTAGGTAGGTTATCTGAGACTATTTTTTTTTTAAACAGTTTTACCATAAATTAGATTTTGTAAGTATAAAAATAAACTTTATACGATTGTCTTTTTGGGGTAAAATTGTACATGGAAAATAAGATTAGTGATACCTTCTCCTATGATTTAAAGTCCAGTTTAGTCGTTTTTTTAGTAGCGCTCCCCCTTTGCTTAGGTATTGCTGTCGCAAGCGGCGCACCACCCATGTCAGGCCTTATTGCGGGTATTTTGGGTGGAATTGTTGTTGGTGCTATCTCCAAATCGTCTGTTGCTGTAAGTGGTCCTGCTGCTGGACTTACCGTCATTGTACTGGATTCAATTACGACATTGGGGACTTTCCCCTTGTTTTTGGGCGCCTTAGTAGCTGCAGGAATTATTCAATTTTTCCTTGGTATTGCTAAAGCTGGTATTATCGGGTATTATTTCCCAAATGCAGTCATTAAAGGCATGCTTACCGCTATTGGATTAATTTTAATACTCAAGCAAATCCCACATGCCTTGGGATATGATAAGGATTTCTTGGGCGATTTCGCATTTAATCAACCGGATGCGCACAATACCTTCTCAGAGATTTATTATGCTTTTCTGTACTTTAGTCCAGGAGCTATTCCTATTGTATTGGTATCCTTGGCCTTGATTCTATTTTTTGAAAGGCCTGCAATTAAGAAAAATGGGGTTTTAGGTGTTGTCCCAGGAGCATTATGGGCTGTATTGGCTAGCATTGGCATTAATAATCTTTACAAGGGAATAAAGCCAGAATGGGTATTGGACAATGAACACCTAGTGATTCTACCTAAATTATCTGGTTGGAACGAACTTCCCTCCTTGTTAACCTTTCCAGAATTTGACCTAATTACTACGTCTAGTTTTTGGGTTGTCGCAGCAACTATCGCGGTAATCGGAAGTATAGAAACCTTGCTTTCCATCGAGGCAGGAGATAAAATGGACCCATTAAAACGCTCAACACCTACCAGTCGGGAATTAGTTGCACAAGGAGTTGGCAATACCCTATCTGGTTTAATAGGTGGTCTTCCTGTCACTGCGGTTATTGTACGAACTTCAGCAAATATTGAATCTGGAGCGAAAACTAAGTTGTCTACAATTTTACATGGAGTATTACTTTTAGCCTTGGTGCTAAGTATTCCTGGTTTGTTGAACCAAATCCCATTGAGCGGATTAGCTGCAGTACTACTCGTGGTGGGTTACAAACTTGCAAAACCTACTCTTTTCGTGAAAGAATATAAAAAGGGATGGGACCAATTTTTACCTTTTTTAGTTACAGTGGTTGCGATTTTACTAACTGATCTACTGGTAGGTATTGGGATTGGAATGGTAGTAGGTTTATTTTTTGTGTTAAAGACAAATTTCAATCGCTCAATTTTGATCACCGAACACAATGGGAATTACCTAATCAAACTTCAAAAAGATGTTTCTTTTTTAAATAAAGCACTATTAATCAAGGAATTGAGTCAGGTTTCTGATGGAAGCAAAGTCGTATTAAACGCTTCCATGGCACGATTTATCGATCATGACATACAGGATGTATTGAATGATTTTATCAGCAGTGCACCCTCTAAAAAGATAACTATTTTGATTGAAGGATATCCATTCTATGTAAACGAAGATTTATGAACCCCTACGAAAAATTATTACTCCAAAATAAGGCATGGTCTGAAGAGAAAATTCATCAGGACAAAGACTTTTTCAATCGACTTTCGCACCAACAGAAACCTAAGTTTCTATGGATTGGTTGTTCAGATAGTCGAGTTCCCGCCAACGAAATAACCGGTACAGATCCAGGTGAAGTATTTGTGCATCGGAATATTGCCAATATGGTCGTACATACAGATTTAAACCTACTATCCGTACTTCAATATGCGGTGGAAGTATTGGAAGTAGATCACATCATTGTCTGTGGACATTACGGTTGCGGAGGAGTAGAGGCAGCCTTGGGAAACAAGAGTTTTGGATTGATCAACAAATGGCTTCGAAATATCAAGGAAGTCTATAAAATGTACCAAGCTGAAATTGAAGCTATTCCCAATCATAAAGACCGGGTAGATCGATTGGTAGAGCTAAATGTGCTCGAGCAATGTCAAGATTTGATTAAAACCTCAATTATTCAAAAGGCTTGGCAAAATAGAAAGTCACCTGAAATTCATGGCTGGGTGTATGGACTTACCAATGGATTGGTAAAGGAATTGAAAACAATCAAACCTGATCCAGCGGCCATACATCCTATTTTCAGGTATTCAGAAGGCGAATTATAAGTGCTTCATCTCCAGTTATTGCTGAACTAGTTTATGGAATAATTGCGGTTGTTTTGAGGAATTTCCTATTTTTCAACTTAAATGGCATTCCTTTTTCAGCATGATTACTAGAAATTTCCAATCTTCAGCCCCTTTACAGTTAGAATCAGGTGAGATTTTGGAGAATTTCACGGTGGCTTATACCACCTATGGAGAGCTTAATTCCGATCATTCCAATGTGATTTGGACAGTTCATGCGCTCACAGGCGATGGACAGGTAGCCGATTGGTGGAGTGGTTTGGTTGGAGAGAATGCGCTCTACAATTTTTCTTCCCACTTTATCATCTGCGCCAACCTGCTCGGTAGTGGCTATGGATCAAGCAATGCCTTAAGTGAAAATCCAGCAACAGGTACCCCCTATTATTATAGTTTCCCTACACTTAGCACACGGGACCTGGCCCAAAGTCTAGAAATGCTTCGGCAGCATTTGAAACTTGAACAGATTCATACGCTTATTGGCGGATCATTAGGCGGGCAAGTTGCATTGGAGTGGGCCTACACTTTAGGTAAAAGACTTCAACATGCCATAATTATTGCATCCACTGCAAAAACCTCCCCTTGGGTCATTGGTTTTAATGAGGCACAACGCATGGCCATCGCTGCAGATAGCAGCTGGGGGCAAGAGCACCAAGATGCCGGCAAGAAGGGGTTGGAAGCAGCTCGAGCAGTAGCCATGCTCAGTTACAGAAATCCTTCCGACATCAACACCAAACAGCAAGAAAAAGAAGAAAAAATAGATGGGTTTTTGGCGGCTTCCTACCTCAGGTATCAGGGTTCCAAACTAGCCAAACGATTTCAGGCATTCTCCTATTGGACGCTCACCAAAGCCATGGACAGCCACGACATAGGAAGAGGCCGAGGGGGTGTTGAAATGGCTCTCAAATCAATCCAGGCACAAGTGTTTGCTGTAGGAGTCAATTCTGATCTGCTATTTTTAGCGGAAGAAGCTCGGTTTTTGAGCCAGGCGGTACCCTCCGGAAGCTATGGTGAAATTGTATCAACCGCAGGCCACGATGCCTTTTTGATTGAATTTACCCAGCTTACAAGCCTGATTAAAGAATTTTACCGAAACTAAATTAAACTCGTTTAGGGTTTCGCCTTGGTCCACTCCACAGTTCGACCAATCAAAGAAATCCCAATATATCCTTTAACTTCTAGGACATCTTTGGATTTCAAGGTCACCTGGCAAGAATAGGTTTTGCCTGTTTTGGGATCGTAAATAGTCCCATCCTCCCACATCCCAGAATCATATTTCAAGCCCTCCAAAAGATTCAATCCCATCAAAGGCCGAGATTTAAGTTTGGCATCTGGATTATCCTTATCTACCGCAGGTTTACCTCCTGGATTTGGATCTTTCAACCATACTATTTTACCTATAAAGGCAGATCCTTTCTTCAAAATTTCAACTTTAGCGGTTTTTTCAGTGTTGTACCATACGCCTAAGATCGCATTTTCAGATTGCGCTTTCACAAGAAATGAAGTGAAAAAGAAAAGTAAGAATAGCGTGGAGAATAGGGATACTTTTTTCATTTGTTTTAGTTTTATACAATACTAATTGGAAATGATTTTGTTTGTGTTGGTGTGAGTATGAATAATTTCTATGGGCTCAATAGTTTTTGATTATAAGGGACTGAACTTAACCCTATTGCCAGAAAAGGCAGTTTGGATAGATTCTTTAAGTGTATTGTTGATTGCTGATCTCCATTTTGGAAAAGCGGCTCACTTTCGTAAATCTGGAATTCCAATTCCTGAGAAAGTCCATGACCAGGATTACATCCAACTGAATAGCTTAATTTCAACCTATTCCCCAAAGCAGGTCTACTTTTTGGGAGATTTGTTTCACAGCAGTTGGAATGAGGAATGGGAAACCTTACTCTATTTTTTAAGGCTATTTCCAACTTCGTCTTTTCATTTGGTAGTTGGCAATCATGATATTTTACCTTCAGAAAAGTACCAAGATCCTCATTTGAAGATTCATGCCCACCCGATAGTTTTAGGCCCCTTACTTCTAGCTCATGAACCTACTCCCCCTCCAGAAGGTGTGCTTACTATTTGTGGCCATATTCATCCCGGAATTTTACTCAAAGGAAAAGCAAAGCAGCGGGTACGTATCCCCTGCTTCCACTATTCTGAAAATGTATTGATACTACCAAGCTTTGGGAATTTTACTGGCCTGTTCTTGATAAAGGGAGAAAAAAATGATTTCATATGGGGAATTGCGGAAGATAGACTTATTCCCATCCTTTCTCCACCCGTTATTGGGTAAATCGCCTAAGCTTTTCTATTTTTGACTAGAATTTGATATTTCATGGCTAATCCAGCAAAAGCAAAGAAACAACTTGGGTATTTTAAGTTTGGTAGCGTCCTATTCAGCACGACCTTATCACTTTTTATCGTGGGGCTTTTTGGAATTATTTTGATTCAAGCGAGCTCCCTTACCAAAATGATTCGGGAGAATATTGAGATTCAGCTTTTTTTAGACAAGGAATTAAGCCAAAAGCAACTTTCAGATTTACGAAAGGATTTGGCAGAAAGACCTTTTGTGCTACGTACAGAAGATAGCCTTTACTTACGTTTTATTTCAAATAAAGAAGCTGCGGAAACCTTTATCAAAAACACAGGAGAAGATTTTACCGAATTTTTAGAGGATAATCCCCTCCGAGATAGCTACGTGTTTTCGGTTGCTGAAGAGTTTCAAAGTTCCAAACAGCTCACCTTAATCGCAAAAGAGTTGGAAACTCAGCCAGGCGTATTTGAAGTTTCCTACATGACTGATTTGGTAGATTCAATCAATAAAAACCTCTTTAAGGTATCGCTAATCATGGGAGGATTTATTCTGATCCTCATTGTGACGGTGATCATGCTCATCAATAATACGATTCGATTGGCTCTATTTTCCCAACGCTTTTTGATACGATCCATGCAACTGGTAGGAGCAACTCGAGGATTTATCCGAAAGCCTTTTCTGGTAAGAGCCTTTATTTTTGGGGTTTTAGCTGGGGTTTTAGCCTCTTCGATTCTATTTGGACTTTTGGAATACACCAAAGGAAATATCGAGGGTTTTGCGGCCTTACAAAATACTGAGCTTATGCTTCTACTCTTTGCTGCATTAACAATCATGGGTGGTCTGCTATCCGGATTTAGTACCTTGCGTGCTGTCAATAAATACTTAAACATGTCCTTGGACGAACTGTATTAACTCATGAGCAATACTTCATTTCCTTTTTCGAAGAAAAATTACCTCTTCCTATTTCTAGGTTTGGGATTGATTGTTTTAGGCTTTGTCATCATGGGTATGGATTCTACACCGCATGGAAATGGATTTATGGGGCTTACCTTAGGGCCTATTATCACCTTTTCTGGCTTTATTCTTGAGTTTTACGCCATTTTTGCAAAGTCTCCAAAATCTTAATTTCCCAATTCTCAGCTAAGGCAATTCCTTACCCATGCAGCAAGAAGCTTACGGAGAAGTTTTTTTAATCAACAAACCTTTGGAATGGACTTCCTTTGATGTGGTTAAAAAAGTCAGAAACACCTTGCGCATCAAAAAAGTAGGTCATGCAGGTACACTTGACCCCTTGGCAACTGGCCTTCTCATTGTTTGTGCAGGCAAAATGACCAAGCAAATTGAGGGATTCATGGGACAAGAAAAAGAGTATACTGGAACATTTGTGATCGGCGCCACTACAGAGTCTTTTGATCTCGAAAAACCCATCATTCCAGTAGCCGATCCCTCTTCCATAACCTTGGAACAAGTGCAGGCGGCAATTCAGCAACTTACCGGCAACATCTTACAGATCCCTCCCATGCACTCTGCAATTAAGGTGGATGGGAAGCGAGTGTATGCTTCTGCACGATTGGGAATTGACGTAAAAATGGAACCAAGACCAGTGGAGGTTCGAGAATTTGAACTTACAGGATTTGAAAATTCCGAAGTAAACTTTCGAATAAGCTGTTCCAAAGGAACCTACATCCGCAGCTTGGCTAGAGATTTAGGTGAACTACTAGGTGTGGGTGCCTACCTAAAATCCTTGTGCAGAACACGCATTGGCAATTATTCTTTGACAGATGCCCATGAGGTGTCTCAATTGGTTGAAGAAATTAAATCTAGGCACAATGAAAATCTACCAGGGCTTAACTGATTTTCATTCGCCTAAAAATGCCGTAGTAACCTCAGGAACATTTGATGGGGTGCATTTGGGACATCAAAAAATCTTGAATCGACTTCAAGAACTTGCCAAGAGCAAAGGAGGAGAAACTGTACTCCTCACCTATTGGCCACACCCTCGATTGGTTTTGCAACCAAAAAACAATACCCTTCGACTCCTATCCACTTTTTCTGAAAAAGTCAGCATTTTAAATGAAATGGGAATCGATCATTTGCTAGTGCTTCCCTTTACGGAGGAATTTTCCCAAATGAGTTCGCAAGAGTTTATCGGAAAAATTCTGGTAGACAAAATTCAAACCAAAACCTTGGTGATTGGGTATGACCACCGATTTGGAAAAAACAGGGAAGGTAGCTTTGAATACCTCCAAAGCCACAGTGATCTTTACGGTTTTGAACTAGAAGAAATTTCAAGACAGGATGTCGATGAATTGGGCGTTTCGAGCACCAAAATCAGAGTTGCCCTAGCTGAAGGCGATATCCGTACTGCCCGTAAATATCTAGGAAGATCTTACAGCCTGAGTGGTCTGGTAGTCAAGGGACAACAAATTGGTCGATCCATAGGGTTCCCAACCGCAAATATTCAAGTAGAGGACCCCTACAAACTACTTCCAAGAGATGGCGCCTATGCGGTTTATGCGGAAATCAATGGGCAACGGTACAAGGCCATATTAAATATTGGAGACCGTCCAACTGTCGAAGGGGACAAAAAGACAATTGAAGCTCATTTGATTGATTTTCAAGGGGATTTATACGGACAAGAGCTTGCAATTTTCTTCGAAGCATTTTTAAGAGAAGAAAAAAGGTTTGCTAGTTTGGAAGCTCTCAAAAATCAGTTAATGATAGACCGAGAACAAGCTATCTTTAGCTTATAAAAATAAAGGCTATGATCAATAAAACAATTGAGAATGCAGCGGAGGCAGTAAAGGATATTCAGGATGGGGCCACACTCATGATGGGGGGCTTTGGCTTGAGTGGGATTCCTGAAAATTGCATTGCTGCACTACTTCAAAAGGGGCTTCGCGACCTGACTATCGTTTCCAACAATGCTGGAGTGGATGATTTTGGCATTGGACTTTTTCTTCAAAAGCGGATGGTGAAGAAAATGATCTCCAGCTATGTTGGAGAAAATGATGAGTTTGAGCGGCAGCTTTTATCGGGTGAACTGGAGGTGGAACTTCTTCCTCAGGGTACCCTTGCAGAACGAATTCGCGCTGGAGGTGCAGGCATACCCGCTTTTTTTACCCCAGCAGGAGTAGGTACTGAGGTTGCAGTAGGTAAGGAAGTTCGTGAGTTTAATGGAAAACTGTACCTCATGGAACTTGCTTTAGAAGCTGATTTTGCATTGGTCAAAGCATGGAAAGGTGATACTGCGGGGAATTTGATTTTTAAGGGTACAGCTCGAAACTTTAATCCCATGATGGCAACAGCCGGAAAAATCACGATTGCGGAGGTGGAAGAACTGGTGCAAGCTGGAAGTCTGGATCCAAATCAGATCCATACACCGGGGATTTATGTCCAACGGATATTCCAAGGGAATAACTATGAAAAACGAATTGAGCAACGAACAGTAACTCGTTAACAAACGAGCCAAATTTTCCCGTTTTAATTTTTAACGCAAACTTTTCTAAAGCCATGTTAACAAAAGAACAAATTGCCAAAAGAATTGCTCAAGAGGTAGAACATAGGCAGTATATCAATCTGGGAATAGGAATCCCTACCCTAGTTGCCAATTACATTCCAACCCACCTAGATGTAGTGCTGCAATCTGAAAATGGGCTTTTAGGGATTGGACCTTTTCCAAAGGAATCTGAGGTAGATCCAGATTTAATTAATGCGGGAAAGCAAACCATCACCATGCTTCCTGGGTCAGCGATATTTGATTCTGCCCAATCCTTTGCCATGATTCGAGGCGGACATGTGCATTTGACTATTCTCGGTGCGATGGAAGTATCGGAGCAGGGTGATATCGCCAACTGGAAAGTTCCGGGAAAAATGGTGAAGGGCATGGGAGGTGCTATGGATCTGGTAGCTTCAGCAAAGCACATCATCGTTGCGATGCAGCATTGTTCGAAGGATGGCCACTCCAAATTATTGCCTACTTGTACCCTACCCCTTACCGGTATTCGATGTGTTAAAAAAATCGTTACGGACCTAGCAGTATTGGAAATTGCTCCAGAAGGTGGCTTTATCTTAAAAGAACGGGCACCAGGCATAACTGTAGAGGAAATTAAGTCTAAAACAGCAGGTAAATTGATCATCAATGGTGAGATCCCAGAGATGAGCTTTGATTAATTCCTTATTTTTGACATCTAAAAACTAGTTTACTAAATCGAATGAAAAAATCAGAAATCAACTTTCAAATTGAACTAGATGGCGCAAATCTCCCAAAAACTATCCATTGGGATGCTTCTGACAAGGAAGGAGAAGGATTAGAAGCCACCAAAAGCATCAGTTTAAATGTTTGGGACAATTTGAATCATTCCACCCTACGAATTGACCTATGGACTGATGAAATGTCTGTGGTAGAGATGAAGCGATTTTACATCGATATTCTAGGAGGAATGGCACAAACCATTTTAAATAGTACGGGCGATGAGTACATGTCAGAAGAAATCAAGGAGCTCTGTGATCGACTTGTAAAGCATGTAAATGCAGAAAATAAAAAAAGTCTCTAAACACCAAATAAAGGCACAAAATATGCTTTTTGGGCTTTCTTACCTCACTTTAAACGCAAATTCAAAATTGTTGTTTTTATAAAATATTGAGCTCTTTTTAAGTAATTGTTAAATTAATTATCAAAAAATATATATTTATTAAATTAATACGTGATTAATGAAGATTATAAAAAATTTATAGTTTTTAGATTCTGTTTTTTTTTAACAGAAATCGATAGAAAATTACCTTTTTACTATAAATTTCGAATAATTGGATTGGATTAACCTAAATTCAGAAACCATCTTAACTATTTTACAAATTTAGCCTATGAAAAATTTTACCAGAAAAATCTGGAGTTCAGTGCTCTCGATGGCATTGTTCCTTTCTTTGGGAACTACCATTGCACTTGCTCAGACTACCATCTCCGGTACAGTCACGGATGCTGACTCAAAGGAAACTTTGGTAGGGGTAAACATCCTCGTGAAAGGAAAAGTAATTGGAACCATTACTGACCTATCCGGGAAATTTACTCTTAATGTAAATCAAGCTCCTCCCTTCACCTTGGTATTTTCCATGGTTGGGTTCGGATCTAAAGAAGTAGAGGTAACAGGAGGAGTTTCCAACTTATCTGTAGAGCTATCTGAAGTGTCCATCTTGGGACAAGAAGTGGTAGTATCTGCATCAAGAGTGGAAGAAAGCATCCTTAGATCTCCAGTTTCTGTAGAAAAGATGGATATCATCGCGATTAGAGATGTTCCTCAGGCAAGTTTCTACGACGCCCTTAACAACATGAAAGGCGTAGAAATGAGTACGCAATCTTTGACCTTTAAGTCTTTCAACACCAGAGGTTTTAACGCCAACGGTAACGTAAGAACGGTACAAATGATTGATGGAATGGACAACCAGGCTCCTGGTCTAAACTTCTCTGTAGGTAACATTGTAGGTATCTCTGAATTGGATTTGGAAAGCGTTGAATTGCTTCCAGGTGCAGCTTCTGCACTTTACGGACCAAATGCGATCAATGGTATCCTATTGATGAATTCAAAGAATCCTTTCCAATATCAAGGCCTATCTGCAAGTGTACGGACAGGTTTGATGGATCAGAAAGATAGAACCACCCCAGGAACTGGATTCTATGACTTTAGTGCACGTTATGCAAAAGCAATCAACGATAAGTTGGCTTTCAAAGTCAATGTACAGTATTTGAAGGCAGATGACTGGCAAGCAAATGATTTCCGTGACCAATCTTTGTTGAACGCTTCTCGTATCAACAAAGGAGATAGAATCTCCAACCCAGGTTACAATGGAGTTAACGTTTACGGGGATGAAACCAACGTAAACATGAATTCAATCGCTCAGAGCATGGTAAGTGCAGGTGCTTTACCAGCTGCATTACTTCCGCTAATCCCACAGACTTTCGTATCCAGAACTGGTTACAGAGAATCTGATTTGGCTGATTACGGAACCAAGTCCTTGAAATTGAATGCGGCTTTGCATTACAGAATCAATGACCGTGTTGAAGCGATCATTCAAGGTAATTACGGATTTGGTACTACAGTATATACTGGTGCTGACCGTTATTCCATTGCTAACTTTAAGTTAGGCCAATACAAAGCAGAATTGAAAGGTGCCAACTGGTTCTTGAGAGCATATACCACTCAGGAGCGTTCCGGTGATGCTTTCGCAGTAGGTATTGCCGCACAAGGAATCAACGAAGCCTGGAAGCCTAGCGGTACTTGGTTCCCTCAATATGTAGGTGCTTTTGCTCAAGCTAGAGCTAGAGGCTTAGACACTTCCTTGGCACACGATGCTGCAAGAGCATTTGCTGATCAGGGTCGATTACTACCTGGAACTGCTGGTTTCGATGCAGCAAAGAATGCTGTTGTAAATCGTCCTATCCCAGGCAATGCTCAAGGTGTAGGTGCTAAGTTTGTAGATAAAACCAACTTGTACCACATAGAAGGTTCTTACCAGTTTACAAATGTGAAATGGGCTGATTTCGTTGTAGGTGCTAACTTCAGAACTTACCAGCTAAATTCTGATAAAACCCTTTTCGCAACTGACGAAAATGGTGATGAATTTACTATCAAAGAGCACGGCGCTTATGTACAAGGTGCTAAGTCCCTATTCAATGATAAGTTTAGATTGACTGCTTCTGCACGTTATGACAAAAACGAAAACTTCAAAGGACAGTTGTCGCCTAGAGTATCAGGTGTATATACTGCAGGAACTCACAACTTTAGAGCTTCTTACCAGACTGGTTTCCGTTTGCCAACGACACAAGATCAATACATTGACCTTGTGACTCCTCAAGCAAGATTGATTGGTGGTCTTCCACTTTTCAGAAGTAAGTACAACTTCTCTGGAAACCCAGTGTATTCACTTGCTACTGTGACCAACTTCGGTGGTGCAGTTTTGGCAGGAACTCAACCTTCTTCACCAGTGTTCCAAGCATCTATTGCACAGGCTACACAGCTGGCGATCACTCAGGCTACGTCAATCATTACCCAGCAAGTTGTAGCAGGATTAATTCCAGCTGCTCAGGCACCTGCTGCTATTGCAGCCTTGGTACCTAGCATCGTTCCAGTGATTGCTGCACAATTGGTGCCTGCAAATGCTGCTGCTGCAGCAAAGGACAAGCTAGTAGCTTTCAAGCCTAGCGAATTCAAACCTGAAACCGTTAGATCTTATGAATTTGGTTACAAAGGTTTGTTTGGTAACAAATTATTGATCGATACTTATGCATATTTCAATAGTTTTGAGAACTTCATCGGTGGCCAGGTTTTGGTTCAGGATAAGAACTATGTGGCTACTAGCCCAGCTTCTATTTTGGGCCTTAACCTATTGAATGCAAACACTAGAAACATCTACTCCATGCCAGTTAACAGAACCGAGACCATCAAATCTTGGGGTTGGGCATTGGGCGCAGATTACCGTTTGCCTAAAAACTACACCATCGGTGGTAACGTATCTTACAACACACTTCAGGACCTTGAGAAGTTGACAGTAACTGGTTTCCAGCCTTCTTTCAACACTCCTGAGTACCGTTATGTGGTGAACTTCGCTAACCGTGAGATTGTGAAGAACATTGGATTCGCTATGTCTTACAGATGGCAGGGTGAGTTTGCTTGGCAGTCTTCTTTCGTAGCTCCTGCGGTGTCTTCACAGCAACTTTCTGTGATGCCTGCATTCGGAACCTTTGATGCTCAAATGAGCGTGAAAATGAAGGCGCTAAAGTCTATCTTGAAAATTGGTGGATCTAACCTATTCAACAGCACTGGATACAGACAAGCATGGGGTAACCCAACTGTAGGTTCCATGTACTACGTGAGCTTGACATTTGATGAGTTCTTGAACTAATCAAATCCACCTTCTTAAAAAAGGGCTGCTCTTACGAGCAGCCTTTTTTTTTGTACAAAGTACCAAGTACCTGCCTGCGGCAGGCAGGCGAAGTACCATGTATAAATAAGTCTTTGTATCACTTAATAGTATCTAGACACGAGATTCAAACTTCTGAGTTCGACGTCCGGCGTTCAGCGTTGGTTATTAAATTTAATTTCGTGCTTCGCCAGCCTACCGCAGGCATGTATATCGTAGCTCAAACTTGATTTCCTAACTCTTACTTAACACAATACCGTACTTCGTACTTCCTTTTTTGTGCGAAGTACATTGTACCTTCCCTTCGCCATTCTTCGATTTGCGTTTAACATTGAAAAAGTATTTAGCTATTTCTTAAAGCAAGAGCTCTAGCTTTTCTATAAAAACCACAGAGACACATAGGGTTTTCACTATGTGTCTCTGTGGTTATTTAATAAACTTCTGTTAAAAGTGTTTTGGAATAAGTAATGCCTGGTCTGGTTTATTACCGTATCTCACCAACCTAGGCCAAGAACGCAGGTACAAGGCACCGTAATCCTTTAGAAGACTGAAGGCAAGAGCCTAAGTGAGATAGTTTTTACATGCTCAGAATGCAGAAGTTACCTTTTAGCAGTACATGTCTAATCTCTTGTGTCTTGCCTCTTGTTTCTAAACGTATTCCATACTTTGTACTTCGTACTTGGTACATTGTACAAAGCACCAAGTGCAATTCAGTCTTGTTTCTTATCTCTAATTTCTTGCTTCTACCTAAATTCCGTTTAATTCACCTCTCCCATCATTTTCTTAAGAATTGGCTTCAAAAGAAATAACACCAAAGCAGATCCCATTACGGTATACACAATCAGCATAAATTGGTCTGGCATAGCAGCAAGGCCTTCCTCTGAGCCCCCACTCGCCTCCCCTGCGATCAATCCAGCAAACAAGTTGCCCAACGCGACAGAAAGGAACCAAATGCCCATCATCTGACCTCCATAACCTTTGGGAGATAGTTTGGTGACCAAAGAAAGCCCTACAGGCGACAAACTCAATTCACCGAAGGTGTGAAAAAGGAAGGTGATGATCAACCAACTAGGAGCAGCCAACTCACCTGAGGCAGCAATCTTAGTCGCGAAATACATCACAAAAAACCCTATCCCCAACATGGCGAGTCCAAAGGTGAATTTGAGAGGAGAACTTGGCTCCAAGTTTTTTCTACCCAACCACACCCAAAGTGAAGCAAAGAATGGAGCGAAGATGATGATAAATAGGGAATTGATGGATTGAAAGTATCCAGTAGGGACCTCCCAGCCAAATACAGTACGATCCATAAAGCGCTCGGCAAACAAGTTGAGTGTGGAGCCTGCCTGCTCAAATCCTGACCAAAACATGGCCGAGAAAAAGAATAAAACGGCAATAACTCCAACTTTATTCTTATCTGCTCTACTGAGTCCACCAAAAGCAATTACATATCCCAAATACCCAGTTGCTACAATTGCAATCACAGTACCAGAGGACTTAGCAATAGCCTCAACATCAATCGGTACTACGCCTGCAAACAACAAGCCTATCACTACGATACCTACCAATCCAATAACAGAGGTTAAGGATTTCAATTTGGTTTGAGCAGCTTTTTCTTCTGGAGTTACCACTACTGGCACTTCCCCAAAGCCATCAAGAGCCTTACCCGTCAGCTTGTATTGAATCAAACCGAGGATCATTCCTAAACCAGCCAATCCAAACCCGAGGTGCATGTCGTATACAGCTACTGTAGCACAAGCCAGTGGTGCAATAAACCCACCTATATTGATGCCCATGTAAAAAATAGAAAAGCCTGCGTCACGCTTGGAACTACCTGCAGGATAGAGTTGACCTACTATAGAACTGATATTTGGCTTCAATAAACCCGTACCAAGCACAATCAATAGCAGACCTAGGAAAAAAGAAGTGGTGTCCAAGGTACTCAAGGTTGTTTTTCCTTCTGAACCACTAGAAATCCAACCTTCAATTCCAGGTATGGCCAACATAAAGTGTCCTAAAGCAATGATAATTCCGCCGTACCATACTGATTTTTTTAAACCAAATAAACGGTCCGCAAGCCATCCACCAGGCAAAGCCAAGAGATAGACTCCCATGGTATACAAGCCATAAACTGCACCAGCCGTAGGATCATCAAATCCAAGCCCCCCATCTACAACGGTCTTGGTCATGAATATAATCAGCAAGGCACGCATGCCGTAGTAACTAAAACGCTCCCACATTTCAGTGAAGAACAAGGTCATAAGTCCTTTAGGATGACCAAATGCAGTAGGGCCTGCAAATTCTGAGTTAAGTGCTTTTTCCAAGGATGTTTTGGGTTGATAAGATGAAATTCAGTTACAATGATAAACTTTTTTAAGAGTTGATTCCAATATTCTTACACAAACTACACTTCACATCAAGAAAAGATTCGGAACAAAATCTATTTTGTTTTCTTTTTTGAAGACAGAATGAAAAAGCCAGGACATTGGCTATTTTTGCAAAACGAACAACCACTAATCTCATCCATAGCCATGAAAACAGCTGAAATAATTACTGAAAAAGGTACCATGAAGGTAGAGCTTTATGAAAAAGACGCACCTATCACGGTCCAAAACTTTGTGGACCTCTCCACCAAAGGTTTTTACGATGGACTTACTTTTCACCGTGTAATCCCAAACTTTGTCATCCAAGGTGGCTGTCCAACAGGAACAGGTACAGGAGGTCCTGGTTACAAAATCCAATGTGAATTGGATGGTGGAAACCAGTTCCATGATCGTGGCGTACTATCTATGGCACATGCCGGTAGAAATACAGGGGGATCTCAGTTTTTCGTCTGCCATAGCCGAGCAAATACTGCACATTTAGATCGGAACCATACCTGCTTCGGCAAGGTGGTAGAAGGACTAGAAGTGATCGATGCCATCCGTGCTGGAGACAAAATTGAAAAAATCGTAATCCACGAATCTTAAGACCCACTGTAAATCCGGTACATCGATGATTTCAATGCCTGTACCGGATTTTTTTTATTTTTTCAATTTTTGCAAGTCATTCAACACTCCAAGAACTTCGCTATGGATTTTTGGAGCAGTCTCCGGACCTAAGGAATTGATTTCACCATAAGGACGCTCCTTGTAGTCGTAGGTAAATGGAGGGTTCACATCCCATTGACTCTTGGGGACGATGTAGCCAATCATGTCATTTGACATTCCGGAGAAAAAGACATACTGACCTGGTATCTTCTCTTTTAAAGCAGGCAGTTCTACGGGAGAAAGCTGAAAATCAGCACCAGCAGGAGATTCAATGCCACCATAAAGAATTTCAGGATAGAGTTCTCCAGGTACATGCACAAAAGTCGCTGGCCCTAATTTCCAAGTAGAAACTTCAGATCGAATTTGTTTCCAGCCTACGAAGCCACGGTCAAAAATTCCTACAAAAGCGGCCAACTGAAACAGCGAGTTATCCATCTGTAGCGCAATGGATTTGGCTCGAATCCCTAAGTCTAAAGAAGAATGAATAACCAAGCTGGTGTCACGCAGGGTCTCTAAGGTTATTTTGGCCAAGGCTTTCCCTTGAGCAAGAAGTTTATCAGGTGCTTGTCGCTTGTAAGAAACCCCCGAATATGGGTCCAAAATTGCATTGTCAGGTGCTGTAGTCATCAATCCACCTATTGCTCCATTTAGAAAAATAGCCACCCCACCAACACCAGGCTCGGCCAAAGTGTCCGTCACAGGAATCCCATCTTCTACAAAATTCCTCCAAGGGTCGGCAAAATCCGAGCTGATTTGAATATTTTCCAACCAAAGCGTTTCAGGGTGATTCCCCCAATTCATGATCGTTCCTAGGGTAGTGCCAGTTTGTGCATCCAACACCTGCATCAGCTGCAATCCTGGATCAAAAACAAATGGTGGGCGGGTATCTCCAACCAAATCTTTGAGTCGAACAGGTTCCTGTGCAAACTTAAAATGTGCTGGCTTTCTGGAAGTGTAGGCCTCTCCTACTGATGCGGCAATTCCTTCTTGAACCTGCTTCATGTAGTCGTTGTTTACCCCACGTACAAATTCGGAAGGTCCCCACATGCCCATCAAATCAGGTGCTGAATGAACATGCGTACTGGAAATGACCACATAGTCTAATTCAGGGTACTTTTCTTGGATCAACTTCCGCGTTGCAATCACTTCGTCATTGCCAAACCCAATCATGTCAATCACACAAAGTGCCAAAGAAACATCCCCGGATTCAAGAACCATGGCTCTAGCCCAAAGCTTGTCTAAAACACTTTGTGCAGGCCTGGAATTGTGAAAACCTGCCAACCAAATCGCATCAAACTCACCGTTTCCATTGGCATCTACAAAACGGTCTCCTTTCTCAGGATCATATTTTGAATCTCCATCCACATCCTCCCAAGTTTCAAACCCAGTAGGTGTCAGGTCAACTTTAGAAAATCCAGCCTGAACACTTGCTGCCGGTGCATATAAGGAAAGATCTGTTTGATAGTCGGAATGCCGATCTCTAAACTGGTATGCTGAATAACCAATAACAGCTACCAACAGTACAAGTATGAATACTGAAAAAATTAAAAGTCCTTTTTTCATGGGATGAAGTTGAAATGCTTAACCCTAAACTAAGATTTATTTCCGAAAGGAAGAGGCTAGGCAGCCCTTTTTGAATGAATCAATTCTCGGCATTTTGAGTTTGCCTACGAAAATGTTTTTCATGAATATCGGCATGAGGGACAATTTCCTTGTACCACCTCAATCTTAGCTCACTCCGCTCCTCCTCCGAAATGTGGAAATTTGGACTTTCAAAAGCCGAAGCCCGTTTGATCAACTCAAATAAAAATATGGAAGCAGATACAGAAATATTAAAACTTTCCGTGAAGCCTCGCATCGGAATATGAACTAGCCCTTCCACTTTGGATTTTACTACTTCACTGATGCCTTCGTGCTCATTTCCAAAGACTAAGGCTATTTTTTTTATCTGGAAAGAGAGGCAATTCGTGAATGGATTGTGAATCTGCTACTGGACTCGTTCCATAGATTTTGTATCCTTTTTGATGCAATGCGTCAAAACACTGGTCTACAGCAGATCCATCTGGGGAGAAAAACTTATGCAAATCAACCCATTGGGAAGCTCCACGGGTGACAAAGGGATTGATTTTATACGTATCTGTTTTTTCTATTAGGTGAATGTCTTGAAAGCCAAAACAATCACAAGTACGAAGAACAGCACTTGCATTGTGTGGTTTGAAAATATCCTCCAAAACCACTGTGAAAAAACGGGTCCGCTGACTCAATACCCGTTCAATAGCTGCTCTCTTGTGTGCCGTGATGTATTGGGCTAGGTAATCAACCAATCCTTGATCCAATTCTCCTGACTTCTGACTCATCGCTGCATTGAACTAGTTAAAATAGCCCAAGCTGCTCATCCTCCCCTTTCTTTGGTGTCAAAGTGAGCGTACTGCCTACTTCCAAGTCATCCGAAAGATCGGCTACTGGCTCATCATTAGTAGTCTCCTCTTCCAGCTCTTCACCTACCCCAGCATCCGTATCGATCAACTGTTCGGATTCAATTAATTTCAGCTCTAAGACCTCATTTGCACTTAACTTATTTCCCAATGCCTTCCAGCCCTTCACGTCAATCAACATTTCAAGATCATAATCCATTTGATCTTCAACCTTGCCCTTCATAAAAGTCACTGAAATCTGCGCCTGGGCATCTGTGGTGACGAGCTTTAGGTAAGATTGTTTGTGTTCAGTGATAAAGTTAAACCGCTTGTTGAGCGTAGTCGTTTCAATTAAGAATCGCTTCACAAAGAAATTTTTTGCTAAACCATCGAAGTAGATTGCTCCTATAACTTTTTGAGGATCAAATTTTTGAATTAAAAGTACTTCAGTAGGATCGTAGCGATTGGTCAACTCAAAACTGGTCAATTCATAATCACCATTTTTGTAGCAAACCAAGATTTTATCATCACCAAGGAAGTTGCCTATTTGTTTGCCTCGAGAATCCGTATTCAATCGACCTACAGAAGCATCAAAATAGATGTTGAGGCCACCTAAGGTGGATTTACCTTCCATCTTAAATTGAATCTTACGAACTGGATATCGAGTTAAAATATTACCTCCAGCCGCTCGACCTTTGATTTCAACCTCAGCAAAATCAAAATCAAACACTTTCACCCGCGCCTTCGCTCCTTGCGTCAGATAGATAGTCACCACTTCTGCTTCCCCATTGGGGTTGACAGTAAGGTACAGTAATTTTGATCCCTTGGTTCCTTTGGTTAGGTCATATTCTTTGTCGCGGGTCACACCTCCCACTTGAAAACGCTTGACCATAGACCTTCCAGAAACCCCATCTAGGTAAATGAAATTGTAAGTCATTCGCTCGTCATTCTTACGAAAGACACCGACATAAACGAGGTCTTTGCCCATGAAGAGCTTTTCTTGTATTTTAGAAACAACCAGTTTTCCATCACGGCGAATGGCGATTATATCGTCTAAATCTGAACATTCACAGATGTATTCATCCTTCTTCAGTCCGTAGCCTACAAAACCATCCACTCGATTCACATACAGTTTGGCATTGTTTGCCGCTACTACAGCTGCCTGAATGGTATCAAATGCTCGAATCTCTGTTTTCCGTTCCCTACCTTTTCCATACTTATCCAATAAATTTTGGTAGTAGGCAATCGAATAATCCGTTAGGTGCTTTAAGTTGTAATTGACCTCCTTCAACTCTTCCTGAAGTCGTTTCATCAACTCATCGGCCTTGAACGTATCAAACTTGGAGATCCGTTTGATTTTTATCTCAGTTAAACGAACCAAATCCTCCTGAACAATAGTCCGGTAAAAATCAGGTTTGTAAGGGTCTAAACCTCGATCTATTGCTTCCAATACTGCATCCCAAGTGGTACATTCTTCTATGTCTCGGTAAATGCGGTTTTCAATGAAAATCTTCTCCAAGGAAGAGAACAAAAGCTTTTCTAAGAGCTCTCCTTTTCGTATTTCAAGCTCCTTGCGGAGCAATTCCTTAGTTTGCTTGGTGTTGTACTTTAAAATCTCATTGACTGTCAAGAAAACTGGCTTGTCCTCGATAATTACACAGGCATTGGGCGATATGGAAACCTCACAATCTGTGAAGGCATACAAGGCATCGATGGTTACATCTGGAGAAACCCCTGGTACCAATTGAATCTGAATCTCGACATCCTTGGCGGTGTTATCCACCACTTTTTTGATTTTTATCTTTCCCTTCTCATTCGCTTTTAGGATAGAATCAATCAATGAATCTGTAGTAGTACCAAAAGGTATTTCCTTGATTAGTAATGTTTTATTAGCATCCTCCTCAATTCTAGCTCTAATTTTTACTTTTCCACCTCGAAGGCCCTCTTGGTAATCCGAAAAATCTGCCAAACCTCCAGTAAGGAAGTCCGGAAGAACCTGTGGAGAATTGCCCTTCAGTAGTTCTATTGACGCTTCGATCAACTCCCGAAAGTTGTGCGGCAGAATCTTCGTGGACAAGCCCACTGCGATCCCTTCCACTCCTTGTGCCAAAAGCAATGGAAACTTTACGGGTAGCGTTACGGGTTCTCTTTTTCTTCCATCGTAGGAAAGCTGCCAATCTGTAGTTTGTGGATTAAAAACCACATCCAAGGCAAACTTCGACAGACGAGCTTCGATGTATCGCGCAGCAGCAGCACCATCGCCAGTACGCACATCACCCCAGTTGCCCTGCGTCTCAATCAACAGGTCTTTTTGGCCCATATTGACGATCGCATCTCCTATGGAAGCATCTCCATGGGGGTGGTATTGCATGGACTGTCCAATGATGTTGGCGACCTTATTGAATCTACCATCATCCATCTCCTTCATGGCATGAAGGATTCTTCGCTGTACCGGCTTCAGTCCATCTTCAATCGCAGGAACTGCACGCTCCAAGATCACATAGGATGCATAGTCAAGGAACCAGTCCTTGTACATCCCAGTGATGGGCACAGAACCATGTAGGCTGCTATCAGAACTTTCAGAAAGGTGGGTATCGTCACTCATGTGAATATTCCTAGGGTTAAAGGAAATAGAGATTGGGAAAAACTAGGGTTATTAAGCATCAACTTCAGCATCTACTGCTTCTGTTTCAAGTTTAGGGTCTTCTAGAGCCAAATCTTTTTCAATCCTCAAATTGTCAATAATAAATACTTGTCGATCTGGAGTGTTTTTACCCATGTAGAAGGTAAGTAAGTCAACAATCTTGGTGTCCTTGGTCAATAAAATAGGGTCCAATCGAATGTCTTCCCCAATAAAGGTTCCAAACTCTTCAGGTGAAATCTCGCCTAATCCCTTAAATCGAGTGATTTCAGGTTTATTACCCAACTTATGAATGGCACGCTGCCGCTCCTCATCCGAATAGCAGTAGATTGTCTCCTTTTTATTCCGCACTCGAAACAAAGGGGTATCCAAAATATAGAGGTGCCCATTTTTGACGAGATCCGGAAAAAACTGCAAAAAATAGGTCATAATTAACAGCCTAATGTGCATCCCATCCACATCTGCATCTGTAGCAATTACAATCTTCCGATAGCGCAAACTTTCAATTCCATCTTCAATGTTGAGGGCATGCTGTAGCAGGTTAAACTCTTCATTTTCATAAACGACCTTTTTAGTCATTCCAAAACAATTGAGCGGCTTTCCTCGAAGCGAAAATACGGCTTGCGTTTGCACATCACGGCTTTTGGTGATAGAACCTGAAGCAGAATCTCCTTCCGTGATGAAAAGCATGGTCTTGTTTTTCGAATCCTCCTCGGCTTTTGGATCATCGTAGTGCACGCGGCAATCCCGAAGCTTTTTATTGTGAAGGTTTGCTTTTTTAGCCCGCTCGTTGGCTAATTTCTTAATCCCTGAGATTTCTTTGCGCTCACGCTCAGATTGCATAATCCGCTTCAGTAAAGCTTCTGCGGTACTTGGATTTTTATGAAGGTAATTGTCTAACTCTACTTTAATGAAGTCATTGACAAAAGTTCGAAGCGTAGGTCCATCTGGGCCGATGCTCTGTGAGCCTAGTTTAGTCTTGGTTTGAGATTCAAAAACAGGCTCCTGCACACGAACTGCAATTGCTGCCACGACGGATTGACGAATGTCAGAGGCATCAAAATCTTTTTTGTAAAACTCCCTTATGGTCTTGACCAAAGCCTCTCTAAATGCAGCTAAGTGGGTCCCGCCTTGGGTGGTATATTGCCCATTCACAAAGGAGTAATATTCCTCCCCGTAACTTCCAGAGTGTGTGATGGCAACCTCAATGTCATTCCCTTTCAGATGAATGATTGGGTACCGTATACTTTCCTCGTCCACTTTATTGGACAATAGATCAAATAATCCTTTGTCTGAAAAAAACTTTTTCCCATTAAATTGTAGACTCAAGCCTGCATTGAGGTAGGCATAATACCACATTTGATTCTCGAGATATTCAGGAATAAAGTGGTAGTTTTTAAAAATGGAAGCATCTGGTGAAAAGACCACCTTGGTTCCATTACGATCTGAAGACTTACCGACTGGAGGATCACTCACCAAAATTCCCTTTTCAAATTCGGCCACTTTACATTCCCCTTCTCGGAAGGATTGCACCTTGAAAAAGTCGGAAAGGGCATTTACGGCCTTGGTACCTACTCCATTAAGTCCTACTGATTTCTGGAAAGCTCCTGAATCGTATTTACCACCCGTGTTGATCTTGGAAACACAGTCAATCACTTTGCCAAGAGGTATTCCTCGACCATAGTCGCGAACTTCTACTTTATGTTCTGAAATTTTAACCTCAATGGTACGCCCATGTCCCATCATGTGCTCATCAATGGAATTGTCTAGGATTTCCTTGACCAACACATAAATTCCGTCATCTGGCGCACTTCCATCTCCTAATTTTCCAATATACATTCCCGGTCTCATCCGGATATGTTCCCTCCAATCAAGCGAACGGATGCTGTCTTCGGTATAATTTGCTTGATCTGCCATCGACTAGTTAATTCCTACTTGTGTGGATTTGAATTTTTTGAAAAGCAATACAAACAATGCTCCCACCCACACAAAAAGTACAACAGGCATCAGTAAAAACCAAAGGTTGTATGCCGAAGCACTAATTACCTTTTGGTTGTTGATGGCATGTACAAATAAGGCTGCTAGCGATAAACTCGCATTGACCCAGCCCCCAAAAGAATAAAACCATGCCAACAAGTAATCGCGGTAAGGATCTCCAATTGGAAATAGGCGATGTAATTTTCGATTGGCTTTTGTCTCTAACGTTTTTGGAGTGTAGATCGTGACTAGATTTAAGACCAAAAACCCGAACGCAAGCCCATAAAAAAAGGTGCTTTTTGCAAAATCTCGAAGCAAAATGCCTTGATCATCAAAACGAAACCCGATCTGCTCGGGCAATGCCGCATAGAAATATAAAAGCGCAAAGAGGAATACTAGCACGCTGAAGAAATAGAAAACCTTTCCGAATCTGTAATACATGAAATTTGGGATTTAAGCCGCAATATAACCGATTTGAATAAACCTTCTGCCCTTTGTTTGAGTTCAAAAGTGACAAATTTAGTCAAATTCTATTTTTACTCATTAATCAGAAGATCAAATGAAATTTCAAGCGATCTTTGGGCATTCAAAAAAATCTTCATGAAAATTTCTGTTTTGCTTCTAGTCCTCTCGCTTTTCACTTGGCTAAGCTCTTGTAGCTCTGCAGTAGATGCTGGAAAAATTAATATAGAAAACTGGAAATCAGATCGCTATGGATGCAAAGGGTTAAGGATGCAAGATTTGGAAGAGTTTCGCTCCATAAAAAATCAATTTTTGGGAATCAACAACCAGGCATTAATCAAGACTTTTGGTCGACCAGACCGGGTGGAACTCGTGGATAAGAGCCAAAGCTTTTTCTTCTATTTTATTGAACCCAGTTCAGATTGTGCAGGGGTAGTACAAAAAAAAGAACCCCTTCGGATTCTTTTTAGGATGAATGCCTTGAGCAAGGTCTCAGAAGTGACGATTACAGACCAGAATCCATAAAACACAAAGCAGCGGCACCTAGGGTACCTGCGTTATTCTCAAGGGTAGCTTTTTTCAACTTTAGGTCCTTGACATAATAGGGTGTCAAGAATTTGCGGGTATTGTATTCGATGGTAGGCATCATAAACTCTAAGCCAGCGGCAATACCGCCTCCAAAATACACATCCGTGACATCCAGCACTCGAATGGTGGATACAATAGACTCACTAATTATTTCAGCAACTTCTTTAAAAACCATTAAAGAGACCTCATTGCCTGTTCGTGCAGTGTCTACCAGTAAATGGGTACCCAATTCCTTGCCTCTAAGCTCTCCTGCCTTTTCGGGATAGGCTGCAATCAAATTGGCCATTATCTTTAAAATTCCTCCCCTTCCAATTAAGGTTTCTAGTCCAGCATTCCCTCTAGAAAGCATGTGTCCCATTTCAAGGGCATTTCCACGGGAACCTTTAAATACCTGTCCATCCAATACCAGTGCACTCCCAATTCCTGTTCCCATGGTAATAAATAGGAAATTGGAAGAAACTGTCCCTTTACCAAATTGAAATTCCCCTATTGCAGCAGCAGCAGCGTCATTTTCAAGGAAAAAATCATGTTCAGGATACCGAGACTTTAGCGAAGCATTTAGGGGATAATTGTTCAATGCAGGTATAGCAGGGATTTCAAGAGGAGTCATGCGATCCTTGCTAATCATGCCTGGCAAACCGATACCGACCTTTTGGATGTGTGGAAACTTCTCCAAATAGGTTCCAATCACCGACACAAAATTAGGTCCAAAGCCATCTGCATGGTCTCTATATGAAGTGGTATCTTCCTTGAAAAACTCAATTACGTTCCCAGATTTATCTACTAATCCAATTTTTAGATGTGTTCCTCCAACATCTACTCCCAAAAACTGAGTATCCGAAATATTCATAGTTTAATTCGTCCTTTTCGTTTGCTAAAAAAGCAAAACTATTCTTTTACTTCTTATAATCTTTGCCGATCTCGTAAAAAATTTTGAGAACCGCCGGACATACTAGCGTATTCTTCAAGGTTAAGTCCAAAATACCAAGCATATTTTTTCGATCTGTATGTGGGTATTCTCTGCAGGCTTTTGGACGGTCTTCGTAAACCAAACATGCATTGTCTTCCCCTAAAAATGGGCAAGGTGCACCTTTAAAAACATAATCACCCTCCTCATCCCGAAACAGATAGGTGTCAATAAATTCACTTGACCGCATCCGAAAAACCTTTGAAAGTCGATCAATATCTGTTTGTATCAGGATGGGACTCGTGGTTTTGCAGCAATTGGCGCAGTCCAAACAATCTAGCTTTTCAAAAACTTGCTCATGGGCCTGATGAAACCTAGCATCCAGGTTTTTCGGACGAGTGGCTTTAAGCTTTTCCTTAATTTTTTTATTTGCCGGAAACTCCGACTTACTCTCTTTGGAGAATTTGGCTAGATCTAGAGACACCGCTGCTTTATAGATTGAGTTTTAACCAAGAGAAATCATGTTGTAAACTCCTTTAGTCTTGACTAATTGAAATTCCATCGTCGTGAATGGTAATCTCTCGGGCCTTGTACAATTGTCCAATGCACTGTTTGAACTGCTTTTTACTCATCCCTAAAACTTTCTGAATGGTTTCAGGATCTGATTTGTCATGAATCGGTAAAAAACCTTTCTCTTGGATAATTTGAAGGATTTTTTCAGCTCCCTCCTCGTATTTTACACGACCAAAAGGAAGCAATTGCAGGTCTAGTTTCCCATCATCACGGAGCTTTTTTACCCAAAGTTTACGCACTTCTCCTAGTTCCAATTCCTGAAAGACCTCATTGGAATAAACCAAACCTTCGTATCGGTCTTCCAGTAAAACCTTGTAGCCTAAGTCAGTTTTTTCGAAAATCAATCCTTCACATTCATTCCCAGGAACATAATCCTTTGGTGCAGGGTATAAAAATTCACGGTACTTACTCACCCCAATCAGTCGATTGGATCGGTAATCCAAACATAGGCGAATTAGGTATTTTTGACCCGCGGTCATAGGCTTAGCCATCTCAGCATTTGGAACAAAAAGATCCTTTAGAAGGCCCCAATCCATAAATGCTCCAAAAGAAGTCACTTCCTTGCAGATCAATACCCCAAATTGATCTAAAAGCAAAAGAGGCGTATCAGTAACCGCTACAGGACGATCTTCACTATCGGTGTATACAAAAACTGTTACTATATCCCCTTCCTTCTCCTCACCTTTCAGGTATCCTTTAGGAAGTAATACTTCTTCGCCATCCCGACAGGCAAGGTAGGCTCCAAAATCCGTGAATCGATTAATATATAGGGTGTTAACCAGTCCGAGTTCTTTCATTTGGCAAAGGTAAAGATTTATCCTAGTTCAAGTGGGATAAAAATACGGACATTCCCTGTCAGGAAGCCCACAATTGAGTTGGAATTAGGGCAGCTTCCCCGTAGTTTTGAACAGTACTAATTCGAATAATCCCCAGATAACTTTTTCTAAGTATATAGAGATGAAAAATATTTCAGTCATCGGTTCGGGTACCATGGGCAATGGCATTGCCCATTTATTTGCGCAGCAAGGATTTGAAGTCGCTCTTGTGGATCTTTCACCAGATCAACTCCAAAAGGGCATGACTACAATCGCCAAAAATATGGATCGGCAAATCGCCAAAGGAACCCTAACGGAAGCTGATAAAGCCGCTTCTTTGCATCGGATTATCCCCTATACAAGCCTTGCTGATGGAGTAAAGAAGGCAGATTTAGTGGTGGAAGCAGCTACAGAAAAGATTGAAATAAAATTGGATCTATTTCGTCAATTGGACCTCCTCAGTCCTGCTAAAGCTGTATTGGCATCCAATACCTCCTCTATTTCCATCACCCAAATTGCAGCAGTTACACAGCGTCCTACCCAAGTGATCGGCATGCATTTCATGAATCCAGTTCCAGTCATGAAGTTGGTGGAAGTGATTCGTGGCTATGCTACTTCAGAGGAGACCACAAGGCAAATTATGGGCGTATCGTCGCAATTGGAGAAAGTACCAGTTGAAGTGCAGGATTATCCTGGATTTGTTGCCAACCGGATTTTGATGCCCATGATCAATGAAGCCATCTACACCTTGTACGAAGGAGTGGCGGGAGTCTCTGAAATTGATACCGTCATGAAGTTGGGTATGGCACATCCCATGGGGCCGCTTCAGCTGGCTGATTTTATTGGTTTGGATGTGTGCCTTTCCATCTTGCGTGTCTTGCACGAAGGATTTGGCAATCCGAAATATGCCCCTTGCCCCTTGTTAATCAACATGGTAGCCGCTGGGTTCAAAGGAGCAAAATCTGGAGAAGGATTTTATAACTACCTTGCAGGCACCAAAGATTACCCCGTTTCCTCTAGATTTTCAAAGTAATATTATACCCCATGCATTTAGCAGTATCAGGAAATATAGGTAGTGGTAAAACCACGCTGACAGAAAAATTAGCCAAACATTACGGCTGGAGTGCTGAATTTGAAGCGGTGGATGACAATCCCTACCTCCCTGATTTTTACGAGGACATGAAGCGCTGGTCTTTCCACCTTCAAGTTTATTTCTTGAATTCCAGATTCAACCAAATCAAAAAAATCCAGGAAAGCACAATTTCAACCATTCAAGACAGAACCATCTACGAGGACGCCTACATCTTCGCCGCCAATCTGTACAAAAGCAATTTGCTTTCAGAGCGGGATTATGCGAATTACAAGAGTTTATTTGACTCGATGATCGCCCATGTCAAGGCGCCAGATCTGTTGATTTATTTGAAGGCAGACATTCCAAAACTTGTAGGCCAAATCGAAAAGCGAGGAAGAACTTACGAAACAGCCATGCGCATTGATTATTTAAAAAATCTGAACTCCCATTACGAGGAGTGGATTGCCGGCTACAAAGAGGGTAAACTATTGATCATAGATGTCAATAATTTGGATTTTGTGGAAAGCGCGAGTGACTTTTCCTTTATTGTTGAAAAAATTGAGCGCGAAATATTTGGACTCTTCGCCTAAAAAAATTCCAAGTTATCCCTACAAACTACCCTAATTTTCGCATCAGCCACCCATATAGCATGCTGCGTTGCTCCTCCTTGGGATTAATTAAAAGTTGATCCAATTGCTTCAATGACCCAGCAGTCATGATGGTCTCATAAGGGCTCAATCGAATTAGTTTATAGCCGTGGATGCGACTAAGTAAATCCACTTGAAGGTGATTGTAGGCAAGTAATTTCCAGCCGGTAGCTCCTACCCCATGAAAATCTCCTGGTTCCGATGGCTGTCCAAAGATACGCGTTGCCAAGGGAGGACCTTCCCAAATGCGTTGCTGCATGCCTGCCTTGAGTGCTTCTTTTTCGTAGGTTCGACAGAGGCGTTTATGGCCCTCCAAAAAAGTAAATTGGAATTCTTCATACATCTCAGACCTAAAGGTGATCCCTCGGTAGCGATTGAATACCAATTCGTCATCCCAAAGGATCAGGGTTCTTCCAATCTTAAAATCTACTTGAATTTTCTCAAAAAGTGGAAAGGGACCTTTCCCTGCAAGTTCCTCTAAACCACGAGCGAGCCATCCTTTGCCGCGTGCATCCAGGTGCTGTGGTTGAACTTCAAACTCTGTTTTCCAATCGTAACTAGCCCCTCCTTCTTTTAAGATCAGGTCCAGTTGCCTGGTCATCAGGTGCTCCATCGACTTAACTTGCCTCTCGGATAATTTCCCAAGTATGATCCGCCAACAATTTAATTTCGGCTACAAAATTCGCCCAATTCTTTTTTCTGCCCCATTCCTCCGGCCCAATCATGCTCATAAAGTCAGTGCCTTCTTCTTTTTGATACAAGAAGTAGCGGTGATTGATCAACGGTTCAAACGAAATAGAGGCTTGGTAAATGCGTTCAGAAACTTCGATACGCGATTGGATTTTCTTGGCCTGATCCGCCAATAGTTTCATTTGATCGTATATCTGGGCCATTTGCATGTCAGTTTGACTATGCATTGCTGCCACTGCCCTTCCCGTTATTTTACCCTTATCCTCTGGCTTAATCAATGCACTGCCCGCATGATGTCCATACGGAAGAAGCCCAGGGTTTTCCGTGGTCTTCTCCTTCATCAAATCAAGATCCAAACGATCTACATCAATCTTCTTACCTATCATGCAATCTATTTTTCAACCTCTGTAGAAATTCGCTCTTTCAAATTACCCTTGGAGCCCGGAAAAGTGGTTCTTCTGGATATATCGTAGCTCACGTAAATGACGATTAGCATGAACACAACAAATAAGAACAAGAAGATTTTTTTATTTTTCTGCATCAGTAGAAAAATTAACGCACAAAGCTAATGACAATTCACTTTTTGTTTCTGTTTCATCAACTCATTTTCTATCCAATTTCTCCCAAAACGAAAAAAATTAAATCCACAAAAGGGTAGTCAAGTTATAGAACTCAATCCATGGCCAATTGTTAAAAAAGGAGTAGTTTAAATTTTACATTCTAAATTCCACCAATGGAATGCCTTCAACTAAAGTAGAATGATAAATTGCCGTTCTTAGTGAAATCAATTTCTAGTGGAACAGTTCTTTGCCCATTCTAGCCATAGAATGATGGATCTATTCAATTTGAATTTACCCTACATCAGCCCATGTTTAAAAAAATCTTCCTTCTTCAGTCTTTGCTGTGGATAGCTTCCCTAGCACAAGCCCAAACTCCACTTTCCGTAGACTACATCATGCGCGATCCCAAGTGGATGGGGACTTTTCCTGCTGCACATTTTTGGAGTAGCGATAGCAAGCAGATTTATTTCAATTATAATCCAGAAAAAAATCCTACCGACTCCCTGTATAAAATTGAGCCTACTGCTGGAGCAAAGCCAATGAAGGTTTCCGTCCAAGAAGAACGAACGCTAAAAAAAGAAGCAATTTATTCGGCAGACGAAAACCTTAAACTATACAAGAAGGGCAATCAGGTCCTTTTAGAGGATCTCAAAAAAAGAAAAACAACCACGCTATTTGATTGGTATGGACCACTGGAGAAACTCAAATTTCTCGCAAATGAAAACTACATCAGCTTTAGTTCAGACTTGAATTTTTATTGGTTTGACCGAACTACCAACCGACTAGAGAAGCTTACTTCCATCACCAATGGCTCAAAGCCAGCCAAAACAAAGCCTGCTGAATCTGGAAAAATCAATTTCTTAGAAAAGGAAAATCTTGCTCTACTCGAAGAGATTCGCAAACGAAAAGAAGCACAAAAGGCCTCTCAAGACTACCGAGCGAGCATCCGCGAAGCCACAGCTGAAGAATTTGTGTTTTATACTGAAGGCAAAAGTCTCACAAACCTTCAACTCTCCGCTGATGCCCGATACGTCACTTTTTCAGTGTTTACGCCACCAGCAGCCAACAAAGCTACAAAAGTACCAGACTACACTGCTGCGTCAGGCTACACCGAGGACCTAAACAGCAGACCTAAAGTGGGCACCACGGCAGGAAAAGTTGAGATTGGAATTTATGACCTCCAGCGAGACACGGTTTACTATGTCAATACCGCTACACTACCCGGGATCAAAGATGCT
This sequence comes from Algoriphagus sp., assembly GCA_040403475.1. Classification (GTDB taxonomy): domain Bacteria; phylum Bacteroidota; class Bacteroidia; order Cytophagales; family Cyclobacteriaceae; genus Algoriphagus. The sequence continues at coordinate 136,020 of JBBAKO010000005.1, read as the reverse complement.
CCAGACTACCGAGCAGATTATCCCGAGAGAACCTGGGAAGTGAAGAATCGTGAGCTTTCTCTAACTAGCCCGACTTTTTCACCAGATGGAACAAAAGCGGTTATCCAAGCGCGAGCAGTAGACAATAAAGACCGATGGATTGCTTCCATTGATTTGAGTACTGGAGCATTGATCACCTTAGATCGGCAGCGGGATGAAGCCTGGATCGGCGGTCCTGGAATCGGCTGGGGAGGAACTTTGGGATGGCTTCCAGATTCGAAGCATCTCTATTTTCAATCCGAAGAGAGTGGCTATTCCCATCTTTACCTTGTCGATGTGATCACCAAAGAGAAAAAAGCACTTACCTCTGGTAAATTCGAGGTTTTTGATCCGTTTTTATCAAAAGATAAAAAGTTTTGGTACCTCACTACCTCGGAGGTGCATCCCGGAGAGCGACATTTTTACCGCATGCCTCTGATGGGCGGGAAGATGGAGCAGCTGACGGCAATAGAAGGTGAAAATCAAGTTGTCCTCTCACCTGACGAAAAGCTACTCGCCATTATCCATAGCTATTCCAATGTGCCTGCAGAATTGTATGTTCAGGAGAATAAAGTGGGTGTCAAACCCATTCGACTGACCTCTGGGCAGTCTGAGGAATTTAAAAATTACGCTTGGAGGGACCCTAAGCTGGTAACTTTTAAGGCACAGGATGGTGCACTAGTTCCAGCACGACTCTACACTCCAGATCCGAGCAAAAAGAATGGTGCTGCGGTGATCTTTGTTCATGGGGCAGGATACCTTCAAAATGTCCACAAGTGGTGGAGCAGCTACTTTAGAGAATACTTTTTTCACAACCTCCTCACTGACTTAGGCTATACCGTATTGGACATAGATTACAGAGGATCAGCAGGCTATGGTCGTGATTGGCGTACGGGAATCTACCGTCATATGGGAGGCAAAGACCTTTCGGATCAGGTGGATGGCGCAAAATTCCTAATTCAGCAACAGGGAGTTGAAGCGGGTCGAGTAGGAATTTACGGAGGAAGCTATGGTGGATTTATTACTTTGATGGCCCTATTTAATCATGGAGATCTATTCACTTCAGGGGCAGCCTTGCGTTCGGTGACCGATTGGGCACATTACAACCATGGCTATACCGCCAATATTTTGAATACCCCTGAAGAGGACCCAATTGCCTACAGACGCTCCTCTCCTATCTATTTTGCAGAAGGATTGAAAGGCAATCTTTTAATTGCACACGGCATGTTGGATGTCAATGTACACTTTCAGGATGTCGTTCGCTTGTCGCAACGCTTGATTGAATTGAAAAAGGACAATTGGGAAATGGCAGTTTACCCAGTAGAAGATCATGGTTTTGTGACCCCAAGCTCCTGGACGGACGAGTACAAACGAATCTTAAAGTTGTTTAATACCACCCTTTTAAAACAGTAAACCTCATGCGAATACCCATTCGATCAATCGCTCTTTGCCTTCTTCTTGTATTTGGACCCTTCCTCACAAGTAAAGGGCAAACCAGTTCACCCAAAGGTCTTGTGGCAGATCATGCCATGGTCGTGTCGGCGCGTGAAGAAGCTTCCAAAATTGGCATCGAAATCCTAAAGCAAGGAGGAAATGCCTTTGATGCGATAATGGCCACGGAAATGGCCTTGGCAGTGACCTTCCCTTTTGCAGGAAACCTTGGTGGCGGTGGCTTTATGGTGTATCGAATGGCAGATGGCCGAATAGGAAGTTTGGACTACCGAGAAAAAGCACCCTTGGCAGCTACCAAAGACATGTATCTGGATAAAGATGGAAACGTGATTCCACAGCTGAGCACCCAAGGAATGTTGGCCTCTGGAGTACCAGGCACCTTGGCAGGTATTTTTGAAGCTCAGGCAAAATTTGGGAAACTGAACCCCAAACAAGTGCTCCAACCCGTCATTGATTTGGCTCGAAATGGCTATGTAGTGACTAAAAATCAAGGCGAGAGCCTACGGATGCATCGGCAGATTTTCATCCAAGTAAATGGTCCAAACACCTTTTTTGGAAAAGAATTTAAAGCGGGTGACACCTTAAAGCAACCCGCACTCGCGAATACTTTAGAGCGAATTGCTAAGAATGGAAAAAATGAGTTTTACAAAGGAGAGACTGCAAAGATCTTGGTCAATCATTTTCAAACCAATGGAGGAATCATTTCCAAAAAGGATCTGAGTCAGTACAAAGCTGTGTGGAGAGATCCTATTGTTTTCCCTTACCGAGATCTAAAAATTATCTCCATGGCACCTCCAAGCTCAGGGGGAATTACTTTGGGCCAAATTCTCAAGATGCTGGAGCCGTATCCCCTTAGCAAACTGGGGCACCATTCCTCTGAATATGTACAACTTCTCGTGGAAGCAGAGCGTCGTGCCTATGCGGATAGAAATCATTATTTAGGAGATCCTGATTTTGTAAAAATACCTACAAAACAACTACTTGACTCCACTTATCTTAAGTCAAGAATGAGTAGTTTTTCTTTTGAAAAAGCCAGCAAGTCGGCAGACATTGCCCATGGAGATCTCTCCTTTGCAGAAAGTATGGAAACTACCCACTACTCTATTGTGGATGCGGATGGCAATGCAGTATCGGTCACCACTACACTCAATGGTGCCTATGGTTCAAAGGTATTTGTGGAGGAGTTGGGCTTCTTTATGAACAATGAAATGGATGATTTCAGTGCCAAAGCTGGAGTCCCCAACATGTTTGGCTTGGTAGGTACTGAAGCAAATAGCATTGCTCCTGGCAAGCGCATGCTCAGTTCCATGACTCCTACTATCGTTGAAAAAGAGGGCAAACTCTCCATGGTCGTGGGTACGCCAGGAGGTTCCACCATCATTACTTCCGTGTTGCAGACCATATTAAATGTCTATGAATTTGATATGGGCATGCAGGAAGCGGTAAATGCGCCACGTTTTCATCACCAATGGCTGCCTGACCTCGTGAATTTTGAACCCAAGGCATTTGGTGCTGCACTTGTAAATCAGCTCAAATCCAAGGGATATTTACTCAATGAAGGAAATAGCCCCATCATTGGAAAAGTAGATGCCATACGCGTCTTATCCAATGGCAAACTCGAAGGAGGCGCAGATCCGAGAGGAGACGATAAGGCGGTGGGGTATTGATGCAAGAAAAACCCTACGAGAAAATTTAGCCAACAGTTAATTCCTTACTTGTCAAATCTGCGGGATCAATTCTTTGATCCTGCAGCCATTTTTGAGCTTAGTTTGTCGTAAAGTGCTTCTAATTGAACTTTATGTTCTACTAATTTCTGCCCAGTAATCTGAACTTTTTTAGCTTGCCAAACCTTGGGGATGGCCCATTTACCTTGAGCCAAGGAATACATCCAAACTAAGTCCAAGAAGTTGGCAAATAGATTGATTCGGTAAAATAAGGAAGGTTCAATTAGTTCAAACCCTATTTTCTGGACCGTTCGGTCACTAAAAAAATACGAGGTTCCAACAATAGTCACTGACTCAGGAACTGCTTTATCCTCAATCAATTGAATGATATTTTTTAGGCCCTCCAGCTGGAATAGCAAGAGCCTATTTCTCATTTCAATTCCTGACTTGTACTTTCTCATCACAAACAAATAATCAAAACTACCCCCACTGTGTAAATCGATCTGGGTGTTGGATGGCATGTAACCCAGCAACATGGGAGAATAATACCTGTAGACACCTACAAGTGTGAAAAAGGGAGCGAAGGAAAATTGCCCGATCGGGATGTAAAAAAAGAATAACAAGTAGGCAATCGGATGGTCATAACCTAGTTCAATTATCGCAAATGCAGGAAAAAATCCACTGACTAGCAAGAGTAAGGCCAGCAACCATTGCAGCCCTTTTGGCAGTTTATAAAAGTCATTCATTTTCTTAAATCAGTATCTATGTTGCTGTATGCGTATTTCTTGAAAAAAATTCAAGCGAGCTCCTGTTCTTTTTTTTTCAAATATCAATGAAAAATACCGCTCACTCAAATCTAAATGGTCGAACAGAACTGAGTCCGACTTGCCGTTGGTAAAAATTACTTTAGAAAGCCTGACAAAAATTCTAAATTGATTAGGTATTCCTCAAACAATGAACCTATGAAAAATCGTCGCGAGTTTCTTCAAAAATCAGTACTTGGAATTGCTGGGGTGCTCACAGCTCCTGCATGGCTCCAAGGCGCACCAGCAATAATCAAATCACTGGGCAAGCCGAACTCCTTGATCAATGGCGTTCAGATCGGATGCATCACCTACTCCTTCCGCTCCATGGCAGACCAAAGTGCCGAAGCCACCCTCAAATACGTGCTTGACTCAGGTATTTCATCCATTGAGTTGATGGGAGATCCTGCGGAGAGTTTTGCCGGCATGCCTACTCCTACCTTCAATCGTTCACGGATTTTTCAATTGGGAGGAAAACAACGTCGCGGAGAAGCACTTACGGATGACGAAAAAAAGGAACTTACTGACCTCCAAGCCCAAAGCACTGCCTTCAACAAAACGGTTGCCGATTGGCGCGCCAATGCCGACATGAAGAAGTTTGAACAATTTGGTAAAATGTATAAAGATGCGGGCGTGAGCATTTATGCGTTCAAGCCCAATGCCTTTGGAACAAACAACTCTGATCTGGAAGTTGCCTATGGCATGCGAGCAGCGAAAGCCTTAGGTGCAAGCCATGTGACTTTGGAGCATCCCTCCAATGATGATCAGACGATGCGATTGGGGAAATTGGGAGAAAAAGAGCGAATGGCCGTGGGCTACCATGGGCACGAACAAGAAACCTTTACTTTTTGGGATACAGCGCTGACGCAAAGCACTGCCAATGGATTGAACCTCGATGCTGGGCACTACATCGCAGCTGGCCATGCAGATTTGATTCCTTTGATTGAAAAACAGCACTCCAGAATCTTGAGCATGCATACCAAGGATCGTAAAACTCCCACCAATGGCAAGGGAAACGTTACTTGGGGTACTGGAGACACACCTATTGGGAATGTTTTGCAGCTGATGAAGAAAAAGAAATATGCCTTCCCTGCCACAATCGAACTGGAATACCAAATTCCTACTGGGTCGAATGCAGTCGCAGAGGTACAGCGTTGCTTGGAATTCTGTCGAGAGGCATTGAAATAAAAAAGGGGATTATCCCCTTTTTTATGCCCAAATCTTATTCATGCCCGTCAGGCATCTTTTCTCCTGCCAGCACCTCAATTGAAAGGCGATTGGATTTAGGAGGGATAGGACAAGTAGCAAACTCCGTATAGGCACAGGGAGGATTGTAGGCATAATTAAAATCAAGGATCGTCATTCCCTTAGCATCCGGAGGATTCACGTACAGGTAGCGACCTGTAGGATAGGTTTGCAGGGCACTTGTGCCATCTGAAAAAATAACAAACAACTTTCCCAGCTCATCCAAAACTAGAAGTTCAAATTTTTGTCCTTCACGTTCAAATTGAAGCACGCCAACCACCTTCCAGGTAATGAGTTGACCCAAAACATTGGGAATTTCAATCGTTTGATTGAATTTAGGCTCCAACTTTGCAGCGAACCGATACGCTGAATTGTAGTTAAAAGTGGGTGTTGGAGTGAAATTTTTAAGGTTTGGATGATTTAGGTCACGCAAACGAAGTGCGTACTTCCCACCACGCTGAATAATGGACCACTTCCAATTCTTGAAGTAAACCCCACCGGAGCCATAAGGAATGGGATACACCAATATCCTCTTGGATTGTGGCGGTTTAGATTTATTTTGAAGGACCAATTCCGTAGGTTCAAACCAAACCGAATCTTGTCCAAAATCAAACTTGCCAAGCGTGGCTGATCCTGACTTTTCTGCAAAGCCAAGGGAACTTGCATTCACCTCTTCTAAATAGGGAGAATGAGCCTCCATCCAAATCAATCCCACCAGATTGAGCCACCCATCTTCCCCATTCAACTCGGCGGTACGCTTGATTTTCCAATGTTCAAACTCCCCTTCTTGAGCAAGCGAAACGCCCACAAAAGCAAGTAAGCACAGGAGAAGAAGGGAATATTTCATTGTCTTTTCAATTTCCGAGTTAGACTTAATGCTTTAATATACAGCTAATTACTAATGAATAGTTAAATCAGCTAAAAAAGGCTTGCTACTTTTTGAATTCGAAGTAAGGCTTCTTCCAACTCTTCTTCTTTTTTGGCAAAACAAAAACGAAGCACTTGATGATCTTGCCCAGTTGAATAAAATACGGATACGGGAATACAGGCCACTTTGAGTTGCCGAGTCATCTGTTCAGCGATCAGCAAGTCGGATTTTTTGCTGAGATGTCCATAGGTAGCCAACTGGAAAAAGCTTCCTTGACTAGGTTTGAATTGTAATGGAGTCAGTGCCAGTCCCTTCAAAAATAGGTCTCGTTTTTTCTGGTAAAAAGCGGGCAATTCTAGGTATTTCTCCGCGTCTTCCAGGTATTCAGCAAGCGCATATTGGAGAGGCGTCACCGTACTAAAAGTGAGGTACTGGTGTACTTTTCGGAATTCAGTACTCAACACTTTCGGTGCAATGCAATGCCCTATTTTCCAACCTGTGACATGGAAGGTCTTCCCAAAAGAACCACACACAAAGGTTCTCTCCCGTAAAGCAGCATTAGATCCTAAAGAAATATGACTTTTCCCATCAAAAAGGATGTGCTCATATACTTCATCGCTGATTACAAATAAACCGTGTTGTGTGACTAGGGATGCTAAATTGTCCACATCCTCCTGACTCCATACATAGCCACTGGGATTGTGTGGACTATTGACCACGATGGCGCGAGTTTTGGAATTTATTTTTGAGGATACTAGGGCCCAGTCCACAGAAAAATCTAGCGATTGCAAAGGCACAAATATTGGAATACCGCCATTCAAGGTAATTGCAGGAACATAACTGTCGTATGCAGGTTCCAGCACAATTACCTCATCACCTGGATGAACGATGGCTGTAAAAGCTGCAAAAAGGGCTTCGGTGGCTCCTGATACGATGGTGACCTCCGTTTCTGGATCTGGATAATACCCTTGGGTGAATTGAGTCTTGGTAGCAAGGGCTTGTTTCAATTCGGATACCCCCGACATGGGTGCATATTGATTGAATCCTCCTCGAGTATACTTGGCCACCAACTCCAATAAGACAGGATCCGAACCGAAGCCAGGAAAACCTTGGGCCAGGTTTATCGCATTTTCCTCCAGCGCCATTCGAGACATGGTCGTAAAAATGGTTGTTCCTACTTGAGGGAGTTTTGAAATCAGAGACATTTAATCCGCAAAGTTGAGTTTCTACTTGTCAAGAAAGGAATTTTATTCAAATTTGAGAAGTAATTCATCGCTTCTATGAAATTCAATATCCTTCTTTTTATACTTCTTGGCCTTTTATTCTTTGCCTGTTCGGTTGAATCCCCTGAAGATCCTTTGGATGTCTACCGCAACATAGCCTATACTGCCTTGAGTGCTACGCAAAAATCATCGATTCAAGGAGATTGGCAAAAGGCTGAAGTAAGTGCTTGGACCAATGGCAACTATGTCGTGGTATTTATAATGAAAGATAACATGGGAGTAATTCGGGTGGTGGTAGATCCAGTAAATGGTCGAGTAGTCGAAATATTAACCTAAATTAGTTGCTGACCTAAATTACATGCGCTTTAATTCAATCCCTCAAAGACTACTTTTTCTGACTCAAACTAAGTTTCCTCGCATTTACGAAGGATATATAGTTTCTTCATTAACTAATTATATTAAGTAGATGAAGCCAAGCTATCAAGCTCTAAGTCCTATTCTAGGGGAGTTGGTTTGGAATCAAAGCCCTTCCGATGAATTGCTAGGTTATCAATTGGCTTATTTGACCCATATTCAAAATCAGTATTCCTCCGACTTAGTGGAAGTTCGACAAGGCTTTACACGACTAAGTTTGGTTTGGAAAACCCTCCTAAACCAGCAGGAATTTGCTCGTATTCTGAAAGATATTCAGCTGGAACCCATCAAATTACCGGATACAGTTTGGGAGGTGCCCGTTTGCTATGACCCTGTATTTGGTCATGACTTAGCACCTTTGGCTGAATCCAAAAACTTGAGTTTAGCTGAAGTCGTTCATCTGCATACTGCCCCCTCCTACCGAATTCACTTTTTTGGGTTCGTACCCGGTTTTTTCTACCTAAATGGGCTTTCCTCCAAGCTTTTGGCACCTCGGAAAAGCACGCCTTCGCTAGCTGTTCCGCCTGGATCTGTAGCCATAGGTGGAAGCCAAACGGGTGTTTACCCCATGCAAAGCCCAGGCGGATGGCATATAATCGGTAGAAGTCCCCTCAGCTTTTTTGATCCCAAACAGCCTATACCAGTTTGGGCAAAGCCAGGCGATCAAATTCAGTTTGTGCCGATCAGCGTCTCCCAATTTGATAACTGGAAGGAAAAGCTTCCTAAATCCGTTCAGAAATGAGTCAAGTTCAAGGAAAAGCGGTACTCCTACGCTGCCCCCCAGGCAGCTCCTTGCAAGATGAAGGACGTATGTTGGGCACCCAATTTGGCATTCCGTCTTCAGGGGCAATGGACCAGTTTAGTTACCGATGGGCAAACCACCTCCTGCAAAATCAAAACAATACCCTTGCGCTTGAAATGGCCCAACCCGGCCTGAAGATTCAATTTGAGCAAGCCTGTAAAATCTCCTTAGCTGGAGCTCGAGTGGTGGTCAAAGTAAACCAGGAGACGCTTACAAACCCTGCAATCATTTCCATTGCAGTTGATGATATTCTTGAAGTGGGAGGGTTTCAAAGCGGAAGTCGTTTATACCTATGCATCCAAGGTGGATTTCAAGTAGACCAGTTCCTTGGGTCAGGCAGTGATTTTGAATCAGTCACCTTTCCTTCCAAACGAAGTACAAATGACTGTTTATCCTATTTTTCCTTTCCTCAATCCTTTCCCATAGGGGCTAAACCTAAATGGGGAACTACTTGGTTTGAGTCAGCAGAAATAAAAGTCTATCCAGGGGCAGATTGGAGTCTTTTATCGGCCGAACAACAGCATCAAATCCAAACAAGCACTTTCCACCTCTCCAAATTCAGCAATCGTATGGGAATTCAGTTGGAAGAACTTATTCCCAATCAACTGAAGGATCTCCCGACCAATCCAGTTTTTCCAGGAACAGTGCAGCTGACCCCTGGAGGAAGAATCATCGTATTGATGCGAGATGCTGGGGTAACTGGGGGCTATCCTCGAATCTTGCATCTTTCTGAGGAGGGGCAATCTCAGTTGGCCCAGAAAAAAGTAGGCGATCCCATACGATTTCAACTTATGGAATCAATTGCTGTTGGATAAAGCCGAATAAATGGGGAGAAGTGTTGAGCTTTTGCGAAAAGTAAATTACCTTGAAATTCTAAGCCTTTTCCAAAACAACTAGCCATGGACGCTACCCTCTCTCAAAAAATCACCGCTTTAGACAAGAAAGTTGACGTTGTGCAACTGCAGTTGGAAAGCTTCAAGCAGGGTTTTCCGTTTTTGAGTTTGGTAGGCCCAGCTACTCCTGCCCGAGGAATACAGGTTTGGGAAGAAACCCAGGTCCAGCATTACCAAAGTTATTTTCAGCGGAAAGCTGCTGAATTGGATATCGTCAAATTTGTTCCTGCCTCCGGTGCTGCCAGTCGCATGTTCAAGGATCTTTTCTCCTTTTTGGAAACCGATGGAGATTTGGCAAAAAATGGCTTTACCCAGAAATTTATTGAGAGTCTACAGCAATTTGCCTTTTACCAAGACTTGGAAGTAGTACTTCAACAAGAAGGTGAATCCATTGCCAGTTTACTTGAGAAAAAAGAGTACAAAAAACTGGTTGCAGCACTGCTCACTGAAACTGGCTTGAACTACGGCAATCTACCCAAAGGATTATTGAAATTTCACGCTTATTCAGATGCAAACCGCTGTCCTGCCGAAGAGCATTTAATTGAAGGAATCCAGTATGGTGTAGGAAAAAACAAGCAGGTACAAATTCATTTTACCGTATCTCCAGAGCATGAAGAAGGCTTTGTAAAGGAAATAAGCCAGCACCTACCCAGACTACAGGAGCAAGCTGGATTGGCATTTACGCTTAGTTATTCCCATCAAAAAAAATCTACAGACACCATTGCTGTCGACGAAGCAAATGAACCCTTCCTTGAAGAAGATGGGAGTTTATTGTTTAGACCCGCTGGCCATGGGGCCCTACTTGAAAATCTAAATGAGGTAGCTGCAGATTTGATATTTATCAAAAACATAGACAACGTAGTTCCTGACCGACTTAAGCCCGTTACGAAATCCTACAAAATGGCCCTTGCAGGTTTGCTACTTGAAGTGCAAGCTCGGGTATTTGAAGCCTTGAAAGCGCTTCAAGAAGTATCCTCCCAGTCGGTAAGTAAGGCACAAGAAGTTTATGTCTCGGACTTGGGAGGAATCATTCCTCAAACTCTCCAAGGAGCCAGTTTAACCGAGCAGGCGGCGTTTTTTCAAGCCAAACTGAATCGTCCGATTCGGGTATGTGGGATGGTAAAAAACACTGGAGAACCTGGTGGAGGACCTTTTTGGATTCATGAAAAAGACGGCACCCAATCCCTTCAAATCCTAGAAACCGCCCAAATTGATCTGAATGACTCCGAATCTAAACAGCATTTTCAAGCATCTACCCATTTCAATCCTGTTGATTTGGTTTGTGGAACGCGGGACTACCGTGGGCAGGCATTTGACCTGCTTCAATTTCGAGACATGAATACAGGATTTATTATCGAAAAATCGAAAAGTGGCAAGGTGTTGAAAGCCCTCGAACTTCCTGGTTTATGGAATGGGGCCATGGCAAATTGGAATACCCTTTTTGTGGAAGTCCCTTTAATCACTTTCAATCCGGTAAAAACCATCAACGACCTGCTTCGCGAAGAACACCAAGCCTAAACTGTTCTTTGACGAACCAAGGTCAATAAAACCCCTTTTGGATTTGCTCAGTTAAATAGGCTTTGAGTTCATTTCCTTCCTCTACCTTGATTTCTCCTGGAAGACTGAGGATAAATCGAGCCAAACCAGGTAAATGTGGGACTTCCCCTTCAAAAAAGTAATGGTTCCGATTTTTGATTTGGATAAAGGGTCTCGCTGTAGGGTACTCCTCTACCATCAATTGGTAGGCTTTTTTGCTCAGCTTTAGTTTGATGTGAAACTTTCCTTTGCCTGTAAATCCAAACAAGGCCTGCTCCGGAAGTTCATGTGCAGATTCAAATTTCCAGCCTTCAGAAGCGATGACCACCTCTCCCATCCGCTCAAGTTTAAACATTTTCATGGTCTGACTTTCCTGTTCAAAGGCATGGATATGTTCGTAATCTGAGGTAAATCCAACGGGCTCCACCAAGCGATCTGATACCGTATCACTACGCAAGGAATAGTAATCCTTGATCCAAACTTGCTTCTTCTGGGTGATTCCCTGAGCAATTAGGTCCACCATTCGCCCAAGGTTGGCCTTGAAAAGGTCTTCCGTACCCAGTTGAACTTCCGATTGGAGATTCAACTTTTGAACTACTGCATCTTTTAGCGCATTTCCTTTTCCTTGGCTTTCCAATAGCGTACTGAGCCATTGGTTCTCCTCAGCGGAAAAAGTGGGATTGTTACTTGGTTTAGGGAGGTACTCAGGACGCTCCTGGATTTTGTACTTGCTAAATTCCTTTACCACCACAAATCCCAAGGCTTCCAACAGTTTGAAGTACCTGTAAATGGTCCGTTCGTCAGTTTGCAACAATTCTGCAAGGCGATGAACTGGCTTGCCAATGGTACCTTGCAAGAGGTTAATCAATTTGAATACGCGTAAAATCTTTTGCTGTTCAACGGGGCTGGATTGGGCCATATTTTTGACGATTAGTGTCCAAAAATACAATTGTATAAATTATCAAACTAGGTATTGACACTAATTGTCAATTTATATAAATGAAAAAATAAAGGTCTCAATCCCCTAAAGAATTGAGACCAAAAATGAATTTGACCCAAACATAGAAATCAATCAGTGCAAGAGCTTACTTGTTGATCGTGAGTGTAGAACCTGAAACAGAAGTGCTATACACATCTAAAGGTTGTCCAGCCGGGCCTTGCACCACTTTTCCTGCGGTATCAAAAATGGAATTGTGACAGGTACAGGTAAATTGATTATTAGTAAAAGACCAGCTATCAGAACATTGTGAGTGGGTGCACACGGAAGTCAAAGCCACATAGGCACCATTGAGATTTGCTACCAAGGTTTTGGCAGAGGTGATTAACAACCAACCTCCTGAAGCGGCTAGCTTGTTTTGAATAGTCAGATTCACCTGTACCGTATTTCCTGAAATGGTAATTCCATTGGGAGCGGTTGTAGTTGGCGGCGTTGTCGTTGTATCGTCGGGTTCCTCAGAACTAACGCACGAAGTAAAAAAGGAGATCCCAAAAGTACCGATGATGGTAGCTAAACCTGCTTTTTCCAAAAATTGTCTTCTGGATTCAGAAAGACTTCCCGATTGCAAAAATTGATCTTTTTTCATTTCAAATTGATTTAGAGATGTTTGAAACCCACAAGTAATCAACTCTTATGAAAAGAAAAGGTTCGGAAATTTTTAAAAATGTTTTGGCTTTAGAATTTCGCTTACCACCACAGCATCTCGAAAAGACTTGGGATTTTTCAATAACTCCGCATAAGGATTCATTTGTTCTTTTTGTATTTCATAAGAAATCGGTCTCGACTGCTCAGAAATAAGGCTAGGATATTCCACAGGGCTGTTAAGATGCTTGGATTTGGATTGTGAATAGCGCTGTTCATAATCCAAGCCTTCGGAGAGAATTACTTCCTGGGAAAAAGTGGATTGAATAACTGGCCTATCTTGTTTCGGTGGCGTATACGTAGATTTTGGGCTAGGTACTGGTACCGGCTCTGGCTCCAATTCAGGAATAGTAGGAGTTTGTGCTTCTCGGATTTCTTTAAGGAGCTCCTCAAAGGTAAAGCCTTTTTTAGGTGGTTCGGGACTCCCCTCCCCGCTTTCTGGAAGCTCTCCAGTTTTCTTTTTAGCGGTTGCTTTATAGATAAAATAGCCTACGATAGCCACGATATAGATGATCTGTCCAAAATCCATGAAGTTAAGGTACTTCAAAAAGTTGTAAAAAAGAATTACCCTCCATTTTTTGAAAATGTAGCTCTAGTTTTCTGAGCTGATTTTACCCTGATTTATTCCTTTTTTTTGCCAATATCCAAGATTCGCAGTATTTTAATCCCTTATTCCCAATTAAAATTATCAATGCTACTTAGTAAGCTGGAAATCAAAGGATTCAAAAGTTTTGGTGATAAAATGGTCATCCACTTTGACAAGGGCATAACTGGTGTAGTAGGTCCAAATGGTTGTGGCAAGTCCAATGTAGTGGATGCCATCCGTTGGGTATTGGGAGAGCAGAAATCTCGAATGCTCCGTTCAGATAAAATGGAGAATGTGATTTTTAACGGGACAAAAAATAGAAAACCTACCAATCTAGCAGAGGTATCACTCACTTTCGAGAACACAAAAAATTTATTGCCCACAGAGTACACTTACGTTACCATCACACGTAGGTACTACCGAAGCGGGGAGAGTGAGTATCAAATTAATGGGATCACCTGCCGATTAAAAGACATTACCAACCTATTCCTCGATACAGGAATTAATTCAAACTCGTATGCAATCATCGAACTGAAGATGATCGATGAGTTGCTGAATGATAAGAACAATTCCCGACGGGAACTTTTTGAAGAAGCTGCTGGCATTTCCAAGTTCAAAAATAGAAAGCGAGAAACCCTTCGGAAACTAGAGGATACCGATGCGGACTTGTCACGCGTAGAAGATCTACTCTTTGAAATTGATAAAAATTTAAAATCTCTAGAAAAACAAGCAAAGCAAGCAGCCAAGTATTTTGAAATAAAAGCTGATTACCGCGTTGCAAGCATCAACTTGGCAAAAAAATCCTTGGAACAACTTCAGTTGGGATTGGTCGATGCACAAACAAAAATCCAACAAGAATCCGATCACAAACTAGAGATCCTATCCCAAATAGTAGCCCTCGAAGCCCAGTTAAGCTCCTCCAAATCAGATCTAATTGGAAAAGAAAAGTTGCTTGCCTCCCGCCAAAAAGCGCTGAACGAGCAAGTCAACGAAATCAGAACCTTTGAATCGGACAAAAAGATAAAAAATGAGCGCCTTCGATTTCTAGAAGATCGTTCCCAATCCCTTCGCGAACAGATTGATCAAGATCGTAAATCGAATGAACGAGCTGCGTTTGCAATTCGCTCCCTTGAACAAGAAAAAGATGGGGCTAAAAAGATTTTAGCAGAAAAGGAAATCTTGGTTGCCCACCTACGCGAAGATTACGAGCTCCAAAAAACAACAACTGCTGCAAAACAAGAACATCATAAGGAGTTAAGTCTTCGAGTATCTCAAATAAAAGAGCGCGTATATCAAGCTGGAAAAGAAGTTGAAATCAAACAAATTCAATGGTCTACCCTCAAGCAAGAATTAGAAAGAACGTCCTCGGATGACAGTTCGCAGACAGCCAATTTAGCAGAGTTTGAACAAAGTCTCGTGCTAGTAAAAGTGCAATTGGATAAAGCACAGCAAGCTTATGACCTACTCAAACAAAAAAAGGAAGATCAAGATCTAAAGGTAGAGGAGACTACGAAAGTCATTGACGTAATTCGAGAAGAACTAACTCAAATAGCAAGAAAACTCGATTCGAAAACCAATGAATTCAACCTTACAAAATCATTGGTTGAAAACTTGGAAGGCTTTCCAGAAGCCATCAAGTTTTTAAAGAAAAATCAAAGCTGGGGCAAGGATGTGCCCCTACTCTCTGACCTCCTCACAACGGATGAGAAATACAGAGTAACCATTGAAAACTATCTTGAAAATTACCTCAACTACTATGTTGTGGATACCGAACAAGAAGCTATTTCAGCAATTCAATTACTGAGTGATGCCGCAAGAGGGAAAGCCAATTTTTTCATTCTAGAACAGTTTGAAAAGTTTTCTCCTAGCAAGTTGCAGGTATTTCCAAATGCACTAGCAGTAACCAAAATCATTGAGTTTGAAGCCAAATACAGTCGCCTGATCAATTATATCCTGGACAATGTCTACATCGTTCAAGGCGATTATCCGGATTTTCCAAGCCAAAAAGAAGGCGTTTTCCTATCGGAATCTGGCAAATACATCAAGAAGAAGTTCTCACTCTCTGGTGGTTCTGTGGGTTTATTCGAGGGCAAACGAATTGGTCGAGCCAAAAATCTCGAGAAATTAGAAAAGGAAATCAAAGAACTGCATAAACGAGTAAGTACCTCTCGTGCCAACCTAGACCGAAAGCTTGGAGACTTAGCCAAATTGAAGGAGCTGAGCTTTAAGAAAGAGTTGGAACAAAGTCAGGCACGACTGCAGGAGTTAAATTCAGACTTTGTATCCGTTCGAACAAAAAAAGAGCAGCTTGCTGAATTGCTGAACACCAATGCAACCAAGCGCGAAGATATTTTAGCGAGAATCGAATCAATCGATGAAAGTTTGAAAGAGATTCAACCTCGCTTAGTTACAGAAAATGCGCTTTTTGAGGATCTAAATGAGCAACTCGAACAGGCAACTGAAGAATTGGAAACTGTCTCAAAGATCCTATCTGAGAAATCGCAGCTCTTCAATCAAGAAAATATTACCTACATCCAGCAGCTCAATCGGGTGACGAGTGCCGAGCAAGAAATCGAGTTTAAACAAACGGCATTCGAAAGCTCAAAAGATAGAATTGAAAAGTATCAAGAGGAGCTTTTACAGTTGGATAATGAAATCAAAACGCTCCTAGACAGCCATGAAGTTAAGGATGAGGAATTGATTGAGCTCTACTCAGAAAAAGAGGGAATTGAATTAGGGGTTACAGAAGCCGAAAAGAACTATTACGGTGAACGAGGGGCAATTGATGAGCTCGATACTCGAATTCGAAGTTTGCAAAAAGCCAAAGAAGCCTACGATGAATTGGTCCTAGCGCTTCAAAACCAGATTAATGAGATACGTCTGAAAATGGCGGGCATGAAGGAACGACTAAATGTTGAGTTTGACATAGAGTTGGAGACCCTTATGGCTGAAAATCCCCTGGTAGATTCTGAATTTGAAGAATTTAAGGAAGAGAACTTAAAAGAGATCGTACAAAAACATAAAGAAAAGCTAGATAAAATAGGCCCAATCAACCCCATGGCAATGGAGGCTTACGATGAAATCAAGATTAGATACGATTTCATTACCTCCCAAAAAGAAGACTTGATCCAGGCCAAGGAATCGCTCCTGTCCACCATTTCAGAAATTGACTTGGTCGCTCGAGAAACCTTCCTAGATGCTTTTGGGAAGATTAAGGAAAACTTTGTGCGCGTGTTTCGTTCCCTATTTACTGAAGAGGACGATTGCGATCTAACTTTGGTAGATCCAGAAAACCCGCTAGAATCTGCTATTGAAATTATGGCCAAGCCAAAAGGAAAGCGCCCCCTAACCATCAATCAGCTAAGTGGGGGTGAGAAAACCTTGACCGCCACGTCCCTACTTTTCTCTATTTACCTTCTAAAGCCTGCTCCATTCTGTATTTTTGATGAAGTGGACGCCCCTTTAGATGATGCCAATATTGATAAGTTCAACCAAATCATCCATAAATTCAGCGCGGAAAGCCAGTTTATTATCGTTACGCACAACAAGCGAACCATGGCGAGTACGGACATCATTTATGGCATTACCATGATTGAAGCGGGTGTATCCCGAGTGGTTCCGGTAGATCTAAGAGAACTGGATTAAGTTCGATTAGTCTTTTCAAATGGATTTTTTTATCCAATGGATAAACTTAATTTTTTCTTAACTTTAAGGTACTAATTTTAGTAAACCCATCCAGTACTTTTAGGAATGACAGTCAAGAACAAGAATAAAGCATCAATCCTTGCAACTTACTTTTTAATTATTCTTTTTTCTGGACTAGCGCTACTTCCATTTTACGATAAAGGCGCTATTGAACTAAAAATAAATCATTTCCATCATCCAATTTTGGATGTCTTTTTCGCAAATATCACCCACCTTGGAGATGGTTTGATTTTGATTATCCCTATTGTCTTCTTTATTTTTAACAAGTACTGCTATCTACTACTCCTTACCATTTCTTCCTTAATTCATCTGGTTCTGGTTCATATCGCAAAAAAATGGGTGTTTCATGGAATGCCAAGGCCAGCAGAATTTTTCAAGGATATACCCTTTTATGAAGTACCAGGTGTTGAACTCCACCATTGGGGAAGTTTTCCTTCGGGCCACACGACCACTGCCTTTATGCTCGCCACATTTTTATATTTAGTACTTCCCAAAAAAATGAAAATCCATTGGTTATTGATGGGGATTGCATTTTTAGTTGGGTTTAGTAGAGTTTATTTGATGCAACACTTTTTGATGGATGTCTGGGCTGGAGCGCTACTTGGAGTTTTATCTAGTTTGGTAAGCTATATGCTTGTTTTAAAGTTTTTCTCTAAAAAAATATATCAAAAAAGTATTTTGAAGAGTCTAAAGTCTAAACCTTCCTATTGAAATCTAGTCAAAGGCGTAGTGAAAAATTAGTTGTTTCGCCCCCTAAGTTCAAAACCATGAATAGTAAGTTTTTGTCCTGCTCTTTGGTAGGCTTTTTTCTAGTCGCTTTTTTCTCCAGTTCCACAATCGTCCAAGCTCAGGCTCCAGTTCCTCCCATTCCTATGGAATTGATGTTTGGCAATGATCGCTTGGATTTTCAACTGGTGGTCAAACGGAATTTTACCCAACAAAGTAAGTTTAGCGTATTGGCAATTGCAGCCTTCTCGGAAAATTATGGGAAAGAAAAACAGTTGGGTGATGCTCTAGTAATCCCCTTTCAACTAAACTATGCATTAGGGAAATCCGGACTTTCACTTGTAGCTGCTGGTGAAGCCAATTCAGTGGCAGGCTTTGGAACCTCCCTTGGACTATCGCATAGCAAGGCTTCTAAGGAAATTCTAGCAATCAGCGTACTTTCCTATCAATTGAGTAGCGCTCAGAATATAAAGTTTTTTGGACTGTACGAATACAAACCTGCTCTTACCGAAAAATTGTCAATTTACAGTCGTCTGCAAGTCACCTACAATCAGGGTATGGCGGAAGGCTTTCACAACAGAAGCTTTCTGTACCTCCGTGCAGGTTTGAAAAAAGGCCCATTCGGCTTTGGATTAGGTGCAAATTTTGATGCCTATGGACCATCCAAAGTAGCGCGTGAAAATTATGGCGTATTTACACGCTGGGAATTTTAATTTTCCAAGGGTAGGGAACTCGAAATCATTCCTCCGAAAGTGGACAATGACACAAATAGGCGTTCGATTACGAACAGCCTATTTTTATACTATGCCCTAATTTGGCCAAAAAAAGGATTTTTTGAATTGGTCTATTTTTCGCTAGTTAATTCTAAACAACACACTGCTATGAAAACCATTTTCAATTTCCTCGCCATTCCCCTACTCCTGCTTTTCTTCTCTTGTGAGTCAAGCAACTCTTACAGTTCGGAGGACGAAATCCAAGAGAAAAAGGTACTCAGTGGAGTGACAAGATTGCAAGTGGATGGGGTATTTAACCTAACCCTTACCCAATCCGATGACGAATCCATCGAAGTAGAAGGGCCATCAGCACTAATCGATAAGTTGATCATAGACCAAGAAGGGGATTTGCTCGTACTTAAAATGGAAAAAATCGATGGGTTCAATTTCAATAAAAGTGATTTCAAAATCAGAATATCGCTTAAGGACCTAAAAGAACTAAACTACGAAGGTGTAGGCAATCTCAAAACGAATGGGTTATTCAAAGTGGGAGACCTCAAATTGCTGGGTAATGGGGTAGGAAATCTAGAATTGGAATTGGAAGCCAAGGAAATCGATGCGGATTTGGATATGGTCGGAAACATTACACTTCGAGGAAAAGCCAATCGGGCAATTTTCATAAACAATGGAATTGGAAACTTGGACGCATCCGAATTGATTGTTCAGAATATGGATGTAAACAGTTCAGGAATTGGAAAAGTGGAAGTACACTGCGCCGGTGAGCTGTCCCTTGTCGTAGATGGCATCGGAAAGGTGAGCTACTCCGGAAATCCCCGAATCATCAAAAAGGAAGTGAGCGGAATTGGGAAAGTAGAAGAAAATTAAATTTTCAGGTCCCCTCTCTGGTCAAAACGAGGTCAACACTTCCTAATCATTTTGATTTTTCCGAGAATAACTTGATTTTAGGGCAATGGCTTCACCCAATGCGCTAGATTCAGTACAACTCAATTTTTCTCCAGACAACTTGCTTGGGCTCAATATCGCGCTGGCAATCATCATGTATGGAGTAGCCTTGGAGTTGAAATGGGCAGATTTTCAATACCTTGTCCAAAACCCGAAAGGGTTTGTAATCGGAATATTCTCTCAATTTTTCGTATTGCCTTTTTTCACTTGGGTGTTGGTTACGCTACTCAATCCCCCACCCAGCATCGCCTTGGGCATGTTTTTGGTTGCCGCTTGCCCAGGTGGAAATGTTTCCAATTTCTTAACTAGCCTTGCCAAAGGAAACGTGGCACTTTCGGTCAGTTTAACTGCGGTATCGAGTGTGGCTGCCATCTTTCTTACCCCATTTAACTTTTCCTTTTGGGCGGGTACCTATGCTCCTACTGCCCAACTTCTACAAGAAGTTCAACTAGACACCGTAGAAGTCTTCTTGACCATAGGGCTCATCTTGGGCATTCCCTTGCTTCTGGGAATTATGACGACTTCCAAATTTCCTGAGCTATCCAAAAAATTAGCAAAGGCAATCAAACCACTCAGCCTAGTCATATTTGGGGCCTTGGTGCTACTTGCTCTTCTGGGCAATTTCGAACTCTTTAAAACCTATATCGGCGCCATCTTCCTTTGGGTACTGGCACATAACTTCATTGGCTTAGGAGGTGGCTACCTGACGGCTAAACTTGCGCGATTGCCCTTTAAAGATGTGAAGACCATTGCCATCGAAACAGGAATCCAAAATTCCGGTCTTGGACTTGTCCTAATATTTAGTTTCTTCGCTGGAATGGGTGGCATGGCCTTAATTACCGCCTGGTGGGGAATTTGGCACCTCATTTCAGGAATCATTGTAGCTGGTTTTTGGAGAAAGTATACATGAAAAAAGGCATTTACATCTTCCTAAGGTTCCTTATAAAAATAGCCTTGCACCTTTATTACAAACGAATCCTGGTCGTAGGGGCTGAAAACATCCCCAAAAATCAGCCTGTAATCCTGGTTGCCAACCATCAAAATGCGTTAATTGATCCTCTAGTGGTCGGTGCCCATATTTCAATTCGTCCCTACTTTTTGACTCGTGCTGCAGTATTTAAAAATCCAGTAGCAGCATATTTATTGAACCTCGTTCAAATGCTACCCGTCTATCGTGTTATGGATGGTTTTTCCACCATTCCTCAAAACCAACGAACTTTTCAAAAGACAAATCAAGTCCTACAGCAGAATGGATCCGTACTCATTTTTGCCGAAGGCAACCATAGCATAGTTCGGAATATCCGCCCGCTCAGCAAAGGATTCACGCGGATGGCTTATGGAGCATTGGCAGAAGCTCCAGAAATTAAACCTGTTGTGGTTCCTGTTGGCATTCAATACAGTGCTCATAAAAAATCTGGAAGCATGGTTAAAATTAGCATTGGAAAACTAATACCAGTAGATCCCGAACCTTCTCAGGCATTAAAGCTAACCAAGCAAGTGGAAGCCGCTCTGAAATCAATGGTGGTAGACCTTCCAAATACCGACTACGACGAAACCTTACAGCGTCTGCTTTCAAACCAAGTAGATGTCTGCAGCAAAGAAGATGTGGAGCGATTTTTAGTTGAGAATCAAGTAGCTACTAAAGTCAAACCAGCTGGCTACCTCATGAATAAAATGATGAAACTATTTCATCTCCCCTTGTATTGGATTTGGCTCTTTGGAATTGCCCCAAAAATGGAAGATGAAGTATTTACCAGCACTTGGAAATTCGTAATTGGAGGAGTATTGGCTCCCATTTACTACGGTTTGATTCTGCTTTGTTGTTTAATTCCGGGATATGGCACCTGGGCAATTTCTTTTTTACTTATGGCTTGGATTACTGTTTATTGGAATGAAAATTCCCAGGAATAGTCATCCTTGACTAAAAACTTTCTGACTGGACTTTTTTACCTTTGCCCCAAGAATTAACCCAAATACAACCCATGACTGAAGACTTTCTCCCCATCAATGGTACCGATTATGTGGAGCTCTATGTTGGCAATGCCAAGCAGAGTGCACTTTACTACCAATATGCATTCGGATTTGAATTAATCGCCTACGCTGGACCAGAAACCGGCGTGAAGGACAGCGCTTCTTATGTGCTCAAGCAAGAAAAAATCCGTCTGGTACTCACTTCTCCCCTTTCTTCGGATCACCCCATCAATGCACACATCAGGCAACATGGAGATGGCGTGAAAGTGCTCGCGCTTTGGGTAGATGACGCGGAGAAATCCTGGAAAGAAACGACTAGCCGTGGAGCAGTATCAGTAGAAGCACCAAAAACGCTTCAGGACGAGAATGGAGAAGTTCGGGTAGCAAGTATCCAAACCTATGGAGAAACCATACACACTTTCGTGGAACGGAAAAATTACCAAGGTCTCTTCCTACCGGGCTACCAAGCCCGCAAAAGTAGCTTTACCACTCAAGAAATCGGCTTAAAGTATATCGATCATTGCGTCGGAAATGTGGCGCTGGGTGAAATGAACCGCTGGGTCAACTTTTACGAGGAAGTGATGGGCTTCAAGTTACTCTTGACCTTTGACGACAAGGACATCTCTACTGAGTACTCTGCCTTGATGTCCAAGGTAGTTTCCAACGGCAACGGATACATCAAATTCCCTATCAATGAACCAGCTGAAGGAAAGAAAAAGTCACAAATTGAAGAGTATCTTGACTTCTATGGTGGACCAGGCGTGCAGCATATTGCCATTGCTACCTACGATATCATCCATACAGTTGGAGAATTGAGAAAAAGAGGTGTTGAATTTTTGGAGGTTCCTAGCTCCTACTACGATGATCTACTAGACCGTGTAGGGAAAATCGACGAAGACCTGCAGCCACTCAAAGAGCTCAACATCCTAGTAGATCGCGATGAGGAAGGCTACCTCCTCCAAATTTTCACCAAACCAGTGCAAGACCGCCCTACCCTGTTCTTCGAAATCATCCAAAGAAAAGGAGCCACCTCCTTCGGAAAAGGAAATTTCAAAGCGCTTTTCGAATCGATAGAACGTGAACAACAACTGAGAGGCAACTTATAATTCCTTGTTTGGAAGGCCATTTAAGCTTTTCTTAGCTATGGCCCTCCACAACATTTTTCCTAACTTGTAGTTCTTAACCTAATTTTTATATCCCATGAGTAGCATAGAACCTTCGATTTTAAAAAAGGCAGAAAGCTGGTTGGCTAGTTCCATTGACGAAGCCAGCAAGGCGAGTATTAGGCAATTGATTGCTTCGAATCCTACCGAATTGGTAGATTCCTTTTACCAAGATCTCGAATTCGGTACAGGCGGATTGCGTGGGCTGATGGGTGTGGGTACCAATCGGATGAATGTATACACCGTAGCCATGGCTACGCAAGGATTGGCCAACTACCTTATCGCCTGCTTCCCTGGGGAAAAAATCAAAGTAGCCATTACCCACGATAGCAGAATCAACAATACGCTCTTTGCAATGACCACTGCGGATGTATTTACTGCAAATGGTATTGAGGTCATGTACTTTAGAGAGATGCGTCCTACTCCGATGCTTTCTTTTGCTGTACGCCACTTTGGTTGCAAATCAGGGGTAATGATTACCGCTTCACACAATCCCAAAGAATACAACGGTTACAAGGCCTACTGGGAAGATGGCGCTCAAGTAGTAGCCCCTCACGATACCAACATCATCAAAGAAGTTCAAAAGATCAGCTCTTTTGAGCAAGTCAACTGGAACAAGCAGGATAACCTTATCCATTACATCGAGGAAGGTTTTGATGCGATTTACTTGGAAAGGGTAAAGGAATTAAGCCTTTCGAAAGAAGCAATTCAGGCACAAAAGTCCATGCCTATCGTCTTTTCTCCCATCCATGGTGCCTCTGGCAAAATGGTTCCTGCTGCACTAAAGGCCTTTGGATTTGAAAATATTCAAGTGGTAAAGGAGCAAGCAGAACCCGATGGAAACTTCCCAACGGTAATTTATCCCAATCCAGAAGAAGCTGAGGCACTTACATTAGCCGTAGCCTTGGGTAAAAAAGTAGGAGCTGCCCTTGTCCTTGCCTGTGATCCAGATGGAGATCGCTATGCTGCAGTGGTACCCAATGAAGCGGGTGAGTACGAGTTGATCAATGGAAATCAAACAGGGACACTGCTTGTCTATTACTTGCTCTCCCGCCGAAAAGAGCTCGGACTTGCCAGATCAACTGATTTCATGGTAAACACCATCGTGACTACTGAACTGATTAATAAAATTGCCGAAGGTTTCGGAATACCTTGTTACAATGTGCTTACTGGATTTAAGAACATCGCTTCCATTATCCTTCAGAAAGAAGGCAAAGAAACATTTATTGCTGGAGGCGAAGAATCGTTCGGTTTCTTGGTAGGTGACTTCGTCCGAGATAAGGATGGAGTGAGCGCCTGTGCTCTCGTGGCAGAAGCGGTCGCCTACTACAAAACTCAAGGCAAAAATGTCTTTGCCGTGTTGGCAGAAGTGTACCAGCGATTTGGGTTTTACAAGGAAGCCCTCATATCAGTCACTAAGAAAGGAAAAGATGGTGCGGAACAGATTCAACACTTGATGAACCAGTTCCGAACCAATCCACCCCTAGAGATGAATGGATCTGCTGTAGAGAAGATTTACGACGTGAAAAACGCCAGCATCCACTATCCAAAAACGCAAAAAACGGAAGTTTTGGACTTGGATAAATCCAACGTCATGCAATTCTACCTCGCAGATGGAAGCAAAATATCTGCACGACCGTCCGGTACGGAACCTAAGATAAAGTACTACTTTTCAGTTAATACAAGTCTATCAAATACAGGTGATTATAGGAAGATAGAGAAAGTATTACTTGAAAAATTGGAGGGTTTGAAAACCTACTTCAGTTAAGCAAAAATGGCCCCGTAATAAACGGGGCCATTTTTGTTAGAAGCGCATTTGGTTTTACTCTTCTCCTACATGGAGCAATGCATCACCTACATTCACCACAGGATTGTTATTCACTCCTATCAAGTGTCCGGTGGTCGTGGCTTTAATCGGAACCACTACCTGTCCATAAGGATCTGAAATGGAAGCCAACACCTCCCCTTTTCGAACGAAATCCCCGAGTTGAGCGACGCAGGAAAATATCCCCGAAGCCTTGGCTCGGATCCAGGTACTCTCTTTCAACACGAGGGTGGTTTGGAGGATTTGCGGGGAATGAATCATTTCTAGGTGGTGCAACAGGCGTTTGGTACCCGTAATCGCCTCTTCTATGGAATAAGAATCTAAGCGCATGGATTCCCCACCTTCGTAGACCAACAAGTGCTTTTTGTTCTTATAGGCTGTCTTCCGGAAGGATTTATCGATGTGCTTGGAATGAACCACATAGTGCGTCCCAAAGGCCTTGGCAAGTTCAACTCCAATTTTATCCTTAAAATCCACTCGGATTTGTGGATGATTCGAAATCATTCTACCTCCAGTATGGAAATCTATGCCAAAATCAATTTGTGGTAAAATTTCCTCACTTAGGATATGGGCTATTCGAGAAGCGAGAGAACCCTTCTTACTTCCTGGAAAACTTCGATTTAAGTCTCTACCATCTGGAAAAGTGCGGCTATTGGATAGAAATCCATAAATATTGACTACGGGAATAACGATGACGGCCCCACGTTTTAGGTCCAATTCTTGATCAAAAGCCTCCAATAATTTCTTTGCCGTAGCAATCCCGTTGATTTCATCCCCATGCACTCCCCCACTAATCAATACTACAGGGCCTTCTTGAGTTGAGGAACGGATAAAAATGGGTAAATCAATGAGCGTATGGGTGGGAAGTTTGGCAATTGGAATTTTAATGTTTGCTTTTTCCCCGGCCCGTACTTGTACTCCTTGAATGATTAATTCTTTCATATTTAAGTAGATCCTTCTGCGATTCCATTTCACAATGGAGCAAAAACTTCTTTAATTCGCATATTAAGTTTTGGCCCATGAAGATACAAGAAAACATTTCTTTGAAACCCTTTACCACCTTTGGAATCGACAAAAAGGCCAAATTTTTTACTACTGTTGAGACTTTAGACGAATTAAAAGCCGCCTTACTTGCCGCAAAAGAAAAACAGCTACCGGTGTTCATTTTGGGTGGAGGAAGCAATATTTTGTTGACTCGAGACATAGATGGACTAGTGATCAAACTAGAAATAAAAGGCATCAACCTAGTCAAAGAAGAAGGAGATCAACTTTGGGTAGAAGTAGGTGCTGGAGAAATGTGGCATGAATTGGTCCTGCACAGCATTGCAGAGGATTGGGCAGGATTAGAAAACCTCTCCTTGATCCCAGGAACTGTGGGTGCATCCCCCATGCAAAATATCGGAGCCTATGGCGTGGAGATCAAGGACGTGTTTGATAGCCTACAGGCCATGCACCGGGAAACCTTGGAAATGCAATCCTTTGATGCAGAAGCATGTCGGTTTGGGTATCGAGAGAGTGTATTCAAACAAACTTTCAAAGACCAATACGTCATTACCTCAGTTACGTTTCGCTTGTCCAAGACACCTAATTTTCACTTGGAATATGGAGCCATTCGAGAGGTACTTGCTGCCAACGGTGTCGATCAGCCTAGCATTCGGGCTATTAGTGATGCTGTCATCCAAATCCGGAAGTCCAAACTACCAGATCCCAAGGAGATTGGAAATGCGGGTTCATTTTTCAAAAACCCTACCATTCCAAACGCCCAGTTTGAAGCGCTTAAAGCCTCCTATCCAAGCATTCCTGGCTATCCTAGCGCTGAGGGAGTTAAGGTAGCGGCTGGTTGGCTGATCGAACAAACAGGATGGAAAGGCAAA
Source organism: Algoriphagus sp. (assembly GCA_040403475.1). Classification (GTDB taxonomy): domain Bacteria; phylum Bacteroidota; class Bacteroidia; order Cytophagales; family Cyclobacteriaceae; genus Algoriphagus. The sequence continues at coordinate 109,937 of JBBAKO010000005.1, read as the reverse complement.
CGAATCGGCGAGGTCGGCGTACACGCCAAGCAAGCCCTTGTGTTGGTCAATTATGGAGGAGGAACTGGTGAAGAGATCAAAAAACTTTCGGAGCAGATCCAGGCTTCGGTGTATGATAAATTTGGGGTTCAGCTCCAGGCAGAGGTGAATTTTATCTAGATCAACTGATCGCTTACTTCCAATTTTTTAGCATAACGCTGCACTTTTACCCCAAATTTCGCCAAAAAATCTACCCCTTCATCCGAGCCAATACCCTTGTATTCTGCATAGGAAAAAAGGTAAACAACCTTAGAAATACCCATTGAAAAAATAATTCGGGCACAAGCAAGGCAGGGAGATAAAGTTACGTAGAGCGTAGAACCCTCTACAGAGGTATTGTTTTTTACGGCATAGAGAATGGCATTTTGCTCTGCATGCAGAGCCAAGGAGCAACTTCCTTTGGAATCCCGAGCACAACCCTCAGCTGGAAATTCCACATCACAATTGTGCGTACCTGCGGGAGGACCGTTGTAGCCAATCGAAATGATTCGGGTATCCTTCGCCAATACGGCTCCTACATGCTTTTTGATGCAATGGGATCGCTTGGCGAGATTTACCGCCAATTCCATATAGATATCGTCAAAATCAGGTCTGCTCATGGGTACAATTTGTCAAAAATAGCATTCATTGCGGTAGACCGAAACACATTCTTCGTAATCCTCGTATTTTTTTCATGAAAAAAAGATAAATTAACTTCACATTTGGCTGGTAATCAAATGAAATCTGTACCCTTCTCAAACATGAAAACTGTTCCCATTTATGTCTTTCTCCTAGTTGCCTTGCTATTTTCTTGCAACTCGGCTGAGATATTCGTGGAAAATAGAGAAATCCCTTTTCAAAAAAGGTATCAGAGTTTTGTGTTGGTGAATAAAGAACTAGGCATTCCAGGCTTTTCAGACCCCAAATTAGACCTGCAGGTGCAAGAAGCGCTAGAAACCCAGTTGCTGGCTGCAGGGCTTGTATACGATGCCAAGCAGCCTGATTTGGTAATCCGCTACCACTCCAATGAAGATCCAAGGCAGCGGGAACGTGTGAATACCATGAATCCTTATCCTTTCTGGGGAATGCGCATGTACGATCCTTGGCTATTCAATCCGATGATGAGAAACTACCGTTCTACTGTAACTACCACCAAGTATGAGTTACTACAAGTTATTCTCGATATTATTGACCCAAATCAAGAAAAGTCCTTGATGACGCTCACAGGAGTGACCGAAGTATCCTCACCCAAGAGTAAGTCAAAAATCACCTTGAAAGCGCTTGAAAAAACGACCAACACCTTTCTTGAATTTAATTTTACCCAAAATAACTAAGCATGGAAAAGAAGTATACCTCTTTAAAGGAATTTTATCCTTACTACTTAACTGAACACCAGAATCCTACCTCACGCGTACTTCATTTTATAGGTACAGGGTTGGTCTTGGTGGTGCTAGTCCTAGCAATTGCGATGGCACAATACATCTGGCTAGCAGCCATTCCAGTAATTGGCTATGGTTTTGCCTGGGTAGGGCATTTCTTTTTTGAAAAAAATAAGCCCGCTACCTTTACCTATCCCTTCTACAGTTTGGCATCAGATTTTCTTCTATTTTTTGATTTGCTGCGGGGCAAAGAAAAATTTTCTTAAGAATCCTTTGAGGTATTCCATTTATTTAAAATCTAGCGTAAATTGGGTGTAACACTGAAATCTGGTGACAAGAATTAAAACCATCTCGATTGAATTGGGTTAAACCGAAAAAAGCAAAACATGGCAACAGCTAATCCAGAATTAATCGCCGCATTGGAACGTACGGCTTCTAAACTTCAACAAGGTGCATCTTACCAGTGGGGACACATGGGTGCCTGCAATTGTGGGAATTTAGCCCAAGAACTCACTCCTTTTTCTCGGGCTGAAATTCATCAGTATGCCATGCAGCGCCATGGAGATTGGAATGAGCAGTTGATCGATTATTGCCCGACGAGTGGCTATCCGATCGATTTGATTGTTTCCAAAATGCTCGAAAATGGATTAAGCCTAAACGATTTGGGGCACTTGGAACGCTTGTCAGATCCTCAAATCTTGGCCCAAATGGAAAAAGGGAGAAGAGATTCCCTAAATAAAAATTCACGAGAGGATGTGATTTTTTACCTGCAAGTTTGGGCTAACTTATTGAGAGAAAAGTGGATTGCTTCTCAGCCGAATTTAGAATTACTAGAAATTGAAAAAAAATTAAAGTCACCGCTATTGGTGTAATTAATTTTTTGGTTTATTTCGTATCGTTGAATCATAAAAACCCTTTTAAAGAAAGTTATGGAGGATTTTGAAGAAGAATTCGAAGAAATGGATGAGTTTGAGGAAGAAGAGGATGACTTTGTGGACGATTTTGAGGACGGTTATGACCTCGAAGAAGATAATGAATTTCTAGATGATAGCATTGTTGACTTTGACGAAGACGAAGCAGACGAAGATTTTGATGACCTCGAAGATGAAGAAGTAGAATCGTTTGACGACGACTTGGATTAAAAGGTAAGTCAGGTTTCACCTACTTTCTTGTAAATCTGTAGGTTCTAGCCTATATTTATACGCTATTCATCGAGAAAATTATTCCTATGTTACTTGTAAATATCTTTAGTTCTCCCATCATGCCTGGGGCACAGTTGTTTTTATTTATTGTTTGCATCCTGATTGGACTGGGTGCCGGAATATCTGTTGCGGATGCACGGAATACTTTTGCCAAGAAAAAGAAAAGCGACCATTAATAAGTCATATCGAAGGAGGCCTAAAGCCTCCTTTTTTTATTCCTAGCAATGAAAACACAAAATTTCGGAAACCACACCCGGTACGACCCTTTTAACCACTTTGTCCTCACGCCACTTATCCTTCTTTTTCTAGGTTGGACAGTCAGTAAGATGGATTTTACCCCCCAAGAAGCCACATTAGACAGTTGGTTTCTCTTTATTGGAGCATTCATCCTTTTCCTACTCCCCTTACTTGTGCGTTCCTATGCCCTCAAACTTCAAAACCGCATTATTCTCAACGAAATGCGAAACCGCTATTTCCACTTGACTGGAAAAACTTTTGATGAGAAAGAGCAAAACTTGAAGCTAGGTCAAATTATAGGGTTACGATTTGCTAGTGATGGAGAACTCCTGGGTTTGATGGACCGTGCTATCTCAGAAAAATTAACGGCTAAAGAAATTAAGCAGCAGATCAAAAACTGGAAGGGCGACTACATTCGCGTGTAGTTAATCGAAAAGACCAGTTGAAACCGCTTCCCTTAAAAGCCCTTGAAATTCTTCTTGGGCTTTCTTTTTGTAATCCAGATCCGAAAAATCAAGCGTTGGTAATTCAAGGACTGCATCAAAGCCAGAAGCGTACCCTTCTTTTCCAGAAGCGATCAACGCAATTTTTTTACCCTGCTTGTGGGCCATTTGCTTCAATTCAAAGCAAGCCTTACCCTCCTCACTTTGAAGGTCGTACTGCCCCTCTCCTGTAAGGATCCAATCAACTTGCTTTACTTTCTCTTCGAGATTCACCTGCTTAAAAAAGTATTGGGCGCCGTACTCCATGAAGCAGGGGAAAAATTGTGCCAACCCGAAAGCGATCCCTCCTGCCGCACCAAAGCCTGGTTGATCTAAAACCGGACTGGGAGATTTCCGAAGGAGTAAGTCCACCATAGTGGCAGTACTAACTTCTGTGGCTTCTATCTCTGCTTCCTTCACCCCTTTTTGAGGCCCGAAAACACGAACGGCTCCATTCAAACCAAAAAATGGGTTTCTAACGTCACAAAGACAGGTAAGTGAAACTTCAGGGATTCGCAACGGCCGTTGGATATGTCGGCATCGTTTTAAAAACTCAGGAGAAAAAGCAGGAAGCTCCCTTCCATTTTGATCTAAAAACAAAAAGCCCAAGGCCTGCAAGATCCCAACCCCCAGATCAATGGTCGCAGAACCACCCAATCCTAAAATTAGGTGCTTGGCTCCTTTTTGGATTGCATGCTGAACTAGGATACCTGTTCCAAAGGTGGAAGTCAAACTGGGTTCACGCGCATGTGTCGGCAAAACACCTAAACCTGAGCAGGTGGACACATCCAAATACGCTGTTTTTGAGGACGCATTCCATGCATAGAATCCAGCTATGGGTTGTCCAATCGCATTTAAGGAAAGGCAATCTATTCGATCCAAACCCAAAGAATCCGCTAGCAAGGCACAGGTTCCATCTCCCCCATCTGCTACCGCTTGGCAACTACTAATGGAAGATGGGCGCAGTTCCATCAAAACCTCTTGAATTAGCGCAACTGCTTCTAACGCGGTAAATGTTCCTTTGTAGGCGTTGGGAGCAATCAAAAATCTCATGCAGTGTTTTGCTTCATCCGGGCAAAGTAATCCTTTGCTGCGACTTTCACCTTAGGGGCTAAATACAGCGCTGCAATCATGTTGGGAAATGCCATCACCGCATACATCCCATCTACCAAACTCACGACCAAATCCAAGGAAACAACAGCACCTATGACGATTGTAACCAAGTAAACATAGTTGTAGTACCCCGCAATCTTGGCCCCAAAGAGGTAACTGGCGCATTTTTGACCGTAATAGGAATAGGTAAACATCGTGGAAAGCGCAAATACAAGCGCCGAGAACATCAAGAGGTATTTGCCAATCACCGGTATCCCCAGTTCAAAGGCTTCAAGCGTAAGTTTCACCCCATCATTTTCAGAGTTTTGCCAAACTCCCGTGAGCAATATGGCAAACGCAGTAAGTGAACAAACTACCACCGTATCGATAAATGGACCCAACATGGCAATTAAACCCTCTCGAATCGGTTCTTTGGTCTTGGATTGACCATGTACCATCGGAGCAGTACCCAAACCTGCTTCATTGGAAAATAAGGACCTTCTCGCGCCTATAATGATCACCGAACCCACGGCACCTCCCATAACTGCATTGCCCGTAAAGGCGTCAACAAAAATGAGTTGAAACACTTCAGGAATATTTCCATAGTACTGCACGATAATGATCAACACGGAAACAAAATAGATCCCCACCATGAATGGGACCATTTTGGATGCAGCTGCTGCAATCCGCTGAATTCCACCCAAAATCACAACTGCCGTCATCAACATCATGATGACCCCAATGATCCAATTATTCCGCGTTGTTTCAGCTGCAGTTTCAGGCTCCAGCAGCACTGCTTGAACCACAGCTGCCAACTGGTTGGAAGTAAATACAGACAATAGACCTACGATGCCTGCAATACAAAAGATATAGGATAGAAATTTCCATTTCTTCCCCATCCCGTGCTCAATGATGTACATGGGTCCTCCTTGGATTACTCCCGCAGTATCTTTACCCCGATACATGATGGAAAGGCTACAGGTGTAGAACTTGGTAGCCATGCCCACAAAAGCGGCCACCCACATCCAAAAAAGTGCTCCTGGGCCTCCCATATTGATGGCAATGGCTACTCCAGAAATATTTCCCAATCCCACCGTAGAGGCAATGGCTGACATCAATGCCTGTTTGGAAGTGATTTCACCTGGAGCTAATTTATCCTCGTATTTCCCTTTCAACAGTTCGATGGCATGCCCCATTTTGGTGAGTGGAACGAAGCCAGAATGGATAAAAAAAAAGGTGCCTCCTCCCAAAAGCAAACTCAAAATAGGTGGACCCCAAATCCAATTGCTAAAGATGATGATGCCTTCTTCGAAAGCACTCTTTTTCTTGGTTTCCCAGGTGACTTTAGGAGATTTGTAAAAATCTATCCCCTGAATAGTCCAGCGATCTCCTTGAATTGGGATTCGTGATGCAAACCCTTCCCAGCTCCGCTTCTCCTTGGTAGTCCAAGCCACCTCAGCCAAAGCGGCCAAACGTGGAAATGCCAAGTAGGTGATATCTTCTCGATTGGTCACGGTCTCAGACCAGAGCGGAGCCTCAACTCCTAAAATATCGTCTTTGGAAAGCCCCTTCACATAGGTAGCAGGATCCCAGAGGTAAGCAGAATCCAATTCAATGTAAGCAGCCCAATGCAATCCAATTCGAGAAAGGCTATCGTATTGCATATCCAAATAGGTCTTTTTTGCAGGTGAGAGCAAGACTTTGTTCCCTTGGTTTTTGGCTAGGATTGCATTCTCCTCTTTGGCCCAGAATTGCGCCACATTCCCAGGAAGCAATTTTGCCGTAGCTACCTCATCCCAGCCCATGCTGGTTTTAGTATATTTGGACACGATGTCCTGTACACGCTCCACAAAATAAACATAATCGTCTTTTTCAGTTACATGTGACTCATCCCCACCAATGTGGATGTATGGACCAGGTGTAATCTCGGATAGTTCCCGTACCACACTATCCACGAAAGCATAGGTAATCTCGAGTTGCGGTGCAAAGGTACTCCAGCCCACTTCGATGCCCGTATACATTTGAGAGGCTTGAGGAGCCGTCAAAGGCAATTGGTAATCCAAAGGTTTTTTATTGAGTGAATCTAATCCCTGGCCAACAGGTAGGTTTACCCCTGGGTTTAGCTCGGCATAGGATGCCAAAGCCGAATTGGTATGTCCAGGCATATCAATCTCTGGAACTATGGTGATGAAGCGCTCAGCTGCATAGGCCACCAATTCCTTGTAATCCTCTTGCGTGTAAAATCCGCCCTTGCCACCACCTACTTCTCTAGCACCACCGATTTCAGTTAATTTGGGCCATGACTTGATCTCAATTCTCCAGCCCTGATCATCTGTGAGGTGGAGATGGAGGTAATTCAACTTCAAGCCGGCCATCTGGTCGATGTAAAACTTGACATCTTCTTTGGATATAAAGTGTCTGGCTACATCCAACATGGAACCTCTATAAGCAAAATCAGGGGCATCGGTTATTTTTCCCTGAGGAAGGATCCAATCCCTGCTTTGAACAGTTGTCTGTGCGATATCAGCTGGAAAAAGTTGGAGGAGCGTTTGGACCCCATAAAAAAGGCCTGCCTCTCCTGAAGCGGTAATTCGGATTCCTGCATCAGAAATTTCGAGTTCATACGCCTCCGAAGGCCCCGATCCAGTCAATTCTAAGGTGATTTCTCCGGAATCCTTGGAAACAGGAAACTCAAATCCTGTAGCAGGGCGAAGACTATTGACTAAAATTTCACCTATCGAAGTCAATTTTTCAGGGGCACCTACCAATCGGATACCGGTCTCAGAAGTTACTTGAAAGGTCCCAGTTCCATCACTTATCTCCTGAGGCAATGGAATCAGTCCAGCTTCCGAGATGGGTGCAGGTTTTTGACACGATCCCAAAACCAATAGTATACCAATAATGAAGGTCCAACGTAAATTTTTCATGGAGTTGATTTTAACCAAACTTACTTTAAAATATCAAAAATCTGATTTCAGAAAGCTGAAAAATTATACTTTTTCAAAAGATCAAGCAAGTAAAGAAGAATCTTACAGGTCCATTGGAATAAAAATCCTTTTTGCTTTCTGACTTTTCAATTTTTTAGACTTACTTGACAGTTCGAAAATACCTTTTCTATTCCCATGAAAAATAAAAAACAAAACCAGGGAGAAAACTCCAGAAGGGACTTTATCAAAAGTTCAGCACTCGCTTTCGCAGGAATAACACTCATCCCAAGGCATGTACTGGGTGGACCTGGCTTTATCGCTCCTAGTGACAAACTCAGAGTAGCATCCATTGGCATCGGAGGAATGGGCTATGGTGACCTTTCTGGAGTGCATAAAAGCGGCAAAGTTGACATCATTGCCCTCTGTGATGTAGACGATACCCGTGCGGCAAAAGGAAGACAAGATCATTCTAAGGCAACCTATTACAAGGATTACCGCGTGTTGCTTGAAAAAGAAGAAAAAAATATTGACGCCATAACCGTTTCGACACCTGATCACATGCACGCTGTGCAAGCGATGATGGCTATGAAAATGGGTAAGCATGTATACGTTCAAAAGCCACTTTCCCACGACATCTATGAAGCTCGAATGCTCACCCAAGCAGCAGAAAAGTACCGTGTAGTTACGCAAATGGGTAATCAGGGTTCATCGGGAGATGGGGTACGGAAGATGGTAGAATGGTATGAGGCAGGGTTAATTGGAGAGGCTACCAAGGTTTGGTCTTGGACCAACCGTCCTGTATGGCCTCAGGGCATCCCATGGCCTAGCACCCCCATTGCTCCTCCAGCTGATCTAGATTGGGATCTTTGGTTGGGTACAGCACCTTATAAAGATTACGTGGGTAACTTAGTTCCCTTCAATTGGAGAGGATGGTGGGATTATGGAACAGGAGCCCTTGGAGATATGGCCTGCCACATCATGGAGCCTCCATTCCGGGTTTTAGGACTTGGATATCCTAAATCCGCCGAGTGTTCTGTGGGTTCTGTCTATGTAGGCGAATTTAAGAGAGGACATTTTCCAGAAAGTTGTCCTCCATCTTCACACATTACTTTGCGATTTAATCGTCCTGGAAAGGATGATTTGGAATTCCATTGGATGGATGGCGGGATACAGCCTACCCGACCACAGGAGTTGGGTCCAAATGAGATGATGGGTGACGGTGGCAATGGAGTGATTATTGAAGGAACAAAAGGCAAAATGATGTGCTCCACATATGGTGCTAATCCCCTGCTTTTGCCTACTTCCAAAACCAAGGATATTACAGTAAAAGAGTCGCTTTATCGAGTACCAGGAGGTGATCGAGGCCACTATGACAACTGGGTTAATGCTTGTATTGCAGGCTATGGTTCCACTGAATTTAAGCAACTCAGCTCACCCTTCTCCATCGCTGGACCGCTAACAGAATCCGTCTTGATGGGTAATTTGGCAATTCGTAGCTACGACTACCAGGTTCCTCGAGCAGGTGTTGCAAATCAAATGGATTACCCTGGTCGTGGCATCAAACTACTTTGGGATGGTCCAAACATGAAAATCACCAATTTTGAGCCAGCAAATCAATTTGTAACTCGAAATTATAGACCTGGTTATACCTTATAAAAATAATTGGTAGTAAAATATGGGTTATCCCTAGAGAACCCATCTAAAAACAAAAAAGCAAGCCAAATGGCTTGCTTTTTTGTTTACTTCAACGCAATAGCTTACTGGTCCAAAATAATGGCAAAAATCAATGGCGCTACAATGGTTGCATCGGATTCAATGATGAATTTAGGCGTTTTCATGCCCAGCTTACCCCAAGTGATCTTTTCATTAGGAACCGCTCCTGAATATGATCCATAAGAAGTAGTAGAGTCAGAAATCTGACAGAAATAACCCCATAATGGAACATTGGTACGTTGCAAATCCTGGTGAAGCATGGGTACCACACAGATTGGGAAATCACCAGCAATACCTCCTCCAATTTGGAAGAAACCAACGGTACTCGCATCGGTAGCATTTACGGTATACCATTCAGCCAAGAACATCATGTATTCTATACCAGTGCGAACGGTATGTACATTCTTTACATCACCAGAAATTACGTGACCAGCAAACATATTTCCCAAGGTAGAATCCTCCCAACCTGGAACAATGATCGGAAGGTTTTTCTTTGCGGCTTCTAGTAACCAGCTATTTTTTGGATCAATCTGGAAAGATGCATCCAACTTGCCCGAAAGCAATATTTTGTAGAAAAACTCGTGCGGAAAAAAGGCTTCTCCATTTTGATCGGCCTTCACCCATTCTTCAAGAATCACATTTTCAATTCTTCGCATCGCCTCCATTTCTGGAATACAGGTATCTGTCACCCGGTTCATATGGCGCTCCAACAGGTCTTGCTCCTGCTCTGGAGTTAGTTCACGGTAGTTTGGAACACGCTCGTAGTAGTCGTGGGCTACTAGATTAAAAACATCTTCCTCCAGATTTGCCCCTGTACAAGAGATAATTTGCACTTTGTCTTGACGAATCATTTCTGCCAAGGAAATTCCCAATTCGGCAGTGGACATTGCGCCAGCAAGCGTAACCATCATTTTTCCTCCCTCATTCAGGTGGGTTTTGTATCCTTCGGCAGCATCAATAAGTGCTGCAGCATTGAAGTGACGGTAGTTGTGTTTTAAAAACTCAGTAATTTTCATGTCAATCGATTTTTCTAAAGCTGCGCAAAATTACCTTTTTTTGCGCACAAAAAAACCCGGAGGATGTCCGGGTTTCTAAACAGTTTCCTATTTTCTTATTTTTTCTTCGCTAGTGAATCTGATGCGGCTGGTTTTGTTTCAGCTGCTGCAGGATTTGCGTTGTATTTCTTATTCAATCCCTCGGTCACAGATTTTGTCACATCGATTGCATCGGTTGCATACCAGATCGCTCCTCCTCGAGTGTGGCTCAAGATTAGATCGATGCCGTTATCTTTTGCGTATTCCTTCATGTATTCTTGAACCTGAGTGTATACGTCGTTTAAAAGTGTAGACTCGTCATTGGAAAGTTCACGCATCAAGTTGTCTCTGTAGCCAACTAGGTTTTGTTCCTTCTGCATCAACTCATCCTGCTTTGCACGAATCTGATTTTGTGTCAGGTTGCCACCATTCTGCTGGAACATGGCCACTTCTTGTTCAAAACCCTTGGCTCTAGCTTGTAGATCCAAATCCAACTTCTTTCCTTTTTCAGTGATCTCTTCAGATTTCTTTTTGAAAAAATCATACTTGTTGATTACTGAATCGGTATGCACGTATGCAATTTTCAGGTCGCCAGCGGCAGCACCCTCTTTGGAAGAGGAACCAGCGCCAGTAGAATCTGATTTTTTACCACAGGAATAAACCACTACTGCTACTAGAGCAAGAACAACGAAACGTGCAAAAATTTTTTTCACTTGGATATAGTTAGAGTTAATAGGTCGCAAATATAGATAAAGTATTCATTTTGCAAGAATCACAGAAAATTTCCTGCGTTTAAATCAGTTAAAGCACTAAAAAAAGAGATCCTGAGCCAATCGAAATACTTGAGCATGCCCTTCCACAATGTCTTTTATTCGTTTGGAATAACCTCCCCCCATGCAGCACATGATTGGAATTCCCAAAGTCCTCGCAGTTGAAAGCACCAGCCGATCACGGGCTTGAACTCCTGCTAAAGTCAAGGAAAGCCGCCCCAATTGATCTGTTGCCAAGACATCTACTCCACTCTGGTACAAGATAAAATCAGGTTGTTCCAAATCCACAATTCGTTTGAAGTGCAGATCAAGAAGGGATAGGTAGGTTGCATCATCTGTACCATCTGCTAATCCAAGGTCGAGGTCAGAGGTTTCCTTTCGGTGAGGATAGTTTTTCTCCCCATGCACGCTGAATGTGAACACAGATGGATTGTCCAAAAAAAGTGCCGCAGTTCCATTGCCTTGATGCACATCAAGGTCAACAATTAAGACCTTTCGGGCCAATTCCGCCTTGAGTAAGTAATGGGCTGTAATCGCCAAATCATTGAGAATACAAAAGCCTTCGCCTCGATTGAAAAAGGCATGGTGCGTTCCCCCGGCCACATTCATCCCAATTCCAAATTCCTTTGCATAGCGGGCGGCTTGCACAGATCCTCCTGCAATACAAATTTCCCGTTCGATCAAGGGCATACTCAGCGGAAAGCCAATCGCACGGATTTCAGCTTTAGTTAATTCCAGGTTCTTTAGTCGAGTCAAGTAGGTGTCTTGATGGGTTGTCAGAATCAACTCGTCATCTAAGGGCTGCGGTATAAAAAAATTTGAATCAGTCACCGTCCCTTCAAATAGCAGCTGCTCAGGAAGCAAGCTGTACTTTTCCATTGGGAACCGATGCCCTTCAGGCAGTGGATGTGCAAAAATCGGTGATAGGGCAATTTTCAGCATAAAAAAAGCGCTAGTAAACTACTAACGCGTTCTAATTAGTAAAGCTTTTGTATCAATCTTCGTCTTCAAAGTCTTCATCCTCAGTCATAAATGAATAGAGGGTGTCATCCAATGTTAAGGTGTCGTCGTTGAATTCCGATATGAATTTTGCAATCACTTGTTCGTCTATTTCATCCACATTTAAGGATACATCCAAGCCAATCCCGTAATCGTGGTGGGTATCTATGTCCAGAAATTCCTGAACTTTCACCGTTTCCTCTTCTTCCATCTCCATGATTAGTTCGGTGATAAACCAACCAATTTCCTCTTCTTCAGGAGTCAATGGCTTCAGGTTGCCATTTTCATCTTCTTCGTAATTGATGGCTTTAAAATTGGGAAACTTTTTGGCAGCCTCATGCTCTGCCAATTCGTATACTTCACTGGCATGGTGAAGACGAAGGGTATAGAGCGCAGTATCGTAAATCACTTCTTTTCCCTCATAGGTACCTACAAAATAAAAGTTGACGTATTCCTCTGAATTTTCTTCATCAGGAATTATTTTGAAAGACATTCCTGTTTCTTGCAACTCGGCTTTGAGTTGGGCAACAGTTTCTGGGTCAAATCCTGGATTAATAAAGTTCATCTCTGGTAGATTTTGAAATCTTAGTTGGAAGTTTCACCTTTAACGAATATGGAAGAATTCCTCGTGTTAAAGAAAGAATATGGCAAAAATGTTTCCAAAAAAAATAGATCAAGATTTTGTGAACTTACTCTTAAAGGAGGAGGAAGGGTTGAAATTAGAGTACAAACAACAAATAAGCTCCCAAGAAAAGATAGCAAAAACCCTTTCTGCCATGTCAAATACAGCAGGAGGGTTGATTTTGATTGGCATTTCCGATCAACGGAAAATCATGGGGATCGATCCCGAAGAAGAGCGCTTCATGATTGAGGGAGCAAATCAGGACTTTTGCTCTCCAAAAGCAGATTTGGAACTCCAGGTAATCACCCTAGACCCGGAGTCTGTTTATGAAGATGAAAAATACGTACTACTCGTTATCGTCCAGCCGAGCAAAGTTGGAACGATCTATGTGAAACAGCGGGATGGTAGCCAGAAAGCGTACCGAAGAGTCGGAGATAAAAACCTGAGCTAATCTAGACTTACCCCTAGAATGCTGTTGATTAAACTTAGAATCAAGGCAAAAGCCATGGCCCACCAAAACCCATCGACCGAAAACCCAGGTGTCAACTCAGCTGCAAGCAAGACAACTACCGCATTGATGACCAATAGAAAAAGCCCGAACGTAAGCAAACTGATTGGGAGCGTAAAAAGTACTAGGATGGGTTTAATGGTAAAATTGATCAGAATGATGACCACGACTAAAATTATTCCAGAAAGCAGGCTACTAATTTGAACCCCACTCAGGAGAAAGTCAGCTAAAAAAACTGAAATCGCTCCTATCAGGACTTTGGAGAGAAAAGATGTGGTTGATGATGAATTTTTCATTTGTTAAAAGATTTAGGAGGAAACTTGAAAAGAATCACAACGGAAAGATTTATCGAGAAAAATTAGATCGGTTTTTTTGTAACTATTAATAGATTAAATATATTTATTTAAATTCATTTTATATTTTTTTAAACTTTTATTTTACATTATTTTTAAAAGAGAGTTCTATTTTTCCTTCAAACTTTCTTTGCTGATAAAAATCAGATAAAATGAAGGGGGACAACTGGTATAAATATTCATTTAAGTCGTGCGCAACTTCTATATTTGTTTGACTTATAAAATTCATCTCAAGTGGTTATAATCCTTTTATTCCTCCTTCACTGGTATTTTTCCTTATTCTGCCAGAGCTTTTTTCTTCACCGCTACGCAGCTCACCAAATGTTTGTGATGAACAAATACTGGGAAAAGTTTTTCTACTTTTTCACTTGGTTATGGCAAGGGAGTTCATACCTCTCCCCTCGTGCCTACGCCATATTGCACCGCATGCACCATGCCTATTCGGATACACCTCAAGACCCGCATAGCCCCCACCACACCGAAAATCTTTTTTCGATGATGTGGAAGACTAAAAATATTTACAACGACTATTTCAGCTTTAAGCTGAGGCCAGAAGAGCGATTTTCAAAAGATATTCCTGACTGGAACAAATTCGATCGCTTTGCAGATAGCATGCTGGTTAGACTAGGTTGGGGGATATTCTATGTGGCCATTTACATTGCCTGCATCTCCTATTTTGAACTTGCAGGTACGCATTGGTGGATGTATTTCTTGTTACCTATTCACTTTTTGATGGGACCCGTTCATGGTGCGATCGTCAATTGGAGTGGTCACAAGTATGGATATGCCAATTTTGATAACAATGACAAATCAAAAAACTCGCTTTTACTCGATGTTTTAATGCTAGGTGAATTGTTTCAAAACAATCACCATAAACTACCAAACCGTGCCAATTTCGCAGTTAAATGGTACGAGTTTGACCCTACCTATCCTATTGTAAAGCTTTTGCACGCCACTGGAATCATTAAGTTGCGAACCGCTTAGGTAAGAGCTGTCAACTGAAAAGGGGTGTTTCTAGCTTAGAATCACCCTTTTTTTTGATGTTTTAGCTCCAGATGGAAGACCAAAACCCATGCCTTGGAAGAAAAGTAGCGAAGCATTTAAAGCTGAATTCTTCCAATAGTTTCCTTCCTACTTTCAAGCCTTTATATTTGTAGCCTTATCCCACTACCCAACCGATGAATTCATTTGTCCAAGAATTGAAATGGAGAGGAATGCTCCAAGATATGACACCAGAATTAGAGGAGCACCTTGCCAAAGGAATGGCTTCAGCTTATCTTGGTTTTGATCCCACTGCAGATTCCCTTCATATTGGTCACTTGGTTGGGGTGATGACACTACTGCATTTTCAACGAGCAGGTCATCAGCCAGTTGCTCTTGTTGGTGGTGCCACAGGCATGATTGGAGATCCATCTTTCAAATCCTCCGAACGAAATTTGTTGGATAAGCCTAACCTGGACCACAATGTGGACTGCATTCAAAAGCAATTGGCCAAATTTTTGGATTTTTCTGGAAATCAGCCCAATAAAGCGAATCTAGTCAACAACTACGATTGGATCTCGCAATTCACTTTTTTAGACTTTATTCGGGATGTAGGCAAGCACATTACGGTCAACTACATGATGTCCAAGGATAGCGTAAAAAGACGCTTAGAAGATGGGAATGGCCTTTCCTTCACGGAGTTTAGTTACCAATTGATTCAAGGATACGATTTCTACCATCTTTGGAAAAATGAAAACTGTACCATTCAATTGGGGGGATCTGATCAATGGGGCAATATTGTGACCGGTACGGAATTAATCCGTCGTATGGGCGGTGGAAGTGCTTTTGCCTTAACCGTTCCCTTGATTACCAAAGCAGATGGAACCAAGTTTGGAAAAACTGAAGGGGGTTCGGTTTGGCTAGATCCAGAAAAGACTTCACCCTATGCTTTTTATCAATTTTGGTTGAATGTATCTGATGCGGATGCTTCCAAGTACATCCGGATTTTTACGGTGCTCGATCAGTCCACGGTTGAAAAATTGGAGAAAGAACATGCAGAAGCGCCGCATTTACGTATTTTGCAAAAAGAAATTGCAAAAGAAGTGACCTGCATGGTCCACAGCAAAGAAGATTACGAGATGGCGCTTAAAGCCTCCGATATTCTGTTTGGCAAGTCCTCAACTGAGGATTTAACCTCACTTGATGAGCGAACATTTCTCGCAGTTTTTGAGGGAGTTCCCCAGGTGCAATTGAGTCAATCGGAATTTTCTCAACTTGAAAACGTACTTGACCTTCTTGGGGAAAAGACAAATTTTCAGCTCTTCCCTTCCAAAGGGGAAGCTCGAAAAATGATTCTTGGAGGCGGCGTGAGCATCAACAAAGAAAAAGTGGAAGATCCTCAAGGCCCTGTAGCCTATACCCTACTTCAAGGAAAGTATTTGCTAGTTCAAAAAGGAAAGAAAAACTACGTAATCGTAGAAGTCCTCGCCTAACCAAAACGAAGGCTCATCCCAAGCCAAAAATTAGTGACGAATTAATAACATTTGACTCTTAGTCAAATGTTATTTTTTTTGACTAGGATTTAATACATTTGAATTCACACCTTTTTCCCTTTTAGATAACAATGGCAGGCGAAAAAAATAAAGAAAAACTCATTTTAGATGCCGCAGTATCCTTATTTACTGCACAGGGTTTTGCGGCTACGCGCATGGAAGATGTAGCCAAGAAAGCGGGAATCAGTAAAGGCCTCACCTATTTTTACTATAAAAATAAGGAAGACCTATACATGGCACTTACCAAAAAAGCCTTCGAGCAACTGAAAGATGAATTTAGAGAGTCCTTACGTGCCAAAGGCAAAAATGGAATGGAGATGTTGACTGATTTGGTTCAACGCATCTGGAAGTTTGCCAAGGAACAACCTGTCTATTACCATTCGATCATTCATTTTTTGGACTTACTCAAGAAATACACTTCCCCAGAGTTAAAATCGCAAATCAATCCCTTGATTCTAGATTCGATTCATTTTCATAAACTTTTGGAACTTCAACTGGAGCCTACCCGATTTGGAATCCAAATTGTATCTCAAGGAATAAAAGACGGCAGTATTCGGCCAGAATTGCAACCAGAGATCACGTTTTATACCGTTTGGAGCATGGTTTTGGGCTATGAAAAAATGGAAGGCCCCATTTCTTTTGAAGGGAAAGAAACTAAAATTAGCCCTGAAGCATGGCAGCGTGGATTCCTTAAATTAATGCAAGAGATGCTTAAAGGAACGATACAGGCCACGAAGCCACAGGTGGTGCAAGCAAGTTTATTTTAAAAAAGGGGCTTATGCCCCTTTTTTTATCTGCTTTTCCACAATTCTTTTAATTGCTTTCCATTGATAAGCAACACAAAACGGACGGGATTAGGGACCAAAACAATACGCAAGTCCACTTTTCCCAGCTGATCCGATTCGATAGGAACGCCCTGATTACCAGTTACCTCATAGGTGATGCTCCCTTTTGCATCAGGAAGCATTTCCTGGTAGTAATTAGCCAAATACGCTGTGGGCAATAAAACATCCGAGTCTGACTTCAACTTGGCGTAAATCTTCTCCAATTCTGGAGCTAAAATCTCCTCGTAATTTTCGTTAAAGTCGTCCTCGAGATCATGCAATTGCTCCTCTAAATCATCGTAATTCTCATCACTATATTCCAAGGCACTTAGCTGATTCCTTTGTTGAACAATTTCTGTCAGCTCCTGGTCTATTTTTTCCCAATTCATGGTTGATCTCTTGATTGTTTGTCTACAAATATGGCGATAATCCTAAAAATAGCGGTTCAAGTTACGGCAACTATTCACTTATGAGGAGGATTTTTCCATTTCTTCCCGCTTGTTCATAGGCGTCTAAAGCAGCTTTAAACTCAGAAAGTGGGTAGGTTGCTGCTACATCTACCTTCGAGGTATCCTGCATCAAAAATCCGAAAACACGTTGAAAAGCTTTCATTCGTTGTTCAGCAGGGAGCTCTTCAATCCAAGTGCTTAGCCAGAATCCATCGATTCGTAGATTTTTAAAGATGAGCAAGCCACTATTGATCGAAAGGTTTTCCAAGGAAAGCGCTCCAAACACCATCATCCTGCCCTTCTGCTTCAGACAAGACAAGGTCTTCACTCCCAATTCCCCTCCTACCGCATCAAAAACTACATCTACACCGACCTCTGTTTTTTCGAAGATTACTTTTCCCAGTTTCTCTGTTGCTGTATTAATCACCAGCTCAGCACCTAAATCCAACAACACTTGCTTTTGAGATTCATGACGAACAGTCGCTGCCACACGAATGCCCTTGGCTTTGGCCATCTGTATGGCAAATTTTCCAAATGCTGAAGCACCTGCAGTAAGCAATAACCACTGGCCAGCTTCTAGCCCAGAATCTTCAATCATGCCATAGGCAGTCATCGGGTTGACAAAAGCCTGGCAGGCTACCTCATCCGGCATTTGAGCAGGAACGGGAATCACCAAAGCAGCTGGCAAACAGACATATTCTTTCCAAGTGCCAATGGCAGTAAACATCACGCGAGTTCCAGCAGGCACTTTTCCGGCTTCATCCCCTTTTTCTACCACCCCACAGGCCTCAAAACCTGCACTGCTTGGTAGCTTGGGCGTGATGCCGTACATGCCACGAACAAACATGATATCTGAAGGATTGATGTTTCTAGCAGTTACTCGTATCAGTACCTCATGTGCCTTAGCTTGAGGCATTTCACTTTCTTTGAGATACAAGACTTCCTGAGGCGTACCCGTGTGATCAAAAATTAATTCTTTCATGTGCTCGTTAAAAGGATAAAATGAGGGATATAA
This sequence comes from Algoriphagus sp., assembly GCA_040403475.1. Classification (GTDB taxonomy): domain Bacteria; phylum Bacteroidota; class Bacteroidia; order Cytophagales; family Cyclobacteriaceae; genus Algoriphagus. The sequence continues at coordinate 91,779 of JBBAKO010000005.1, read as the reverse complement.
TTTCAAATTGCTTGGGCTACAAGTTACAGCATGGCCATATTTTTCCTATCTTTTGGAAGAAAAATAACCCCAAAACACATGGATTTATCTTCAGTTTTTTCTTTGGATGGAAAAGTAGCTCTGATTACTGGAGCCAGTAAAGGAATAGGCTTTAGCATTGCGGAGATCTTCGCTGCTGCAGGAGCAAAAGTAGTCATCAGCAGCAGAAAGCAAGAGGTCCTAGATGAACAAGCACTTCTGCTCAATTCCAAAGGATATGAAGTGACCGGAATCGCATGCAATGTGGGAAACATCAACGAGCTACCACTACTGGTTGAAAAGACAGTTGAAAAATACGGGACCATTGACATCCTCGTAAATAACGCCGCCAGCAATCCTGTATTTGGACCTGTGCACGAAACTACCCTAGAGGCCTTCGACAAAATCATGAATGTCAATGTCAAGGCAGCATTTGAACTGAGCAGACTTTGCTATCCCCACTTGAGAAAATCTTCCGGAGCATCCGTCATCAACATTTCGAGTATTGGGGGATTGTCGCCTGAACAGGGTCTGGGGATTTACTCGGTTTCTAAAGCTGCATTAATCTCGTTAACCAAGGTTTTTGCCAAAGAATGGGGCGACTCAAAGATTCGTGTAAATGCCATTTGCCCTGGCCTTATCCAAACCAAATTCTCTGAGGCACTTTGGTCCAATGAAAAAATCATGTCCATGATTATCAAACAATTGGCCATCAAACGAGCGGGAACATCAGAAGAGATTGGTGCAATGGCCTTGTTTCTTGCCTCTCCTGCTTCCACCTACACCACCGGAGCGATATTAACAGCCGATGGAGGCTTTACCATTTGATTTTAAAATGAACCCAAACCAAGAAATCTCGGCAGCCCAACTGCAGCTACTTTTAGTTGCCTACAGACAATTTGTAGTGCAAGAACTATTTCCCATAGACCTGGATGTGGTCAAAGGGCCATTTAAATCTTATTTGCCCCAGCTGCAAGCTCTTCGTGAAAAAGCAAAATCCCTAGGCCTTTTTGCACCGCACCTCGCTAAAGATGAAGGGGGCTTAGGCTTGAACCTGGTTCAATTTGCCCAGGTATCCGAAATCTTAGGCCAAAGCCCAATGGGACATTACGTGTTTAACTGCAATGCTCCTGATATCGGAAACATGGAGTTGCTCCACCAATTTGGATCTGAGGAGCAAAAAGAAAAGTGGCTAGGTCCCCTGCAACGCGGTGAAATCCGTTCTTGCTTTGCGATGACCGAACCCCAACTTCCAGGTAGCAATCCAGTGAATATGGCTACCACTGCCATCCTTGACGGAGAAGACTACCTCATTCAAGGCCACAAATGGTTTACCACAGCAGCCGATGGGGCACAATTCACCATTGTCATGGCGGTAACGAACCCAAATGCCCCTTCTCCCTACCAGAAGGCAAGCATGATCTTACTTCCTTTGGATACACCTGGCTATACTTTGGTACGCAACATTTCCATTATGGGAGAAGCCGGAGAAGATTACCTCTCCCATGCGGAAATTAAGTTTGACCAGTGCCGAGTTCCTGTGACTAATCGAATTGGTTTGGAAGGCCAAGGCTTTGCGCTGGCACAAGAACGCCTAGGTCCTGGGCGAATCCACCACTGCATGCGTTGGATTGGAATTTGCGAACGCGTATTTGACATGATGTGCACCCGAGCTCTTTCTCGCGAACTCGAAGTAGGCAAAGTGCTTGCTGAAAAACAGACCATCCAAAATTGGATAGCTGAAAGTCGAGCAGAAATCAAGGCCAGCCGCCTGATGGTCTTGGATACAGCTCAAAAGATGCAGGAATTGGGTGCGAAAGCTGTAAAAGAAGATATCTCTACCATCAAATTTTTTGTGGCAGATGTACTGATGAAGGTAATTGACCGAGCCATCCAAGTACATGGGGCACTGGGAATTACCGATGATACGCTACTCTCCTTTTGGTACCGACACGAGCGCGGTGCACGAATCTACGATGGACCTGATGAGGTGCATAAATCAGCCTTAGCAAGAAGCATTCTTAAAAATTACAGCAGCAAATGAGTAGCACCTTGAGTTTTGATGTGCTGAGAGACTATTTGGCCGCCAACCTAAACTGTTCCGCTGAGCAAATTCAAGTCGATCAACTTCCAGGAGGCTATTCCAACTTGAGCTTTTTGGTGCATAGTCCAACTGAAAAGTTCATCTTAAGACGCCCTCCTTTTGGTGAAAAAATCGCCAAAGCCCATGACATGGGTCGAGAGTTTAAAATTCTCCAAGGCTTAAAAAAGGCAGGATATACCAAGAGTCCAAATCCCATTCTTTTTTGTGAAGAAGAGTCTATTTTTGGAGCTCCATTTTTTTTAATGGAATTTGTTGAAGGAGCAATTTTAAGGAACAAGGTTCCAAAAGGCTTGACATTTGGTGCAATGGAGTTTGAGAAGGTTTCCCGAAGTGCTGTGGACTGTTTGGTTGAGCTACATCAGTTGGAACTTCAGGAATCAGGATTGATTCAGTTGGGTAAGCCGGAAGGATTTACCCAACGTCAAGTTACCGGATGGGTGGAACGGTACTTTCGAGCCAAAACAAATGACTTGCCTGAGCTGGAAATCGCAGCAAGCTGGCTCCAGGAAAACATTCCGTCAACCGAGTACACGGCCTTTATTCACAATGATTTCAAATACGATAATTTAGTTTTAGATCCGGATGACCCCAGCAAGATCCAAAGTGTATTGGATTGGGAGATGGCCACAATTGGAAATCCACTGATGGATTTAGGAACTAGCCTTGCCTATTGGGCAGAAGAAAAGGATCCAGAAATCCTCAAACTGTTTAATTTGAGTCACCTACCTGGCAACTTAAGTCGGGAGGAGCTGATGGACTACTATTTTTCCAAGGCAGGAGGATCCAAGGAAGAAATGATCTTTTATTATGTTTTTGGACTAGTAAAGGTGGCGGTCATCGCTCAACAAATCTTTAAAAGGTATTCCCAGGGCCATTCTAACGATGCTCGATTTGCGCAATTAATCCATGTAGTAGAAGCTGCCGGCAAAAAAGCGACCCAAACCCTTCAAAAAAATCAACTCTAATTCACATGACACTTCAAAAAGTTTGCATCCTAGGAGCTGGAACGCTTGGCTCACGTGTAGCGCTTCAATCTGCAATTTCAGGATTTTCTGTAACGATCTTTGACTTGAAACAAGCATCTCTGGATTCGGCTATGCTGACCATGCAAAAAATCCTTCGCCAACTAGTTCGTGCGGGAAACCTTACTGAATCACAAGTCCCAGGAATCCTCCAGCGAGTACAGCCAACCTTGGACCTTGGTGAGGCTTTGAAAGGAGCTGATCTGGTAAATGAGAGTGTTACTGAAGATGTTACCATCAAAAAGGCCCTGTGGACACAAGTTGGGCAGCTAGCAGACCCAAATACTTGGTTGACTACAAATACCTCCTACCTACTCCCCTCCCAATTTGCAGACGAAACGGGTCGACCCAAGCAATTTTGTGCCTTCCATTTTCACGATGTCTTTTATTCTAGGGTGGTAGATATTATGCCCCATCCGGGTACAGATCCTGCATTGATTGGGATCCTAGAAGAACTGGGTCGGCAATTAAATCAGGTTCCTGTCATCGTACGCAAAGAAAACCCAGGATACATATTCAATACAATGTTGATGGCACTTTTGGGCGCTGCAGGCAAACTAATCACCCGAGAAGTGGGAAGCATTGAAGATGTAGACAAGTCCTGGATGGTCAATTTCCACATGCCGATGGGACCATTTGGAATTTTAGATTCCATAGGATTGGATACTGCATGGCATGTCACACACAAAATGCCCGATACTGCCTCTCAGGCTTTTGCAGCCCATTTGAAAACCTATATTGATCAAGGAAAACTAGGAGAGAAAACTGGAGAAGGATTCTACAGCTACCCCAATCCACGCTACCGAGAGGCCGATTTTATTCTATAAAAGAAAATTGGATGTACTTGATTTTTTCACCCTTATCCGAAAAAATCTTCTCATAGCGCGTCTTGATGCCGTAATGTGCATCACGTAGTTCACTTTCGTAAAAATCTGAGGCATTATGATGTATCTGGCAGTCAGGTCGAGCACTTAAAACTGATTCAGTATACTCGTAAAGACCCGTATTATCTGTTTTAAAGTGGATGATCCCTCCAGCCTTGACCAGCTGCTTGTACATCTCCAGAAATTTGGGGAAAGTTAATCTTCGCTTTTCATCCCCATCTCTTGGAAAAGGATCCGGGAAGGTTATCCAGAGTTCAGAGATTTCGCTTGGTGCAAAAAAGTTTTCGAGCTGCTGAATTTGGGTACGTAAAAATGCCACATTAGCTATACCCTCGGCTGTAGCTGTAGAGCTTCCCTTCCAAATTCTACTTCCTTTAATGTCTACTCCAATAAAATTTTGGTTCGGGTACTGCCGACCTAGACCTAATGTAAATTCACCTCTTCCACAGGCCAATTCGACGACTAAAGGTTGGTCAACAGCAAACTGAAGTGCATTCCACTGCCCTTTTACTTGCTCAAAAATAGGTTTACCTTCCTGTACCACATTGGGGTTGACATCGTTTTGGGCAAAGCGAACCAGCTTTTTTCTACTCATTAAAGATTTTCAATTTCTGCAACTACAAAAGTACTCCCTCCAACAAATATCAGGTCATTTGGGGAGGCATTTTTTCTAGCAAATTCAAGGGCTTCTGTAACGGTAGGAATAACCTGTCCAATCAACCCCTTTTCATTCCCCTTCCTTGCCAATTCATGGGCATCCATTGCGCGTGGGATGCTTGCTTGGCAAAAAATATAGTTTGCTTCTTTTGGTAGCAAGTCCAAAACCTTAGAGATATCCTTGTCATTCACCATTCCAATCACCATCCAAAGCTTTGAATAGGAATACTTTTTAAGCTGGGACACTACCTCTCCAATCCCAGCCTCATTGTGACCTGTATCGGCTAGGATGATTGGATTTACCTGCAACAGCTGCCACCGGCCTTTCAGCCCCGTCTGCTCAGAGATACTTTCCAATCCTACTTGTAGCGCCTTATCCGAAAGGTTCCAACCCTGATTGCGTAGCTGCTTGACAGCCTCCAAAATACCAGGAAGGTTGAAGCGTTGGTAGTCCCCATTCAAGCCAAACTTCAAATTAAACTCCCCATCGCTGCTCCGTACCTTAAAATTGGCCGGCTGTTGGATGCTTGGGTCATCTGATTCTTGTAGTTTAGTCACTTCCCACAGCTGATCGGCAAAAACAATAGCTGCCTGCTTTGCAGCTGCCTGCTGTGAAAATACGGCCTGCGTTTCCTTTTGCGTTTGGCTAATCACGACGGAAACACCTTGCTTGATGATTCCTGCCTTTTCTCCAGCGATCAGCGGAAGGGTATTTCCTAAAAATTGAGTGTGGTCGTAACCGATGGTGGTAATCACACAAAGTTCAGGATGAATCACATTGGTGCTATCCAGCCTCCCTCCCATCCCTACTTCGATCACTGCGATATCCACGGACTCCTTTGCAAAATACCAAAATGCCATTCCTACGGTCATCTCAAAGAAACTGGGTTGAAGCTGGTCCAAAAAGGCTCTGTTATTGGCTACAAATTCAACCACATCTTCTTCCGTAATTTCTTTTCCATCAATTCGAATTCGTTCGGTGAAGGATTTGAGGTGAGGGGATGTATAAAGTCCAGTTTTATAGCCTGCCGCTTGGAATACAGAAGCCAAGGCATGGGAGGTGCTCCCCTTCCCGTTGGTCCCAGCAACATGAATCGTTTTGAATGTTTCCTGCAGATTACCCAGATGTCCGCAAAGGGAAAGGGTATTTGTCAAATCTGCCTTGTAGGCTGAAGCTCCCACCCGTTGAAACATGGGTAAAGCATTGAAAAGGTAATCCAAGGTTTCTGCGTAAGTCATCTACTCCACCTTGACCACAAAAGTGATTTTCCCTGTTGAAAAATCAGCCGCAGCAGCCCCAGATTTTTTGAAATCGAGTTGGTTGACTACTTGGCGGTAATAAGCCAATACAGCATTGGATACATTGTATTCCAAGGGAATTGCTTGGACGACTTTTCCGGATCCGTCCACCGTTATTTTAAAGACCATTCGCCCATTTCTCGTGGATACCCTGTCGTTGATAGCTGGTCGAGAGGCAAAATCCCAGCCTGCCAAATCCAAGCTATACCCAGCACCTCCTGCGGCACCTTTACCTGTACCTGTAGGACTTCCCTGATCTCCTTTGGTGTCCGAGTTTCCCTGTCCGGTGGAACCTCCAGAAGGTGAAGCCTTTCCAGACTTTCCTCCAGCCCCAAATATTGCCCGCTGGTCCACCTTGGGCTGCTCCACTACTGTTGGATTAGGGCTCACTTCTTTCTTTTCTTCCTTTGCCGGTTGAGCATTCGCTGTGGTTTCGCCTTTAAGAGGGGAAGGTAGGGTGCTTACCGCTTGATTGGTACTTGGCTTGGTTGAAACAGTCTTGGAGGGATTTGTAGGAACTGCTTCCTGCTGAACTGGTATGGTCTCTCCTGGTGCTGCATCTTCAGTAGCAGGATTTTCTAAGGTATTGGCAAGTACTTGAGACTGATCTCCTGAGCCTACATCCGAAAATGCCAAATTCAACTCCATTCCATAGGTAGGTTTAGGAGGATTAGCTTGCTCCCAAACCACAATAAAGTACATGGCGAGAAATAGCAACACTTGCACCAGGACGGTGATTACAGCCGATTGAATTCGGCTTTTTTGTTCGAGTGAACTGGAATTCACACCAAGCATTAATTGTAAGGTTTAGTCGCGATAGAGACATTGGCCCCCAGTCCTGCGGCAATGCCTCCAATTTCTACTAGGTATTCTACAGGCACCTCCTTGTCCAAATGCAACACTACATGCCCTTTTTTACCTTCCAATAATGGAGTTAAAACTGATTTGAGTTGTTCTCTTGTCACCAATTGATCGTTGACCGAAAACTGAAGGTCTTTCGTCACAGATACCGTTACTTCCTGCATGACGATATCAGAAGTTTCGCTCGAAGGCAAATTAACAGAAAGCCCTGAAGGGGTTATAAATGAAGAGGTTAACATAAAAAATATCAGCAAAAGAAAGATAATGTCCGTCATGGAGGACATGCTGAACGAAGCATCGACTTTATTTTTCTGCTGCAATCCCATCTTTATTTGTCTTGAAGTAGATCGATGAACTCAATAGAGGTGTATTCCATGTGGTGTACCAATTTGGAAACTTGCGTAACCAAATAGTTGTAGCCTAAGTACGCAATGATTCCCACAACCAATCCTGCGGCGGTAGTAATCATGGCTTCGTAAATCCCCGAAGAAAGTAACTTGGGAGACACCATTCCATCCTCTTGGGCAATGGAAATAAATGCCTGAATCATGCCGGTTACGGTTCCCAAAAATCCAATCATAGGCGCCGCCCCTGAAACAGTCGCTAAAACCCCTAAATTCTTCTCAAGCTTGTAAATCTCAAGTTTACCGACATTTTCAATGGCTACTTCAATGTTTTTCAGAGGCGATCCAATTCGATCTATGCCTTTGGAAATCATGACCGCCACAGGGGTTTTTTCTCCTGCGCAAAGCATTTTTGCTTTATCTATTTGGCCATTTTGTACCAATATTTTTACCTGATCCATCAAGCTTCCTGGTGTTTTAGAGGCCTTTTGAATTACTAAAAGTTTCTGGATAAAAATGAAAATAGCCAAAACGAACAATCCATAAAGTGGAATCATCATGTATCCACCCTTTATCAAAAGGTCTACTAATCCAATGGATTGAGTGGTAGCTTCAACTGCGGCTGGAACAGTCGCAACGGAATCAATAGCAAATGTCTGTAATAAAACCATCATCAATAATTCAATATCCAATAATCTGTTGAATCCTGCGCTTTCATTTCTTTTAATTTAGCCGAAGCTTCTTTCCAAGTACTATAGGAACCAATTGCTAACCTATAGTTTTGATTTTTTTTAAAAGGATACACTAGATAGTATTCAGAGAATTTATCCCCTGAATTTTTTATGTATCTAGCAGTTTCCTGCTCACTCGCAAAGCTTCCTATCACTAAATAATACCTTGTTTTCCCATCTATTTGCTCAGCTCGTTTGACTATAGGATTTGTTGCAATTGATGTGCCAGAATTTGTTGAGGTCGAAGTTAAATCGAAGTCGGAAATACCAGAGGAATCTTGATTAGCCAAAGAATCCAAGTTCGATTTTGCGAGCTTAAAACTATCTTCAAAATGTTTTGAAAGAGCTGCAGTATCTAGTGGGCCCGCAACCAAAATTTCCTGCTCAGTAACAGGTTTCTGAGTTGAATTTAGTTGAATAATGATGCTAGTAATTGCTGCAATAATTGCAATTAAAACCACCCAAACCCATGTTTTTACTTTCTTTTTCTCGCTTTTTGCTGGAGTTGTAGAAGCATCAGCTGGTCGATTTGTTTTCGTTTCTCGGTTCTTGTCTTTATCAGTAAATGAAGAAGTTTTAGGCGACTCAATGGAAGGAGTTTGGTCTGTTGCTTTCGAATTGGACTTTACTGAAGAAAGCGGCTTCACCTCTACATAGGGAAGCCCAAAATCCTTGGGATCTGGCCATTGTTTGGGATTGGAATCTTTTTCTGCCATTGTACTAGTGATAATATACGAAACTAACTTAAAACTAGGTAAAGCCCAACCCTAGTTATCAGTAAATTAAAATTTGAAACTCAGCCCTCCAACTCCTTGAATTCCCCGCACTGGGTAGTTCAACCAACGGGCATTATTCTTATTGAGCAAGTTATTTTTTTCAGCAAAAATGGAAAGTCGCGGATTTACGGCGTAGTCTATTTTCAATTGGAGATCTACAAGTGCAGGAAGCTTGACTACTTCGGCTCGTACGGGTTTAGTTTCAATTACTCCGAATCCTCTTGCTTGCAAGCCACCCATGACTTGAAGATTAGCTTGAAGGTTTAACTTTTTGAACGGACTGTACCGATTATTTAGTTGTAGGATCCAAGTGGGTCGGTGCCAGGCCACTTGTTGATTAGATAAATTATAATGGAAGAAATCAAACTGAGTAGTAAGGGTATACTTTTCGGTTAAAGACAGTTCTACATTCGAGTTAAACTGAAAAACGGTAGCCTCTTGGTCGTAAACTAACTCAAATCGAGCCGTATCCGCATACGAATTCACGAAGAAATGGAGATTGGATTGGCGACGAAGGTCAATGCCTGCTCGATAAACTAACTTATCCGAAACAATCCCTTCTACACCGGCTGCAAAGGAAAGTTTAGTTACTGTATTCAACAACTGATCACTGGGTCCTAGGAAAGGGTTTTCTTGAACAAAACTACGGTAGGTATTGCGCTGAACATCCCCGGAAATTGCAGCATTCACCTGGAGTTTTTCTGACACCTGATAGGTAGTTTTAAGCACTGGAAAAAGTCGAATCCCAGGTTTACGTTCCACTACTGAATCATTTTCAGAAACCAAAATAACACCAGCCGTGAACTGAAAATCTCCAAAAGTGTACTGCCCTTCAGGACGAAGTGAAAAGTAATTTCGTTTGAGGTCATACCGCAAGTCCTCAGTTGCAGTAGTAAAATACGAAAGTCCTAAGTTAGCCGTGATTTCTTTGGAAGGCCTAAACTCTCCTTCTCCCACAAAACCCAGTTCCTGCTCCCGTACAACATAGCTATCTCTGAAGCCAGCCAAAACAACCTCCCCAGCATATCCGATCCGACCCACTTTATCTAGATCGCGAATTCCCAACTTAAAATCACCATGTAGTTGTTTATTTTGAGCTAAATAGGGACTCGCAAAATCCCAATTTGGAGGGATTACAAATCCTAAGTCTCGACCATAAAAGGTATAGGCATCTCTTTTCAGGTTTAGGGAAGAATACAACTCCGATTCATCCAAAAAGTAACTGACATCGCCAGCCAGTTCCGTATGCGATTCCTTGCTTTCCTCTTCCATCCAGCTCACTGGACCTTTTCCAAAACTCTGGTGATGGAATTTGGTAGCATACTGCAAATCGGCGGACTGGGTAGATAGGTATCGCCCTTCAATCAAGGGTGACAAAAAGTTGCCATAGCCTACGCGAACCCATCCTGGATACAAATCCAACTTGGGGACATTCCATTCTTTGGTGGCAGGCTCTGCCTGAATTTCAGAAGCTGGAACAGGAAGAAAAAAAGGCATTACTGGGAAGCTTAGCGTTCCCAAAGCTTTGGGCTGAGGCAATGCAGGCATCTTTTCAAAACTTCGAATTTGCTTGGGCAAACGGATTTCTCGATCTTTTTGAATCACAAACACTTGATCTTGAAGGCCTCCTCTTGCCGAAGTTTGAGCAGCACTAAAACTTAGGCTTCCGCAAAAAAGCACAGGAAATAGGAATAAGGAGTAAATGCTTCTCATGGTCTAGTCCAGGCTTTTAAGTGTGGCTACTGCTTTTTCTTTGACTGTAGCATCGGTAGTTTGATCAATCACAGATTGTAGGGTCGCCTTTGCTTGAAACACCTCTCCCAACTTCAAATAGTTGTCTGCCAAAAGCAAAAACATAGTTCCATACCAATAGTCAAAATCGGAAAATGGCGAAGAATAGTCAAAAATCAATTCGTTTGACCCTTTAAAATCCCCTTTTTCTTGGTACTGAAGCGCTAGCAGGTACAGTGCTTCTGCCGCCTCCTCAGTGGTATATTCCTGGATTAACAAGCCAAAACTATCCTCGGCTTCGGGATTTTGACTTAGGAAACGATGGGATTTGCCTTTCACAGACAGCGCTTTTGCTACCGAACCTGGAACTAATTCGTCTTGAGCTAGAAGTTGGGTAGCGGCGTTAATTGCCTGCGGGTAATCCTTCAAGAAAAATTGTGATACCATCATCCCTACTGTCACCTCTGCTTCTTCCAATGGAGATCTGGATTGACCTGAAATAGAGGCATAATAACGCAAGGCTTCTGCGAAATCTTCCCGCTCCAAGGCAATATTTCCCAATTGCTGCAAGGACTTGACACGGTACGGAGATGCGGGCTCTTTCTCCATCAACTTAAATAAAACATAGGCTCTTTCTGCATCGCCAGCCTGTCTATAGGCATCAGCAGCAAAATACAAGGCCTCACTTTTTTGGGCTGATTCCGAGTAAGCTCGAAGGTAGCTATCTAGGGCCTTAGCCGCCTGAGGAAATTTTTGGCTGAGGTAAAGGCTTTTCGCAGATTCGTATTCAAGCGTTTGAACTGATCCTGCATTGGGGTTTTTATTTTTATAGTTTTGAAGGTATTCTCCAAATTCCTCTGCCTTATCCTGTACAGCTAAAGCCTCTTGAAGGCCTTTCAGAGCTGCTTCAGCGTTTTCTACCGAAGGATACTCCTCCAAAATCTTTTTATAGTCCTCCTGGGTTTGACTGAAGCGCTGCAGGGAATAGTTTGCTACTGCCCTCCCCTCCAAAGCATACGGGAGAAACGGCGAACTTGGTTTTTCACGAATCAATTCACTAAATGCAGTGATCGCCTCCTCATAGCGAAGCTCTTCAAGGTAAATCTGTCCCTTCTGGAAAAACGCATCCTCCAAGTAGACACTCGTTGGAAAATTTGCTAGCAATAAATTGAGTTGCTCAATAGCCGCTTGGTTCTTTCCCTGGTAGTTGGTCACCAACGCCAATTGAAGGTGTGCATAATCCTGCCCTGCAATTTTATCCGCAATCCCCTCCGTAAAGGTGGTCTCTGCTTGTGCAAATTTCTTTTGAACGAAATAGCAATCTCCTAACCTCAACAAGGCATCTTGATTCGCTGCTTCATTTTTGTTTCGTTGACTTGAGCGGTATGCCTGAAATTGCTGTTCCGCAGATGCATAGGCTTGGGAATTAAAATACGCATAGCCTAATCCGTAAGTCGCCTTCAAAAAATAAGGGTCAGAAGCCGAGGTTTGATTGATGGCAAGCTGATAGGAACTTATCGCTTTGGCCAAATCATCCTGCGCACTGTAAATCTCTCCCTTCCAGAAATGCGTCTCAGCCAAAAGGATACGATCAGATGGATAATTTTGGGATTTGGTCAAATAGCTAAGTGCTTGCTCAAATTTTTGATCTCGGTAATAAATAAGTGCCTGGTAGTAGGCAACTTTTTGATAGGCTTGCTGAATGCGTGGGGATTTGCTTTTAAGCTTATCGAGTTGCTCCAAAACGCGGAGGTAGTCGGAAGAATTGAGCAAGGCGTCAGAAAGCAAGGATTCTACTTCCCCAAATCTTTTTCCTTGGGGATATGCATTCAGGTAGTCATCCAAGGTGTTGACAGCCATTTGAAAATTTCCGCGCTGCAAATTGATCTTTGCCAAGTTAAATAAGGCCTCTTCTTGAATTCTCGGACCAATTGAACTCGCAGAAGCCACTTGGAAACTTGTTAGGGCATAGGGAAAATTACCCTGCTTTACGTAGGTATGTCCCAAATAGTAACTTGCTGCCTGGGCAATAGCAGGATTTCCCAAGGCAGCTACCTTCAGAAATTCACTTGCCTTTTGGTAGTTCGTTGTTTCAAAAAATGAGATACCTGCTTTGTAATATTCCTCCTTGGTCAATTCACCCTTTTTGTAGGAACTAAATGAATTGTATTGGTCAGCGGCATTCCTAAAATCCTTTAGCGCATAATGCGACTCGGCCAAGAATAGATGAATGGACTCTTGTTGATCGAAAGACTTTCCAGAAGCGAGTAAGGGAGTAGCATAGCCGATGGCTTCAGCATACTTGCCTTCGGTGTAATAAAGAGAAGTCAATAAATAAGGAACCTTGCTACCATAAAACTCGCTTTTCTCCGCAAGTTGAAGCTCTCGAATGGCCTGTTGGCTATTCCCCTGTTCCATGGCAATGTAGCCGCTGTAATACAAGGCATCTGCTGCAATGGGAAGCGCTAACTCTTTTACCTGATCCAAATAGCTTGAGGCAGCAGCGTAATTCTTTAGCTGAAAGTGGCTGTAACCCAGTTTGAAGGCTACATCGGCTCGATTATCCGGGTTCACCAATCCCACTGGCACCAGCTCAAAAGCTTCGATAGCCTCCGAATACCGCTTCTTAAAAAAATAGTAATTCCCTAAGAAAGTGGCGGCAGTCGCAACTGCGGGTTGACCAGCATAGTCTTCAATAAATCTTTTGATTAGGCCAAGACCATCTGGCCGTTCCAATTGCAGTGCCGACAGTGCACGCTGCAGTTCGGCCTGCTTTTGCTGAGTAAGATTAAGCCCAGTTGCGAGTAACCTGTTGTTATCGTAAAGATTTGCAGCAAACAATTGCTGATCGTACAGGCTTGCAGCTCGATCCAAGCCCTGCTGGGAGCTGCTTTGGTAAAGCGAAGATTGTGAATAGGACTCCAAACTGAGGCCAAGCCCTGCGAGCAGAACCAAGAAGTATTTCATGGCAGTTAGCGAATTCAATGCATTATTTTGTAGACCAGCTCTCGGAGTATTTCCCCTTCAGTCATGCTTCCGGAATCAACTCCTTTAAAACGAAGATCTGCCTCTTTTAGGTATCCAAATACATCAATTACCTTGCCCAACTTGTAATTTTTTGATGCAATAACATATTCTTTAACCCCATAAGGGTTCACTCCGATAGCACCAGCGAGTTGCGCCTCTGGAAGTGCACCTGCTCGATGCAGCAGTGCAATTCTAGAAAAATAGGAATACAGCAACGAAAAAATTGGAATAACGGGATGATTTTTAGGGTTTTGAATAAAATAATGGACTATCAGATTGGCCTTATTCACATCGCGATACCCAATTGCTTTGGTCAATTCAAAGTTGTTGTATTCTTTGTGGATGCCGATGTACTTCGAGATGTGATCTACAGTGAATCGAGTCGGCTCGGGAAAGTTGATGAGCATTTTTCCGACCTCATTGGTCAATACTTCCAGGTTGTTGCCAATGGAGTCAGCTAGCAGCTGCCCCGCTTTCGTTTCAATTTGATATCCTAAGTCCTTAAAATAACTTTCAATCCACTCGTTAAGTTTCCAATCTTTAACTTTTTCAGCTTCAACAAATACTGCTTTTTTCTCAATCTCCTTTTTTAAGGTGCTCCTACCGTCCAGTTTTTTATGCTTGTAGGCAAACACCAAAATAGTGCTTGGCAAGGGATTGCTGAGGTAGCTAATCAATAATTTTTGAGCATCTTCTTTTCCGAGATCGGGAATATTCTGCGCCTCCTTTACCAAAACCAGCTGTCGATCGGCCATCATCGGGAATTTGCGCGCATGGGAAAGTATGGTACTAACTGATGCTTCCTTGCCATAGAGCACGAGTTGATTGAATCCACGCTCAAATTCAGGAATGGCATTCTTCTCGATGTAGTCACTAATCAAGTCAATAAAATAAGGCTCATCACCCTGCAAAAAGTAAATTGGGGCTATTTTATTCGCTTTTAAATCTTTTAAAACTACTTCAGGAATGAGGGCCATAGGAGAATTAACTCGTGCACCTAAAGATAATAGATGGCAGCAATCCATCGAGAATTTCTTAGCAAATAAACTTTAATCGATGATTCTAGGTTAGTTTTGCAAGCCAATTGAAAGACGATGAATTTTGAAAAAGGAGTAGCGCTATACAAGGAAGGAAATTTTGATGCTGCATTGGAAGTCTTCCAAGAATTGAGTGTTAGTGAACAGGGGAATCCCCTCTTCCATCTCTTTCGGGGACGAACCCTAATTCGCTTGGGAAAAGGGGCTGAAGCCTTGGCAGATTTCGATATTTTGATTGAATTGGAACCTTACAATACGGATTTCTTAAGCGACCGCGGGGTGGTATTGCATTTATTGGGAAGGAGTGAGGAGGCACTATCAGAACTCGATCGTGCTGCCAATTTAGATCCAAATAACCCCTATCGCTACAGCAGCAGGGCCTATTTAAAAGATCGTATTGGAGATTTTTTGGGGGCGATTGCAGATTATGAGAAAGCAATAGAACTGGATCCTGAGGATGCTGTAGCCTTCAATAATTTAGGCTTGGTAGAAGAAAAAATGGGGAGAAAAGAAAAAGCGAAAGATTACTTTCAAAAAGCAGATAGCTTGAGTGGCTATCCTCCCAAAAAAGAAGTTGAAGTAGCTCAATCAGCACTCCCAAATGAGGCCGAAAAATCAACCCCAAAAAGATCGATCCCCAAGGCGGACACGACAAAATTGACCACCGGTCATTTCTTAGACGTGCTCAAGGGAATTTTTACCAAAGCCGAAGTAAGGCAGGAATTTTCGTCCTACATCAAGGGGTTATTTTCCAAAAGTCGCTAGGCACTTTTTATCACCCAGAGTGGTTTGGTGATAAAGTAAGACATTTTTCGAGATAGATTTTTGGAAAATAGTTGATCGAAAAATTCTTTCTTTTTGCTTAGCGTCACGAGGATATCCCCTTTTGCAAGTTGCAAGTAATTCTCAAGTCCAAGTCCCAGATCATCACGGAAGGCCTTCAAGACATAATTCACCAAATCATAAGAAATCGCCGGTTTCATTTCTTCAACCATGGTCTTGTGAAGTGCTTTATTTATCACTCGAGATCTTGAAGAAACGTGAACTACATCGATCTCCGAATCGAAAAATGTCGCAAACTCGACCACTTTTTTTATGGCAGACTTATCTTCTTCAACATAGTCAGAGGCATATACTAATTTTTTAGGGCGTTTGAAAAAAGCTTTTCTTGGTACCACAAGAATATCTCTATCGGTTTGAATGACCATCTTACTAGATCGACTTCCAAAAACCTGTTTCTTAAACTGATTCATTCCCTCCGTACCAACAACTATCAAATTCGCATTGATTTTTTGAGAATAGGCAATGGTAGTTTGGACGATTGCCCCATCAGAAATTACCACTTCACAGCTTTGGAGACCATTGGGAATGCTTTCCTTTAGTACTGCATCCTGTAAACTCTTCAATTTTTGATCTACAAATTCTTTTTGATAAGTACCCTCCAAATCCAATGGAGCCAGGTTTTGGTAGTCTTGCTTATTTATAACGTGAAAAACAATCAATTTAGCCTTGTACTTTTCTCCGATCTTCGCAGCATATTCAAGCGCATTTAATGCGCATTCTGAAAAGTCAATCGGACAAAGGATAGTGAATTGAGATGCCATAGTGGATAGTTAGTAACCTACAGTTCGATTTACAAGATTTAGGAAAGGAAGGTCGGCTTTAAGCCGTTTATAATTCTCAATAATTTGAGGAGCGGCAGCCAATGGGTTGGTGACCGATGCAATATGTGGGGTCAATTGAATACGAGTTTCTTCCCAGAACGGGTGGGTCAAGGGCAACGGCTCTACTTGATACACATCCAAAAGAGCCCCTGAAAGCATTCCTTCATTTAAGGCAATCAACAGATCTGTTTCATTTAAATGCTTGCCTCTTGCTACATTAATCAAATAGGTGCCTTTTGTACACTTTTTGAATAGCGAAAGATTCAAAACCCCCACGGTTTCAGGGGTAAGTGGAAGTAAACAAACCAGAACATTTACCTGTGAAAGGAATTCTTCCAGTTGATCTTTTTGAAAGTATGGGTAACGGAAATCTTTTTTCTCTGAAAAGCCAAAACCAATAACCTCAAATCCCAAACCAGCTAACTTGTCAAGTACATCCCCTCCTAAGGCTCCTACGCCCATCACTCCTACTTTGACTGGTAGCTCAGGATTGGTCATGTCCCAAACCTTAGCTTGTTGGTCATGGTAGTAACGAAGGAACTGCCTATGATAGTTCAATACTCCCATGATTACATAATTGGTCATGGACCAAGTCAATTTCTGGTCTACAATTCGAACGATTGGAAGTTCATCCCCAACAGCAGGGTCCGATAAAATATGGTCAACTCCTGCACCTAGCGAGCTAATCAACTTTAAGTTGGGAAAATTTTTCAGGTAACCAGGAGGATGCTGCCAGAGCAAAGCCATTTCCACATCCTCTGGTCGATCAATATGTGGAAAGATTTGTAAATCTAGGCTTGGATGGTGGTGCTGAAGTGCTGCTATCCATGCCTTTGGATCTCTACCGGGACTAATAATGGCTATACTCATAATCTTTAAGCTAAGAAGCACCTAAAGTAGGTCATTCCCGTTCGGAAAAAAATCTGATTATTAAAAATTCTAAAATGACTTCTTCAACAAAACACCTAGTATGCGGGTTATAAAATTAGCGCCCTCCTTTTGAGAAGTTACCAATCAAGAAATTATGAAATTTGCTTTTTTGCTTTTTTGGATCACCCTATTTATCCCAACAGAAATGGAAAGCATTTATTCTTTTACCTCACAAACTACGGTCGGTGATTGGCGAATTGTCAACGATGGAGTAATGGGTGGAATCTCCAAAAGTTCGCTTTTGCTCACCAGTTCAGGGCATGGGAAATTTACAGGTCATGTATCCTTAGCCAACAATGGCGGCTTCGCTTCAATTCAATTAAATAAAAAAATAGGATTGACCGCAGAAAATAGGTTTGTATTACTTAAAGTTAAAGGAGATGGGAAACAATACGAATTTCGAATCAAAGCAAAAACATCCCAAAACGCATCCTATGTCCATCCATTTAGCACTTCTGGAGAGTGGCAACTAATTAAACTTCCCCTAGCACAGTTTTATCCTCAGTTTTTCGGAAGGATCTTAGATAGTCCTAATTTCAACTTTCAAACAATCGAACAACTAAGCTTTTTGATTGCAAACAAACGTGAGGAGGATTTCGAATTGTTAATCGATTTTATTGGAGTGGAATAGATTTTCTTTGCCACTTCCACAGCTTTATTTTTTTAACTGTTTACTAGTTTTTCAGCTGCCTAAACCAAACTATTTCATTGCCATTAAGAACAACCTAAAAAACACTTCTAAAAAATCAATTATGGAAACTCTTGTACTTATTTCTCAGCTTATCGTCACACTATCAGTTGCCTATGTTTGGATATTCAGATATCATGTTGTCGTCCAAGAATTCAAAGATTTTGGGCTCAGTGAACTTACCCGATCCTTTGTTGGCGCATCCAAAATTTCAATTGCCACACTACTAGCCGCTGGAATTTGGTACCCTGCACTAACTCCCTTTTCAGCGGTTTTAATGGCGTTATTTATGCTTGCTGCACAATACTTTCACTTTAAAGTAACGAATCCCATCGCAAAGCGAGTGCCTTCATTTCTCTTATTGGCGCTTTGCCTGTTTATTTTCGGAATGACTTACCAATCAGTTTGATGCCATATTTTATCCTGAAAGCATCGATATTAATTTCAAGTTTATCATTTCTAGGTTACGCTATTTCCTATTTCACCTCATCTCACATGAAGAGTGAGTTTGAACGATTCAATTTGAAAAAATTTGGACTCCTAGTAATTTTATGTGAAGGATTAGGAGCCATTGGATTACTAGTGGGCATGTATTACAATCCCATCTTATTACTCTCTTCAGGCGGTTTGGCACTGCTCATGTTTTTAGGCGTAGTCACGAGACTTAAGGTTAAGGATAGCCTTCGTGTTACCTTACCCGCCTTATTCTTTATGATTTTAAATGCAGTCATTTTTTTACTGGCACTTGAAGAAGCATAGCACTTAAAATCATAATTAACCAAGATCCCAAAGTCAATTGATTGGTTCAAAAGTGGATATTTAGGGTAAATTAGTACGTCCACAGCGAAAAAAATAGCTAATTTCGAACAGTAATCTAGAGTGTTTTAAAACTTTCTAAATTCCACAACTTAAAATACATCGAATAAACAAAAACCAACCATGAAACTGAAAATCAATTTCCTTATCCTAGTCCTGCTTTTTGTAGCTACACTTGGTACGGCTCAGCAAATCCAAATGCCTCAGGCAAGCCCTAGCTCAAAAATCATTCAAAAAGTGGGACTAACGGATGTTACAGTCGACTTTAGCAGACCCAGCACAAAGGGTAGAAAAATATTTGGTGAACTAGTGCCCTTTGGACAAGTTTGGAGAACTGGTGCCAATGGAGCAACTATCCTTACCTTCTCCACTGAAGTAATCATCAGCGGAACAAAAGTACCAGCTGGTTCCTATGCACTTTATTCCATTCCAGGAAAATCTTCTTGGACCATGATCCTAAGCAAAAACACAAAACTGTGGGGAGCAATCGGATACGAAACCAAAGATGACATCCTTCGTTTTACAGCAACACCTGCTAAAACAAGTCGATTGTATGACTCCTTCGAAATTAGCTTCAATAAATTAACAGATTCTAGCGCGGATCTTTCCATCAAATGGGAAGAAACCAGATTAGAATTTACGATTCAAACAGAGGTAGATCCAATTGTCATGGCAGACATCAAAAAGCAAGTAATTGATGCACAAAGCACAAATCCTGCTTTGCTCTATCAGGCTGCCAATTACTATTTCACAAGTAACAAGGACCTGAATCAAGCCTACACTTGGATCAAACAATCTACTGCAAGTGATCCAAAGTATTGGACTTTACACCTTCAAGCCAAAATCGAAATGAGCCTTGGCAAGAAGACAGAAGCCTTAGAGTCGGCAACAAAATCAAAGAAGCTGGCTGAAGAGGGTAAAAACCTGGATTATGTGGGGTTGAACGACCGCTTGATCAAGTCAATCAAATAAGCAATAGGATTATCCGCAATCATGCCAGTAGCACAGCTCAGCTATTTAAAACTGCGGATAATCATTGACAGCTGACTGTCCACGGTCCACAGCTCACCTATTTAAACCCCAAACCTTTTTTTTTCTGGTTAGTGGTGAAAAAGCGGAGAATCAGATAAACAATTAAGAAGCCTTCGAAAATTCGAAGGCTTCTTTTTTGAATCTATTCAAATTTTTACTCCGTTTTTACTTTTTAATGTCGCTACTCCCTACAAAGAGCTGAAGAATCAAGCCAAACAAAACCACAGCAAGGCAACCGATGGCATTGTACCAGAGGAACCCAATGTTCCACTCAAAGCCCATTAGTCCTTTCCCATTGAAGAAGTGAACCACCAAAATCAGCGCCTGAGAACCGATTGCTGCACTAAAAACAGCCTTTCCTTTAATCCATTTCACAAAAAATCCCACAATAAAAATACCCAAGATCGTTCCATAAAATAAGGAACCCAGCAGATTTACCGCTTGAATCAGGTTCTCAAATAAGGAAGCATAGGTAGCGAAAAGTATTGCACCAAAACCCCAGAATGCGGTAAACAACTTGGAGGAACGCACGTAATGGCTATCACTTGCCTCCTTACGAATAGAGCGCTTGTACAAGTCCACGGTGGTCGTGCTTCCCAAGGCATTCAGCTCTGAGGAGGAGGAGGACATCGCCGCTGTGAAAATTACCGCAAATAACAAGCCCACTACACCCGGCGGAAGGTAATCCATCACAAAGCGCATAAATACATAATCCGTATCCCTGGTTTCGGCTTCAGGATCGTGCGTAAGTAGCAGGGACTTTACTTCAGTTCGAATTTCTTGTTGGCCTTCTTTCAAGCTTTTTAAGGTCCCAGTTAATCCTGCCACAGTAGCCTCTTCCTTTTGTTCCATTGCAGTTAGCAATTGAGAATAAACAACCTTGGAGGAGTCAAAATTAGCTTGAAAGGCTCCCTCTAGTCGTGCTAATTCGGGAGCATGGCTACTATTTCGAAGTGACTCAGTTTGTACTTGATTGAAATGAATTGGAGGAGTAATGAATTGATAAAACACAAAAACTAACACCCCTATAAATAGAATAAGGAACTGCATGGGGATCTTCAAAAATCCATTCATCAGCAAGCCCATTCGGCTTTGAGTCAATGTTTGCCCAGAAAGGTAGCGTTGGACCTGGCTTTGATCCGTACCGAAGTAACTTAAAAACAAAAATACAGCTGCAGTCATCCCAGACCAGATCGAATAGCGGTCTTCCCAATTAAAATCAAAGTTGACCACGTTTAGCTTGTCCATCTTTCCAGCTACGCGAAGGGCTTCGGGCATGGATATTGGCAACAGCTGGATGACCATTATCCCTGCCAAAACCATCCCTCCCATCATCACCGCCATTTGTTGCTTTTGGGTGATCGATACTGCCTCTGTCCCTCCAGAAACGGTATATAAAATGACAAGCACTCCAATAAATATATTCGTCCAGGTCAAATTCCAGCCGAGCAACGTAGACAAAATAATAGCAGGTGCATAGATGGTAATTCCAGCTGCCAAACCACGCTGCACGATAAATAAAAGCGCAGTCAGGGTTCTTGTTTTCAGGTCAAATCTGCTTTCAAGGTATTCATAGGCAGTATATACCTTCAACTTGTAGTAAATAGGTACGAAGGCAATCGAAATAATAATCATGGCCAGGGGTAGGCCAAAGTAAAACTGGATAAAACGCATCCCATCTTCGTAGGCCTGTCCAGGAGTACTCAAAAAGGTGATAGCAGAAGCCTGCGTAGCCATAATGGATAAGCCTATCGTCCACCAATTAGCCGTATTCCCTTTGAGGTAGGTTTCCAAACTTTGCTTTCCGCGAGTTTTATAAACCCCATAAACGGATATAAAAAGCAGGGTCAAAAAAAGCACCAACCAATCTAGCGTACTCATGAATATGCGATTGTTAAGCCATACATTAATCCAATCATTACAACCAAGCTGACCATCAAAGCGATATACAGTTTGGTCCAAGGAATCTCTTTCTCTTCCATCTTATTGCTCTATCAAGTTGATCACTAATTTGATCGCTCCAGGTACTCCAGCAGGCAATTGCCTGAAAAAAGATAGCCCAGTGTACACATACGTTCCATCCCCTACCTTAGCAGTAATCAATGCGCCCTTCGTTGCTGCTTCTCCAGGATCCTGTAGCGTCAAGGGACTTTGGTACCGATCATCTACTTTGGAGGCAAAATAAAGTCCTCGTTCCTGTACCCAACCCTCAAAATCCTTTTGTTGCATCTTATTTGGACTGCTAAGCAAGCTACTTACCCAATCCCCGTCCACAGGTGAACCTTCTACTGTAACACGGTCACGGCCAATCTCAAAGGGATAAGGTCCCAACTGGGAAGTTACCAAAGGACTGCTCGTATTGTATTGCAGAATTAAGTTGCCACCAGCCTTCACATAATCCATTAGGATTGGCTGTTTACTCGCTAAGAATTCTTGCGTATTGTAGGCACGTATCCCCACTACTATGGCTTGGTACTGCTTCAACTTCTCCAGTTCCAAATTGACTTCATCGAGGAAACTGACTTGATAGCCCAAAGCAGACAATACTTCTGGAACCTCGTCCCCAGCCCCTTCTAGATAGCCAACTTTTCCACCAGAAATCTTCCAGTCTTCCTGGATCAGTTGGATTTGTGCTGGACTAAAATAGGTCAAATTGGGGATATGGGGATAGGATATCCGGTGGACCACTTGGTCAAATACGTTCCCGGAAGCACCCTTAAAGCGAGCTTTAATCTCCTTTCTTCCATTTTGTCCTCGAAGGAAGGTTACGGTATACCTACGCTGCTTTTGGGCAGGAAAATCTTCAACCTTTAACACCTTGAATTGATTGGAGTCTAAGCTTTCAAATTCTATCGCCCCTTCAAGCAATTGATTTCTAAAGTTGACCGTTACAGTCACAGTAGGGTCTGCTCCTTCCACAAGGAACACCAATTCTTTCGATAGGGAAAGGTCTACCTCGGGTACCAGGGTAAATGGTTGCTTTACCTCTCCATCAATGGGATCATTGTATTTGTATTCCAAAGGGATTGCCATCGAAAAAGATTCCCCATCAACCGAAAAGGAAAGATCTCCTCCCACTTTAGGCAGTTCATAAGGAATTCCGATCTTCTGCTGGTTAGCTACCTGAAACAAGGCGTTTTCTACGGGTTTTTGAAGCCAATAAGGCTGGGAAAGAACTGCATTAGTTTGCAGTTGTAGCGGAATAGACATCCGAACCGGCTCGTTTCCAGCTGCATTTTTTCCTACATAATTGGTTCCGTAGACCTGTAGCGAAATATTTGAAACAAGGGTCTTGGAAGGATTGGTGAATACTAGTTCAGTGAGTAGTCCCTCTCCTGGATAGCCCAGTTCTTTTCCTGCCAGAAACTCTATTTTCAAGCCCATTATCTTGAAAATAAGCTGATCAAGCTTTTCCGCCTTTTCTTTGATCCAAGGAGCTGATGAATTTAGTGCCGCAATTGATTTCCTCAGCGCTAGCAGCTGAGGGATTTGCTGATCCGGCTGGCTGAAATTGAAGGCACGAATCAGCTCATCCAAACCACTTTTTACTTCTTTACCTCCGGAAAGCTGCTCCCATCGGCTAGCCAAATCTTCAAAAGGTGAGTTGCTATAGGCTTCTCCCCCAACTTGCTCTAAATAGTCCTTGGCCTTTCCAGTACCTGCCGTAGATCCAAAGCCCTGAGATTTGTGCATCGTACGGCTGTCAGCTGCAAGCTGATGGTAGGTTTTACCCAATAAGGGATCATAGCCCCCTACTTCCATTGCGTAGTACCGCTTCCCAGCTTCTGGCTCAAACTCACCTCGAAAATTGTAGGCATTGAAAAAAATACGTTTTGCCTGCCAAGGTTTTACATACTTCAATTGATCTGGATAAGCTTTTGGGTCACCTGAAAGCGCAAAAGCTTCATTAGCAAGGATAGCAGAGGTGGTATGATGACCATGGGTAATGCCTGGAGTCGTATTGAATCGAGTAATGATGATATCCGGTTGGAAGCTGCGAATTGCCCAAACTACATCTGCCAAGACCTTTTCTTTATCCCAATTTTGAAGGGTTTCCGTTGGGTCCTTGCTGTATCCAAAATCAAGAGCTCGGGTGAAATATTGCTTGCCTCCATCTACTTCCCTAGCCTTGATCAATTCCTGAGTTCGTATTTGCCCCAATTCAATTCCCAATTCCTTACCGATAAGGTTTTGTCCACCATCGCCTCTCGTGAGGCTCAAGTACCCCACTTCAGCATGCTCCCCATTGGCTAGGTATGCGATCATGCGGGTATTTTCATCGTCTGGGTGTGCAGCTACGTACAATACCCGTTTTGTTTCCCGCAATTTCAACAGCTGATGGTAGAGCTGAGAGGAAGAAAGGGACTGCCCAAAACTTAAGGAAGAGAGAAATGCAAAAGAAATGAGGAACTGGAAAAAGGGTAAAATTCGTGGACGCATGGGTGTGGGATCAACTAAACGCAAACTAATTCAATTCATCACCAAATAAAATTGAATTTTTATGAATACAGTAAAAAAACAGATCAGGTATCGGATTACAATTGAAAGCCAAAACCACAACTAAATAAAAAAAAAGGCCGGAAAATTCCGGCCTTCAAATAAGGTTGTCAAGAATTAATTCTCTTGCCAGTTGACTCCAAGAATGGCAGAAATCTTTGCATTCATTGCATTCACTTCAGCTGTATTCTTCAGACGAGTATAGATTTGAAATAAGATAATCATGATATCTGTGTTGTCAGGCTTAATTTCCAACGCTTTAGTAAAGAAAGGAACAGCTGTTTTGTACAATTCATCTGCCTGAGTACCCATCTCCTTAGATCTTTTCTCCCACTCGGCATCAGAAAGAGAGTTCAGTTCGGCTAGGATAACTCTTGATTTCTCCAACATAAGTGCTCCAGTGTAATAGTTTCCTTCAAAGAATTTAGGATCTACTTCTACCGACTTCTTGTAATCCACTAATGCACCTTCAATGTCACCACCTTGCTCTTTCAAATATCCAGATCTTAAGAGCAAACCAGGGTTATTTGGGTCTTTTGCAAGTGCACTATTGATTTGAGTCATTGCTTCATCCATTTTATTGAGCTGTAGCAGCAACTGGATTTCATATTCCGCCAAAACCTTGTCGTTTGGATATTCGGCAAGAGCTTTAGTCACTAGTGCAAACGCAGCCTCTGGATTTTTCTCTTCAGTACTCAAGATCTGCACCATAAAATAATACGCATTGGTCTTATTGTATGTTGGCAATTCAAACAGGTAGCCGAAATGTCTTTTCGCATCAGTGAAGCGACCTAAATCATTTGCCAAGTAACCCGCATTGTAATGTATGGTAGAATCAGTTTTATCGATTTCTCCAGCAAGATTGAAGAACTCATAAGACATTTCCATATCATCTTCATTGTAGCGATTCAATGCCTTGTCAAAAGCAACATTCTTGAGCGTAATTAAAGAATAGGGTCTCAAATTATCTGGAATTCCAGGTAATTCATCTGCATACACTGACTTTCCAACAGGAGATGTTTTGCTGTTGCCAGCCATTTCAAAGGTTTTGTTAAAAGTTGCCAAAGCTTGATTTCCAACTTTCACGGTCTCCATCGTATTCGAAGAATCCCTTCCAAAGATTTTGGTCTCGATTTGTGCTTTTACCAAGAAGGTGGCAGGATCACCACTAGTTTCAGGGTTTGTTGTAGCAGCATCAATAGAAGCTAAAGCAGCTTGAAGATTACCAGATTTAAATCCTTTTTCTGCCTCTTTTACTACTTTCTTTTGTCCAAAAGCAAAGGTGACGGTCGCAACCATTGCTAGTGATAGAACGAGCTTTTTCATTCGTGTTTTTCGTTAGGGATTTTTATTCAGTTGTGTCTATAGGTGATTCGGGTGATTCGGGGGACTCAGGCAAATCCGTTATTTCAGTAGAATCGGTGACAATATCGGAAGATTCTGAAAGTTCTTCCTCTTCTCTAGAGATTTTTTCTACCGAAGAAATCTCGTCCCCTTCTCCTACTTTGATCAAACGAACACCTTGGGTAGCTCTACCCATGATGCGCAGCTGATCCATACTGATACGGATGATGATGCCAGACTTGTTGATGATCATCAAGTCATCGGTATCGACTACCTCTTTGATCGCAACCAATGCACCTGTTTTATCAGTTACATTCATCGCTTTCACTCCTTTACCACCTCTATTGGTGATTCGGTACTCGTCAAGGTCGGATCGTTTTCCGTATCCCTTTTCAGATACTACCAACAGGGTTGCATTTGGTTCAGACGCACAAACCATGCCAATTACATAATCCTCTTTGTCGGTAAGCGTGATGGCCTTCACTCCTGTGGCGGTTCTACCCATTGGGCGAACTGCGGTTTCTTTGAAATGCACTGCTCTGCCCGACTTGGCAGCAATGACAATGTGCTGGCTACCGTTGGTTTTGGCCACGTGCACCAGCTGATCGTCTTCTCTGAAATTCAAGGCAATGATGCCATTGGTTCTAGGTCTAGAATATTGCTCTAGCGTAGTCTTCTTGATGACTCCTTGCTTGGTCACCATTACCAAGAAGTGGTTGTTGATGTAATCCTGATCCTCCAAGTTCTCAACCTGGATGATGGAACGGATTTTATCGTCTTGGGTGATGTTGATCAAGTTTTGGATCGGCCTTCCCTTTGATACTTTGGAGCCTTCTGGAATGGCGTAGGTTTTGAGCCAGAACAACTTGCCCTTGTCGGTAAAGATCAACAAGTAGTTGTGTGTAGAAGCGGTAAACAAGTACTCCGTCCAATCGTCATCCTTGGTGCTGACACCTTTGGATCCGATACCCCCTCTTCCTTGGGTACGGTATTCAGTCAAGGCCGTACGCTTCACATAACCCTGATGAGAAACAGTGATTACCACTTCCTCATTTGGAATCATGTCTTCGTAACTGAAGTCCTCCGCATTGTGCTCAATCTCTGTACGTCGATCATCCGAGTAGCGTTCCTTCATTTCCAGAAGTTCAGTCTTGATGATCTCCATTCGCTTTCCTTCATCAGCAAGAATTGCCTGAAGCTCTTCGATAAGGGCCATGATCTCTTTGTATTCGGCAATGATTTTATCACGCTCCATGCCAGTAAGGCGCTGAAGTCGCATATCAAGGATGGCTCTAGCCTGAATTTCACTCAAGTCAAAGCGCTCCATCAATCCATTACGGGCAGTTTCTGGGTCAGCTGAACTTCGAATCAAGGCAATCACTTCATCCAAGTGATCTAGTGCAATCAAATAACCCTGTAGAATGTGTGCTCGCTTCTCAGCTTCTTTCAGTTCAAACTCTGTTCTTCTCACCACCACTTCGTGTCGGTGAGCGACATAGTGAACAATCAAGTCTTTCAAGTTTAAGGTCTGTGGACGACCCTTAACCAAGGCCACATTGTTTACCGAGAAGGAAGTTTGAAGAGCCGTTTGCTTGTACAAGTTGTTCAAAACCACACTAGAAACTGCATCGCGCTTCAATTCATAAACCACGCGCATCCCCGAACGATCGGATTCATCTCGGATGGCAGAAATCCCTTCAATCTTCTTTTCATTGATCAATTGGGCGGTCTTTTCCACCATGTTGGCCTTGTTGACCATGTAAGGAATTTCGGTGATGACAATCATCTCCTTGCTTCCTCCTTCTTTGATTTCTATGTTTGCTTTGCCACGAACGACAATTCGACCTCTACCCGTTTCAAAGGCTGCCTTGACTCCGTTGTAGCCGTAAATGATACCTCCCGTAGGAAAATCAGGGGCTACTATAAAGTTCATCAGCTCTGCAATGGTAATGTCTTTGTTGCCGATGTAAGCGATAATCCCATCGATAACCTCTCCTAGATTGTGAGGAGCCATATTGGTAGCCATACCTACTGCAATACCTGATGCACCATTTAGTAGTAGTGCCGGTACTTTAGCCGGAAGCACGGTGGGCTCCTTTAGCGAATCGTCAAAGTTTAACTGAAAATCTACCGTCTCTTTGTTGATGTCCACCAGCAACTCCTCAGCAATACGCTTGAGTCTTGCTTCGGTGTATCGCATAGCAGCTGCGTTATCCCCATCCACTGAACCAAAGTTTCCCTGGCCATCCACCAACGTGTAGCGTAAGGACCAATCTTGGGCCATACGAACCATTGTTTCGTATACGGCTGAATCACCATGTGGGTGATACTTACCCAACACCTCTCCTACGATTCTTGCAGATTTTTTATGTGGTTTGTTATGCAATACTCCGAGTTCTTGCATTCCGTACAGGATACGTCTGTGAACTGGTTTGAGTCCATCACGGACATCTGGAAGTGCTCTGGAAACAATTACCGACATCGAATAATCGATGTAGGCACCACGCATTTCCTCTTCAATATCAATTGGAATGATATTCTCGTTTTCTCTTTGGCTCATAAATGGCGTCCTGTAACTTAAATTCGGTATGCAAGATAGTAAAAAGCAGGCTGGAATAAAACCAAGTCGTAAACCTTATCCTGCAATTATTTTGTCAATTCCATTGTCCGATTTTACGGTTTTGAAAATAGAAAATGGAACTACCTCGATACTCCACACCATTGTGATTGTGCTTCATGACCACACCACATCCATTTATTCTACAACGCTTGGTTCCAGGGGGCCTGATGGAAAAGCCAGTTTGTATCGAATAAACCTTTTGATTCATGGCAAAAGGAGTGAAATCAGGAGAGCCATTCTCAAAAGATCGTTGCATGTACTTTCCCTTTACAAAAACGGAAGCATACTCGGAAAGGTCGTAGGAAACGCGTAGCGCTCCAGCATAGGTATATTGATCCTTGGCAGCAGCCAATCGAGGCTGGTACACTTTTGGAACTGCAGGTTCTCCTTGAGTAACATTCACCTTGCCCACTTCTCCTTCCACACTTATGCTCCAGGGGTAATTTTGCCGAATACGCTGCTGGTATTCGCGATCCATTCTCATTTTTAGCTCTGGGTTTCCCCTACTATACCTTTTGTAGCGTTGCTTAAGGAGAAATCTGCGTCTGCTAGCATCGTACAATACCAAACCAGCAGATGCATAGTAATTAGTTGCACTGTAGGCTCCTCCTTCGAGCGAGAATTGATATTGCCCTCCGGCAAATGGATTGAGCATTCCTTTTTCCCAACCATACCCACCACCTAAGGTTAGAATGTTAAATAAATTGAGACGAAGACCAGCTTCTACTGTTGGAACTATCCACTGTCGAGTAGTCAAAGCCAAGGTGTCAGGCAAAGGGTAGTATTCAAATTCTTGATTTTGATATTGGGTGATTGGATAAATTTTTGAATCACCCTTGTAAAATGTAGTCCCCATCGAGTACTGCGCTGCGCCAGTAGCTAATTGAAATGAAAACATTTGCTGGATCGACCGAAATGCATTACCGATGCTAGATTCACTTTTAGGAGATCTCGCTTTTCTGGTAATGCCAAAAATATCTTCGTCTTGAGAAAAAGAAGGAGCACTTGCAAGCAAGAAAAAAGAAACTAACAGCCAAAACCTTTCTTTAAACATAGGTATGAAACGAACAGCGAAACCTTTTTGGTGTGTGAAAAGACAATAATTATAAATCCTGCCCATTGAAACGATTTTAATCCTACTTCTTAGTTAACTGGGCCACTTTCTGAACAAGCTTTTCCTTCAATACGGGATCATTTTGAATGGCCTTGGAGATTTGCTCAAAAATTTTCAGTCCCAATAATTTCTCATCACGAATCAAATCTGCCTGAAACCCAATCACCATTTTTTGCAATGAATTTTGGAAGACAAGTGCTTCTTCGTAAGCTAGCCGCTCCTTTTCCGTCAACCCAATGGCCATTTCTTTTTTGGCATTGCCCCAAACTCCTTTAATTTGATTGTATCGAGCACCTCCACCCAGACCTTCCTTGGCACTGATCCATTCCTTTAGCTCCTTGGATTTATCAGCCATGTACTTCGAAGTCTTCACTTCGATTTGAGCATACTTGGTCCAATCCGCATCTGTAAGTACTACTTGGGTAGTATCTACTTGTGCTACGACTTCTTGGGTTAAAGACCAAAAAAGTAGTGCAACTAGGAAAATGCGAAATTGAAAGGTCATGGCATGAATCGAATGAATGGCTCCATTTCTGTAAAGCCAAGTGATTTTTTCAGCAACAATTAGCTGGAAATATTTTTTAGGGATGCGATAGCAGCGATAGGGTCCGAAGCATTAAATACAAAGCTTCCAGCCACCAGAATATCTGCCCCAGCTTCAGCTAAGCGTTTGGAGTTCTTTTCACTCACTCCTCCATCGACTTCGATTTTGGTTTTACATCCCTTTTTAAGGATCAGGTTCTTCAAATTGGCAACTTTCGCATAGGTATGTTCAATGAATTTTTGCCCTCCAAATCCTGGATTGACCGACATCACACATACCAAGTCAACCTCCTCAAGCACTTCCGTCAACTGTTCAATTGGGGTATGCGGATTGAGTGCCACCCCAGCAGATGCGCCCAGCCGCTTGATTTCTTGAAGGGTACGATGCAAATGCGTGCAAGCCTCCACATGAACAGTTACAATCGAAGCACCTGCCTTCACAAAATCCTCCAAATACAACTCAGGGTTTACAATCATCAAATGCACGTCCAAGGGCTTGGTCGCATGGCGATGAATCGCTTCGGTGACGGGTATACCAAATGAAATATTGGGTACAAAAACCCCATCCATGATATCCACATGGATAAAATCCGCAGCCGAGGCATTGAGCATCTCTACTTCCCGTTGCAAGTTCGCAAAGTCAGCAGCAAGTATGGAGGGAGCAATTTGAGGGTTCATCTTCAGGTTGAATAGCTACAAATCACGGAATAACTCCTGTTTTGTCCAATGTTAAAGTTTAATAAGTTTCTTGTACACAATTTCTTTGCCATCTAACAGCTGAATAAAATATATTCCAGAGGGCAGATCAGCTAAATTAAAGAGATATGGATCCTTAACAGCGGATCGCTCCCCAACTCTTTCTACCACTTTTCTTCCTGAACTATCCAAAATTTGAAGCGTCATCCTCAATTCCTTTCCAAATCGAATGCTGAGAGATTCAGTTCGCAGCGGGTTTGGATAGACATTTGAACTTAATTCAACTTCTTCATTCAGCCCCAAAAGCGCACCATACAAAGCACTTCGAAAATTGGGTATCCCATAGCCTAAATTTTGATCCGGGGTCGCATACTGACTGCCACTTTTCAGAAGATTAGTCAACAACTCATCTTTGGTCCATTCTGGCTTAGCCTGCCATAAACCAGCAGCAAGGGCAGCAATTTGAGGAGCCGAAAAGGAAGTGCCAGAAGCTGCACCCACTTGACCTGAACCACGAATCAGTACTGGACTTTGTCCAAAAGCTACTAACTCTGGCTTGATACGGCCATCGGCAGTTGGGCCTCGTGAACTGAAGGAAGAAACAGTAGAACTGCTGTTGACTGCGCCCACAGCAAGAATCCCATCTGCGTCTGCTGGCGCAACTAAGCTGCTGCTACCTGCTGAACCATAATTGCCAACACTGTTGACCACCAAAATACCTCTTTTTGCAGCCAAGGTAGCTCCACGCGTGACATAGGTGGTTTTTCCATCCAATTGAGACTTGGTGTAGGTCAAACTCG
This sequence comes from Algoriphagus sp., assembly GCA_040403475.1. Lineage (GTDB taxonomy): Bacteria > Bacteroidota > Bacteroidia > Cytophagales > Cyclobacteriaceae > Algoriphagus. The sequence continues at coordinate 60,544 of JBBAKO010000005.1, read as the reverse complement.
GCTCGTCAAAATCAAGGTATCCCAAGGAGCTATTGATAATATCTACGCCCAAACTATCTGCATATTCAGCTGCACGAACCCAGTTGAGCTCTTCGATCGGATATTCTGTAGCCACATCCTCGGTAATGGCAAAGATTACTTTCGCTTGATGCGATCCAGCTACCAAGGTACCCGCTTGGTTTGCGAGGATCAAGGAAGCGACTTGGGTACCATGTTCATTATCCCGAAAAACATCTTTGGTCCAGGGACGAACCACATTTACCTGACCCAAAACTTGGGAATTGGTGAAAACATGCGAAAAAGCAGATGCCTTATCCAAACCTGGAAACCCAGAATCGAATACCGCGACGGTAATCCCTTTTCCCGTAAATCCTGCCTGATGCATCGCTGGAATGCCTAGCAACTCATTTTGAAAATCATAGGCCGCAGCCTGTCGGTAACTTTGTTCAAGTACCCATTTCTTTGGTTGGGCGGCAGAAACTTCAGTACTGTTCCGGTTTCCTGTCCTAGAAATAAATCCTTTGGCTACCCAATCCACTTTTTGCACAAAGGGCAGCCCTTCCATTTTTTTCTTGCCTTCTGCGTCAGTGACCACAATGGCTGCATTCAACCATTTGCTTACATACAGCAGCTCGTGGCTAAGCGAACTTATTCCTTGGATGTAGGATGCCGTCACGGGCAGGTCCAAACTGTCTATGGGAAACTTTTCTCGTACTCTTCGTTGGATGGCCTTTTCGGTTAAAAACTTACTTGGACTTCCTAAGGAATATTCCTTTTGGGGCTTAAACTTAAAAAATACGGCATAGCGATCTTGAGCTACCGATTTTGTAGTCCAACAAACGCACAGAAATAGCATCAAAAAATAAAATGATTTAGACATGCTTAGTTTGGATCGTTCCGGGTTTGAAACCCAGTAGCTTGCTCGAAGATACCAAATGCATGCCACTTTAATACATATAGAAGGGCATGTAAAGTTGATTATTCGAATCGGATAAAAAGAAAATGACTACCACCAATTATGATTCGACTCAACAGGCCTGTTCATCACTTAGGAAAAAAGAGGGAGAGGCATTAAAGAAAAGAACCACATAGGCACAATAGGTTTATTTCGTAACTATAAGCCAAGTTTACTGGTAGCCTGCCAAGACTCTTTCTCTTTTTTCTATGTACCTCCTATGTGGTTTTTCCAAGCACTGTTACAAGAATAGTAAATGTCCAAGCGCGTTTAGCATCCTGTCCGCCATGGTGGACAGGAAAGCAAGAGCCAAGACAATAATTTTAAGGCACATGGGTTTTCTAGGTGTCTCCACCTAGGTTAGAAATCGATTAAAAAATCAGCTAATTGAAAATAAATTGAATGAAAGTAGTGGACCCCAATTTCAGGAAAGGGCAGAAATACCCTTTGGGTCTACCCACAAGCTTTCTTACCTTCGCATGCACAAACAGGAAAGCCATGGCCTTAAAAACAAAAGTAAAAATCAACCGAATTACAAACCTAACCGATGCAAGGTATTGCTCTGGGATGTATGTTGATATTTTGGGTTTTAGCTTGGAAAAGGGCTCCGCTCATTGTGTTTCTCCTACGCAGTTTCAGGAGATTACAGGCTGGATTTCTGGAATAGATTACGCAGGCGAATTCTCGGACTTGGATGCTTATTCCATTGAAAGACTTCTAGTTGACTATCCTAGCATTACCTGGATCGAGTCGGAGGATTTGGACACTTTAGTTCAACTCGCACCTCTTGGAAAAAAATTAATCTACCGTGTGCAACTAGAAGACTTGGATGCACTACTTGCAAAGATCGAGCATCTCCGGGAATATGAAATCACTTTACATATAACTTCAACTAATAAATCCTTAACAATTGATAATAAATCTATTATCAAAGAATTATCTAGTCAATTGAACTTATTTTTAGGAGCTGGAATCACACCCGAAAATGCCAACTCACTTTGCGAGTTGCCCGGATTGTATGGGTTTGCCTTGGATGGTGGAGATGAAATCAAGCCAGGTCTCCGTGATTTTGATCAGCTGGCAGCTATTCTCGAAAGTTTGGAACTGGAGGATTAAAAAAAAATCCAAGCACTGTTCAGCGCTTGGATCTCAAATTCTTAGTTGCTCAACTATCCCACAAATCAGTTAAACGATAAGGACTTTTAGGTCCTGTAAAAAAGGTGCCGTCAACAAAGCGATGACTTGTCCCAATCGCATTGAGCTGGGCCATGTCCGCTGCATCTAGGTTGATTTCCGCTGCAGCAAAGTTCTCGACAATACGGGCTTGATTTACTGATTTGGGAATCACCGCAATACCTCTTGCTATCGACCAGGCAATCAGCACCTGACCGATACTCACATTATGTTTTTTAGCTAGCGCAAGAACTACCGCATCTTCCAATAGCTTAGGATCCTGCGCATGCTTCTCAGCACGAGAGTCAGGTGAACCCAAAGGGGAATAGGCAGTCACTAAAAGCCCATTTTCTTTGCAGAAAGATACCAATTGATGCTGAGGCAAATAGGGATGTAGCTCCACTTGATTCATCTCTGGACGCTGTCCTGGAATGGCAAACAGTTCTGCAAGCTTTGCTTGGTTGAAGTTGGAAACGCCAATGTGCTTTACCAGCCCATTTTTATTTTGATCCTGCATCGCTTCCCAAGTTTGACTCAAAGGCACATCTTGGTAGGTGTAGTACTCTTCGCGTTGTGTAGCAAAACCTACGCCTGGTTTGTAGGCAATGGGCCAGTGAACCAGGTACAAATCCACGTAATCAAGCCTCAGATCGTCTAGAGTTTTCTCTAATGCAGGCCGCACATCTTCAAATCGATGGGCATTGTTCCAGAGCTTTGAAGTAATAAAAAGTTCGGGTCTCTTAACTAAACCTTCTGCAAGTGCATCTGCAATCCCCTGCCCTACCTCGCGCTCATTCTGGTAGATGGCAGCACAATCTAGGTGTCTATATCCTGCTTGGATCGCCCAATAAACTGCTTTCCGGACTTCTCCTGGCTTACTTTTCCAGGTACCTAGTCCAAGAATCGGCAGCTGATCTCCATTTTTAAAAGATAAGGTTTTCATGGTCGTAAAAATTAAATTCGATTTCTATTCGGTGATCAATAAATCAAATATCAGCTTTTTTTTCAAGATACTTTTGAAAGCGACTCATTACCCATAGATGAAGACGTGCTTGGGTATTTATGTAGATAAACCAAGGGAGTCGCGGAGCAAACTCGTGAATGGCAGAAATGATGTATTTGCTATTCAAAACCTCTCGGAACTCAAGCCATCCGTAGTCATACCGCTTGACCAGCCAGCCTCCAGATATGTAAAATAATTGCCTTTGGCTATCGCTACGGTCTGGTACATGGGTAAGCTCCAGCATCGGTTCCTTGTCCCATAGCAAATGAAATCCAAGGACCTCAGTCCCGCGTAGTTTACCTCTAATGATGTATCGGAAGAAAAAAGGCAGCCAAAGTGCATAGCGTTCTGCTACCCATAGTGCATTGTGCCTTCCTAAATTCGTCATGCGCTGTAAGGAACGGACTGTATTTTTTAAACCCTTTTTGTACTTGAATTTGGGCAATTTAGGTCTTTCAATTGTCGATAACGCAATTTTCACAGACGCTTCATAACCCAAGTAATCTATCTCTTTTTCTTTGAATGCATGAATTGGATTGACCACCAAGGTATGTTTCAAACTTTCTACAAGTGGGGATACCAGTTGCGGAGGCGTATTCCCAAAAAGCCCAACCCAAAACTTGGAGAAGCCAAGCGAAAACACCGGAACTGAAAATATTAGCCGCTTTTTCCCCATCACCTTGGCAGTCCGAGCAAGCATATCCCGATAGCTCATCACCTCGGGACTTCCTATTTCGAATACCTGATCGTATACAGCTGAATTTCCAATACAGAAGTTAATTATATCTAAGGTGTCTCGCAGAGAAATAGGCTGTGTCAAGGAGTTGGTCCACTTTGGACACATCAAAATCGGTAGTTTTTGGACTAGATTTTTGATCATGTCAAAACTAGAGCCTCCAGGACCCACGATGATAGACGCACGGATGGCAGTCAATTTTGCAGTCCGTGAACCAAGGGTTTGTTCTACCTCTAGCCTACTCTTTAAGTGCCGCGAAAGATGTTCTTCGGGTTCATCGGGAATCAATCCCCCCAGGTAAATGATTTGCTTGATTCCCGCTATCTCCGCTGCACGACTAAAGTTATCTGCCAGAATGAGGTCCGTATCTTCAAAGCTCCCTTGATTTAATCGGGTGGAGGCAGACATGGAGTGCACGAGGTAAATGGCAACATCCACTCCTCGGAGGGCTTCGGCGGTGGAAGTAATCGAATACAATTCCACCTGTCTCCATTCCACCTCAGGATAGGGATTAGACTTGACCTTACCTCTGCTCAGTCCAATCAAGTGGTAGTTCTCTTTGTATTGCTCAATAAACCAGCTTCCAATGTACCCACCGGCACCTGCTAGGGCTACAGTGATCTTTTGTGAAGCGGGTGATGGAGACGTAGAGCTAGACATAATGTATGAGGTTAATATGCTAACTCAATGGGAGATCGAAAGTTTGGATTACTTTATTTCCTCGCCAGTTCCAAAGCTTTTGTCATGGTAAAATACTTGGTCAGCGTATTGGGTATTTCCCATGCTGGCAAGTTGCCAGAACGCAGGTAGTCCAAGTACTTGGCGGTCACCTGCGCAAAATGTGCCTCGTGCCCGTTGTGGTACTGAGCAGGAACAAGGATTTTGTATTCCCCAGAAGGCAGCGCCGACAGATCTATCCCCGGGTAGCTTGCTTGTAGCCTGTTCCGAACAGCCTGAGTCAGTTCCTTTGAATCACCCTGAAGTAATTTTACATAAAGCACAGGTCGGTAGCCTTCCTCTTGGCCTTGGCGGATGATCAAGTTGGCCTTGGTGCCACGCATCAAACTGAAGTGAGTATCGCCAGTACCCTCTGGGGCTTGAAAATCCCACGCTACGCGAACCTTGGCATGCTTTCCTTTTAGCGTATACTGGAATTCTCCATTGCTAAAGACCTCAAGCTTGTCCCCCTTTAGGTATTTGGTCAAAGACTCTGAGAAAATAGGCTTTTGGGTAGCTTGGGTAAATTGACTCAAATTTAAGGCCGTAGGCCATATCTTAGAGTCATAAACCTGGATGTCAGTGGTATTGAGCACCTGATTGGGAAAAGCTTCCCATTGGATCAGGTCTACAAGATGCGTAGTCACATCGACGATACCGGTTCCTTCTTTTTCAACATCAAAAAACCAGTCTGGTCGCACCAAAGGAACACCCGAAACAGATTTGTAAAAATGGTGCACCGACTCCTTGGTGATCGCTGGATCTGCTGCAGTGCCATTTTCTAATTCCCCAAAGACCTCTGGGATCATCGATAACTCCCGCTGCAGTAGTGTCGTGATTTCAAATCGCTCGGTCATCATGTCGAGCAGGAGCAACTGTTTCTGCTCAGCCATCCGATAAGCTTCTTTTAGCTTCTGATAGCCCTTCACATCGATCACCAGAGGCTTATCGGCATAAACATGGATTCCAATACGAATCGCCTCAAGAATGTAATCTATTTTTTGACCGTTCTTTCCAGCAACTACCATTACATTTCCTGGCTTTTGAACGAGCATTTGCTCCAAATAATCGGCACCGGTATATCCCTTGATTTTCCAAGCTGTTGGAGACTCCGTACGGCTGTTGTAGCCTTGAATGCGCGCTAGATGATCCTTCAGTTCAGCGCCTTCTGGTGCAAATACATGAAGTGTAGAATCCACTTCAGGGTACATGGATTTGTGGACCAAGCCGGCATGAAAATGCCCCGGGTCCAAGGTCATGAACCTTATTTTTTCTTCTGGTTTGATCGTCATTTTTGTCAATGGTTTGGTACTACACGACGAGCCCAGAAGGGCTATAAAAACCAGAAAATACAGAAATTTTACCGCCATAAGTTGGGTTGATTTTTCAATAGGGCTATCCTTTTTTTTACCAATAAACAAAGGTAAATAAGGTTTGAAGGGAAAGATAATCTGCTGTGGACCGTGGTCTGTCAGCTGTTGACGATTAGCTATTGGCTAAGACTAAGTCTGTGCCCCAAGGTCTTCGCTGGCTTCGTTTTAAGTGGGTATTTGCTTCAGGATCGTTGACAAACTCCTCTGTTGCAGAATTCCATTCCAGCTTTCGGCCCATCTTCATCGCAATGTGGCTAATCAGGCAAACCGAACAGGATCGATGTCCAATTTCTACTGGAGATAGCAATTCAGCTTTGCCCTGGATGGCATCCAGCCAGTTGCCATGGTGGGACGAACTACGGGTAAATCGCAATTCATTCTCTCCAAAAACGGTTTGCAAAAGTTTGGGATCAGAAGCATCCAAAGCCTTCGCATTATTCCCTTGCGCCACTGGATCTGAAGTCGAAGCCACATAGCTGCCTCTCGAAACCCAAATCCATCCCTCCGTTCCTTCGTATCGAATGCCGTTGGGGTATGTTCCTGAGGTGAGCATTACCACTCCATTGTCGTAGGAGGCCTTTACCATAAAGTCACCATGCACATTCCATAAACCTGACCTTGGAAATTCGGCAACGGCCTCAATGTACTGAGGGCCCATAAATTCGGTGTTCATTCCCCAAGCAGCAGAATCAAAATGATGTTGCCCCCATCCGGTAATCATTCCCGCACCGTAATTTTCGTGTCGCAGCCAGCCAGGTCTACCGTAGTCGTTTTGTGGATGTACACCGATTTCGGTGTAGGGAACTTCTGGAGTGGAGCCTAGCCACATGTCAAAATTCAAATTTGTAGGCACCGGCATCGCAGGAGCTTCAGGGCCTGAAGGATCACCTGGCAAACCTATTCGAACGGTGTGCAGCTTGCCTATCCTCCCATTTCTCACCAATTCCGCTGCCAACCGAAATTGCTCACTAGACCGCTGCTGTGTTCCTAGCTGCAGCACCACACCGGTTCGTTGGATCACTTCCACCAACTGCCTTCCTTCATGGATCGTTAAAGAGGTTGGTTTCTGTAGGTACACGTGCTTCCCTGCAAGAGCTGCCTCCATGGCGGGCTGTGAATGCCAGTGGTCAGGGGTAGAAATAATCACCGCGTCGATATCCTTGCTTTTAAATAAGTCTCGGTAGTCTCCTACTTGCTTCACATCCAGGTAAGGGCTTCCCATTTTTTGGGTGTAGTGATCCTCAATAAATTGCTTTCCTTCGGCCATCCGCTTGCTATCCAGATCGGATACGGCGACAATTCGGGCTACATCATGCTTCCAAACTCCTGGCAAATCATGATCTCGCGCAATTCTTCCGCAGCCGATTTGAGCAATCTGAATTTTGTTGCTAGGTGCATTTTTACCTAGTACAGAAGCAGGAACAAGGGTTGGTATCCCAAATGCTGCTGTCGCTAGGGCTGTTTTTTTCATAAAATCTCTTCTTTCCATGAGAATTGGGTTTTATTTCACAAAGGACTTCCAATAATTTTCGGCTTCTTGAACAGTCAACTCGCCGTCAAATACAAGCATTCTATAGGTCAAACTGTAGCGCTTACCTGGCTGTATCTCCCAAGAAGTATGGCGAATGGGGCAAAATTCAATAAATACATTCTCCTTTCCCTCATATTGCCCAAGAGGCCATACACGCAGGGGTTCGGGATGTGCCTGATTGGTGTTGTGACTCATAAATAGGATTCCGCTTTTCCCGGAGGAATGATCCGTCTGCCCTGTTACCAAGATCCAACGCGCATTGGAACCATCAGCCGTAGCTCGGTCCTTTCCCTCTGAGGTAAGAATGGTGCTGTTGGCATCTCCCCAAACCTCAGTGGCACGGAATCCAATCCCACCTCCATAGCGGTAATCGTCCAGTAGAATCCCTCCTGGAATGGTAGTTTGCAAGGTGCTGGTGTAGTCCACGAGGTAGCGTCCCTTATCGGCAGGCTTCACCTTGATGCGGAGATCTTCCTCCATCGCTATTTGCGATGCTGCTGAAGCTTTTAGATCGACGTGGTGCTGCCTTACCGTCAATTCAGCTGCGCCTCCAGCTTGCTTCTTGGAGAGGACACGGGAGAAATCAACCCGACCCTTTTCATCCCCAAGATTCCAAAAATCGACCTCTTTTCCTCCTATCGTTGCCCGAGCATAAGGTCCCCAAATTCCATAGTGGTGGTAATGATCTTCTGGCTGTATCCTACTTAAGATTTGTCCACTGGGAGATTGAATCGGATGAATAAACCCAGATTTGCTGTACGCCTCCTTGATCCCGGTGGGAACAGGCTCTTTGGTCATTTGGTAGCTAAGTACCAGCTTCCCATCCAAAAGAAAATCCATCCCTTTGGAAGATTCTTGAAGGGTTACTTGTTGGGAGTATGCCTGAAAAATAAATACAAGGGAAAAGAATAAAAGAAGGAAGTTCTTTTTGAAACGCATAAGAAATTCAGGTTATTGGGCTTTGAGATTCAATATAGGGTATATTGAATCAATATGTCAACCATGCGTATCAAAACTATGTGTAAAAAACTACTATTCGGTCTGTCAATTCTTCTTCTTTCAAATTTGACTTTTGGTCAAGATTTAGCAATTATTCCATTTACTCAAGAATGGAAAGAAAAAATAGAAGCACTAGCCCCCTCCCAAACCCGGGTTCCAAGTACTTCAGCAAAGAAAATTCTCCTTTTTTCATTGCACACCGGTTTTGAACATTGGGTCATCCCCCATACCGAAGAAGTATTCAAAATACTGGGTTCAAAGTCCAAGCAGTTTGAAGTAACCGCAAGCAAAGACATCCACCAATTTGAAAAGGAATCCCTTTCAAATTACGATGCCATCGTCTTGAACAATACCTGCTCCAAGCCCGACCATCGCCATCTTTTTTGGGACCAGCTGCGCGCAGAATCCACACTTGACTCAGCAGTGGTCATGGCAAAGGCACAAGAGCTTGAAACTAACGTCATTGAATTTGTGAAAAAGGGAGGAGGTCTTCTCCTGCTGCATGGAGGAATTACCACCTTAAATAATTCCCAAAAATTCAGCGAACTGGTAGGCGCAAGCTTTGATTACCATCCTCCTCAGCAACTGATCCAGGTGAAATTGGAGAACCCAAGCCACCCCTTGGTTGCCGCATTTCCAAAAGATGGTTTTTCGCATGTGGACGAACCTTATTTCTACAAGAATGCCTATGCCAAGTTGAATTTTACACCGCTGCTTTATTTTGACAACGCTCAAATACGAAGTCAGCGAGCCAATCAAGAGCTAAAAAGTGGCAAAACCTACGTCGCTTGGATTCGCCCAGAGGGGGAAGGGAAAGTGATGTACATTGCTCCCTCCCACAATGCCCAAAGCTTTGAAAATCCAGCACTGCTGCAGTTTTTTCTAGATGGCCTGCAATATGTGGTTGGGGATGTGAATTGTGATGAAACACCAATAAAAAAATGAATTGATCGCCAACAGGAAATACTCAATTGAATAGCGCTTCCTAAATCAAGTTTTTGCCATTGGGTAAATTTTTACCAACTTTAAACATGGAAAATGACAGCCTTGAATCCCTCAGCGCATTTTTAGAAGAACCTATTTTTCTACTTGAGGAAGATCAAAAAAGTATAGCAGCAGCGCTAAAAGTTTCTGTTGGAAGCGAAGCCGCACCGGCTAAAGTACTGAATACCTCTATTTCTTCAAGGAAAAATGTCGCTACTGATTCGCTAACACCTACGGATCAGGAAATCAAATTGGAAGCAGTTGAGGAACCAATCCCTATAAAAGGTAATTTTTCAAAGGGTATATTGGTGATTCATGAGGAGGCTAACCTCAACGCAGAGGTGATGGACATGCTCGTCAAAATGCTCAATGCATGCGGACATTCCATGTCGGAGGTCGGTTTGCTCGCTGCAGAAAACTTAGAAAATCGAAGCCTAGAGGAGTTTAAAGCATTAAATGCCCATGTAGTGCTCAAATTTGGACGCATCAAACACGTGATCAATCAACTTCCCATCAATTCATATGAAATTCATACGGAAGAAGAAACAGAATACCTGTTTGCTGATGCTCTTACTTCCATTGCCGAAGATAAGGGATTAAAAAGACAACTTTGGGGAGCACTCCAGCTCCTTTTCAACCTTAGCACAGGAACGAAATGAACAATTCACAACTAAAATGGGTGAAGCGGTTTAAGTGGATTAGTTTGGCCGAAGGCCTGTCCTTCCTCCTACTTCTTGGAATAGCCATGCCCTTGAAATATGGATTTGACATGCCACTTGCCGTGAAGTACTTGGGCTGGGTGCATGGAGCATTATTTATGGTTTACATTTATGTGGTATTTCCAACTGCCATAAGTTTAAAATGGACCTTTACGCGTACTTTTTTTGCGCTAGTTGCTGCAGTTTTGCCATTTGGCCCCTTTATTTTTGATCGCAACTTAAACAAGAGCCAACAAACCAAATTTTGAAATGGCTCTAATCAGCAAAAAAAAGATAATCTATCCGATTGGAGCTGGTTTAAGACGCTACCTCACGCAATACGGCCGAGAAGTGAATATCCCAATTCACTACCATGAGCTGCTCCGATATACCAATTCCATTGCACTTTACGATTCAAAGGAACAAGACACCTACTGGGAAACTGTCTTTTATGAGCAAAGTGATCGGGAAGAAATCCACCAGAATGTAAAGAAAATTTATGCTTTGCTCAAGGCAGGTGGGGATCTTTCGGTGATGGAGCACCTGTACATAGACCGAATTGATCTCTGCGTATTTGGAAATACGCAACCTTTTCGGGTGCGCATGGTCAATCGCATCAACGACAACTTTGATTACTTCTACATCAAAAATGCAGACTCCTCACGGGTGTATGGCTTGGAATTGGAAGATCTTCTTTCCCCGAATCGAATTAGTTACCTCGTGCATCAAAACACGCTCATTGAGGAGCACATTGCGGGAATTCCTGGGGAGAAATTTATGCGACTGCACATGTCTGATCCCAATCTCAACCCCATCCGATTGGCGAAAGAATTTGTAAAATTCAACGAACGCTGCTTCGTTCGCCTGCTTGGAGACATGCATTCCTCCAATTTTGTCATCGATGTCACTCCAGATTTTGAAGAAACGCATTACCGTATCCGTGCCATCGACTTTGATCAGCAGTGCTACGAAGCAAAAAAATCCATTTACCTACCCCAGTATTTTAAAGAAAATAATGCCTTGATTCAACTGGGAATGGATGTAATCACACCCGAGTCCATGCGTCAATACCAACGTGAAGAACGCTCGCTAATTGCTACACGAGTGAAGTCCTCCCATACCGAATTGGAAGACATTCTACAAACCATGGAAAATGACCAGCTCGCACCTAAATCCCATGTGGATCAACTAAAAAATGAGCTCGCCAAGCATTACCAAAGCAAGGATTTTTTGAAATGCAACTCCATGGGTGAAATTTTAAGGAAAAGTCTTTCCTTAGTTTCACGTTAATTGAACTTGTGAATTAGAATAAATATAGGTCATGAAAGAAAACCGAATTGATTTTGCGAATTTTCATTGGTTAGATTTGGAAAACCCCAAACTAGCGGAGCTTACAGAAATCATTAAGCCCTATGGTTTGAATCCACACCTTCTACAGGATTTAGTACAGGTGGGTCACTTGCCTAAACTGGAAAAAGTGGGAGAATTTAGCTTCCTGCTTTTACGGGCATTTAGTGCCAAGCCAAATGGGAAACTCACTACCATACCTGAGCTAAGCAATAAGATTGGATTCTTTTTCACGGACGAAATCCTGATATCGGTACACCAAAAGCCGTTTCATTTCTTAAATGAAATTTCTGGACATTTTGAAAACCCAGAATCCCTTATCTTAAAAATCATCGAAAAAATGCTTGAAACCTATGAAACACCTGCAAATTGGTTGTCAGAGGAGATGGATCATTTCGAAAGTGCTGTTTTCCTCGGCCGTAATAAACGATTCTCTGTAGAACAACTCTATTTTGCGAAGGCAAAAGCTCGCTCCTGCAAAAAGGTACTTCACTTGACTCAAAACTTGCTGCTACATCTCACCGTACAGCAGAGCAACGAGGTTCAACTTCAAGACTTAAAGGAAACTGCATCCAGCCTAATTCTTCAGTTTGAAGATTTTTTGGATGAAGCCAACTCCTTACTAAACATTTATTTATCGAGTAACTCTCAGAAGACCAATGAAGTAATGAAACTTCTGACTGTTTTTTCTGCCTTTTTTCTACCCCTTACCTTTCTTGTGGGAGTTTATGGGATGAACTTTAAGTTTATGCCCGAACTGAACTGGGAATATGGCTATTACCTCACATGGGGGATAATGATCAGCATTTCAATCGTGATTTTCATTTGGTTTAAATTTCGGAAAATCATTTAACATACAAAGCCAACAAAAAAACCTCCGATTGGAGGTTTTTTTTTATTTTAAGTCAAAAGAAAACTGATGTGATTATTTGCTTTTTAACCACTAACCTAAGAAAATAAGGTTTGAGAATCAATTAAGTGGGCTGTCGACCGTGGTCTGTCGTCTGTGAACGATTATCCGCAGTGTTAAACAGCCCTCTTATGCAACTGGTATAATTGCGGATAATCATAAAAATTAATTCACCAATCGTCTTAGGTAAGCGCCGTAACCGCTTTTCCCTAGTTTGGCGGCAGCTTCTAGCAACTTTTCCTTGCCAATAAATCCATTTCGGTAGGCGATCTCCTCGATACAGCCGATTTTCAATCCTTGGCGCTCTTCGATTACTTCTACAAACTGGGCAGCTTGCAATAAAGATTGGTGGGTTCCTGTGTCAAGCCAGGCAGTGCCTCTATTGAGGATGGCCACTTGAAGTTGCCCTCTTTTAAGGTATTCGTTGTTGACATCGGTGATTTCTAGTTCCCCGCGAACACTTGGTTTGATATTTTTTGCTATTTCCACCACCTCATTGTCGTAGAAGTACAAGCCGGGCACCGCATAGTTTGATTTGGGCTGTGCAGGTTTTTCTTCAATGGAGATGGCCTTTTGATTGGCATCAAACTCCACTACCCCATAACGCTCTGGATCAGTGACATGGTAGGCAAAAACCACTCCTCCATCTGGATTCGTATTTGCCTGAAGGGTCTTGTGCAAGCCTGAACCGTAAAAAATATTATCGCCAAGCACCAAGGCTACTTTATCCTTTCCGATAAACTCCTCCCCAATGATAAAAGCTTGTGCCAAACCATCAGGGCTAGGCTGAACCGCATAGCTAATCTGGCAACCCACATGTGAGCCATCGCCCAACAGCCTTTGAAATGCAGCCGAATCTTCAGGAGTGGTAATGATCAATATTTCCCGTATTCCTGCCATCATCAAGACGGACAAGGGGTAATAAATCATCGGCTTATCGTATACCGGCATGAGTTGCTTACTGACTGCAATAGTCAAGGGATAAAGTCGGGTTCCTGACCCTCCCGCTAAAATGACTCCTTTCATTTAAAAAAAGATTAAATACAGCCCAAAGCTACCAAGCTTCTTAGATTAAAAAAAATCAGAAGCAATACCCCTCAAAAAGCGTCGGAATTAACTTTTTATGCATCCTACGAAATACCTGAATTCCTAAATTCCTAAAACAAAAAAACAAGGCAGCAGGAGTTTTGTGAAATACTTGAAGAATGCAGGCTAAAGTCAACTGGAAAGGATAATTTTAAACTCAAATTAAAACGCAAATGAAAACTAGATCCCTCTTTTTTAGCTGTATGGCGAGTCTCACCATTTTATCCTGCACCCAGCAAGAAATCAAGTTCAGTTCGAATTCCTTGGAACAATTCCGACCTGGCTACCACTTCACACCTGCCAAAGGCTGGATGAACGACCCCAATGGACTGGTTTACATCGACGGAGAATACCATTTATTTTTCCAGCATAACCCAGATAGTACCGTTTGGGGACCTATGCACTGGGGTCATGCGGTATCCAAGGATCTCGTAAGCTGGGAAGAGTTGCCCATCGCGCTTTTTCCAGATAGTTTGGGAACTATTTTTTCAGGGAGTGCAGTCTATGACGCAGAAAATAGCTCCGAATTGGGAACCAAGGAAAATCCTCCCATCGTGGCAATTTTCACGTATCATAACGCACTTGGAGAAAAGGCTGGCACTGTTGACTACCAGGCACAAGGGCTAGCCTATTCGGTGGACAAGGGCAAAACTTGGAGCAAATACGCTGCTAATCCCGTACTACTAAATCCAGGAATACGGGATTTTAGAGATCCAAAAGTAACCAAGATCACCAAAGAAGATGGAAAAAAGAGTTGGCTGATGACCCTTGCCGTCAAGGATAAAGTCCAATTTTATGAGTCTCCCAACTTGAAAGATTGGTCACTTTTGGGACAGTTTGGGCAAGGTGTCGGCGCGCACGGAGGCGTTTGGGAATGCCCTGATCTGATTCCAATGAAAGCCCCAGATGGGAGTCAAAAGTGGGTATTGCTAGTCAGCATTAATCCTGGTGGGCCTCAAAAAGGCTCTGCCACCCAATACTTTATCGGGGATTTCAAGCAAGGTGCATTTACTCCAGACGACACGATGATTCGCTGGTTGGATTACGGACCAGACAATTATGCCGGGGTGACTTGGTCCAACCTTCCTGCCGATCAGGATCGAACGCTCTGGATAGGATGGATGAGCAACTGGGACTATGCACAGGTGGTACCAACGAAGACTTGGCGATCAGCAACCACTTTACCTCGAGAAATCAGCCTTTTTGACGTTGATGGCACCTTACTCCTCAAATCAGCTCCTGCTAGAGAGTTGGAAAAACTCAGAAAAACAAGCTACCCTATTTCAAAAACCGAATCCCTTCTTCCGTCATCTGCAGTTGAAATTCTTGCCGAATTGAGCAGCGACGATCAATTTTCATTGACCCTATCCAATGAGCTCGGTGAGGAACTCGCTATTTCCAAGGAAATGGGTTTGGTAACTATAGACCGACGAAAATCAGGGAAAACAAATTTCAATCGGGATTTTGCTGCCGCACACTCTGCTCCTATGTCCTGGAAAGCAGAATCTATTCGGATTTTCTTGGATGCATTTTCCGTAGAACTATTTGTAAACGAGGGTGAATTGGTCCTGACTTCTATCCTATTTCCATCTTCACCTTGGAAAAAAGTAAAGTTCAATCAGGGCTTGAATGACATTAAGATTGTGGATTTACAGTAATCGAAGAATTCATCCTAAGAAAAAAATAATTCCTTAGGCATTTCTAGGCCTTCTATTTCAAGGGTTAAAATCGAAGCCAGCAATTCGATTACTTCCTACTAAATCCAACTATTCCAGTTAGTTACAAGAAGTAAAAAAACGTGTTATTTTAAAAATTAGTCCTTGGAAACTGTAGTTTTTTAGGGGTGCAACTGGAATTTAAGTTGTTTGTTCTGAAAAAAAAGTGGTATTCTTGGATTACAAACGGAAAGCGATGATCGAGGCTTTCTTTTCACAAGAATCTCGAAAATCGCCGTTTATAGAATACAAAAATCAAGTTTGGAAATCTAAAAGTTTAGATTTCTACCAATTAACGTACATTATTTATGAAAAAAGAGGCTTGGGGCTCGCGTGTTGGGCTTATTTTGGCCATGGCAGGAAATGCTGTAGGTCTGGGAAACTTCCTCAGGTTTCCAGTTCAAGCAGTTCAAAATGGAGGAGGTGCTTTCATTCTCCCCTACATCATCTGCTTCCTATTGATGGGTATTCCGTTGCTATTTACGGAATGGAGTATGGGCAGATTTGGCGGTAAATTGGGCAACCACAGTACCCCTTACATCCTAGATTCCATGAGTAAGAAATGGTACTGGAAGTACATTGGGGTGTTCGGTATTTTTACCAACATCGCCGTAGTCGCCTACTACACCTACATTGAATCCTGGACCTTTGTGTACGTGGTGCACAGTGTCATCGGAACCTTTACTGGAATGAGTAAGGAGGCTGTAAGTTTGTTTTTTGATCAATACGTACAGCTTTCGGGTTCAGATTTCGGGATTCCCCTATTCCCACTTATAGCCTATATTTTGGTACTTGCTGTCAATGTATGGATCCTTTCTACGGGATTGGGTGGCATCGAAAAAGTTGCTAAAATCGGAATGCCTTTGTTGATCCTATTTGGTATCATTTTAGCAGTTCGTGGATGGACCATGGGCAGTTCCTTTGCCTCAGAAGAATTCCCTGATGCAAATGCATGGGATGGAATTAACTTCTTGTGGACCCCTCAATACAGCTCGCTGGCAGACCCTAAGGTTTGGCTGGCTGCAGCTGGACAAATCTTCTTCACCTTGTCTGTCGGAATGGGTTCCATTCAGTGTTATGCATCTTACCTGAAGGAAAACGAGGACATCGCGCTCAACTCGGTTACTGCCGGTTTCACCAACGAATTTGTAGAAGTAATCCTAGGAAGTGCCATAGTGATCCCAATCGCTGCTGGATTTCTTGGATTGGATTGGGTATTGCATAACGCAGGATTTGGTATGGCTTTCCAGACCATGCCATACCTCTTTCAGCAATGGGGGCCGCTGATCAGTGCCTTTGCCGGAGTCTGTTGGTTTGGGCTATTATTCTTTGCCGGCATCACCTCTTCACTGGCCATGGGTACTCCGTGGATGGGCTTTATGCAGGATGAATTTGGTTGGAGCAAGGTAAAGGGAGCTGTTTCCTTTGGACTGGTTTCCTTGGCCATGGGTTTACCAACCGTTCTTTTCTACCAGTATGGATACTTTGACGAGTACGATTATTGGGGTGGTACGGTCAGCTTGGTGATTTTTGCCTTGCTAGAGACCATCCTATTCACATACATTTTTGGCATGAAAAAAGGATGGGAAGAAATCACCCGAGGTGCTGACATCCGTATTCCATCCTTCTACAAATGGATCATGACCTATGTCACTCCTGTATTGTTGAGTATTGTATTCTTAGGCGCCTTGATTACCCCTGCGGGTAACGATTGGGTGGCTGCCTTTAGCAACCTCTTTTCAGGCGGAGGATGGCCACTTGATACAAGTTCCCTAATTGGAAAAATCACCTTTGCTGACTTGGAAGCACAAATTCTTGCCAACCCGGAGAATGCTGCCGTTTTGGAAGAAAAAATGATGTATTCAGGCTGGGCTAGACTTCAATTGCTCCTCTTATTCTTAGGTATTTGTGCCATCGTATGGTATTCCACTATTAAACGCAAAAAATCAATCCAATGAACACATCAGCGCTAATTCTTTCGTTTGTAACGCAAGCACTCATCACTGGGGTTACGATTTACTGCTTCTATTTGGTATTGAAAAAACCGAATACGGAAGAGAAATAAATACGGTATTCTTAGTTTAGGAGTACTTCCATTCCAAAAAAAGCTCGATTACGTCGAGCTTTTTTTATTTGAATTAGTTAACTCGGTGGAGTTTTTCCAATTAAGAATCAATAGCTAGGGTTAAATCGAAAAAATGATTCCTCCCCTACTTTTTTAAAATCTTTTTTGATTTTTCTTAGTTTTTAAACAGTGTTCATTTATTTTTGACTATTCAAATTTAATCATGGGTATCGCTGAACGAAAAGAACGAGATAAGGAGGAATTACGCGAACGCATCTTAGTTGCTGCCAAGACCCTTTTTCTTGAAAAAGGAGTAGAAAAAACCTCTATTCGGAACATTGCCGATTTGATTGAATACAGTCCGGGAAGCATCTACCACTATTTCAAAGACAAAAACGAGATCTTTCATGCGCTCCACCAGGGAGGTTTCCAGCAATTGATGAGCCGTATGGAAGTACTGGCCGCGGTATCCAATCCCATGGAGCGACTAAAAAAAATGGGTGCTATCTATGTGGATTTTGCGCTCGAAAATCCAGACATGTACGACTTGATGTTTATCAAGGAAGCTCCCATGGATCATGTTTTCAATTCCAATGATGAGCAATGGAAAGAAGGCTTCGGAACCTTCAATTTCCTACGAGCTACTATCCAAGAATGTATCCAAGAAGGGTATTTCCGTGGGCATGAGAAAGAAGCGCTCTCCTTTCTCGTTTGGTCTACCGTGCATGGCATGGTTTCCTTACGCATTCGCCGACGCTGCGAGGTCGTGCTGGCTGACCGTCAAGATACCATCGTAAAA
Source organism: Algoriphagus sp. (assembly GCA_040403475.1). Classification (GTDB taxonomy): domain Bacteria; phylum Bacteroidota; class Bacteroidia; order Cytophagales; family Cyclobacteriaceae; genus Algoriphagus. Next base: position 42,453 of record JBBAKO010000005.1, on the reverse strand, counting down.
GATGGCTTAGATGCATTTTTCAATATTTTGGATAGACTTTGAATATGAACACAGGTAACTTCTCTTTGGATAAAAATCCTACCCAGACAATTCCAAGAATCCTACTTTGGGTTTTCTTGAGCTTTACTTGTCTCCCATACACCCTTACTGCACAACAGCTTGTGGATGGGTATGTAGCGGAAGGATTAGCCAATAACTTAGTGCTCAAAGAAAAAAATACAAGCCTAGAACAAAGCTTATTGGCATTGAAGGATGCGAAAAGTTACTTCTTGCCCTCCTTGGAATTTGGAGCAAGCTACACCCTTGCTCAGGGTGGAAGAACCATCGATTTCCCAATTGGTGACTTGCTCAACCCCGTCTATTCCACGCTCAATAAGTTGACAGGCTCAAATTCTTTTCCACAGCTCGAAAACGTATCAAACCAATTACTTCCTAACGATTTTTACGACGCCAGATTTCGCGCCACACTACCCTTGCTCAACAGGGATCTTAATTTCCAAAAACAAATCAGAGCGCAACAGGTAGAATTGACAGCCCTGCAAGTGGACACTTACCGATCTACCCTTATCCAGGACATTCGGCAAGCCTATTTTATATATTGTGCGGCATACAGTGCACACCAAATCGTTAAAAATACCAAGGCACTGGTAGATCAAAATTTGAAAGACAACCAGTCTCTTTTAGAAAATGGGAAAGGACTGCCTGCAAGGGTGTTGCGTGCCGAAAGTGAAGTAGAAAATATCAAAGCCCTACTTATTGAAGCCGACAACAAAAAAGATAAAGCCGCACAGTACCTTAATTTTTTAGTGAATAGGCCACTAGACCAAGAAGTGCTATTCGAAGCAGCAGTGCTAGATCTAGCGCGAGTAACTTACTTGCTTGGGGAAGAAAACCAGGAGGGAAACTCGGAGCTTCTGTCCATTCAAACGGCTGTATCAATCCAGGAAACTGTATTGAAATCGCAGAAAAGCTACTGGATTCCCAAGCTGTCCACCTATGCAGATTTCGGTTCCCAAGGTTTTGATTGGACTTTTGACTCCCAATCCAGATACACGATGTGGGGCCTCCAATTTAGCGTTCCGGTGTTTCAAGGAGGAAGAAATCAAACTCAAATCCAAAGAGGAAACCTAGGATTGCAATCCATCCAAAGGCAAAAAGAACTGCTGGGCAAAAAGTTAGCCCTAGAACTAAAGCTTCAAAAAAATGAAGTGAAATCGATCCTGGCCACCCTGCAATCTTCAGAAAAAAAAATAGTCTCGGCCGAAGCCTACCTCCGCCTTGTGGATCGAGGATTTAAGGAAGGTAGCCTTTCCCTAATAGAATACATAGATGCTCAAAATCAGTGGACTCAGACTTCTTTACAAAAAAACATTGCCACCTACAATTTACAAATGGCCTTGGCACAACTTGAACGTCTCCTAACTACTTCCAACTAATTTATGAAACGATACAACTCCATTTCCTTTTTTTTACTACCTCTTTTCTTACTTTCCTGTGGAGGTAATCCGGTTGTTGAAACAAGCACTCCTGCCCCAGGACAAGTTATCCCCGTTAGCCTACAAGACCTAAAGGCTACCAGTTTTTCAGCTCCAATTCAGTCTAGTGGCACATTTACCACCAAAGATGAAACCCTACTTTCATTCAAGGTTGGAGGAATAGTGGAAAAAGTCTGGGTACAGGAAGGAGATGCCATTAAAGCGGGTCAAGTACTTGCAAGTTTAGATTTGACCGAGATTCAAGCTGGAGTGAACCAATCCAAACTAGCCTATGAGAAAGCGCTACGCGACCAACAGCGAGCTATAAAGCTTTACAAGGATAGTGTGGCAACATTGGAACAGTTTGAGAACTCAAAGACAGCCTTGGATATCGCAGAGCAACAATTGAAAACTGCAAACTTTAACCTTTCTCAATCTCAGATTCGCGCAACAAAAAATGGCTTTGTACTGAAGAAATTTGTGAATGCAGGTCAGCTGGTGGCCTCAGGAACTCCCATACTCCAAATCAATGGTGCTTCCTCTTCAACTTGGGTGTTTCAAGCAACCGTAAGCGATCAGCAATGGAGTCTATTGAATCTGGAAGACCAAGCAGAGGTATTTCCAGCCTCAGGATCCACTGCTGCTCGCGGAAAAGTCATTCGTAAAAGTCAGGCTGCCGATCCGATGACCGGCTCCTATTGGGTAGAAATTGCCTTAGAATCTGCAGAAGGACTATCTCTCGCATCAGGCATGTTTGGTCAAGCCTCTATTCAACCTACTACGACAGTTCAAGGCTGGGAAATTCCTTTTGAATCGCTCTTGGATGCCCAAGGAGACAGTGGCTATGTTTTTGTCACTGCTGATGGAAAAACTGCCAAAAAAGTAAAGGTGAAGGTGGGTAAAATTAGCCCCAACGCGGTGCAAATCCTTTCGGGTTTAGAAAATTACCGCAGCCTGATCGTTTCGGGTAGCGCGTATTTGTCGGATGGTTCTACCATTGAAGAGAAAGGCAAATGAAACTAACCGAATTTGCTATACGAAATTACCAGTTCACTTTGGTGATATTCCTCATGACTGTGGTCGTGGGGCTGAGTACATTTTTTAACATGCCACGAAGCGAAGATCCGGTGATCGATTCCCCGCAATTCCCCATTGTAGTGGTCTATCCAGGCGCAAGTCCTGAGGATATGGAGGAGTTAGTCGTTGATCCTTTAGAAAAAACCATCTATGCACTTGAAGACATTAAACGAATCAAGAGTGAAATCAAAGATGGTTTAGCCGTACTTTTTGTCGAATACAATTACAATGAAAATGTAGAAGAGAAGTACCAAGAATTGGTAAGAGAAGTGAACTCCTTACGACCACAACTCCCGGAAGAGATTTTTTCCATTGACATAAAAAAAGTTCGTCCGTCGGATGTCAACATTCTTCAAATAGCACTTGTCAGCGAAAATGCATCTCGGGAAAGTCTAAAAAAAGAAGGAGAAACCCTTCAAAAGGCATTGGAAAGCATCACGGAGCTCAAAAAAGTGACCCTTCATGGATTACCAGAACAAGTGGTCAAAATCGAGCTGCAGCTGGATAAATTGGCAAAAATGAACATTCCATTGGCGGCGGTTTTGGGAAGCATCCGAAGCGAATTGAACAATATTCCGGGTGGACAGGTAGAAGCAGGCAGCAAGACATTCAATGTAAAGACAAGTGGCAATTACTTTTCGACGGAGGAGATCGCTAAGACAGTGGTTTACTCCTTCCAAGGCAAATCAATTCTCTTGGAAGATATAGCTCTGGTACGTGATGATTTTGACGAATCCAAACACCTCACCCGACTAAATGGCTACCGATCCATCTTTGTCACTGCTGCCTTGAAAGAAGGCACCAACATCACCAAAGTCCAAGAGAAATACAAGCCGATACTAGCTTCGGCAGGCGCCGACCTTCCTGAAAACGTGGAGATGATCGTTGCCTTTGATCAGGCAGAATATGTAAATAGAAGACTTGGCGGTTTGGGCATGGACTTCTTGATTGCAATTGCCCTGGTATTTGTGACCCTTCTCCCTCTTGGCAATCGAGCGTCAATCATTGTGATGATCTCCATTCCGCTCTCCCTAGCCATAGGATTGATTTTGATGAATGCACTAGGCTATGGTCTCAATCAGCTTAGTATCGTTGGACTAGTGGTCGCCTTGGGATTGTTGGTAGACGATAGCATCGTCGTGGTAGAAAATATTGAACGATGGATTCGTGAAGGTTATTCAAAAAAAGAAGCTGCCCTAAAAGCTACCCAACAAATTTCATTGTCGGTGGTCGGATGTACAGTAACCCTTATAATCGCATTTTTACCCTTGGTGTTTTTACCTGAAAGCTCGGGTGACTTTGTCAGAAGCTTGCCTGTAGCAGTCATTACCAGCGTATTGGCATCTCTTCTGGTATCCCTTACTATCATTCCATTTCTCTCTACCTGGCTTTTGAGGAATCGAGATGTTGCTCATTCCAATCCAATATATGACCTTTTTCAAAAGGCAATCCACCTCAGCTATGCTCCCCTACTCGAAAAAGCTTTAAAGAAACCTGTAGTAACACTTGCGCTTGCAGGAGGTATATTTTTGGTGGCCATGGGCCTTTTCCCTGTGATTGGCTTTAGTTTATTTCCAACTTCTGAAAAACCTCAGTTTCTAGTCAACATCACCACGCCGCTGCAGTCCAACCTCAACACTACCAATGAGGTAACCAAGCTGGTGGAGAAGGAGGTGGCAAAGATCCCCGAACTTCAAAATTTTGCTACCAATGTAGGTAAGGGCAATCCGCGTATTTACTACAACGAGATCCCGGAAAGTGATCGCAGTGACTACGGACAGTTATTTGTCCAACTAAAGCCTTCTACTTCCGCTCCACGAAAACAAGAAATCGTTCAGTCCTTAAAGAGCAGCTTTGCTCAGATTGCTGGCGCAAAAGTGGAAGTCAAAAATTTCGAGCAAGGCCCACCCGTCACCGCACCTATAGAAATACGAATTTCAGGAGAAAACCTGGATAGTCTACGGTCGATCGCTTCAAAAGTAGAAGCGCTATTGAAACAAACTCCCGGCACGCTCTATGTCAACAATCCTGTAGCCAACCTAAAAACTGATCTTCGTGTTGCCATCAACAAGGAGAAAGCAAGGCAGCTAGGCATTGCGACGTCAGAGATAGATCAAACGGTCCGATTAGCTTTAGCAGGCCTAAAAATGGGCACTTTCAACGACCCCCAAGGCAACGAACGCTCCCTTCTCCTGACTGCACCTAGAGCTGAACGCGCCACCTTAGCCGCCTTTGACGGAATCTATGTCAATAATCAATTCGGGAAAGGCATTCCGCTCGCTCAAATAGCTGAACTGAAATTTGAAAGTAGCACCCTAACCATAGACCATTACAATAAATTACGAGCAGTGTCAGTTTCCTCTTTTGTGGATGCCAACTACTTGACCGATCGGGTCTTCAACGATGTGATTGGCAAAATGCAACAACTTACGCTACCTCCTGGATACAAGTACACCTTCGGAGGAGAATTTGAAACCAAGCAAGAATCATTCGCTGGATTCAATACGATCATCATTGTGACCGCATTTTTATTTATTGCAGTGCTGATTCTTCTATTTAAAACGTTCAAAAGCACCATCATCGTCCTTTCTGTAATTCCGCTGGGCATGGTGGGGGCATTGATCGCACTATGGATTACTGGCAACTCCCTCTCCTTTGTTGCCATCATTGGGTTAATTGCCCTCGCAGGGATAGAAGTAAAAACATCTATACTGCTGGTGGATTTCACCAATCAATTGCGTAGGGAGGGTGTTGACTTGGACACAGCAATTCAAAAATCTGGAGAAATCCGATTCCTACCGATTGTACTTACGACGATCACTGCGATTGGAGGACTTATTCCCATTGCCTTGAGTACTAACCCGCTCATCTCTCCGCTTGCGATTGTGCTTATAGGAGGATTAATCAGTTCTACTATCCTATCCAGAATTGTTACTCCTGTACTGTACAAGCTCTTACCCCCAAGAATCTAAGAATTCATACTTGAAAACAACAAAAGCATAATGGTAAAACAGTTTGGCGTTTTCAATGTTTAGCTTATATTTCAAATCTATTTTACCCTTTAAAAAATAACTTTATGAAAAATCTTAGCATCCTTTTTTTCTTCTTTACTGCTCTGCTATTCTCTTCAGCATCCATGGCACAAAACAGCGATTACTTTGCTGGAGATTGGGAAGTACAGATTAAAGACACTCCTATGGGAACCATCTCCGTAGTACTTACGCTTGAGCGTGTAGAAGGTAAATTAACAGGAAAGTTTGTAGACAAAGCATCAGGCGTGGAAACGAAGATGAATCAAGTTACTGAGCAAGGAACTGGTCTTACACTTTCCTTTACTGCGGAAGGTTATGGGGATCTTTACTTGACTCTTCAGCGTTCAGATGATGAAAATGTCACCGGATCACTTATGGATTCCTTCGCAGTAGAAGGAAAAAGAGTGGCCCAAAAAAGCGATTACTTTGTAGGCGATTGGCAAGTAACCATTAAGGATACTCCAATGGGGACCATATCCGTCATGCTTACAGTCGAACGTGTGGATGGTAAGTTGGTTGGGAAATTTGTGGATGCGGCAAACAGCAGCAGCACCCCCATGACCCAAATTACTGAAGCAGAGAATAGCGTCACCCTTTATTTCTTGGCTGAAGGTATGGACCTCTACCTGAACCTTAAACCTGAAGGGGCTAAAAATGTGACCGGAACCCTGATGGATTCTTTTGCAGTAGAAGGAAAAAGAGTTGAAAAATAAAAAGTAAGGCGGGTTTTCCCGCCTTACTTTTTTACTATCCTTTCAATTAAGCATCGGATTATTAATCAGTGCTACCCTGTTATTAAGAATTGGTACTAGTGCACTGTAAAAACTAGAATCTAAAAAAATCTGATGATTTAATAACATGGAAATAATGAAAAAGCAATTTGCAATTATTCATCTTTAAATTATCTTTAAAATAAATTTAATCAATTAAAAAAATTTCCTTAATGAAAAAATTTAGCGCCCTTATTTTCTTTTCTATTACCCTTTTATTTTCCTCAGCCTCCATGGCACAAAGCAGTGATTTTTGGGTTGGACAGTGGGATTTAACTTTCACGGATCCTGCTGATACGGATGCAATCCTTAATCCTGCAATCTTAACGATTAACCTAGAAGACGACAATTTGGTAGGTGAGTTAGTATACTTTGCTCAAGATGGTTCGGAGGTTGAATCTTTTATGGTAGATCATTTCAATGATTCAGATACTGAACTTATTCTCGGCTTTAAAAGTGATTCTGATGAACGTTATTTTACTTTAACCCTTCGTATTGAAGATGATGAAACTCTTAGTGGATCTATTACAGATAAATCGGAAAATTTCCTTGACAATGTAATAGCGGAAAGAAGAGTATCCGATGATTCGAGTACAGATGTGCCACAAAGCAGTCCCTGGGTTGGACAGTGGGATTTAACTTTCATAGATCCTAATGATGAGCAAGCAAACCTTAACACTGGAATCTTAACCATTAGTCTAATAGATAATTCTTTGGCTGGACATATATCGTTTGAACATTCAAACGGTAACGAAGTAAGTGGTTGGTTTGGGGATGTATTGTCAATTTATCTTAATGAAGAGAACGAGCTTCAAATCATCTTTAATGCGAAACAGGTTGATCGCCTTTATTTTGCTTCATATGATGAGTTAGAAACAGATAATCATTCTTTAAGACTTGAAATTGGATCTGATGACGATCTTGATGGAATTTGCAGAAGGGTTAATGGCGAAGATGCCGTTAATGCCGTAAAAGGACGAAAAACGAATTGAGGCATTGAAGCTGGAGATTATTAACTACAGTTCTATGAATACCCTCTAAGTAGAAGAAAAAAGAAATATAGATTAATAAGTAAGGCGGGAATTCCCGCCTTACTTATTAATAAACATATAGCCCAGAATAACCTGTATTTTGGCCGTATCCAGTTCGGAAACGGAGCGTAGGTCCTAATTTATTTTTAAAATACATTTAAAATAAAATTCAAACCGTGAAGAAAATTACCCTTATGAAAAAATTTAGCGCTCTCCTTTTCTTTTCTATTACCCTTTTATTCTCCTCAGCCTCCATGGCACAAAGCAGCCCCTGGGTTGGAGATTGGGAATTGAGTCTTAAAACTAAGGATAGTGACTTTAGTTTTAGTGGATCGCTCACAATTGAGAATCTAAATGGTAGATTGGTAGGAAATATCAGCATCTATGGTAATAATAGAGTCATTGAACATTTCAATGTTTCAGATGATGAGCTTATCCTCGGCTTTAAAATGGAAGGTTCTGATGATCTTTATTTTCCAGCTACTCTCAGACTTGCAGATTGGAATACGCTTAGTGGATCTATGAAAGAAGAGCATGGCCTTTATGAAGTAACAGGAAAAAGAATTATAAGCATGGATTACTATGTTGGAGATTGGGGTCTATCCATAGGCATAGGCGACCCTGCAGCCAAAGAAGGATTCCAATGGATAGACTCTGGAATCCTTAACATTGAGGCAGATGGTTCTGTAGTACAGCTTACTAAAGAAGGTGAAGTTTTAATGGCATCTGGCCTTTCCACGGATTTGGATGGAGGACTCACCCTTACCTTTAGGCCGGAAGGTGCTGCTGAATTTTACATAAATCTTCAGCCCAAAAATGATAAAATTGTTGAGGGATTTTGGCAGACGGAACAGCAGACGGACCCCTTTACCATTGAAGGAGAAAGATTGGGAAAAGAGAGCAATAATTGGGATGAAAGTCAGTCGCAAAGCAATCCCTGGGATGGACAATTTAATCTAGATTTTAAGAATATTGATGATGAGGAGACCAACTTCGTTGCGACGCTGAATGTTGATTATGTAAATGAAAAATTAGAAGGCTATATTATTTACTTTTATCAAGACGGTACGAAAGAGGAAGTGGTGATCGAACATTTCAATAATTCAGACAACGAACTTATCCTCGGCTTTAAAGTGGAAGGTTCTGATGCTCTTTTTTTTCCTTTAACGCTTCGTATGGAAGCTGATGGATCGATTAGTGGTTCTTGGGAGGATGAAAAGGAATCCTACACTGTAGTAGGATTTAGAATAGCCCCAAATTGAATTCCGGAAAAAGTACAACTAGTGAAAAAATAAAAAGTAAGGCGGGGTATCCCGCCTTACTCTTTTATAAACATTTAACCCAGTGTCACCTGTCTTTCGAACCACCCAGTTCGGTAAAGTAAACTACATCCTACTTTCGAACGATCACCGAATACTCTCCGACGAAACCACCGTGACACTTCTACTTCGCTGTGACCCACGACAGTCAATAGGCAGATTGAACAGTTTTATCCTGCTATCACCAATTGGTATGCATACAACTAAGCAATCACTTACGCTTAAAAACTTCCTAATGCATAACGTGGAGATTCTCAAAACTTAACAAGATTATTAATTAAATTTTTCCAAGTTTTTATTAAGTTTGAGAAAATTAGTCACCCACTCAATAAAAGAAACCTTTATAAAAAAATTTAGCGCCCTTATTTTCTTTTCTATTACCCTTTTATTCTCCTCAGCCTCCATGGCACAAAGCAGCCCTTGGGTTGGAGATTGGGATTTAAAGGTTAAAGACACTCCCATTAGAACCATCACAGCAATCCTTCATATAAAGCTTAAAAACGAGAAATTGGAGGGGAAAATTCAATGGACTAGTGGGCCCTATCAAGGTGGCACAGAAGATGTAGAACATTTTAATGATTTAGATAATGAGCTCATCCTCGGACTTGGAAAAGATGGTTCTGATGATCTTTTTTTTCCTTTGACTCTTCGTATTGAAGATGATGAAACTCTTAGTGGAACTTGGAAGGAGGTGAATTCGGAAAATGCCTCGTACAATGTAATAGCAGAAAGAAGAGTAGCACAAAGCAGTGATTATTCGAATGGAAATCAGCTACAAAGCAGCGATACCTGGGTTGGAGTTTGGGGACTATATTTCCTTGATTCTGGTACGGAAGAAGTCCTTTTCGAAGCAATCTTAACGATTGATCTTGAAGACAATAATATGGTTGGAACGATACTATACTCTTATCCAGATGGTACGGAGGAGGATGTAGTGATAGAACATTTCGATGATGAAGATACCTCAGGTACCGAGCTTAGGCTCGGCTTTAAACGGGAAAATTCTAGAGATTTTCCTTTGACTCTTCGTTATGATGATTTTACCAAAGAGACGAGTGGATTTTGGGTGGAAGAGCAGGGGGAATCCTACGGTGTTTTTGGAAGAAAAAGGCAAGAAGATTAAACAAATAGTAGTCTCGAAAAGAATGATTAGTACTTAAGCAGCGATGTCTGGGTTGGAGATAATATTTAAGAATGCCTAATATATAATAACAGAAGTACCAAATAAAATTGATTGAAGTTTTCCGGTTTTATTTTATAATCAAAAAATGTCACCCCTCAAAAAAAATTAACCTTATGAAAAAGTTTAGAAATCTCCTTTTCTTTTCTATTACCCTTTTATTCTCCTCAGCCTCCATGGCGCAAAGCAGCAATCCCTGGGTTGGAGAATGGGAATTAACTTTCACAAATCCTGATACGGGAGAATTTCTTAACACTTCAATCCTAACGATTGATTTAGAAGATAACAATTTAGTAGGAACGATAGTATGGACAATGTCAGATGGTACGAAGAATGAATATGTGATAGAACATTTCAATGATTCAGATACCGAACTTATCATCGGTATTAAAACAGATAAACTTTATTTTCCATTAACTCTCCATATTGAAGATAGTGAAACTCTTAGTGGAACTTGGCAGGAGTCTAATGCTGAAAATACCTTTTCCAATGTTATAGCGGAAAGAAGTGTAGCACAAAGCAACAATCCCTGGGTTGGACAATTTAATCTAGATTTTAAGAACATTGATGATGAAGAAACCAGCTTCGTTGCTACTCTGAATGTTGATTATGTAAACGGTAAATTAGAAGGCTATATTACTTACTTTTATCAAGACGATACAAGAGAGGAAGTGGTGATCGAACATTTCAATGATTCAGACACCGACCTCATCCTCGGCTTTAAAGTGGAAGGTTCTGATAGTCTTTTTTTCCCTTTAACCCTTCGTTTTGAAGATAGTGGATCGATTAGTGGATCATGGGAGAATGAAGAGGAATCCTACACCATAGAAGGATTTCGAATCGCCCCAAATTGAATTGCGGTATAAGGAAAAATAATCAAAAAATAAAAAGTTAGGCGGGATATCCCGCCTAACTTTTTATTTAGACACCTACTAGTTCCTTTTTTATCCGTTTTTGCTGGCCAAATCCTACACCCATTTTTTAAGTTGCTGATATACTAGATGCAATGGAAAACCCATAACCGTGTAGTAGGAGCCTTGAATGCTGCTCACCCCCACAAATCCAATCCACTCTTGAATGCCATAGGAACCAGCCTTATCGTAGGGTTGGTACTGCCTCAGGTAATACCAAATCTCTTCCTCCTCCAAAAACCGAAAAGTAACCTGTGTTTCATCCTCCAAAGTGACGGAGGTTTTTTGATCTTTTAGCGTTACTGCTGTCATGACGGTATGCGTAGTCCCCGATAGGCTTTTCAGCATTTCAAATGCTTCAAGTTCATTGGCAGGCTTTCCAAGTACCTTCCCACCATCAATGACCACGGTATCGGCAGTGATCAGAATCTCATTTGAATCAAGTGGGCCTGGGAATGCATCTGCCTTCAATTTGGACAGGTAAGCCGCAGCATACTGCGCAGGAAGATCAGCAGGTAGATTTTCTGCTATAGGGTGTACACGTACCTCAAACTCTAGGCCTAATCCCCGAAGCAACTCCTGTCTTCTTGGTGAATTGGATCCCAAAATAAGCTTCTTTGAGGCAAGATTAGCTAAAGTACTGGGCATAGTCGTAGTCAAATTCTTCTTGGTTAACGGTAGCAAATAACATTCCTCCCAAGGCTTTGGGATAGAAATAAGTGGATTTTTGAGGCATAACTTGTCCTGAATTACAAACTTCAATGACTTGACTCAATTGAATCTCTCGCGTAATGATGGCAAATCTGGCATTACCTGCTTGGACTTCCTGAACGCATCGCGAAAAATTTCGCTCAAAAGCCAAGGCCTGCGTAGTTCGTTGTTGATCTGGAGATAAGCCTAAAAGCTTGCCAAACACCACATCATGCAAAAGGACCAAATCCAATTGGCGTACTACTTCTGGGGAAGAAGGAGCCACTAGATTCATCTTATCTTGGCGAAATTTGATCACATAAGCGGAATCTTCCCATAGCAACCCAAAAGAATGCTTGCGCTGGAAGGAATAGTTTGAAAGTTCGGCCGAATCCCCCAAAGGCCTAATCTCAAACCATTCTTCAATTGCCTTAAAAAAAACCTCTTTTTCAAGTCCTTCACCATAGTAAAGGCGGTGCGTAGGTAGAATTTCCAAGTGATTTCCAACCACATTGGTGAAGTACATCAAATGGTAATCTGAAGCCGTCCAACTGGAAGAACCCCTAACTTCACTTCGTTCTTTTCGGTAAGCAATAGCTGCCTCTAGCCGATGGTGACCATCTGCCAGAATCACTTTTTTAGAAGACAAAGTCTTTAAGAAAAATCGAATTATGCTCGGATCTATAATTCGAGCCAATACCTCGCGAACTCCTTGGTAGTCTTCCAATTCATACAAAGGCTGCTCCATGGCCTTATCCATCCATGGTTCTAGTACCTGAGCAAGATCCTCATAAAGGCCATGTGTTGGGCTAACTTGAATCTCGGTAGCTCGAAGTAAATCCACCCGATCGTTTACAGCAGAAACAATCGTGTTTTCATGTCTTAAAATCACCTTTTCATCCCAGTCTGTAGCCTTTATTTGCGCGATAAATCCTTTTCTACAGCACTCTTCTTTTTCTCCAGGCAGTCGAAAAAACTGGAAATACACATAGATGCTTGGAACATCATCCTGAACTAAAATTCCTTTGGACTTCCATTGTGCTACTAATTTTTGTGCAGAAAGATGCCCTTCTTCGCCCTGTGGAACAGATAAATGAATACTATTCAACGGGTTTTGGTATAACAATTCCCGCTGTTTGGAAGTCACTACATCAAAAAGGGGAGCTATAAGTTTTTCGAGTTGCTCTCCTAGTTCATCAGCATATCGCCATGCTTTAAGTGGTAAAAGTTCTGCCATCAGATTAAGCGATTGGTCCAGTTTGTGGACAAATTTGCCTCTAGTGGAGTTTTAGGATTTGCTCGCTGATCTTCTTGCTCGAAAAATTCCACTGCAAGAGCCGCAAGCAGCGTTTTTTCCTCGTCAGTAAATTGGGGTTCCAACAGCTCAGGTCTGAAGTAATGCTCCACAAACTTGGTGTCAAAATTGCCCGAGCGGAAAGCGGGGTGCTCCAGTGCAAATCGGCAAAAATCAAGTGTGGTCTGAATACCAGTAATCTGGTAATCGTCAATCGCCCGAATCATCCGATCAATAGCTTCTTCTCTGGTAGCCCCATGTGCAATCAATTTGGCAATCATGGGATCGTAATAAATAGGGATCTCCATCCCCTCCTCAAAGCCATCATCTACTCGAATCCCCGGGCCTTGGGGACGACGGTAGGTGATTAACTTCCCGATGTCCGGTAAAAAATTATTTTTAGGATCCTCAGCATAGACACGTACCTCCACTGCATGTCCTTGGATGGTTAAATCCTCCTGAGCAAAGGAAAGCGACTTTCCTTCCGCAATCCAGATTTGTTCCCGAACCAGGTCTTTGCCCGTGATCATCTCCGTAACCGGATGCTCCACCTGAAGGCGGGTATTCATTTCTAGAAAATAGAAGTTGAGATTCTCGTCTACAATAAATTCCACCGTACCAGCACCATAATAGTTGCAAGCCTTCGCCACACCTATGGCAGCCTCTCCCATCGACTTTCGCATGGCTGGGCTCACCACTGCAGATGGTGCTTCTTCAATCACCTTCTGGTGACGACGTTGAATGGAGCACTCCCGTTCAAATAGGTAAACCAGGTTGCCCTGCTGATCTCCAAGAATTTGAATCTCAATATGTCTTGGAGACGTAATGTATTTTTCAATAAAAACGGCACCATCACCAAAGGAAGAGATCGCTTCAGAGACCGCACGATTCATTTGTTCATCAAACTCTGCTTCTGATTCAACTATTCGCATTCCTTTACCTCCACCACCAGCAGACGCTTTAATTAGAATAGGATAGCCAATTTCTAGTGCTTTCTTCTTCGCCACAGACAGTTCAGAGATTGCTTCATCCGTACCTGGTACAAGCGGAATTCCGTATGCTGATACCGCCTGCTTTGCTGCAAGCTTAGAACCCATCACCTCGATAGCCTCTGGCGAAGGGCCAACAAATAAAATTCCAGCTTCCTGGACTTGCTTCGCAAAAGCTGCATTTTCGGATAGAAACCCATATCCAGGGTGGATGGCATCCACTCCCAATTCTTTACAAACGGCTAAGATTTTAGCCCCAACTAAATAAGACTCCTTGGAAGGAGCTGGTCCCAAGCAACGGGCTTCATCTGCAAAGCGAACGTGGGGTGAAAGTCGATCAGCTTCAGAGTAAACTGCCACAGTGGCAATGCCCATCTCACGGGCAGTTCGCATGATTCGTAACGCGATCTCACCACGATTGGCTACCAAAAGTTTGGTTATTTTTTTCATAGGTACGCTAAAGTTTGACTTGGGCTGCTCGCGAAGGCTCAAGCGAAATTCGGAATTTATTTTGAGCTTTAATACTTACAAACTGATTTTTGCTTCCAAGAAAGGAAAGTCTTATTTTTGGCTGTTTTACAAAACGAACCTATTTCCTCGAACACTCTAAATTCTTACGACATTGGATTTATTTGCAAAGTTAAAAACGAATATGGGCCCTTTGGGCAAGCACTCTGAGTTTGCAGACGGCTACTGGACATTTCCCAAACTGGAGGGCGAAATCGCTCCCAGAATGATGTTTAAGGGGAAAGAAGTACTTACTTGGAGCTTAAATAATTACCTAGGTTTAGCCAATCACCCCGATATCCGAAAGGCAGATGCTGATGCAGCAGCCAAATGGGGAGCTGCCTATCCGATGGGCGCCCGCATGATGTCTGGCCAAACCGACCTGCATGAGCAGTTGGAAGAGGAGCTAGCCAGTTTCGTTGGCAAGGAGAAATCCTACTTATTGAATTACGGCTACCAGGGCATCATGTCTGTGATTGATTCCATTTTGGATAGAAAAGACGTAGTGGTGTACGACTCCGAATGCCATGCCTGTATCATCGATGCCTTGCGCATGCACCTAGGCAAACGCTTTGTATTCCCACATAACGACATTGAAAACTGCGAAAAGCAGTTGCAACGCGCAACCAAACTTGCAGCAGAGACTGGAGGCGGCATCTTGGTCATCACTGAAGGTGTATTTGGAATGACGGGTGACCAAGGCAAGCTGAAAGAAATCATTGAACTGAAAAAGAAATTTGATTTCCGATTGCTTGTTGACGATGCACACGGCTTCGGTACCATGGGTACTACGGGTGCTGGAACAGGCGAAGAACAAGGTGTTCAAGGAGAGATTGATTTGTACTTCTCCACCTTCGCAAAATCCATGGCTTCTATTGGTGCCTTCATCGCTGGAGATGCAGATGTGATCTTATTTTTGAGATACAACATGCGTTCTCAGATTTTCGCGAAGTCCTTGCCGATGCTATTGGTAGAAGGAGCATTAAAGCGACTAGATATGTTACGCAGTCAACCTGAACTGAAGGACAATCTTTGGAAAATCGTACATGCCCTTCGCAAAGGACTAGTAGATAATGGATTTAGTACCGGAAGATCAAACTCTCCTGTGACCCCTGTGGTATTAAATGGTACCGTAGGCGAAGCTGCAGCCCTTTCCATGGACTTAAGAGAGAATTTTGGGATCTTCTGCTCTGTAGTGATCTATCCAGTAATCCCTAAAGGCATGATTATCCTACGATTAATTCCTACTGCAGTCCATACGATTGAAGATGTGAATTTAACTGTGAAGGCATTTGCAGCAGTAAAAGACAAGCTCACTTCTGGGGTTTATAAGAATTCTGCTTTGGCACTTTCTTTTGGCGAATAAAAAAAAGTAAAAAAAAACGCCTCTGAATTGAAATAGAAAGTATTTAACATATATTAGTCCCTTATAAACTTATCATCAACCCTTAAAAACTTTTACTATGAGCAGATTTAGCGACGTAAAAAATTTAGTAATGAGCTTGGAACCTGACTTCGAAAAGTTCTACGACAAAGGAAATCAAGCTGCAGGTACCCGCGTAAGAAAAGGTATGCAAGATTTGAAAAACCTAGCGCAAGAAATCCGTACTGAAGTACAGGATAAGAAAAACGAAGGTTGATCCCGATAAAAAAAGGTGGAAAATAATCTCCACCTTTTTTCATTAAACAACTTTGAAGTGGAGCCTAAAACTCCACTTTATTATTTTCCAGTTGTACATCAGCCATTCGCTTGCTTGGATCAATCTCTACAGATTTGATTGTATCTACTGCTCTTTTTAAACTAATGTTGTATGTGGGATGTGTCCAAGGCCAATCCTGGCTCAGCACAAGACTTGGTGCATTTGCCTCCGCTTTTTTCTCCCCACGCATCATTTCCAAAGGCAAGTAAACCAACTCCTTCGTTCCATCTTTATAGGTGATCACCAGATCCACCGGCATAGGCATGGCCCCTACTCGCTCCAAAGTAATCGAAGTCCCTTCTTCAGATGCCTTTACCTCCTTGACGCTGTAATCAATCGTCTTGGTCGAATTCACAAAATACTCCTTGTACCAGTCCAGTTCCAAGCCGCTCTCCTTCTCCATCACACGGATCAAGTCATTGACATTGGGATGCTTAAATTTCCAGGTATTCCAGTAGCGCAGCATACCTCGGTCACGCACATCCTCTCCAATCACATAGCCAAGCTGCGCCAAGAAAACAGCACCTTTGCTGTAGGCTGCTGCACCATAGGCAGAGTTGGTTTGGTAGTGATCCGCATGGGTGGACATAGGCTCTTCCAATCCTGACTTCACCAATCGGTAATACCCACCATAGGAACTACGCTGAGGGGCTGGGTTCGGCTGAAAAATCGATGCCATAGCCAAATTCGATGCATAAGAAGTAAATCCCTCATCCATCCAAGGGTACAGAGATTCGTTGGACGCCAGGACACCATGAAACCAGCTGTGTGCCAATTCGTGAACCATCACCCCTACTAAGCTCGGTAAGGTACGCTCCCCCGTAATCAAAGTTGACATGGCATATTCCATACCCCCATCTCCTCCTTGAACCACAGAAAATTGCTTGTACGGGTACTGTCCAAATTTTTGTGATAAGTAATCAATAGCCTTTGGGGTAGACTCTTTCAGCTTTTCCCAGTTTTCCGTGGTCTTCTCCCCAGGAATGTAAAAATGATGAACGGTGATGCCATTTGCCATCTGGACCTTAGCGTGCTTGTATTTGTTGTCTGCTGCCCACATAAAGTCATGGACTTTGGGAGCTACAAAATGCCAGGTAAGGGTTTTGCCTTTTGGCTCAGATACCTTTACGCCCTCATCCTGGTATCCATGACCGATCTGATTTGGGTTTTGTAGGTATCCTGTTCCGCCTAACGTATAGGTTTTGTCAATGGTGATTTTTACATCAAAATCTCCCCATATTCCATAAAATTCTCTACCAACATAGGGATTTGCATGCCAGCCCTGCTCGTCGTAGTTGGCCATCTTGGGATACCATTGAGACATGGAATAGCGGACCCCTTCTTCAGAATCTCGACCAGATCGTCGCACTTGTAGCGGAACCTGCCCCTCAAAACTCATCTCAAACTGAACGGTGGTATTCGGAAGAATTGCTTGTTCCAAATCCACTTCCAAAACTGTCCCAACCTCTTTAAAGCGTACAGGCTTTCCATTCATCGTAAGCTTTGTCGCATGAAGGAACCCGATTTCTTCAGGAGTCAATTTTGCAATTCGATCTTTCACCCGCTGATCAGGATCTGAGATCGTTCGAGATCGAACATCCATCATGCTGCCGGGTTGAAAGGCATTGTAATACAAATGGTAAAACACGCGATTGAGCGTATCAGAAGAATTATTGGTGTACGCAAGTACCTGCGTTCCTTGGTACCGATTGGTAGCCACATCCATATCCACCTGCATACGGTAGGAAACTGCCTGTTGAAAACGACCATTCTGGGCATATCCAAGGCTAATTGCCATAAAAAAGAAAAGTCCTATCAAGGAACTGAATCTAAATTTTGCCATTTTCTAATTTTTCCTAAAGAAAATCAAAAAGCAAACTATCCCCAAACCATGTGTAAAAAAAATAAAGCACTCCTACTTAATTGAACTCCATTGAAGTAAATTCAATCCATAAAATCAGAAAAATTGATTTTATTTAAAAATTGAAACATACCCTTAGTCACATGAAAAAATTAGTTCTCTTAATTTTCCTTGCCCTGCTCCAATTGAGCGTACAAGCACAGCAGGTCAATATGGACGTTTTTAAATCCATGAAAGCGCGTAGCATCGGCCCTGGCGCGATGAGCGGTAGAATTACTGCCATCGATGCAGTGCACGATGATCCTACAACCATCTATGCTGGCTCTGCCTCTGGCGGCCTTTGGAAGTCTACTTCTGGGGGCATTACTTGGGAGCCAATTTTTGACAATGAAAAGGTGCATTCTATTGGTGCCATTTCCATCTATCAGAAAAATCCAAACATCATTTGGGTGGGTACTGGCGAAGGTAACCCGAGAAACTCACTCAACATGGGCTATGGGGTATACCGATCCATGGATGCAGGCAAGACCTGGCAACTTATGGGACTCGAAAAAACCCGTGCAATCCACCGTATCATCGTTCATCCGGATGATCCCAACACCGTATTTGTAGGTGCTATCGGTTCTCCTTGGGGCACCCAAGAAGATCGTGGCGTGTACAAGACCACCGATGGAGGCAAAACCTGGAAAAAAATCCTCTACATAGACAACAAGACTGGTGTGGGTGAAATGATCATGGATCCCAACAACCCAAACAAAATCTTTGTCAACATGTGGGAACACAGACGCTACCCTTGGTTTTTTGAGTCTGGAGGAGCTAGCTCAGGACTTTATGTTACGCAAGACGGTGGAGACAATTGGAAAAAATTATCTGCAGAAGAAAATGGATTACCTAAGGGAAATCTAGGAAGAATGGGCTTGGCCATCTCCAAAGCCAACAGCAGCAAAGTATATGCATTGATCGAATCCTCTAAGAATGCACTCTATGTATCCGAAGATGGTGGAGGTAAATTCACCATGATCAATGACAAAGCTGAAATTGGTGATCGACCTTTCTACTACTTTGAGATCCATGCCGATCCTAAAAACGAAAATAGACTCTACACGCTTTATTCTCGCGTAGGAATCACTGAAGATGGAGGAAAAAGCTTCAGAGAATTACTCTCCTACTCAGGAGTGCACCCCGACCACCACGCTTGGTACATCAATCCAAACGATCCTTCCCTACTTATCAATGGTAACGATGGAGGATTGAATGTTTCCAGAGACATGGGTAAAACCTGGTTTTTCGCAGAAGGAATCACTGTAGGTCAGTTCTACCACATCAACGTGGACAATGAAGTGCCTTACAACGTGTACGGAGGAATGCAAGACAACGGTTCTTGGACAGGACCTGCCTACCTTTGGAGAGGTGATGGAATCCGAAATACCTACTGGCAAGAAGTTTCCTTCGGAGATGGATTTGACGTAGTTTCGCATCCTGCCAACTCCAGATATGGCTACACCATGTCTCAAGGAGGTAACGTGAGCCGTTTTGATAAGCTCACAGGTCACAACCGCACCATCCGACCTACGCATCCAGACAAGAATGTATTCCTTCGTTACAACTGGAATGCAGCGATTGCACAGGATCCTCACGATGTCAACACGGTTTACTATGCTTCTCAGTTTTTGCATAAGTCAAAAGATTCTGGTGAAACCTGGGAAATCATTTCTCCCGACTTAACGACCAACGATTCCACCAAGCAGCGTCAGCAAAAAACCGGAGGCTTGACCTTTGACATCACTGGAGCTGAGAATCACACCACCATTATTACTATTGCTCCATCTCCAGTAGATAAGAATGTGATCTGGGTAGGTACAGACGATGGCAACCTTCAAGTAACACAAGATGGTGGAAAGACCTGGACGAATGTTGCCGCTAAACTTACCGGACTTCCAAAAGCATCCTGGATCCCTCAAGTACAGGCATCCAAATACAATGCAGGTGAAGTGTGGGTAATTGCCAACAACTACCGAAACAACGATTTTGCTGCCTATGCCTATCACAGTGCGGACTATGGAAAAACCTTCACCCGAATCGCTGATGATTCTAAGGTTTGGGGCTTTACCCTATCCATCAAACAAGATCCTACCGAACCAAACCTAGTTTTCTTGGGTACTGAGTTTGGCTTGTATGTATCATTTGACAAAGCCAAAACTTGGAACAAGTGGGAACATGGATATCCTAAAGCAGTGTCTACCTACGACATGACCATCCAAGAGCGTGAAGCAGATTTGGTGATTGGAACATTTGGTCGCGCCATCTATGTATTAGACGACATCCGTCCCCTACGTGCATTTGCCAAGAATGGTGGAAAAGCTCCAGTTGGAAAAATCACTGCCTTCCCTGCTCCTGATGGGTATCAAGCTGAAATCCAGCAACCACATGGCGAACGCTTCATGGCTTCTGCCAAGTATGCTGGAGAAAACAGAGTGTTTGGAGGCCGTTTGAGCTATTTGATCCAAGACGAAAAAGAAAAATTGGATTCCTTAACTGTGAAAATTTACACTGCCTCTGGAGAACAAATCAGAACCTTGAAAACCCTTCCTACCAAGGGCGTAAACCGAATCATCTGGAACTTAGATCGCAAATCAACTACTGAAATGACTGGCGGCTGGGGCGGTGGTCAAGGTGGCGGAGGCCGTAGCAGAGGCTTCTTCGAACCAAGTGGTGGAGATGCCCTTCCAGGCACCTACAAAGTATTGATGGAATATGGAGGAGAATCATCTGAAACTTCCATCACGGTACATGCAGATCCACGCATCAAGCCTGTTCTTACAGACCTACAAGCCAAAGATAACTTCTTGAAAAAAGTAGAAGCACTTTCTACTGAAGTAACTGCTACTACCAAGAAATTGGATGAAGCTCAGAAGGTAATCGATAAGGTAAATTCACTGATCAAGGACGTAAAAAGCGATGATGCAAAAGCGCTTGAAACCGCTGCTAAGGATATCAAGAAGAAACTGGATACAGCGCGTGAAGCATTCACTGGACCTAAAGTAGAAGGACAAGGAATCGTAAGAAACCTATTTCCAACTACGATGTCTCGCTTGGGTGATCCAAGAAGCTATGCAAATACAAGCTATACTGCACCTGGAGCAACTGAGGAGCGTTTGCTTGCTCAAGCCAAAGAGGCTGCTGCTGAAGCTATTGCAAAGGTAGAAGCCTTCATCCAAGGAGATTGGAAAGCCTTTGAGGACAAAGTTAAAGCTACTCCGATCGATTTGTTCCAGAATATCAAAAAATAAGGGAACCCTTAAATTGTAGAAAAAGCATCCTGAGCAATTGGGATGCTTTTTTTTAACTTAACACCTCATGTCAAACACGCAAATTCTAAGAAATGGATTGTTGGGGACAGGCCTACTTTTGGGTATAGCCCTCTCCCTAGATTTTGTTTTGGATAGCAGTGTTTGGACGGGAATGAAGGTAAGTCAGTCTGCCGTTACAGTAGAATACTGCGAGTTTAACCATCCCGAACGGCTATTCCACCAACCCATCAATACCTATTCCAACCTGATTTACTTTTTCTATGGCCTTCTAGTCTTTCAGTTGGCATTGAAAGACCTCAAATTGGTTGAAGTAAAGGGAGTCAATTCAGTTCGTAGTTCTTCGTACTTGTCCATCCTCCTAGCAGCTAATTTTATCTATTTGAGTTTTGGTTCTGCATTTTTCCATTCTTCACTCACCTGGATCGGACAGCGGGTCGACATGAATGCCACCTATGGACTCACACTCAGCTTAATTTGCATCGGCTTGGTTCAGGTACTCGTTAAAAAGGAGCTCACCAAACAAATTCAGGTTGGTTTGGTGGTAGGAATGCTTTTACTCATTGCTGGGTTCCTTCCCCTGGCCTTGCAAATTTCAAGTTCCATTCTCCTCCCCTCCTTGTTTTTTATCCTGTTGGTATTTGGCATCATCAATTACTTTCAATACCCTTCCCAGCGAAGTCCACTGTTAGGCCTATTGAGCTTTGTACTCCTTGCAGTTGCCATTCAGATTCGCAGCATGGACGTAGCCAAGATCAATTGTGATCCCCTATCCATCTGGCAAGGACATGCCCTCTGGCATTTTCTAACGGCAACGAGCAGCTTGTGTATGTATCTCTACTTTAGGCGAGTAAAAAACTTGGCAAAACGATAAATTGAAGAGAATCACATCCGATATTTCTTTGAGGAAATTTTTGCAAACTTTTCCTTTTGGAATACAACTATTCAAGTTTCAGCGTGTAGATTCGAAAATCAATTCCTGAACCTATTTTGAATTCTACAAGCAAAAAAATATCCTGGAAAACTGCTGCTGGCATAGTCATCGCCAACATGATTGGGACAGGGGTATTTACTAGTCTCGGTTTCCAGCTTGCAGTGGTTCAAAATACCTGGACCATTTTATTACTTTGGATTATTGGAGGGATAATGGCCCTTCTTGGAGCCTTGGTCTATGCCGAATTAGGCACTCATTTTCGCCGTACTGGAGGGGATTACATCTTTCTTTCGGAAACCATCCACCCTGTAGTAGGCTATTTATACGCCTGGGTTTCATTGGTAGTTGGTTTTTCTGCCCCTATCGCCATAGCTGCAATGGCTATGAACAATTACCTAAGGCCTGTATTTGGGGATACAGTAATTCCAGGACTTATTTTCTTGGTACTCATTCCTACCGTTCATATTTTTTCAGTGAGCAGCTCCGCCAAATTCCAAAATGGAATGACTTTTCTGAAGATACTATTTGTCTTAGTGCTCATTGGATTGGGTTTAGCCTTTGGAACTAACATAGAAAGCCCAGCACTTAATTTTTCCGATACCTGGAAAGATGAAATTCTACTTCCTGGATTTGCAGTTTCTTTGATTTATGTTTTTTATGCCTACACTGGTTGGAATTCCGCAGCTTACATCATCGAAGAAGTGGATCAACCCAAGAAAAACTTGCCCAAGGCACTGATTGGCGCTACCCTTCTGGTACTAGTGGTGTATGTTTTGCTTCAGCTAGTTCTACTCAAGCATGCTTCCGTATCCCAGTTATCTGGACAAGTACAGGTTGCAGACATTGCATTTGGCAACCTTTTTGGTCCAAATGGAGCGTTATGGGTAAGTTTATTTATCGGCATACAATTAATTGCCACGATATCAGGTTATGCCTGGGTAGGACCTAGAGTCACTTATGCCATGGCCAAGGACTATAAATTATGGAAGCCGCTGGCCAAGGTCAACGCAAATGAAATCCCCGTTCGGGCGATAATTTTGAATACTGCCATAAGCCTGATTCTTTTCGTATCGGGCTCCTTTGAGCAAATCATGCTTTATGCAGGATTTATCCTGCAGCTCATGAGTACGGTTACGGTCTACTCCTCCCTAAAAATCAAAAAGCAAGAAGGATTTAAGACGCCTTTCAAACCCCTTCCACAACTCATTTACATTGGGTTTAGTGTAGCACTAATGGGCTACCTTCTGGTAGACCGACCCAAAGAGAGTTTGGCAGGAATAGGGATATTGGCTGTGGGCTGGGCAGTCTATGCCTTGGATAAAAAAATCAAGTCCACTTAGTGATTAACTATCCAATAAGCGTCTATGGTAGTTGATTTGACCCAAATGGTAGTTAAAATGCCCGTAAAGGTGAATCAAAAAGTATCCTACTGTCATGGAATGACCGAGGAACGAATGTTTGGATTGATCGCCTAATTTTTTGGGATCCATGGATACCAAGGCTTGCTCTATAATCTTTTTGAGTTCCGCCAACTCTTGGAGTAAGTCTGCTCTACTGAGCTCGCTCGGCAAAAACTCACTGTCTCTATCTCGCTCAAATGCGATACCACACAGGTCCAATCCAAAAAACTGCTTCACATTGCCAATCAAGTGAAGTGTCAAGTTGCCCGCAGAATTGTTAATTCCTTGGTCAATACGCCAGAGATTACGCTCATCTGAATAGGCATTCAACTCTTCAATTAACTTAGATAAATCTCGTTGAAACAATAGGTTAAGTTCTTTGGTGTTCATAAGAAGCTAAAGAATTGGTAAATAAAATAAATTGAGTTAAAATGGGCCTAAACAGCCCTTCTCTAGGATTTGAAATTAAGGGGAATTACTGTGGCAATTCGGAATCAATCACATTTTTGCGCTGCCCATATTTGTTGGGTGAAGCCTCAGTTTTTGGCTCATTCACTGCAGGTGCATCAGATTTTGGTGCCGCAGCGTAGGTTTTTGGCTCCCCTGAACCCTGACTCGGTTTCTTTTTCTTCTTCTTTTTCTTTTTAAGGGATGGGTCAGAAGAATTGGGAGTAGAAGTAGTTGAGGGAGTAATAACTTTAGGGGCTCCTCCGGTGTAGGCTGGTCCTTTTTCCATTTGAGCTGGAAGCGGGTTTTTCGTCACCGACATACCAATCAATTGCTCAATACGCAAAAACTTGGGTTGATCCTTGGGGTTCACAAATGTGATGGCCTCTCCTTTGGCATCTGCTCTTGCCGTACGGCCTACACGGTGCACGTAATCTTCTGGATCACCTGGTGTATCGTAGTTGATGACTAACTCAATGCCGACCACGTCAATGCCTCGCGAAATGATATCCGTACCAACCAGGATTTTAACTTTCCTGTTTTTGAAAGCAGACATGATTTTTTCGCGCTCCACTTGCTCCAAATCGGAGTGGAAAGCTTCGATGTCAAAGCTCTTTCTTAAGGTCTTGTGCAAGGCTTTTACCTTATCCTTGGTCGAACAAAAGACGATAACCGCCTCGTAATTTTTTTGAGAAAGAATGTGACGAACCAGTTCCTCTTTTTGGGTGTCGTACACCGAATACATGGATTGGGTTACCCCTGAGGCAGTTTTGCCAATAGCAATGGATATTTCCTCCGGCTTATTCAGAATTTTCATGCTGAACTGACGAATTTTTGAAGGCATAGTTGCTGAAAAAAGAATTGTCTGACGGTTTTGTGGAAGGTAATTGACAATTTTCAATATATCGTCCGAAAAGCCCATGTCCATCATGCGGTCCGCCTCATCCAAAACCAAGTGCTCAAGGGTGCTTAGATCAATTTTTCCACCTGCCAACAAGGCAATAAGTCGACCTGGAGTGGCTACTACGATTTCCGCACCTGTTTCTAGGGCTTTCTTCTGTTGGTCCCAGACGATGCCGTCTCCACCACCATAAATAGGTACAGAACTTACACCCAAGAAATAGGAAAAACCTTGAATCTGCTGGTCAATTTGTATGGCAAGCTCCCGAGTAGGAGCTAAAATCAAGGTATTGAGTGAGCTAGTTCCTGACTTTGTGATTTTATTAAGAATGGGCAACACAAAAGCGGCGGTTTTACCGGTACCGGTTTGTGCGCAAGCAATCAAGTCTTTTCCAGATAAAATTACAGGAATCGCCATTTCCTGTATGGGGGTTGGGGTATCAAAACCCATGGCATCAAGCCCTTCTTGTAGAGAGGACTCAAAATTAAACGAATTAAAATTCAAGCTGAAGTGATTTTTTGAGAAGAAAAGCCATCGGAAAAGAGTCCGAATAGCCAAATATACGGGAATTTGGGACAAATACCCATCTAATAACCTGTAATGGCATAGGTTAGTTCAAAACTTGGTTTATCAATCAAAAGGAGCTCATCCCCCCTACTCCTCACACCGACTGCAGCCTATTGGAAGGAAGCAATGCAAAAAGAAACCTACATCAAAAAAATACCATTGGTGCAAAGAAGTTTGTATCCCTGCCCAAATTCCAAGTATATTCATTGCTTAAGTTAATCCCTCAAGGAAAGAGCTGCGCTGCTAAAGACAGGGCAGATCTCTCCTGCTTGGAATTCAATTCAAACCCATCTTTCTATTCGCATATGAAAAAATTGGCGCTCTTCTTTTGTCTTTTAGTTTCGTTTTCAGCATTCTCCCAAGGACTTCCTGGTTTAGGTGCTGGCACCACTCCTAACAATCGTCCCATTCTTCACGGTAAAAAATGGGTAGCCATCACCGGCAAGCCACTTGGAGCTACCGCTGGGGCCATGGTCTTCCAAAAGGGTGGAAATGCCGTGGATGCTGCCTGTGCCATGATTGCAGCCACATCCACCATGTGGGATGTGCTTTCCTGGGGCGGAGAAACGCAGGCCTTGATCTACAATCCCAACACCAAAAAAGTGGTTGCCATCAATGCCATGGGCGTAGCCCCGACAGGTGCTACAGTAGATTTTTACAAGAGTCAAGGAATGGATTATCCTCCTCAATTTGGTCCCCTAGCAGCAACTACCCCGGGCACTCCAGGAGGAATAATGACCATGCTGGCCGAATTTGGAACTCTAAGTTTGGAACAGGTGCTTCAACCCGCCATGGACCTCGCCTTGGGCTATCCCATCGAAGCACAAACTGCCAATGCCATCGAGAACAATAAATCCCGAATCAAGAAATGGCCCTATTCGAAGAAAGTATTTCTTCCTCACCTAGGTGAAAAAAGAGAGGCTCCAGAGGCAGGGGAAATCTTCGTTCAGCAGGATCTGTACCAAATGCTACTCAAGCTGGTCGAAGCTGAACGGGCTGCATTGAAGGCTAAAAAATCTCGGAAAGAAGCCATCTATGCAGCATATGATCGCTTTTACAAAGGCGACATTGCCAAGGAAATCGTACGCGGTACTCGGGAACAAGGTGGTTTGTTTACCGAGGCGGATTTGGCCAACTGGAAAGTGAAAATTGAAGAGCCCCTTCAAGTCAACTACCGGGGAATTGATGTGTACAAAATGCAGGAATGGACCCAAGGGCCCGCTTTGCTTCAGTCCCTGAATATCTTGGAGAATTTTGACCTCAAATCCATGGGCTACAACTCCACACACTACATTCATACCGTCTACCAGGCCATGAGCCTTGCCTTTGCGGATCGGGACTTCTACTACGGGGACCCTGCCTTTGTCAAATCCCCCATGAAAGGCCTTCTCTCCAAAGAATATGCGAAAGAAAGAGCCAAGTTAATCGGATCGATCAACAATCCTTCAATCGGCGCAGGAGATCCTTATCCATTTCAAGGCGGAAGTAATCCCTACCTAAACCTCCTGAACAAAAACAAGGAAAAAATCGCAGCGCTCCATACGAATGAAATCTCGAGCCAGGTAGATGCCAAGTTCTTGGCTGATTTCCAGAGTGGCACTACCTCGGTGGAGACCGCTGATGCAGAAGGTTGGGTAGTGTCTGTTACCCCCTCAGGAGGATGGATACCAGCCGTAATTGCAGGAAATACGGGCGTTGGACTCTCCCAGCGTATGCAGAGCTTTGTCTTGGATGAAAACCTCAATCCCTACAACTTGCCCGAGCCGGGCAAAAGACCACGCGTAACACTAACGCCAAGCATGGCGCTGAAGGATGGGAAACCTTACCTTGCCTTTGCAGTGCAGGGAGGCGATTCCCAGGACCAAAATTTGCTGCAATTCTTTTTGAACGTAGTGGAATTTGACATGAATGTACAGGAAGCGGTAGAAGCCCCCAACTTCAACTCTTACCAGATGCAAAGTAGCTTTGGGGATCATGAGATCCGTCCAGGAGCCATTACACTTCGGGAAGATACTCCAGAATGGGTTCGTAGAGATCTGCTCAAGCGAGGCTATACCATGGAGTTTTGGAATAAGACTTCCGGTCCCTTAACTGCCATTTGGATCGATTGGAAGCATGGCAGCTTCTGGGGTGGCGCAAGTAATTATGGCGACGATTACGGTATCGCTTGGTAAGTAAAATACGCAAAGCAGGTTATACCTGCTTTGCGTATTTATTTCCAAATCGATCGACTACTTCAACCACAAGGTTTTCGGTGGAATTGGGTTGAAAGAAAAATAAGTGATCAGTTAACTGTGGTTCCACCCAAGTTCTTCTGGCAGGAAGAGTTGGACCAGTGTGCAATTCGACACTCCATGGGTCTACCGCTACTATTTTTTTAGGTGCTCCCACCTTAATTCCATTTTCATACCAGGATATCTCCCATTTGGGATCGTAATTCCAGCAATTCAAAGAGAAATGATCCGGGAAATCAGTTTGGTATCCTTTGGGATAAACACGGAATTGATCAGTGATGTCCATGCCTGTTCCTTTGTATTTCCAACGGAGTTCAGAACCTGAAGCCTCATAGACTGCATAACCAGAAGGTGTACCATCGTGGCAAATTGGACCGGACCACCAGGCACCACAAACCGTTCCGTGGCAGTGTTCGTAAATATTGCCCTGGATCATGTTGTCATTAAAATGCGTGTGCCCCGAAAGAATGTGTGCCTGATAGCCTTCCAACATTCGGTACAAATGTTCTCTATTGCTCACCGTGCCCCCAAGCGTGTCATTTTTAGGGTAGCGAGTTACTGCCCCAGTGTAGGTTGGAATGTGGAGAGAAATGACCACCGTTGTACCCTTTTCAACAAAAGAAAGGTCCTGCTCCAACCAAGCCAATTGTTCCTCAGGCAAATGCCCGATGTATTTGGTTCCTGCACCTAAATAAAAAACATCATCCAACACCACATAGTGGATTTCTCCCCTATTCCATGAATAATAGGTTGGACCAAAATGTCCTTTGAAAGTAGATCCAGTCCAAGCATCCGATCGGACACCAAAATCCATGTCATGGTTTCCAATTACCTGAAAGAATGGGATATCATAGGCTTGGATGGATTGGTTGTACTCCTTAAAAAGCTCAAGCTTATCAAAAACCAAATCCCCACAACCAATTCCAAAGGCATTGGGATCATTCAACGATTGAATTGTTTTAACGACATCGGGTACAGACACCGTCAATAATTGATTGGCCTCGTACTCATTTTGAATTTGTGTATCCGATAAAAGCAAAAAATGGTGTGCCTCATCAGAGGATCCGGTTCTTACCAACTCAAAATTTAACGTAAGCTCCTTCCTCGTTTTTTCAATTTGTTTAAAAATCGAAGATGAACCGTTGGGTAATTTTTTTATTTCAAAACCTGAGGGTTGGGAAACAAAAACAAATTCACGGTCTGAACCTGAAATTAGTTCGTATTCACCACTAGGATTGGTTTGTACCACAACTCGACCATCTGACACCACCACATTAGAAATGCCTTTTCCCCCGGAAAAAACTTTTCCGCGAATACGTATTGGATAAAATCCAAGAAGGCCTGCTGCAGCTTGGTTTTTTTGAACTTCTCCAAGGGCATCTTCACCAAGAGTAAAGTAAGCCGCTGTGGTTAAGCCTAAGCTTTTAATAAAATCTCTTCTTTTAAACATGGGATAGTTGATTATTTATGCTTTGAAAATTGAATCAGTTGTTTGGCATAGACGCTCCCATTTTCACCCTTGATTTCAAGAAGTAGTTGCTCCTTGGTCCAATCAAAACTTGCCAAGCCATAATTGAGCTTAGCAACCAAGTCACTTACACGGAAGCTATTTTTTTCTTCGGCTATCCCAGACCAGGTATGGGTTAGTCCACTCGCTGTGATCTCAACTAATCCACCAGGAAAGCGAGCGTCTTCCAATTTCATAATCTCCGAAATATGTCGATCTCCACTCATCAAAATAGGAGTTTGTACTCCGGACCGGGCAATTAGGTCTAGCATTTTTTCTCTTTCCTTGGGGAAATTTGCCCATTTTTCATAGGCATGCTCTGTCGGAAGGAATTGAACTCCTGATACAATAAAATTGACCCGCGCAGTACTGGTCTTTAATTCATTTTCAAGCCATTTCCATTGAGCCTCACCCAACATTTGACCGGTAAGATTAACTTGATACTGCCGATCTAAGCGGCTGAGTGTGTCTCTGAAGTAGCGGCCATCAAGCAGAATCACCTTTATCTGTTGCTCGCCTTCCCCGAAAGTATGTGCCGAATAGCCCCCTTCTCGTTGCCGATCAGGCGATCCAGCAGGCACATCTAAAAAATCAAACATCAGGTCTCGGGATTCTTTTTTTTGTGCAAAGCGCTTATCTCCATCATTAATCCCATAATCATGGTCATCCCAAACGCCGATGATCGGGGTACTTGCTTTCAATAATTGGTAATCTGGATTGGCATTTTGCCGATTATACTTGGCTCGAAGTGTGTCCATCACAGGAGAATCTCCATAGATATTGTCCCCCATCCAAATCCAAAGATCAGGCTTATCTGCAAGGATTGGCTTCCAAAGAGGCTGAGGAGCATCTTGGCGATTGCAGGAGCCGAAGGCAAAGCGGTCAAGTTTCCCATTTTGACCCAGACTTGCAGTCACTGTGGTCAAAAATAATAGGCCTAATACAAGGAGTTGAGGATTCTTCATTACTTGTTTTGTTAACAATTTGAAAGCTAAGAAAACAAGGCAAAAAGGTTCGGTTTAGACTATTAAGAATTTATTATTTTCTGATTATCCGCTTTTTCACCACTAACCAGAAAAAAAAAGGTTTGAGGTTCATTTAGGTGAGCTGTGGACCGTTGACTGTGGTCTGTCAACGATTATCCGCAGTTTTAAATAGGCGACCTGAGCTACTGGCATGATTGCGGATAATCATATATTATTTTAAATCTTCACCCTTTTGAATCTCTTCTCCGAAAATTTCCTTTACCACCCAGCCCTTGCCCCATTCGGCTTGCTCCTCTTGGCTCCACAATTCGGGGAAAAAGATAACTTGCTGAAAGCGCGGAGGTAGGTATTTCTGCCAATTGGTCCCTCCTGTAGCAGCAATGTCCACCGGATCACGCTGTAAGTAGCGGACTGCAGACTTGAAATGCGCCAAAGGCCAAAAAACATTTGCTTTCAAATCAAACTGACGCATCAATTCGCGCAACTCCTCGGAAGAATTACCCAATTCAGAGTACCTTTTCCATAGGTTTTTACTTCGGTAGTTTTCAATCAATTCCACCAATCCTTTACGGTACTTCCCTTCAAAACTCTTTAGAGTCAAGGTTTTTTGACCCGTGGCCAATTCGATGGCACCCTGCTGCCAATACAGATTTTCAAAGAGCTCTTCTGCAGAAGAAGTAGCACCAAACTGTGTGCGCTTAGCCACTGTCACCAGATTCCAAGCATCCGTAGACATCAGTTCAATCTCTCGAAACTGAGCACTTTGAAAGCCGGAAGAAGGCAAAAGTGACATTCTAAACTTTAAAAATTGTTCTTTCTCCATCCCCTTCCACATCATGGCGAAGGAACTGATCAAATGATCAAAATACATCAGCACCCGCTCCAGTCGCGATTTGAAAAATTCTTCGGAAAGGGGTTTCTGATCCGCAATTTGTTCCAATTCTGAGACAATAAGTTTGAAATAAAGCTCAGTAATTTGATGGTAGATGATGAAGATCTTCTCATCCTTGAAACTCGTCTTGGGCTGCTGCAAGGAGAGTAAGGTATCTAAATTGATGTACTCCCAGTAGTTAAGGTAATCTGCATACAACAGGCCTTCCAAGTAGGAAAGCATGTCTTGGCCTGAGGCCTTGAATTTTTCTTGCAGCAGGTCAATCTTGGCTAAAATCTTTGGGTCTATTTGGGAATCAGGCATCGGATTATTTTAAAAAAGGTGGTTTTTTTAGCTCCTTCTGTTTAATTTTACGACAAATTAAGGAAGTGCAGTACGAACAAAATTGAAGTATTCCTCGATATAAACCAAATAAACCATGGAGGCCACGGCAATCCAAAAATCATTAAAACAAGACCTTTTTGAAGGAGTAGATTTCCTAGACTTGGACGACTTGCTCACAGAAGAACAGAAATTGATCCGCTCATCCATCCGTGATTTTGTCAAAAAAGAAATATCTCCCTACATCGAAGATTGGGCTCAAAAGGCTCACTTCCCTTATGAAATCGTCAAGAAATTTGGTGAGGTAGGTGCCTTTGGCCCCCAGCTTCCAATCGAATACGGTTGCGGAGGTTTGGATTACATCTCTTACGGCTTGATCATGCAAGAAATCGAGCGTGGGGATTCAGGCATGCGCTCCACAGCTTCAGTGCAAGGATCCTTAGTGATGTACCCTATCTACAAATTTGGCACCGAGGAGCAGCGCAAAAAATACTTGCCTCGACTCGCCTCTGGTGAACTTTTGGGCTGCTTTGGATTGACAGAGCCCGACCACGGTTCCAACCCGAGTGGCATGACCACAAACTACAAAGACATGGGAGACCATTACCTCCTCAATGGTGCTAAGATGTGGATCTCCAACTCCCCCAAAGCTGATATTGCAGTGGTATGGGCCAAAAACGAGGAAGGAAGAATCCATGGCCTGATTGTAGAACGCGGAATGGAAGGTTTTTCCACACCCGAAACGCACAACAAATGGTCCCTTAGAGCCTCTTGTACCGGTGAATTGGTATTTGACAACGTAAAGGTTCCTAAAGAAAACCTATTGCCTAATAAATCCGGATTGGGAGCTCCCATGATGTGCCTCGATTCTGCCCGTTTTGGCATTGCCTGGGGAGCTATCGGTGCTGCGATGGATTGCTACGAATCTGCACGAAGATATGCTGCCGAGCGAATTCAATTCGGGAAGCCAATTGCTGGATTCCAATTGACACAGAAAAAATTAGCAGAAATGCTGACCGAAATCACCAAAGCGCAGCTTCTGGCCTGGAAAGTAGGTAAAATGATGAATGAAGGCACTGCAAAGACAGTTCACATCTCCATGGCCAAAAGAAATAATGTGGAAATGGCGATTAACATTGCCCGCGAGGCACGCCAGATTCATGGAGGCATGGGCATCACTGGTGAATATCCCATCATGAGACACATGATGAATTTGGAATCCGTGCTTACCTATGAGGGCACCCATGACATCCACCTGCTTATTTTAGGAAACGAGATTACAGGAATTCAAGCTTTCAAATAAGGAATTTAATTGACTCGAAATGGTATAAAAGAGTGCATAGATTAAAGTAAAATTTTTAGATGTTATGGTGAGAAATATTTTTTCAATTTTATTGATGTTTTTGGTATTTACCACAAATGCCCAAGTTTCACAATTGAATGGCATATTAGACCAAGAAGCTTCTGATGTGAGTGCAAGGACATCCAATCCAACTTCAGGTGGTAGTGAAACTTCGAATGTAGTTTACGAAGTAGTAGAAATACAGCCAAGTCCTCCCGGCGGGATGGCGGGTTGGAATAAGTACCTCATGGAAAATTTGCGTTACCCGACGAATGCCCAACGCAAGGGCATAGAGGGTACGGTCATTGTGGCCTTCGTGGTGAATACAGATGGGACTACCACAGATATTGAAATATTGAGAAGTGTAGGCGGTGGTTGTGACGAGGAAGTAATCCGGATTGTCAAAGGTTCACCCAAATGGACACCAGGCATGCAGCGTGGCACGCCGGTCCGAACACGCATGAGATTGCCTCTTCGGTTTATGTTAGGCGGGACTGACACGAGCAAAGATAGCACCGAAGTCTCCCTTAATGCAGTACCACTCCCATCGGCCGCGGAGGGGCAAGATTCAAGCCAAGAAGGTGCAGCGCTCTTTTTTGACTTGGTGGATACACCGCCAAGTCCTGTCGGTGGCTTAGAGGCATGGAGCAGGCACCTTTCGGAAAACTTGACCTATCCCACGTCTGCGAGAATGAAAGGAATACAAGGCACGGTGCTGGTGTCCTTTATTGTCAATACCGACGGCACTATTGAAGGGATTGAGTTGGTGCAGGGTATTGGGGGAGGATGCGACGAAGAAGCAATCCACATTATAAAAATTTCCCCAAGGTGGTCGCCGGGAATGATAAGAGGCAAAGCCGTTCGCACGCGTATGAAAATCCCTAT
This sequence comes from Algoriphagus sp., assembly GCA_040403475.1. Taxonomy (GTDB): domain Bacteria; phylum Bacteroidota; class Bacteroidia; order Cytophagales; family Cyclobacteriaceae; genus Algoriphagus. Next base: position 8,893 of record JBBAKO010000005.1, on the reverse strand, counting down.
ACGCTTTAAACTAGGTTGATTTAGGAATTGACTACAATTTCTTTGCGTCCTGCCTTCGGTAGGCAGGCTCTGCGCCTTTGCGCGAGAAAAAGAATATTATTCTCGCAAAGCCGCCAAGGCCTCCGGTAGGCAAGAACTTCAGAAGCTAAATGCGAGAGACCTGTCCGGGGCGACGGATAAGAGTGGACCACAATTTCTTTGCGTCTCTGCGCCTTTGCGAGAAGAAAATCCGCCGCGGCGGATAGGTAAGCAAGAGATTAGTGAAGGACCTTTCTATTCCTTTGCGTCCTGCCTGCGGTAGGCAGGCTCTGCGCCTTTGCGCGAGAAAAAGAATATTCTTCTCGCAAAGCCGTAAAGCCGCCAAGGCCTCCGGTAGGCAAGAACTTCAGAAGCTAAATGCGAGAGACCTGTCCGGGGCACTCTTTTTTAATCCCACTTACTCGGGTTTTCAAGAATCCCGCGTAGGTCCTGAATAGATGAATTCGACTTACCTGTGAGTAAATAGAGCAGCAACCGTACATCCGACGGATTGACTTGTTCTCCACTTGAAGCAGCTTCAATACTACTGTAAAGCCATTGCCAAGATCCCTTTTCAAAAGGTTTCGGCTCCTTTTTCGAAGAATTCGTTAACCAAGAATACGCACTTAGAGGTCCCTTAAAACTTCCTTCACCTAGTTCAGGTAAAGCGATCAATTTCAATCCTTTTCCTTGGTAACTTTCTCGAAGCTCCTCCCAAGTCCAACCTTTATGCGTCTCCCCTTCCTCAGGGCTATCTGAATGCTGTTGATCCCAGCTTGAATGGGAAATGATGCGTACAAATTCGAGTTTCGTAGAATCTGCCTCACCTAAAGCTGTTCCAATAATATCCATAGGGCCAGCAGCAAGAATTACCAACGGATTTTTGGCTGAGCTTTTATTGATTTGAGAGGTAATTTCGATGATTGCATAGTTTGGCGCATTGACTGCTTCGATAAACTTTGTCTTTTTAAAGCCAAAATTCCGAGCCCCCAAAAAAGCACTTTCTCGCATCTGAGCATCGGCTCCTGCATGAGTTTTGTTTGAACCCCAGGTGTGGCTACTGAAAGCATACACCATGACCTGATCTTGGATTTCTTTTGCTGCCAACACCGCCAAAGTCAGTGGCGTTGCTGCCCAATCCCCCTTGTCGTGTTCATTTCCATCAGCAACCACTACGATTCGCTCACCTGAATAAGGAACATTCTGCGCCCAGCTACTTGAGGTAGTTCCGGCCTGTAAACTTAAAACTAAACCGAAAGCTAGTACGAATTTCGAAAATGGATATGCACACATTTTATTGTTAGTAAATTAGTAATCAATAGCTTAAATAATATTTAGAAAAGTATTAGTTGAAGCAAATGAATGGAAAGAATTCGATAGATCAACTAGTCAATCCTGCTCTTCAAAACAAACAATTGAACTGGGTTTACCGGGTCATTTGAGAAAATATAAATATTTCGCTGGTCAATGCCCTTCCGTCCAATGGGGTCAAAAACCAAGTTCAATTCCATTTTTTCACCTGGCAACAGGCTTGTTTTTGGATACTCAACAACCAAACAAGTACAATTCTCCTGCACTTTACGAATTTCCAATTCCTCTTTCCCCAAATTGGTGAGTACAATCACCTGTCGCTGAACGGCATTAGCTGAAATTCCTCCCAAATCAATCACCTTCTTTTCAAGAAATAATTGTGGGACTTTCTCCAAATCACTTTTGAGTATCGGTGCAAAATAATCAAACAAATCAGCCAAAATATCCAATTCAATCGCTTCAAGCTTTCCCCAATTAAGTTGGATTTGATCGGATACTGCCCCTAGCTCAGGACGCATACTGGCTGAATAATTAATCTTCAACAAACCTCTTTCCTTTGGCCTCACCAATTCTTGTACTTGTTCCACCTGGATAAAATCAGGTGACTTTACCTGTAAATTCTTCATTATCAAAGGATCTGGCCCATAATTAAAGAATTCCAAAAACTTGACCTTGGGTTCGTTGTCAAATACATCCCCCATATTCACCTTTTTCATTCGAAAGCCAACCGGACCCAACTTCACTGGATAGTTGCGTTCTAGATCTGAAGGATAGGGAACTGCAATTCCTTCAATGTATAGGGAGTCCTGCACCTGCCCTTTGTTGCCCTTGACAAGCAACAACTTAGAGAAAAAACCAAAGGCAGAACTTGGATCAAAATCAACCAAAACTTTCCCAGACTGACCAATCGCGATAGAGTCCTTGGAAAATTTCATGGTGGTACATCCACAATCAGCCAAGATTTCTTCAATAGCAAAAGCAGCTCCTTGACTTAGGGTATACTCAAATGTGACAGATTGAAGTCCATTCTCTTGTAAAATTGTCCCCAAATCAATACGGTTCACTTTCCATACTAACTTGGACAGATCTTGCTGCTGCCCATAGCTATGAAAACTTAAAAACCATACCGAAAAAAGTACTAAAAACGACCGAATCATGCCTGCAAGTAACAAAAAAATATGGCAGTTATGTAGCCTGATTTAGTTAATTTGCATGAAAATTGACCCAATGGCAAGAGTATTAACAGGGATTCAGAGCTCGGGAAGACCCCACTTAGGAAATATTTTAGGAGCAATAGTTCCCGCTATTCAATTGATAGAACAGAATAGCAAAGAAGAATCTTTCATCTTTATTGCGGATTTTCATTCGCTTACCAGCCAAAAGGATGGTGCAATACGGAAGCAAAATACCTTGGCAGTAGCTGCTGCCTGGTTAGCTTTTGGTTTGGATATTGAAAAAACAGTTTTTTACAGACAATCCAGGATTCCCGAGGTAGCGGAACTCAATTGGTACCTCAACTGCTTTGCCCCCTTCCCGATGCTTGCCAATGCGCATAGCTTTAAGGATAAAGCCTCTCGTCTTGCCGATGTGAATGCAGGCTTATTTACCTATCCAGTACTGATGGCGGCAGACATTTTGCTTTATTCTGCAGACCTAGTTCCTGTGGGAAAAGATCAACTGCAGCACCTAGAAATGGCTAGAGACCTAGCAAGTACCTTCAACCATGTGATGGAGGAGGACATCCTAACCCTTCCAGAAGCTCGTATCGCTGCTGATGTGATGCTAATTCCAGGTACAGATGGGCAGAAAATGAGTAAATCCTACCAGAATATACTAGATATTTTCCTGTCCGAAAAGGAACTGAAAAAAAATGTGAATGCCATCATTACGGATAGCACACCTCTAGAAGAACCCAAAGATCCAGATACTTGTACGGTCTACAAATTGTATAGTTTGATCGCTACGCCTCTACAAACTCAATCCTTAAGAGCACAGTATCTCGCTGGAAATTTTGGTTATGGGCATGCCAAAAAAGAACTTCTAGACTTGCTAATTACACGCTATGCCAAGGAGAGAGAGCTGTTTGATTTCTTTATGAGCCATCCTGAGGAAATCGAAAAACGACTGCTTGCAGGCGAGGAGAAAGCGCGGTTGGTTGCACTTCCGCTCCTTAATCGTGTGCGTGAAAAATTAGGGTTCTTGTAAGATTTTTAGCGCACTTCTCTGAAATATTCCCGATCAAATATCCTGGAATAGATCCATTTAGGAACCTGATCATGGTACGGCATCAGATCTTGGAGCACTATTTTCTGCGTTTGATGGGCCTGCATGACCTGACGCGTTCTGGAAAAGTACGGCTGGGTTCCAATGGAGAAATCCGGCGCAGGAAGACCTTTTCCAGGTTCCTTTGGGTAATTTTTCTGAAATCCAGCGGATAACTTTAGCGCTACCTCAATCTGTTTTTTACTTAAGGTAACCTGAAACAACTGCTTGGGTGCAAAATCAGTTGTACCACGGAATCCAAGAAATACCTCCTCTACCGCTTTTCCTGTTAGCATGTGATCAGAATGTCCATAAAGCCCCACCTTGGAATCGTAGGAAAGTAAGACATCGGGCTTCTGGGCCTGAATTAAGGCATGTACCAGCGACTTCAAGCTATCCATTCCTAGGGCTTCAATACCCCCATCGGCATAATCTAGCTGGATCAATTCATCTACGCCCAAGGTTTGTGCACTTAATTGCATCTCTGCCGTACGCAGTCGTGCCAGCTCCTCCTCGGTGGGAATTTGAGCGGCGTTGCCCTTCTCTCCACGAGTCAAGCAGACCAGGATTACCTCATGCCCAGCAGCTTTTAACCCCATCACCGTACCCGCCACCGTAACCTCATCATCAGGATGAGGAAAAATGGCCAATACCTTTTGCTTAGCTGCCGAAGGGATTAATTCCTCCCGCTGTGGAACATCCGCATCGTGCAACATTCCCTTACCCCAAAAAATCAACAGGAAAGGGGAAGAGACGAGCAAAAGCCCTAAAAAAAGTGCGAGATAAACCCCTAGTTTTTTCATTCGGTACGGTTCAAGGTGCTGAGATAGAAAACCAAATCCCGAATCTCACGCTTACTCAATAGTCCTCCCATCGGAGGCATACTCGAAGCTGCCATGGTTGAAGAAGCCACCTCTTTTTTGGCTATTTCCTTCTTCTCAGTTCCTACTTGAATCCAATAGCTCTCCTTCTTTTCCTCCATGAGTATCCCAGTAATTTTACTTCCGCCTACCAAATTGACTGTAATGCTTCCGTAACCTGGAGAAAGCCGCTTGCTTGGGTCCACGAGTGCTACCAACAGCTCCTCTTTGGATAGAATCTTGCCTATATTATCTAAAGCAGGGCCTGCATTGCCACCCATGTCGTCATAGGCATGGCAGCGAATACATTGAGCCGTTTGATTTTGATAGAAGATATTTCTCCCTTTTTCTATATTCCCAGGTGCAAGTGCACCCACATATTTCTTCCAAGGTTCCCCTCCTGCCTTTTCCTCCAAGAGAGTTTCGTAACTCGCTTTCAAAGGAGCCGAACCGGTTGCCAGCACTGCTTCTTCCAGCTCAATCCAAGTGCCCTCTGGGAGTTTGCCCAACTTAAAGTCTTCCAAAATAACTGTCCACTCCTTAAAATCTTTACTACCCGGTAAACTACCCAAGGTGAGCAGGGCTGTCTGCTGCTCTGCAAGAGTTCTTTTCTTCAAAATCTCAATCAAAAGGGGTACTTTTTGATCATTAGGGAGCGAAGTCTGCGCAATCAAGCCTAAGCCCGCCACACGCACCCCTTCGGATACATCGCGCATGGCATAGGAGATGGCATCACTAAGATTGGATGCATTCATCACCACCAAAGAATTAAGTGCTTCCACTTTTACCTCTTGAGAAGGATCGGTTTTTAACTTGCCAAACAAGAACTCTGCCATCTCTGACATCCCCAATTTGCCCATGGCCTTGATGGATTCACGTCTCAGTTCAACCGCTGAACTCTTTGCCTGAGTCTCTAGCGTAGCCGCTACTTTTGGTTTGATTTGGGCTGGGTCACGGGTCACTTCTCCTCGGTACCTTCCATCCACACGATCCAAAACCGAAGGACTAGCCCAGGTCCCAAGTGTAGCTAAGGATTCAATTTTAAGTTCGTCTGAAATCCCTGGCTTGGCAACATAAGCAAGCACATAGTTTAAATTTTCCTCCTTGCCCAGGCGTTGATTCGCACTGATCACGCGTCGAATTAAGGGTTCATTGGTGAATGGAGTGGTTGCCAATAGTGCAGCCAATTGTGGCATGGCAGCAGGCACGGATAAATCATCATGAATAGCGCGAGCAGCTTCGGTAACAATATCTTCCTCCTTGTCACCTAAAAACTTAGCCAACTCAGGCGATTGCAAGCGTCTTAAGGAAATCACTGCACCCATTCTAACTGCCTTAGAAGGATGAGTGGAAAGAGCCGCCAAAGGTGCTACTTGCCCGATTTGCGACAAGGCATAGGTAACCCCATGACGTAAAAAGGCATCTTCGTCGTTGTTTGTTGCCAAAAGTTGAATCAAAGGTTGGATTGCGGTTGCCTCCTTGGCTCTTCCCAGTGCTTCGGCACTGAAAAACCGCACGCGTGCATTTTCATGGCTTAGGTTCGCAATCAGTTCTTTGCTCGCTTGCTTGTAGCGAATATCTCCCAACCATTTGGCTGCCTGTGCACGGATCTCAGGATCAGTGTCTTGGAGAAGTGCTACCAGGGGCTTGGCATAGCTTTTATCGGAAAGTCTAGCCAATTGACTCAAACCTAAGATTCCATGGATACGAGCCAGTTGGTTGCTCTTGTCTTTAATCACCAGGTTAAACTGGTCCGCTCCTTTTTTCCCTCGCTTCACCAACTCAAATTGAGCTTTGCGACGAATACGCAAGTCCTCAAAGTATAATTTTGACTTCAGGTCAGCTTCGGATAATTTCTTGTAATCTGCCTTTACTTCAGCTTCAGTTTGCTTTTGCAACCCCCAGCCTTTGGCAGTTTCATCGGTCATTTTCCAGATGCGGCCGTAGCCTTTATCGTTCCATCCAGTAACCCAATCCGCCATAAACAAGGAGCCATCAGGAGCAAAGTCAATACCTGTAGGCAAAAAGTTTCCTACGATTTTTTCTGTTTTTGTCAATTCAAAAGAAGCTCCTTTGGGCTGTAATTGGAAGGCGTGTAAACCAGAGCTTGCGGCATTGCCCACAAATTCCACCACAAAGAAGTGATCTTTCCAACGCTTCCCTAGACCAGCACCTGGATTAAAAGCCATCCCTGTAGGTCCACTCACGTAGTTGAGCAAGGGAGGAGTAATGAAGGTAGCTTGTCCCTCCCATCGAGGAAGAAACATCTTTTCGTCCATCCATACCTTGTACGTATTGTTGTTGGGGTCGCGGTACTTGCCAAACTGCCAGTTGATCCGCCATCCTGTATCCGAACCTCGAGTGATGTACACCAAGCGTTCTTTTTCACCTGCATGATCCCCGTCGTTGTCGACGGAAATCAAGTTGGTATGCTGATCAAAGACAAACTCATGGGTATTCCGTAGTCCCCCAGCAAAAATTTCGAAATCAGATCCATCTGGGTTGGATCGAGCAATAACCCCATTGTTGGAGTGATTGTATTCAGTCCCATCGTCCCCTTTTCCATTAAATCCAATATCGCCAATGCCCCAATAAATTCTTCCATCTGGGCCCATTTCTAACCCAGACATTCCGTGCGCACCAAAACCAATGTGGATTCCATAGCCATGAGAAAGTGACTTTTTCTCATCCATAAGGCCATCTCCATTGGTGTCCATGAGGAGCCACATGTCTGGTCCTGCAGCCACATAGAGGGCATCTTCTGTTTTCATCACTCCACCAGCCACGTCGGTTACCTCCTCGTGAAAATCATACACCTGCTTCTGACCCCAATCTGCCATCCCGTCCCCATCTGTATCCTTGAGTTGGAACACCTCATTTCGCTCTTCCAACATGTCTTTCCAATCGTGGGAACCATCTCCATTCAAGTCTGCTAGCCATTTGTTTTGAGCAGAGCGCTCCGGTGAAAGCTCCGTGCGAAGAAAGTTGCGCTTATCCTCTATGGTTTGTAAAGCAATGGATCGAATTTCCCAATCCTGATGGCCTCGAATATCAAACTCAGCATTATTTCGTCTTGGCGAACGCGAATAGTAGATGGATCCATCGTCTGCCACGTGGATGGCAATAGGATCCTTAACCAAGGAGTCAACTCCCCAAACCTCCATTTTCAATCCCTCAGCGAGAATTGGGGTGACGGAATTCCTTGCTGCCTCGGCTTGAATTGCTATTTCTTCCTTGGTGAGCGTGGTGATTCGTAAGTCAACTGGTTCTTTCTCTTTGCAAGCTGAGAATACCGTGAGAAAAAGGATCGAAAAGGTCCCTAAAAATTGGAGTACAGGATTTATTTTGGGCATGGGTTCATGTGAATTAACTGCCTGAAAATATAAAAAATATAGCTTCTAAACGAGCAGTTGGTAGAATTAATAGAAAATGTCTGGCTATTTATCGAAAGCCCTAAAAACAAAAAATCCCAAACATGAAGTCGGGATTTTTTTCTTCTCTACCTGAAGGAAGATGTAAAATTAGAATTTCGAGTGAATCTCGATGTAGTCCGTACGGTAGAGTTTAATCCTTTCCTACCCTATCTAATTCGTATCAAAACCAAACCAGATTAATCTATTTGTATTTTTTGATTTTGTAGACGTATTTATATTGATTTAAATATAATGGGGTTGCTCACTTAATTGCTGCTCTGTTTTTTTTGACCAATTAATAAAACAATAAATCTAGGAACTAAAAGTCACTAGATTTATAAATTCCAAGTCCTAAAATTTACCATTTACACTCAAAAACCTTCTTTAATAACAGAGAAGGTTTTGGGCATATTGTTATGATTAAGCCTAAGAATGTATATGGCTGGTCGCATATAAGTAAAATCAGTTAGTTGAATTTCATTGGTCATTGGCGGATAAATTTTTTTAAACAATATAATTCCTTGAATATCAGATAATATTAATTCAGTGGGCGAGGTACTAGTTGACGATAAGGCGATGGTTAAATAATTTGAAAAGGGATTTGGAAATGCGCTAAATGAAATCGTCGATTTATCTTCGAAAAATGAAATTGAATTGGCGCTTTTTTTTACCATCGAATTGATCAAAGGTTGTTTAAATCCTTGCCTGATGGTCATTCCATTTTGGCTAAAAGTTCCCTGAATGCTAGTCTGACTAATTATATGGGATTAATACCGTCCATCGATGTATTTTGTTGTCCCCCCGGAACCTATCGTTGAGTTCATCAATGTCTGAGCCTGATTAGAAAAAATAGCGTTCAAACTGATGATTATAAATATGCTTAGTTTTTTCATGGAATATGTAGGGTCAATAAGCTGTAGTTCAAGGTCGAGTAATAGTATTCATTTGAAGGGTGACGGCTGTTTGAGCTAATAATCTTCCGTTCATACTTGCGCCAGTCTGAAGGCTTAGGCTAGTTTTTCCCAAAAT
>JBBAKO010000004.1:0-239945 GCA_040403475.1 Algoriphagus sp. | reverse complement strand
ACCCGCGACCTCCTGCGTGACAGGCAGGCATTCTAACCAGCTGAACTACCACTCCAAGGTTAGAAAAGATAAATAATCAAGAATTATTTATCTAAATAAATACTGTTAACAAACTCAAAATAAGTTAGTTATAATCGATGCGGAATGGACGGGACTCGAACCCGCGACCTCCTGCGTGACAGGCAGGCATTCTAACCAGCTGAACTACCACTCCGTTTCCCTTCACTTTTGAAGTGGTGCAAAGGTAGAAAAAGGGAACTTATCCGCAATAAATCAACTTTATTTTTTTAATAAAGAGGGAGTATCTCCTTCGCTATCAAACAAATAAATATGGTTTTGGCAGCGTCAAACGGCACGCTGGTCCACCAGGACCTGCACATTGGGGTGCAACCAAAGGAAGGATGCAGGAAATTGACCCGATACGTTGGGTTCCTGCAAGCGCTCAAACGCTTCTTTTTTGCCTGATCCCGCAATAAATAATAGAATGAGTTTGGATTGCATGATTCCCCGAAGCCCAATGGTCATTCCAAAACTCGGCGGTTGCTTCAAGGTCTTCAACATCCCGTTGGCTAAAGTAGATGGGGCTAATTCACATACATGATACGGAAGTTGATGGACTTCTAATGGTTCATTGAGTGCAATATGACCATTGACTCCAATTCCCAAAATACAGATATCCAAGGGCCCCTCTTGCTCCATAACCTGCTTCATATGGAAGCAAGCCCCTTTAGGATCTGATGTATCCGGGTCGATGGTCCAGTAGCGATCCGCCGTAATTCCCATTGGCTGCACAAATTTTTGTTGCACATCCAATTCAGAAGTAAATGGAGAACCTGGTTCCAAGCCTCCCCACTCGTCTAGCTTGATCACACGGAGCTGGTCCCCAAATTCAGGATGGACTTCCTTGTAGGCCGCTAGTTTGGAATAGGCGCCAGCTGGTGATCCACCACTGGCTACACAAAACAAAAGATCAGGCTTTTTTTCGATCTCTTTTTTGATCAATTCAAATCCTTCGGAACTCATTGACTCAAAGTCAGAAAAAAAATGAAAGTTCATGCCTGCTGTTTTTGGTTAGATATGGGCTAAAATTAGTGGAATAAATGTATTACTTCCTCCGGTTCAAACACAAAAATTAGGTTTAGAAAACTTCCTCCCATCAATTAATTTTCTCCAAATCCAAAACCCTTCTTATCTTACTTTTCAATTTGACTAGTATCTAAATTCTACTTATGAAAAGACCTCACCTACTCCTTTTACTAGTGCTGCTCGGAATTGGGCATCCACTACTTGCTCAGAAAAAATCTCCCGTAAAAGTAAACCCACTCAAAACAGCGGTACAGCAAACCATTGATGCACAATTTGCAGACATGACCGAACTGAGTGACAAGATTTGGTCTTTTGAAGAAATCGCATACCAAGAGACACAGTCCTCCGCTGCACTTTCTGCTTATGCCGAAAAGTTGGGCTTTAAAGTTACCCGAGGTGTAGGAGAAATCCCCACTGCCTTTGTAGCTGAATATGGCTCAGGAGCCCCCATCATCGGTATTATGGGTGAATTCGATGGCCTTCCTGGCTTATCCCAAAACAAAGTTCCCTTCAAAAGTCCCTTGCATGCTGGAGCACCTGGCCATGGATGTGGTCACAATCTTTTTGGCGTAGCCTCCTTGGGTGCTGCTTCCGCCATCAAAGATTTGATTGCCTCGGGTCAACTAAAGGGAACCATTCGTTTTTACGGTACTCCTGCAGAAGAAAAATACTTCGGAAAGCTTTGGATGATTCGTGCAGGCTTGATGAATGATGTAGACATCATGATGGATTGGCACCCTGCCGATGAAACCAAAACTGAAGTTCAAAAGGGCTTGGCCCTAGTTGACTTCTTGGTAGAATTTAACGGCCAAACTGCCCATGCTTCCGGTGATCCTTGGAATGGAAGATCTGCCTCCGATGCACTTGAATTATACACCAATGGCATCAACTACTATAGAGAGCACATCAAGCCTACCGTACGCATTCACTACCACATCCAAGATGCTGGTAAGGTAGTCAATGTGGTTCCTGATTACAGCCGTCTATGGGTTCGCGTAAGAGACACGAGCAGAGATGGTCTTCTTCCGGTTTGGAAGCAAGTGGAGAAGATGGCTTCTGGCGCGGCGATCATGGCCAATGTAGATCATAAAATAACCTTGGTTTCAGGGGTACATGAAATTTTGGTAAACCGCACCGGTTCGGCCATCATGCAAAAAAATATTGAAGCATTGGGAGCGATTTCTTATACTGAAGAGGAACAAGCTTTTGCCAAAAAAATCCAAGAGGCCAATGGCAAACCGCAAGTAGGTGTGATTTCTGAAATTAAGCCAATGGAAGAAACGCAAGAACACGGCATGGGTGGAAGTACCGATGTGGGTGATGTAAGCTGGGTAGTGCCTACCATCCGCATGGGTGCTACGGTAGCTCCAACTGGAACTCCATGGCACTCCTGGGCTGTAGTAGCCTCTGTAGGCATGTCTATCGGTCACAAAGGCATGGGCTATGCCTCTAAAGCCCTAGCAATGACCATGGTGGACCTCTATCAAAACGAAGTGTTGCGAAACGAAATCAAAACTGAATTCAAGCAAAAGAAAGGAGACTATGTCTACAAGGGTATCGTACCCGATGGACCTCCCCCATTGAAATTAGGATATTAAAAAAATTGACCCTCTGTCACTCCAAGATCAGAGGGCTTTTTTTGTCCTAACTCATTGATTTTCTTTTTTTTTAAACTTATTTCTAGTTTTCTAGTTTGGTATCTGTAAACATTAAAAAACTAATCCAATGAAAAATTTCAAACTAGTAACTTTTGCCCTTTTGGGTTTTGCAGCTACCAGCTTAGTAAGTTGCAATGCTCCTAAGGAAGAAGCAACAGACGAAACTGCTGTTGACTCTACCACACTTGTAGTGGAAGAAGTAGCACCAAACACTGTGGTAGATATCGCGGTAGGATCTGCTGATCACACTACCTTAGTAGCTGCTGTAACAGCTGCAGGTTTAGTAGAGACCCTTAGCGGAACAGGTCCTTTCACTATTTTTGCTCCAACAAATGCTGCTTTTGATGCATTGCCAAAGGGCACAGTAGAAGGTCTTTTGAAGCCTGAAAGCAAAGATAAATTGACTGCTATCCTTACTTACCACGTTGTTGCTGGAAATGTATTGTCTTCTCAATTGACTGACGGTCAGAAAGTAAAGACTTTGAACGGTCAAGAATTGACTGTAGCGATCAAAGGTGGTGTAGTAACCATCAATGGCGCAAAAGTAATCGCTGCTGACCTTGCAGGTAGCAATGGCGTCATTCACGTGGTGGATGGTGTGATCTTGCCTAAGTAAGTTTCGGTATTATCCCCCATTTAAAAGTCGGCTTTTCTAGCCGACTTTTTTTTGTGCTTTCGCCAAGCCTATTTGAATTTTAATAAGTTTTCAAGTCCAGCAAGTATCAAAACTCATTCCATGATTCCAGTCCTGATTTAAAGCTGAACCCTACTCTCCTATGAAAAAAATCACTTTTATCGTATTCCTAGCCTTGGTTTTTCAAGTAGCTGCACAGGCACAATCTAGTTCCTCCAAACAGGAGACTCTGAAAATCCATCAACTCATCCAAGAATCTTTTGATTCCTTGTTTTCTGGCTACCATGCAAACCTGGTAGAGCGGTACTATAGCCCTGATTTTTTATTGCTTGAACAAGGGGAAGTTTGGGATATGGATTTTATCAAATCCTACCTTAGCGAACGGAGCCTAAAGAACAATCCCGTGATCCGTACCAACCGATTTGAATTCATCAAAACCGAAATATTCGAAAATCGAGCCTGGGTAGCGTATCACAATTATGCCACCTTCACCAAAGAAGGGGAAGCTCCACGAGAAGTATATTGGCTCGAAAGTGCGGCTGCCCTAAAAACAGACCAAGGTTGGAGATTGGAACTATTGCACTCCACCAGAGCTGAACTCCCAAAAAAATAGCTACACTCTTTTTATAGCCTACTGCAAGGGCTAGGCTATTTGACAAAAAGTTTCTCTAAAATCTTATAGGTTATCAGATAAGTAGGACGCACTCCATCCATTCCCAATGCGCCTGAAGCGAGCGTACTCCCAGTTTCTAGCGGATTATCTGATGCGTAATAGGCATATAGCACCTTAATATTCGATCGAATGTTGGATCTGATTTTGGAGGCAGACTGGATGGCTTTCTGGTAGTGCGCTCCTTCCATTTCCAAACCTACAGCCTTCCAAGAGGATTCCATAAAGTAGGTTAAGATATCCCGATTTTGAAGGGAAGTTCCCAATACCGTAATCATGGAGCCTTCGTATACGCCCAAACCATAGCCCTTAAAATCGGATTTTTTAAATTCATTTCGGAAAGGATAATTGTCGGCAGTACCCTCAAACACATGCGCCGTAGGCACCATCAAATCTCCCTTTCCTCCATGCAAAATCCCTGCTTTACCCATGATTGAGGTGGACACCACATTCAAAGGGTATTTGGTTCCATCCTTGGTGTATGGCTTCAGCAATTCATCGAAGCATTCGTAGGCCTGCTCTCCAAAGGCATAATCCATCACCACAAATACCGGACGTTTTTCCTTTTCTTTGGGCAAAATAACTCCAGGAATAAGCGTCTCGATGTCCATTTGTGCAGTATCAATGAGTTGTGCACCAATGTTAGTTCCAGACTCATCGGGAAGGTCTATGAATCCTTGCTTTTCCGCATAGGCTAAAATCTTCTTACTCTGGTTGTTTTTTGCCTTGACGGAAATCTCCGTAGCCACTTGTTCGATTTCTTCAAAACTTCCCGCACCCAGCGCTTGATGCGCATAAATCGTATTTACCACACTGTGCATGTTGGCAGAGATGATGTGGATGGGACGGTGGATCAAGTTTCTCTCAAGTAGAGCCTCCTTGATTCGATTGGCCCAAAGCTCCCCATACACATGGTGACCGACACGCTCTCGAAGGGTGGCAGAAAAGCTAATTTCTCGATCCAAGCCCTGAATCGATTCCTCCATGGATAATTTACCCAGGTGGTAAACAATCGAAAACAGGCTATTGGAATTGCTGCTCTCGGCAAACTTTTGTACTGCATGAACGGTCTCTTCGTAGGTTCTACCGATAATGTGGCTTAGGTAGGCCGCAGCACTTTCAATTTCCAACTCCTCTCCCAGCTTTTCCTTTCGGACAAACTCCTCCAGCATCTTCCAATTGGAAGAGATCTTACCTTTGGGATCTGTACTATTTTGTTGGATTTTTCGAGACTCGATGTAGAGAAAAGTCAGGTGAGTCAAAATATCATAAATATCTGATCTTCCGCGAGTCATCTCCACATACATAATCTGTTCATCTAAGCGATAACAGTTGCGCTTTCTTCTTGGAGGCACGATCGGTTTGAGGTGAGATGTTTCGTAGCCTTCCCTACTGATCAGGCGTACAAATCGGCATTCTTCGATTCCTTTTGGAAGGCGTTCCATGACATAGAGTAAGCCATCCAATTCTATTTTCTCGGGATCGGTTAACTTTCCATAGATTTCTGGACTGAGCACCATCAAGGCCTGAATTAAACCTTCACCAGAGACACCCATGGGCTTGTAGCTACCCCGATTAAAAAGGTGACGCATCGTGATGTACAAGCGTTCAATTGCTGCCCTGGATTCTTGTGCTCTAGTTCTATGCATGGAGTCTTTTTTTTTAGCAATCAGATTTGAAACCTTCCTCTCAAAATCAACTCAGTCAATTTTACTGTGGTGCAGAAATCAACTTTCTTGATTGAATTTAGCGTTCAGTCTCTTGAGGAAATGTAATCCCTCTAATTCAACAATCCTTTAAAAAAGAGGCATTTGAAACTAAAATCAAAACGATAAATTCTTCAAAATTACGATTTTTAGGACAATGAAGAAAAGAACAAGGCTTAAACAGGGAAAATCAGGTTGTAAACCCTATTTAAACGATTAAAATCTACTATTTGATCCAGAAATTCGAGTCTCTATTTCAGGAGGTTTTTAAAAAGTTGCTGCAGTTTTTCTACTTTCGGACGCACCACGTATTGACAATAGGGTTGCTGCTCATGCAAGGCATAGTAGTTGTGATGGTAGACCTCTGCTGGATAGAAATTGGAAAAGGGAGTAATCTCAGTTACAATCGCTGAAGAGTAAATCCCCGACTGCATCAATTTATCTTTTAAGCTGCGCGCAAGTTCTCCTTGGGCTTCATTTGGATAAAAAACTGCTGAACGATACTGTGGACCTACATCTGCTCCTTGTTTGTTTAAAGTTGTAGGATCATGTGTTGCCCAAAATACCGCCAACAAGGTTTCCAAACCGATTTGCTTCGAATCAAAAATCACCTGAATCACTTCCGCGTGTCCAGTCCTACCCGAACAGATTGCTTCATAACTCGGTTGCTCCACGATGCCACCAGCGTACCCTGGAATCACCCCTTTCACTCCCTCTAATCGCAAAAAAACAGCCTCTGTACACCAAAAACAACCTCCCCCCAATAGGACTACTTCCAGTCCTTCCGGACAAACTAATTCTGTTTTCGGGAGCATGAGGGAATTGTTCATCGATTTTTAATTTGAAGACTTAACGATAAAAACAACATTTAGTTTATCCAATTTGATCCCACCTGGAGCTCCCTCTAAATAAATTTGGAAAGAGAATTGAGTAATTCGCTTGAAGTTCTATTTTTGGTAGGTAGTTGGTTCTGATCTCAATTTCTCGAGCTACAAAACTTACCAAGCTATTGTACCACTAATCCTTAAAAAAGGATTTATAAAAAAAAATCTGCAAGAACTCTTCTTGTAATTTGTATTTTTCTACTTAAAGTTTAACCAATTCAAGAATGAACAAACAATTTCTAAAGGCAGGAATGCTGGGATTGTTGGTAGCAGGTTGGCTCAGCCAAGCTGCAATGGCACAGAGTGACCCTACAGGGAAACGTAGGGTAACGAGCACCTATGCCATTACCAATGCCACGGTATTCAAAGCTCCAGGTGATCTAGGCAGTAAAGCCACTATCCTCATCAAAGAGGGCGTTATTTTAGGAGTGGGATCCTCCCTATCGCTACCCAAAGAAGCAAAAATCATCGCAGGTGATTCGCTTTATGTCTATCCAGGATTTATCGATGGCGCAGGAAATATGGGCATCACCAAGCCTAAGGATGTAGAGCGTCCTAAAGATTTTGTTTCCTCCAATCCGGCCGATGAAATTGCTGGGATCACTCCTTGGAGATCGGCATCTGATGCTTACGCAGCTGTAAGCACTCAAGTAGACGATTGGAGAAAAGCAGGTTTTACGCTTAGTCAGGTAGTTCCTGATGGGGGCATGCTACCTGGTAAAACTGCTCTTGTACTACTTGGAGATGGTAAAGCCAACAATTTCTTGAAATTAAACGCTGCCCTAGCTGCAAATTACAGAAGTTCTAGAGGCATGTACCCAGCTACCCTTACAGGTGTAATGGCCAAGTTTCGAGACATCTACCAAAACACTACCCTGGTGCTAGAGCACGAGCGGCTATTCACCTTTACAGCAGGTGTCAAAAGACCACAGGCTACTCAAACGCAAACGGCCATGATGCCGGTAGTTCAAAAGCAATTGCCTGTACTTTTCGCTGCGGGTTCTGAACTAGAAATCCGCCGTGCATTGGCCCTACAAAAAGAGTTAGGATTCAAAATGATCCTGACGGGCTTAGAAAATTACGAATCAGTAATCGGCGCAATCAAGGCATCCGGCACTCCTGTCCTCATCAAGTTGCAGGTACCAGATGACAAGTCCATCAAAGCACAAAAAGCAGAGGGCGTTACCGAAGCCACCAAAGCACAGTATGCCCGAGTCAAGGAATCCTACGACAAGGCACTGAAGCAAGCCGCTCAATTGGAAAAAGCCGGTATTCTTTTTGGATTCAGCACAGTAGATGCCAAGGCAACAGATGTACAAAAAACGTTGAAGGCAATGATGGACAATGGATTAAGTCAAAAAGCAGCCTTTGCAGCGCTAACCACTAATCCAGCAGCAATATTGGGAGTAAGTGGATTGGTTGGAACTATTGAAAAAGGGAAACTAGCCAATCTGGTATTGACTACAGATACATTATTCAAGGAAGAGGCCCAAATCAAACACGTGATTGCGGATGGTTATGTTTTCGATTACGAAATCAAGAAGAAGGCTGTAAAGGCTGAAACTAACGCAAAACCTGAAGCCGCTTCCAATGCAGTACAAGTGGAGGGCGTATGGGAATACACTTCAGAAACCCCAGCAGGAAGTTCAGGAGGAGAAATTACCTTGAAGCGTGAAAACGGGGCATTGGGTGGAACCATCACCTATGATGACCCAACTGGATCTGGAAAAGCGTCGGCTCCAATCAAAAATGCGAGCCTCACTGGAAAAACCATCAGTTTTGAATTTGATGTAGCCGCAGGAGGCATGAGCCTAACGGTGACTATTTCGGGAGAAATCAACGGAAAAAACATGGATGGTTCCTTGTCTGTA
Organism: Algoriphagus sp.; assembly: GCA_040403475.1. GTDB lineage: Bacteria > Bacteroidota > Bacteroidia > Cytophagales > Cyclobacteriaceae > Algoriphagus. Next base: position 231,436 of record JBBAKO010000004.1, on the reverse strand, counting down.
CCGCAAATGGGTTCTTTCCCTGTAAAAGCAACACTTTCTTCACCTAGCCAAGCGAACTAAACATGAAAAAGCACATTTACCTTATCGCTGCGTTTCTAGGATTGGGTGTAGGGATTTCCCAAGCACAAGTCCAAAAGGGCAGTGTATTGATAAAAAATGCGACCGTGCTCACGGTCACTAAAGGCAACCTTGAATCTTCGGATGTATTGGTACAGAACGGAATCATCACACAGCTTGGAAAAAATCTTACCGCTCCAGCTGGTGTAAATACGATCGATGCTTCAGGCAAATACTTGATGCCAGGCATCATTGATGCGCACTCCCACGTGGGGTTGGATGTAGTAAACGAAGGCTCAGCTCCTATTACTTCAGAAATCCGTATGAAGGATGTAGTCAACCCTACTGAAATCGGTATCTACCGTGCCTTGGCAGGTGGCGTAACCGTTTCGCATGCCATGCACGGCTCAGCCAATGTGGTAGGTGGACAAAATGCTACCCTAAAACATCGTTGGGGAAGCATGGATCCTGCAGACGTCATCATGCAAGACGCTCCGCGTACCATCAAATTTGCTTTGGGTGAGAACCCAACGCGTGTACATGGTAGAGGCAATGGCATACAGCCCCGTTCTAGAATGGGTGTTGAAGCGGTGATCAGAAATGGATTTAACGAAGCCATCCAATACAAGAAAGGATGGGAAACTTATCAGCTTGCCAAAAATCAAAAAGGCAATACGACTCCTCCCCCAGCCTACAGCGAGCGTCTTCAAACGTTAGCGGATATCTTGGATGGTAAAATCATCATCCATTGCCATTCCTATCGTGCCGATGAAATCTACATGTTGATCAATGTCATCAAGGATTTCAATATCAAAAAGGTGGTATTCCAACATACCAACGAAGGATTTAAAGTTGCCCCTGAAATTGCCGAATACACCATGGGTGCATCGGTATTTGCGGACTGGTGGGCCTACAAGATGGAAGTGTATTATTCCACTGCCTTCAATGCTGCCATCCTTCAAAAAAATGGAGCCCTTACTTCCATCAATTCGGATTCTGCCGAACTTATTCGTCACTTGTACCATGAGGCTGCCAAAACTCAGCGTTATGGAGGTTTGACCGATGAGGAAGCCTTAGCCATGATCACCATCAATCCTGCCAAGCAATTGGGAATTGAGGATAAAGTAGGTTCCATTGAAGTGGGCAAGCAAGCAGATCTAGTCATTTTTGAAGGGCATCCCCTTTCTTCTTACGCAGTTCCTCAGATGACCTTTGTGGATGGTGTCAAGTACTTTGACATCAAAAAAGACAACAATGATCAACGCCAGTGGGTAGCAGCTACTGAGATGGTAGAACCTATTTTCTTGAGAGCCAATGAGGAAGCCCACCGTTGCATGCAGGATGTTGACGCTTACTTTGAAGCCTTTCAGGGAGCATTCTTGAAAGAAAAACACTAATCACCCCGAAAATTCAATCGAACATGAACCGAATGTATAAAACCTTTTGTGCCCTCCTACTTGCCCTACTTCCCGTGGTGGCAATGGCCCAAATTGACGGGGAATTTGTAAAACCTCGCAATGGAAAATTCTTATTAAAAAACGCGACTGTAGTTACGGTCACCAAGGGAACGCTTGCCAATACCTCCGTCTTATTGGAAAATGGTAAAATTTCCAAGGTAGGCACCAATCTTTCCTCCGATGGAGCAGAGGTGATCGATTGTACTGGCCTATTTATCTATCCAGGAATCATCGATGGCGGTACCCGCCTAGGATTGGTGGAAGTGAGCTCAGTACCTGAAACCGTAGACTATGCCGATGTAGGCAATGTTACGCCGAATATGCAGGCCTTGACCACGGTCAATCCAAATTCTGAAGCCATTGGTGTGACCCGAGTATCCGGTGTCACTACCGTGCTTACCGTGCCTTCTGGAGGACTATTCCCAGGTACTGCAGCATTGATCAACCTGAATGGCTACACTCCAGACCAAATGTATGGTGGCTTTAAGGCGGTAGCCATGATATTCCCTAGCTCGGGAAGACGTGGTCGTTTTGATCGCAGATCAGATGAGGACGTCAAAAAAGATGGTGAAAAGGCTCTAAAAGAAGCCAACGACATCTGGGATAATGCCAAATCTTACCTTGAACTCAAAAAATCAGGAGCCACACTTGCTTACTTCCCTGAAATGGAGCAACTGTCCAAAGTTATTTCGGGCGAACTTCCGCTACTTATCGAGGTAAATGCAGCTTCAGATATCCAGCAAGCCATCAAGTGGGTGGAAGGAAAAAATATCAAGGTAATCTTTACAGGTGTTGCCGAAGGCTGGCGTGTGGCTGACGAAATTGCCAAAGCCAAGATTCCAGTAGTTACTGGCCCAGTTCAGGAGCTACCTACCCGTTCTTCTGATCGCTACGATGCTCCTTACGCCAATGCTGGATTACTTGCAAAGGCAGGTGTGAAAGTGGCACTTCGTACGGATGATGAGGAAAATGTAAGAAACCTACCTTTCCATGCTGCCTTTGCTGCAGCATATGGACTAGGTAAGGAAGAAGCCTTGAAGGCAGTAACCATCAATCCAGCAGAAATCTTCGGTGTAGCAGATCAGTATGGATCTGTGGAGGCAGGCAAGCGTGCCAACCTGATTGTTTCCACTGGAGATCCTTTTGAGACTAGATCACAAATCATGCACGTATTCATCGATGGGTATCGAATTCCGATGTCCAACCGACATATACGCCTCTACCAAGAGTTTTTGGAAAGATCCCCGGGTCTCAAGGCCAATTGATCTGAAGAGACCATGGATTCATTCCATGGTCTTTTTGCTTTTGTCCTCACAGATCGCTACCAACCTAGAAGTAAATAATTTTCAACTCCATTGTTTAACCCATGTTTCAAAAATCACTATATCTAGCCACCGCCTTACTTCTTTCGCTCAGTGCTTTTGGGCAGCAGGATGGATTTTTTACCTCTCAAGTATCCGCACAAAAGAAGTTTGAGTCCGATTACCTCAAGGCCGTCAATTACGATCGCTTTAAGATCCATTTGACCGAGCTGACCAAGAGTCCACATATCGCTGGCACACCTGAAAATGAACTTGTCAAAGACTACATGGTGGATATCATGTCCAAGGCAGGCATGGAGGTCAAGGTATGGCCATACGATGTGTATTTACCCAATCATCCAGGAAAGTCTGAACTGCAAATCATTAGCCCCGTGCAGCTTACACTTTCTCAAAAAGAAGGTGAGCTAGCGGAAGACCCTTTCTCCACAGATCCCCGACTACACTTAGGTTTTAATGCCTTCTCTGGCAGTGGAGATGTCACAGCTGAGGTCGTATATGTCAACTACGGTACTAGAGAAGACTTCATGAAGCTGGTTGAAATGGGCGTTCCATTAAAAGGAAAAGTTGCCATCGCTCGCTATGGGGGCAATTTCCGTGGCTACAAGGCCAAATTTGCCGAGCAAAATGGCATGATCGGCTTGGTAGTGTACACCGATCCCAAGGATTCTGGATTTACCAGAGGAGATGTGTATCCCAAAGGACCTTTTTACAACGAAACTACTATCCAAAGAGGATCTATGTTGACCTTGGATTTCACTGGTGATCCTTTGACTCCCAATAGACCAGCACTTCCTTTGGATGGGCCAGAAAAAATCAAGCGGGACGATCCTGCTACGGTAGACTTCCACACCATTCCAGTGACCCCTATTGGATACGGTGCTGCCAAAGAGATCTTGAGCAGAATGACAGGTGCAGATGTACCTGCAGCATGGCAAGGAGGACTTCCCTTTGCCTACAAACTTACAGGCGGTGCCGACTTGAAGGTTCGCGTGATGGTGGATCAAAAGCCTGATTTTATCCGTGCCAACAATGTCGTAGGTACTTTTATAGGTAAAGATCATCCAGACGAATGGATCATCTTAGGTAGTCACTACGATGCTTGGTCCTTTGGTGCTACGGATCCAAACTCCGGTACTGCCATGCTATTAACCTTTGCTGAAGCCTTGGGCGATTTGTATAAAAATGGCCAAAAGCCTTCCCGCTCCATCTTGATTGGACATTGGGATGCCGAAGAGCAGGGCGTAATTGGATCTACCGAATGGGTAGAGCATTTGAGAAAAGAGCTGGGCGCAAAAGCAATTTCCTACATGAACTTTGATGGGGGTGCTTCTGGGCGGAATTTTGGTGCTTCAGCTGCACCAACCTTGAAAAAACTCATCATCGATGCTTCCAAGGAGGTCAGCTACCCCGACTCTGCCAAAACGGTTTTTGAAATTTGGGCAGGAAAAAATGCTGAGCCAGGTATCGGAAATTTGGGTGGTGGATCTGACCATATCGCCTTCTACATGCACGTGGGCATACCTTCCTTGAGCGGAGGCTCTGGAGGTAATACAGCCTACCACTCCAATTACGACAACATTCACTACTATGGGAAGTTTTCTGATCCAAGCTTTAAAATGGGCGGTGCCGTGGCCCAAGTGTTTGGCCTGGTGGCAATTCGTCAAGCCAATGCCACCATCATTCCTTACGATGTACCTCGCTATGCTCAAGATTTGAAAGGGCACTTTGAGCAGGCAGTAAAAAATGTGAAAGCCATGGACCCAAATTTTGCTGGGTTCGATCAGGTACAAACTGCATTAAAGGCACTCGAAGAAAGTTCGGAGGTCTACAAAAATGCACTTCAAAATGCACTTGCAGCCGAAAAACTGAATGCGGTCACTTTGAAGAAAATTAATACCGGGTTGATCGACTTGGAAAAAAGCTGGATTGATCCCAAGGGGATGTACTATGGTGAATGGTACAAATCCTTGTATGTGTGTAACGATCCCTTCTCAGGCTATGCCTCTTGGATCCTACCTGGCATACAGTACGAAGTAGCAACAAAGAACACCAGCAGACTAGAAGAATGGGATACGCGTTATGCCAACGCAATTCTTGATCTCAGCAAAAAAATAAGTAAGCTGAGTAGTCAACTTCAGTAATCAGAGATAAAAAAAAACCGCGGAGAGCCATTTCCGCGGTTTTTTATTTAGAGTGAAGGTCTATTGCTAAAAAGACCCGCCGCGGCGGGTCAAACCTTGAATAAGCGCGGGTGAAACCCGTGGCTAGACTAATCACGCTAATCCTCTTGACCCCGTAGGGTGTCGAACAATTTCATTTTATTAGCAACTTCGTTCAACCCTACAGGGTTGATGTTCCTTTTTTAATCTTATTTTACCCTAGGTTGCACCTAGGGCTATTCACCGTTTGACCACTTCGCGGTCTTCGGTATCGAACAAAATGTCCAACGGAATAAGACCCGCCGCGGCGGGTCAAACCTTGAATAACCGCGGGTGAAACCCGTGGAGGAAGAACATGCTGTACTTTCGGGTTAACACCTGGAGCTCCAACAATCAATACCCGCAGTAAGCAGCTATCCTTCAGAATAGAAAAGAAAAAAGGAGGATAGGTAAAAAATTAGTAGGTATAAATGCCTAGCCATTCAATCCCCTACTCGGTTCCTTTTCCAGCATACATGTCGTACTTCAGGAGGCGACAATCGATCGTACCGTTCCAAAACTCGATGCGTCGGCTTGCCTTCAGACCTACTTTTTTGGCCAGATCCATATTTCCCGTAAAGATATACCCTCGGTAACCCGCACAGTTTTGCTTCATAAAGTCCCCCATCCTCTTGTAGGTTTCTTCTAACTCTCCCAGATCTCCTAGGCGCTCCCCATATTCGGGGTTAAAAAAAATAACTCCACGTGGCTTTTCTGGAATTTCGGTCTCTGCAAAATCCCCCGTTTGAAAGGTAATCATGTGGTCCACACCTGCGAAAGCTGCATTTTCTTGTGCAAAGGAAATGGCCTGCAAGGAGATATCAGAGGCAATGATGGTAACACCGGGATCGTGGATGACTTTATTTTCCAGCTTTTTTTTCTTCGCTAGAAAAGTCTCCGCTTGATATCCTAAAATATGCTGAAAGGCATAGTTCTCTCGGTATAAACCCGGATAGCGCTTGGAAGCAATAAGTGCTGCTTCAATAGCCAAAGTACCCGATCCACACATGGGATTGATAAAAGGCACTCGTGTATTCCACTCTGTGGCAAAGATGGTTGCCGCAGCCAAAGCCTCCATCATGGGAGCCTTTCCTGGGATTTTGCGGTAGCCATGCTTGGCCAAGGTTTCTCCAGAGGTATTTAAGTACACAATGGCTTGCGTTTCTTTCCAATACACTTGAATCACCAATCCAGAAAAATCGGAACCGGAATCGGGTCTCCTCCCCTTCAGCTCTCGAAAACGATCGACAATGGCATCCTTTACCTTCACGTTCACAATCAAGGGAGTAGTGATCGATTCATTTTCAGCTACCGAATTCACCGAAAAGTATCCATCTACATCCAAGTAGTCCTCCCAAGGTATGGCCTTAAAGCGTCGGTAGATATCGTCGGCATTGCGCAAGTAAAAAGATTTGATTTCATACAAGACATGAGAAGCAGTGCGCAGGTGCAGGTTGAGGTCCATGCATTCTTCAAGCGAAGCAAGAATCTCAATGCCAGTACGACTAATTTCTACAGGGAAAAAACCCAGTTCACGAATCTCCTGCTCCAAGTAGCTGACCGAACGATCCTTGCAGGTAATAAAAACTTTTCCTTTGGTATTGAAATCAAGCATGCACAAAAGTAGTAAACAGATGATGCTTTCTGCGGGAATTCAAAAAAATCCTCACCACTCCTCACATCGGGACTAGCAAGAGATCAACTAGATTTTGTATCTTGATTTCAAAATTAGGGCAGGCAAAAAAGCAAGCTCAATCTTTAGGTTTTAACTAGTCAATATATGTTTCTACGTTTTGTCAGCTGCTTCCTTTTTTCTCTTGTTACTCTTTCCTTACATGCACAAAATAGAGAATGGAAAAACCTATTCAAGGGAAAAGACCTGAGTGGCTGGAAAGCTGTAGCAGGAAAAGCCACTTTTTTAGTCCAAGATGGGGTAATTGAAGGAAGTGCTGTCTTTGGAACAGGAAACACTTTTCTAATCACTGAGGAGCTATACGGCGATTATATCCTAGAAGTAGACCTCAAAATCAGCCATGTATCCTCCAATAGTGGAATTATGACCCGTGGTCAATTTGATCCAGCAGGTCAAGGCGGCAAGGGACTGGTTTATGGATATCAAGTAGAAGCGGATCCTTCTCCTCGAGCCTGGTCTGGTGGAATCTATGATGAAGCACGTCGCGGTTGGTTTTATCCCCTAGATCTAAATCCAAGTGCCAAGTCCGCATTTAAGTTGGGAGAGTGGAACCGCTACCGCATCGAGGCCATTGGCAATACACTCAAAACCTGGATCAATGGACAGGAAGTGGCCTATTTTGTAGATGACATGGATAGCAAAGGCTTCATTGGTCTCCAAGTACACAGCATACAGTCCAAAGAAGATGAAGGCAGAAAAACCTATTTTCGAAATATCCGCGTTCAAACCGAAAATTTAAAACCTCTCCCCTTCAAGCAGGATGTTTTTGTGGTGAGCACCGTCAAAAATGAGTTGACTCCAGAAGAAAAATCCCAAGGCTGGAAGCTTCTTTTTGATGGGGCTTCTTCAACAGGATGGGAAAGTGCTCGAAAAGAAGCCTTCCCAAAAGAGGGATGGACAATCGAAGATGGCATCTTAACTATTCAGAAGTCAGATGGAAGTGAAGCAAGAACTTTTGGAGACATCGTCACCACAGCTGAATTTAGTGCCTTTGATTTGGCTTTTGACTTTAAGCTTAGCGAGGGTGCCAACAGTGGGGTAAAGTATTTTGTGACCTTGGCGGAGGAAAGCACCGGTTCAGCCATCGGCTTAGAATACCAAATTCTCGACGATGCACTTCATCCAGACGCAAAGATGGGCCGCGATGGAAACCGTACCCTAGCGTCCTTGTATGACCTGATCAAAGCAGAAAAGCAAGCCCGATTTGTGCGAAAGCCTGGGGAATGGAACCAAGGCAGAGTCGTGGTGTATCCCAACAATAAGGTGGAGCACTACCTTAATGGCGTAAAAGTGCTGGAGTACGAGCGTGGTTCCCAAGCCTACCGAGACCTGGTGGCCATCAGCAAATATGTGGTTTGGAATAAATTTGGTGAGGCCCCAAAAGGTCGTATCCTTCTCCAAGATCACGGAGATCAAGTGAGCTATAAAAACATTAAAATCAAGACCCTCAAATAAGCCAATAAACCCTTTGAATCATGTCGAAGTCAAACCGAAGAACCTTTATCAAAAAAAGTGCTGCGCTAACGCTAGGATTTTCTGCCCTCGGGTCGCTTAGCTTCTCACCCAAATCCTATGCCCGCATTGTAGGCGCTAACGACCGCCTCAATGTAGCAATTGCAGGCTTGGGCCGACGCGTAGGCGCATATTACGAGCCCATCGGATTAAAGAGCAGCAATGTGAATTTGCTGTACCTCTGCGATGCGATGCAGTCCCAGATGCCCAAGGCAGCCAAAGAATTTGAAAAATGGATCGATTACAAACCCAAACAAGAGCAAAACATCTTCAAGGTTTTGGACGACAAAGAGGTCGATGTATTGATCAATGCCACCCCAGACCACTGGCATGCTCCAGGAACCTGGCTGGCACTTGAAAGAGGGAAACATGTCTATGTAGAAAAACCTTGCTCCCACAACCCGCGTGAGGGAGAGGTACTCGTAGCATTACAGAAAAAATACAACAAGGTAGTTCAGATGGGCAACCAGCAGCGCTCTGCCCCAGAAAGTAAGGAAATCATCAAAGCAATTCACGAAGGGGTAATTGGAAAGGTGTACTTCGCCAAAGCTTTTTATAGCAACTCTCGAGGAGCTGTAAGTAACCCGATTCAACAAGCGCCTCCAGCTGGCTTGGATTGGGATCTTTTCCAAGGCCCTGCACCGAGAAAACCCTATTTTCACGACACCTGGGACTACAATTGGCATTGGTATGGCTGGGATTACGGCACTGCCGAAACAGGCAACAATGCTACCCATGAATTGGATGTGGCCCGCTGGGCGCTCCAAGTCAACTATCCTTCTGAAGTATCGGTGGCTGCAGGCAAAATGCATTACCCAGGAGACGGATGGACCATGTACGACACCATGGATGCTACCTTCAAGTTTGGAGATGGAAAAGTTATCCAGTGGGATGGAAAAAGCCGAAACAACTACAAAACCTATGGATCGGACCGAGGAACGATCATCTACGGTTCAGAAGGTACTGTGTATGTAGATCGCGGTGGGTACCGACTGATCGACCGATCTGGGAAAGAAATCAAATCCAACCTAGCCTCCAACAACGAAGGAGGAACCGCTCTTGGCGGAGGGGGTGACATGAGTACGCTACACATTGTCAACTTTTTCAATGCAGTGCGGGGAACAGAAAAACAAAACTCCACCATTGAGGAAGGTGCAGTATCTACTTTACTGTGTCACTTGGCCAATATCAGTAGCCGAACAGGAGAATCCTTGACTTGTGATCCAAAGAATGGACACATTCTCAATTCTCCTAAGGCCATGGCGTTGTGGAGTCGAGAATATGAAAAGGGCTGGGCTCCTCCAGCGATTTGATTGGTTGTACTAATGGAAGTTGGATTACTGAAAATCAAACGTTTCATTTTTAAATAAAACTGAACTATGATTTCAGCCAAAACATTCCTTATTATTTTCAATAGAGAAAAAGAAAAAATTCGCGACACATAGCACGATGATGTCCCCTAAAGTACAGCGTTAATTCAGGGTTTATCGTTGCATTTTTTGCAGTTCAACTACAGGTTTAATTTTTTAAAGTATATCGAATTTGAAATGGGTAAAAACAAAAAAATAGAAGTTGAAGGAAGGGAAATTTCGATCCTTATAGAAAATGATCAGGAATACATTTCTCTGACAGATATGTTGAAGGCAAAAGATGGAGATTTCTTTATCGCAGATTGGCTTCGGAACCGGAACACGGTGGAATATCTAGGTATTTGGGAAAGTATTTACAACCCAAATTTTAATTATGGCGAATTTGCCATAATTAAAAGTAAAGTAGGATTGAATAGTTATAAACTAAGCGTGAAAGATTGGGTTGAAAAAACGAATGCAATTGGACTAAAAGCAACAATTGGCCGATATGGAGGAACTTATGGCCACCCTGATATCGCATTTGAATTTGGAATGTGGATTAGTCCCCAGTTCAAAATTTACCTGGTTAAGGAATTTCAACGATTAAAAATAGAAGAGAATGATCGATTTAAATTAGAATGGAATTTACAACGAACTCTATCAAAAGTAAATTACCATATTCACACGGATGCCATCAAAGAAAATTTAATTCCAAAAGAAATTACAAAACAGCAAGCCAGTTTCGTCTACGCCAACGAAGCAGATCTCTTAAATGTCGCTTTGTTTGGAATGACAGCAAAAGATTGGCGTGAAAATAATCCTAAAAATACTGGTAACTGTAGAGATTCTGCGACATTGGAACAGCTGGTGGTATTAAGTAATTTGGAAAGCATTAATGCTTTATTTATAAGACAAGGATTGATTCAAAACGAACGACTTATACAACTCAATAGAACCGCCATTACACAAATGAAATCATTACTTGAAAGTAAAATACTCAAGAAACTAAAATGAGAAATAGCTGCAAATTGTAAAAAATTAAAGATTAGTAGGTTTTTTTAGCATTTGATAGCAAATCAAAAAAAACCTTCATTTCAGGAGCTTTTATGAATTTGTAACCCTAGCAATATTTAACTACTAGTTCTAAAAGTCAATTAATAGTAATGACCCAATTAACCCAGCAAGCATCGTTTCTTTCGGATGATTTTTTATTGAAAAATAAATTTTCCAAGCGGCTTTATCATGCCTATGCGAAGGATCTTCCCATCATCGATTACCACAACCACCTCCCTCCTGCAGAAATCGCTTCCAATCGAAAGTTTGAAAATATCAGCTCCCTTTGGCTAGCCGGAGATCATTACAAGTGGCGTGCGATGCGAACCCTAGGAATTGACGAGCACTACATCACTGGAAAAGCCTCAGCAGCAGAAAAGTTTGACAAGTGGGCCTATACCCTACCCTACACAGTCAGAAACCCGCTATTCCATTGGAGTGCGCTGGAGCTGAAGCGGTATTTTGGAGTTACCGATCTCCTTTCGCCTACCAACTCTTCGAAAATTTACACAGCTACCTCAGAAATTCTTCAAGAGGAGTCTTTTCGTACCCGTGGACTTCTGGAACGAATGAAGGTGGAAGTGGTTGGCACGACTGATGATCCAACAGACGACTTGAGCCAGCATCTTGCCTACCGAAAAGAAGGCCATGCCATGGGAATGTACCCTACCTTTCGTCCAGACAAAGCCTTTGCAATCGGGCACCCCAAAAATTACAGCAGCTACCTTGTTGCCTTAGGAACTGCCGCAGAAATTGAAATTAGTTCATTTGATACCTTGATCGAGGCACTCTACAAGCGAATTGACTTTTTTCATTCCATGGGATGCAGGGTGGCGGACCATGGACTCGAGCGCTTGAGTTTTTCAACGGAAAGCCACTTATCTGCAGATCGTATTTTCAAAAATACCCTAGCAGGTAATTCTCCTACAGCCGCTGAAAAAGAGCACTTCACCTTTCAGATACTCTCACTTCTTTCCAAACAGTACCATGCCAAGGGTTGGGTACAGCAATTCCACCTCGGTGCTATTCGGAATACCAACGAACGAATGCTCCAGCAGCTAGGTCCCGATACCGGATTTGACTCCATTGGAGATTTTGATCAGGCCAAATCCCTAGCCAGCTTCTTCAATGAATTAGACAAAACAGACCAATTGGCTAAGACAGTTATTTATAACCTGAATCCCAGAGACAACGAGGTCTTTGCTTCCATGATTGGCAACTTCAACGATGGATCGGTAAAAGGAAAAATGCAATATGGCTCTGGCTGGTGGTACCTCGATCAGAAAGATGGGATGGAAAAACAGCTGAATGCGCTCTCGAATCTTGGGCTATTGAGTTGCTTCATCGGAATGCTCACCGACTCCAGAAGCTTTCTCTCCTTTCCAAGACATGAATATTTCCGCAGGATCTTGTGCCAACTGATTGGACAGGAAGTCGAGCAAGGGGAACTGCCTTGGGATGAGCAATGGCTAGGCAAAATCATTCAAGATGTCTGCTATTACAATGCCAAAGCCTATTTCAATTTTAGCCCACAAAACTTTAGTACCATCGCATGATATCAAGAGATTTATTTGATTTAAAAGGAACGAAAATTCTATTTTCTGGTGCTACAGGGGTACTTGGAGCAAGCATGGCCCTCTACCTAGCGCAGCAAGGGGCTGACCTCTTGATTTTGGGACGAACATCTGAGAAGGTAAATACCTTGCGGGATCAAATCATCGCCGAAGGTGGCAAAGCTTCGGGCTATTGTGCAGATGTAACAGAGGAAGAGTCCCTGACAAAAGTCAAACTGCTCATCGAGTCGCAACATGGATCTGTAGCTGTTTTGATCAATGCTGCAGGAGGAAATATGCCAGGTGCGGTGATTCGACCTGAGCAAACCTTTTTGGACCTCAATAGCGATGCTTTGCGACAGGTGATGGACCTCAATTATTTGGGTACCGTCTTTCCCATCAAGGTATTTCTTCCCTTACTCCTGAAAAACGGTGGAGGTAACATTCTTAATATCAGTTCCATGGCAGCCAGCAGACCCATGACACGGGTGATGGGCTATGCCTCAGCCAAAGCTGCCATCGACAACCTCACCAAATGGCTTGCAGTTGAACTTGCTTCCAAGCATGGTTCAAACTTCCGAGTAAATGCCTTGGCACCAGGTTTTTTCTTGACCGAACAAAACAGAACGCTGCTCACTCAGGAGGATGGAAGCCTAACGCAACGCGGCACACAGATAATTAGCCATACGCCAATGAACCGATTTGGACATCCTGATGATCTATTGGGAGCCTTGCATTGGCTTTGCAGCGATGCTTCCAAGTTTGTCACAGGCACTACCGTGGCTGTAGATGGAGGTTTTAGCGCCTATTCTGGAGTTTAAGGGTTAGCTCAACTTAAGAGCTCACATCAAATTACCTTCAAGCAACTGATTCACTTACTACTAACCCAATAAAATATAGTATGGCCTATAAAATGGAACAAACCATGCGCTGGTACGGACCCAAGGATCCAGTGAGCCTTCAAGATATCCGTCAGTCGGGTGCCACTGGAGTGGTCACTGCGCTACACCATATCCCCAATGGAGAAATTTGGTCTAGAGTAGAAATTAGTATTCGAAAAAAGACAATCGAGGAAGCTGGTCTGACTTGGTCTGTCGTCGAGTCAGTGCCAGTACACGAACAGATAAAAACAAGGTCTGGCGACTATCTCCAACTAATCGAAAATTACAAGCAAACGATACGAAACTTAGCCGCTGAGGGGGTTTATACCGTTTGTTACAACTTTATGCCGATTTTGGATTGGACACGTACCAACCTAGAATACCAGCTCCCTAACGGTGCCAAAGCCTTACTTTATGAGAAAAAGGCAGTGATTGCCTTTGACCTATTCATTTTGCAACGACCTGAAGCAAGACAAGAATACAGTCCAGAAGAAATTGCTGCCACCGAAACCTACTACCAGAATCTTAGCCCAGAATCCAAGCAGCTCATTTTGGACAATATCCTCAAGGGCCTTCCAGGCTCAGAAATTGGGTATACCCTGGAGGAATTTCGCGAAATGCTCAAAACCTATTCTGGGATTGATGCAAAACAGCTTGCAGAACACCTGCGTCTATTTCTAGATGCCATCAGCCCTGTAGCAGAAGAAGTAGGATGCTTTCTTTGCATCCATCCAGACGATCCACCCTTTTCCTTGTATGGATTGCCACGCGTAGTGAGCACAGCGGCAGATGCCAGACGAATCCTAAGCCAAACTCCCAGCCTACACAATGGCCTAACCTTCTGCACAGGAAGCTATGGGGTACGAACTGATAACGATTTACCAGCCATGGTTCGCGAGTTTGGAGAGCGCATCCATTTTCTCCATTTGCGAAGCACCCGAAGAGATGCCGATGAAAACTTCTACGAAGACAACCATCTGGACGGCAATGTAGACATGGTTGCCGTGATTCAGGAGATTTTGATTTGGCAGGAGAAACGGAAAAAACGAATCCCCATGCGCCCAGACCATGGACACCAGCTTTTGGATGACTTACACAAGAAAACAGCAAATCCAGGCTACACCGCCATTGGCAGACTAAAAGGCCTAGCCGAACTCCGAGGAGTAGAAGAAGCATTGGTTTGGATGTCAAACAAAAAATAAGTGGCCTTTCCTTCAGATGTAGTTATTGGAGGAAATCCAGCAAAAATAATCCGTTATTTGAGTTCCAAAGAATAAATCATGGCTACCTACTATTCCAAGAGAGACCTCCATTTTCAACTTTTTGAAAATCAAAACTGCCTAGAGCTCACTCATTACCACTATTTTTCAGATCATTCCAAAGAGACCTTTACCCTAGTTCTGGATGCAGCAGAGCAGATTGCAGAGAAGTCCCTGTATCCTATTTTCAAGGAAATGGACCGAAATGAGCCCCAACTAGAAAATGGAATCATCAAGGTACATCCCAAAATGCGTGAAATCATCCGACAATTTGGTGCTGATGGATGGATTAATGCCATCTTCCCCTACGAGGAGGGAGGTCAACAACTGCCTTGGACGATCCACCTTTCTGCTGGGTTTATATTACAGGCAGCCAATTACTCTGCAAGTGTTTTTCCTTTTCTGACTACCGGAGCTGCAAATTTGATTCGAACCTTTGGATCCACCGAACTTCGTGACAGGTTCACTCCTAAAATGTACAGCGGGGAATGGCAAGGAACCATGGCACTAACCGAACCGGATGCTGGCAGCTCCCTGTCTGATTTATCTACCCTGGCAGTTCCCACAACTAAAGAAGGAGTTTATTCGATCAGTGGTCAAAAAATCTACATCTCTGCTGGCGATCACGATGCCTGTGACAACATCATCCATTTGATGCTTGCCAGAATACAAAGTGCTCCAGCTGGTACAAAGGGCATTTCCTTATTTGTGGTTCCCAAAATCCGAATAGACGGAACCCCAAATGATGTGCTCACCCAAGGCATCTACCACAAGATGGGATACAAGGGTGCACCCATTGTACACTTGATGATGGGAACTGAGTCTGCCTGTGAAGGATACCTCGTAGGTGAAGCCCACCAGGGTCTCAAATACATGTTCCAGATGATGAATGAGGCGAGACTTGGAATTGGAATGAATGCCACAGCCATTGCTACGGCAGCATTTCATGCATCCTTAGGCTATGCCAAAGTCCGTCCTCAAGGAAGAAGCCTCACCGATCGGGAGCCCAACCGGCCTCAAGTACCCATCATCCAACATCCAGATATCAAACGCATGCTTTTAGTCCAAAAAAGTATCACTGAAGGTTCTCTATCCTTGCTTGTGTTCTGTGGACTTCTTGGAGACAAACTTTCACAGGAAACCGATCCGCTAAAGAAAGGAGAACTGGAAGCATTATTGGACCTATTGATCCCAATCGCCAAAAGCTATCCATCCGAAATGGGGCTGCAAAGTACCTCCATGGCCATTCAGGTGCTTGGAGGTGCAGGTTACACCACTGATTTTCCTGTGGAGCAATACTACCGGGAAGCCAGAATCCATCCCATTCACGAGGGTACCACCGGCATTCATGGACTAGACTTATTGGGTAGAAAATTACTTCTCCATGAAGGATTGGGTTGGAAAATGCTTCAAAAAGAACTTGAAACAACGATTCGAGAATCAAAAAATCTACCAGACCTAGCTGACCTGACTCATGCATTTGAAAAATATTGCAACGGATTTACAGAAGGAACAGCACAAATTTTGTTCAAACGAAATCAAGGTCCTGACTACTTCTTAGCAGATGCTACCCTCTTTTTGGAAGGTGCTGGAATTCTCTGCATGGGTTGGATGTGGCTCAAGCAAGCCGTCACGGCTCAGCGGGCATTGGATCTGGGAACAATGGAACAGGATTTCCATTTAGGGAAAATTGAAACCGCACGCTTCACCATGGAATACGAGCTTGTAAAGCTCAAAGGACTGTTGGAACGGTTTGCATCAACAAGCTATCCAAGCATAGCCATGAAAACCGAGTGGTTTTAACTTACTTTTGAATTGGAATTGTGGAAGCAGATCTTTTGAATTCAGGCTTCCTGAATCGTTGCGTAAATGCTGCTTAAGGGTATTGGTAGTGGAATCGAATTAAAAATGAAAAAAATTTTAATCACTGGTGGAGCAGGATTTTTGGGGAGTCACCTTTGCGATAAGCTACTGGCCGAAGGAAATCAGGTCATCTGCTTGGATAATTTTTTTTCAGGGCACAAAAGAAACATCGCACACCTAATTCCATTGCCCAACTTTGAGTTACTCGTACAGGATGTAACGAGCCCAATTCAATTATTAGTAGACGAAATTTACAATTTGGCATGCCCTGCCTCCCCCCGCTTGTACCAAAGTTTCCCGATAGAAACATTTAAAACCTCTATTTTAGGAGCACTAAACCTACTTGAGCTCGCTAAAAAAACGGGAGCAAAGATTTTTCAAGCTTCTACTTCAGAAGTTTACGGTGACCCACAGCTACATCCCCAGTCGGAATCTTACTTTGGAAATGTGAATCCAATAGGACCTCGGGCCTGCTATGACGAAGGAAAACGAGGGGCAGAAACCTTGTTTTTTGATTACCACCGGCAGCACCAATTGGAAATCAAGGTCATGCGTATTTTTAATACCTATGGCCCGCGCATGAGTGCCATGGATGGACGGGTAGTGTCCAACCTAATCTTACAAGCATTGCAAGGGGAAGCGCTTACGGTAGTTGGCGATGGAAACCAAACGCGCTCCTTTTGTTTCGTTGACGATACCGTTGACGCGATGTGGCGACTAATGAATAGCACCCGTACGCTCACAGGCCCAATCAATGCGGGCAATCCCTCAGAGTGCACCATTTTGGACTTGGCTAGCTTAATCCTTGACTTGACAGGCAGCAAAAGCCAGCTTACTTTTTTACCAGCTACTGCGGACGACCCTTTACGGAGACAGCCCTTAGTAGATTTGGCGAAAAATGAACTTTCTTGGACTCCAAGCGTATCCTTGAAAGATGGGCTGATTCAAACCATTGCTTATTTTGAAAAGATCTTAAAATAAAAATTTAGCTTCACTTTCATTTAATCTAGTGGGTCTAGCCTAAAAAAAGTATTTTTACAAACACAAAAAAGTTTACCTAACCCCAAACATGGATAATTCAATAGGTCATCCTGATAATTTAATCGATCATCCTGGCATCATTATCGGATTTACAATAGTCGTAATTTTTATGCTGCTGCTCGATTTGGGCATCTTCAATAAAAAAAATCACATCATATCGAATCAGGAAGCAGCGATCTGGTCAATAGTGTGGATAGGTCTTTCCATGATTTTCAGTGTTTTTATCTACATCGTTACAGCTGAGACCTCAGGATTAGAAAAGTTCTCTCAGTATCAAGCAGCTTATTGGATAGAAAAAGCACTTTCTGTAGATAATTTATTCGTATTCATTCTCGTCTTTGGCTATTTCAATGTTCCAAGAGAGCTCCACCACAAAGTACTTTTTTGGGGAATTATTGGCGCTTTACTCATGCGAGCCATCTTTATTTTTGCAGGAGTAGGACTCATTAACTTGACTTTTTTGCCAGAAATGAACCTATTTGGTCAAGATGTAAAAATCAATGCAGTATTGACCATTTTTGGATTCTTTCTAATCTATGCAGGCATCAAATCCTGGTTTGCAGATGACAAAGACGACCACGAAAAAGATTTTAGCAAAAGCCCCGGTGCTCAGCTAATTCACAAACTATTTAAGGTAAGTAAGGAATACAATGGGGGGAAATTTTTCACCATCGAAAATGGAGTTAAAATGGCTACCCCTCTCCTAGTAGTAGTCGCTGTAATCGAGTTTACTGACTTAATTTTTGCAGTGGATTCTATCCCTGCCATTTTTGCCATTGCACCGGATGATCCCTTCATCCTTTACACGTCTAACATCTTTGCAATTCTTGGCTTACGGTCCTTGTATTTTCTTTTGTCAAATTTCATTCACATGTTTAGCCGATTGAAGTTTGGCTTAGCTATTATTTTGTCCTTCATTGGCTTCAAAATGATTATTGCTCCCTTCTACCACATCTCTTCGCCCCTTTCCCTTTCAGTGGTGGGTGGGATATTGATTTTGTCAGTAGCGGCATCCATTCTCTTTCCGATCAAGGAATCGGCAAAATAAGCACAAAAAAAAGACCGCTTCTTCGGTCTTTTTTTTTTAGTAGCCTAAGATCTTCAGCATATTTTCCTCTTTCTGATCCTCAGCAAACAGCCAGTGTCGAACTTCGCCCGATTCATCTTGATCGATTAGCACGTGTTTGGGTGCTGGGATTAAGCAATGCTGTATTCCCCCGTAACCACCTAAGGATTCTTGGTAGGCGCCCGTATGGAAAAAGCCGATGTATTGCTTCTTCTTCTCTTCAATTTTAGGCAAGTAGATATTGAATTGGTGCGCTTCTGAATTGTAATAGTCCATGCTATCGCAAGTCAAGCCGCCCAAGGAGATGTTATGATACTCTTCCTCCCAGTTATTTATAGCGAGCATGATGTATTTCTGGTTGAGTCCCCAGCTATCAGGCAATTGCGTGATGAAGGAACCATCAATCATGTACCACAATTCCTTGTCGTTCTGAAGTTTCTCCTCCAAGATGGAATAAAGCACTGCTCCGCTCTCTCCAACAGTGTAGCTTCCGAATTCGGTAAAGATATTCGGTTCAGTGGTATTGTTTTTGGCACACATCCACTTGATATTCTTGACAATTTGATCAGCCATGTACTGGTAGTCGTAGTCAAAAAAGACGTTGGTTTTGATCGGCCAGCCTCCTCCAATGTCCATGGAGTCCAAACTCGGTGCTACCCGCTTCAACTCCACGTATTTTTGGATAAAACGAGTCAATTCAGACCAATAATAGGCCGTGTCCTTGATGCCTGAATTGATAAAAAAGTGAAGCATTTTGAGGCTTACCTGTGGATTATTCTTGATTTTCTCCTCATACAAGGAGATAATATCGTTGTAGCGAACTCCCAAGCGAGAGGTATAAAATCCAAATTTGGGTTCTTCATCCGAAGCAATTCGAATTCCTACCTGAAAAGGAACGGTGACATGCTCCAAGTAATAATCTATTTCAGTAAGGTTGTCCAAGATCGGGATGCAATTGACAAAGCCATCATTGAGCAACTCAGAGATGTACTGCTTGTATTTCTCCCGTTTAAAGCCGTTGCAAATGATATAGGTATCCTTCCGGATTTTTCCTTTGGCATACAAGCTCCGCACCAAAGGAATATCGAAGGTGGAGGAAGTCTCGATGTGAATGTCATTTTTTAAAGCCTCATCCAGCACAAAGCTGAAGTGCGAAGATTTGGTGCAATAGCAATAGGTATACTTCCCCTGGTAGTTGTGCGTCTTCATCGCATTCCCGAAGAAGGTCTTCGCATGCTGAATGTTTTCCGAAATTTTGGGCAAGTAGGTAAGCTTTAATGGAGTACCATAGGTTTCTATGATCTCCATCAAGTTGACTCCGTTGAAGTAAAGCTGCTTGTCTTCCACCGTAAACTCTTTGGTTGGAAAATCAAAGGTTTGCTGAATCAAATCGATGTATCTATTCATCTACCAAAATGGGCTAAGGATTGTAATAAGGCTGCAAAAATTGCGCTTTTATTGACGCTTACCAAAGTTTTGAACCACAAATTCTTAACAGGATTTATTTTGATAAAACTCAAGTAACACTCAACCTGTTTTTTTGTCAATTAGTTAACCCGAAGGACTCCCGATTTTAACTCTTTCAGAACATTCCAAAACTTGTATTTCGCAGCCCAGCATAACAAGAGTAAGCCAATTACACCTCTCGGATTGTGCTCGTTTTTTCCCTAGATTTACAACTATAAAAACCCAAATATACCCTAGAGATGCGTAAGATTAAATTGGTCGAAGTTCGTTCAGAAATTGCTGCAGGCACCCGAGGTGCAAGCTTGGGAGTGGATGCGCTAAAAATTGCCAGCCTAGACAAAAAGTCAAATTTTTTCTCTCAGTTCGAACCCATCAGCGTACCCGATGCCAATAATTTCCTATGGAAGGGAAACAATCACCCTTTTGCCAATTACATCGATGGGGTGTACCAAGTAGTTAAGAATGTAGCCTCTACCATTGAGTCCCTCCGTTTGGAAAAGAAATTTCCCATTGTACTAGCAGGTGACCACAGCACAGCAGCGGGAACGATCATGGGGATCAAAGGCGCCCATCCCGACAAACGTTTGGGTGTAATCTGGATTGATGCACATGCAGATCTGCATACCCCCTACACCACTCCCTCAGGAAACATGCACGGCATGCCTCTTGCCATGGCTGCACACTTGGATAATCTAGACTGTCAACTCAATCAGCCTTCTCCAGAAACTTGTGCCTATTGGGATCGAATCAAGAAAATTGGAGGGGATTCCCCAAAAATTGACCCTAAGGATATTGTCTACATTTCGGTACGTGACACAGAGGAACCAGAAAATTCACTAATTGCGAAGTTTGGAATCCTGAATTTCACCACCGACATCGTCCGGCAACTGGGAGTTTTTGAAGTTGCCAAACGTGCATTGGAGCATCTAAAGGATTGTGATCAGCTGTATATTTCCTTCGATGTAGATAGCCTTGACCCTTCCATATCACTTGGAACAGGAACTCCTGTACCCAATGGTTTGACTGTGGAAGAAGCCATCCAACTGAATGCTGAACTCATCAAGGACAAGCGGGTTTGCTGCTGGGAGATTGTGGAAGTAAACCCAACCCTTGACAGTGAAAATACAATGGCAGAAATTGCATTTGAAGTGCTGGAGATTACCACAAAATCGTTGGTAAATCATTTTTAAACCTACAAAAAGTAAGTTTTAAGTAGTCATTTGCGTTCAGTCAAACGAGTTAGCTCAGACTTTTTTTTGTTATTATGAACAGTGGTGCCACATATTACAAGAAGCCGTCTTAAATTTGTTACACCACAGCAAAAGGAATACTGCTCCAAGATTTTAGAATTGGATAGCTGACAAACTTTCGCTTGGTAAACCTCGATACCATGAATTTTCAAGATTCCATCCTCAAGGGCATCCAAGATGCTTTTGATTCCTGCTTTCAAGTAGCTATTCCTTTGGATCAGCTTAGCTTGGCCCCCACCAAAAAAGAATTTGAGGGTAGCTACACCTTCGTGGTATTTCCCTTTTTAAAGCAATCGCAACTCAGCCCTGAAGCTACTGCTACCCAACTGGGCAATTACTTGAAAACTGAGGTAGCGGCAGTGAAAGATTTCAATGTGGTCAAAGGATTTTTGAATTTGGTGGTCGCACAAGAAGAATGGATCACCTTATTCAAACAAGTTTATTCCTCAACAAGCTTCGGGCAACTTCCAAGCAATGGTCAAAAAGTAATGGTGGAGTATTCCTCCCCCAATACAAACAAACCACTCCACCTTGGTCACTTAAGAAATAATTTTTTGGGTTACTCTGTTGCTCAGCTTCTCAAAGCTTCTGGATACGAGGTTGTTAAGGCAAATTTAGTGAATGACCGAGGCATTCACATCTGCAAATCCATGGTGGCTTACCAGCATTTTGGAAATGGAGAAACACCAGCCACATCAGGGCTCAAAGGAGATCACTTGGCGGGCAAGTATTATGTCTTATTTGACAAGCACTACAAAGAACAACAGAAAGAGCTACTAGCTGCAGGACAGTCGGAAGACGAAGCCAAGAAAAACGCCCCTCTCCTACTTGAAGCGCAAGAAATGCTCCGGCAATGGGAAGACCAAGAGCCAGAAATTCTTGCCCTATGGAATAAGATGAATGGCTGGGTGTATGCAGGTTTCAATAGCACCTACCAACGGATGGGCGTAGACTTTGATGTCACCTATTACGAATCCAACACTTACCTTCTGGGCAAGGACATTGTAGAAGAAGGGTTGGGCAAAGGCGTATTTTTCAAAAAAGAAAACGGCTCCGTTTGGGTTGACCTCACCGAAGAAGGTCTAGACGAAAAACTTGTTTTGCGAGGAGATGGCACTTCGGTTTACATCACCCAAGACATGGGGACTGCGGATTTAAAATACCAGGATCATAAGATCAACAAATCTGTATATGTGGTTGGAAATGAGCAAGATTACCACTTTGATGTCTTGTTCAAAATCATGCGGAAACTAGGCAGATCCTATGGGCCGGGGCTATATCACCTCTCCTATGGCATGGTAGACCTTCCCACAGGCAAAATGAAATCCCGAGAAGGAACGGTAGTGGATGCGGATGAATTAATGGAAGAAATGGTAACTACTGCAGCGCACCACACCAAGGAACTTGGAAAAATCGAAGGGTTTACGGAGACCCAAGCTACCGAATTGTATGAAATGCTTGGAATGGGTGCCCTCAAGTACTTCTTATTGAAGGTGGATCCTAAAAAACGAATGCTCTTTAACCCACAGGAATCCATTGAATTCCAAGGAAATACCGGTCCATTTATTCAATATTCCCATGCTAGAATCGCGGCAATTTTAAGAAAAGCCGAACAAATTGGGGTGGACCTTTCTGCCGAAAGTTTTGCGAACCTTACCCAGCTTGCAGAGACTGAGTCTACCCTTATTCAGTTATTGAATGATTTTGAGCGAAGAATTAAATTAGCTGCTGAGGACTATTCCCCTGCAATTTTAGCTCAATACTTATTTGACCTAGCCAAAGAGTACAATAGATTCTATGCAGAACTTTCTATATTCCACGAGAAAGACCAACAACTCCAAGCCTTTCGAATAGCACTTTCTTTGCAAACCGCCAAAACAATCAAAAGGGGAATGAGTTTGATAGGTATACAAGTTCCAGAACGAATGTAATTATGAAAACAATCCTATTATCTCTCAGCGTAGCCTTATTAGCTTGTGGCACGACTTTAGATCGACCTACAGATAAGGCAAGTTTACACCCCGAATACAACCAAACTATGGAAAGTTCATTTTATGACTTCAAAGTCAAAGACATCAATGGTCAAGAAGTTGACTTTTCGTCCTACAAAGGAAAGAAATTGCTCTTGGTGAATGTAGCTTCCAAGTGTGGGTACACGAAGCAATATGCGCAGCTCCAAGAATTGTATGCACAGTATGGCAAGGATATCTTGATTCTTGGATTTCCTGCAAACAACTTCGGCGGTCAAGAGCCAGGTACCAACGAGGAAATCAAAGAATTCTGCTCTACCGAATTTGGGGTTACCTTCCCCATGTTTGAAAAACTTTCAGTAAAAGGTTTTGACAAACATCCCTTGTACCGTTGGCTGTCAGATGCTAGCCTCAATGGTTGGAATAACCAAGAGCCAAGCTGGAATTTCTGTAAGTACTTAATTAATGAAAAGGGAGAGTTAGTTAAATTCTTTCCTTCATCGGTAAAACCTATGGATGAGGAAATTTTGAGCCTCATCAAGGCCTGATTACCCTTTTTCCTTGAAAAGAAGCATTCAATCAAAAAAAGAAGCCTGGCTGCATGCAGTCAGGCTTCGTACCTTACCCTTGGCCCTAGCAAGTATTTTTGCGGGCTCTTTTTTGGCCCAATGGCAAGGAAGCTTTCGCTGGGAGGTATTGATTTTGGCTTCATTCACCACGATATTTCTTCAGATACTTTCCAACCTCGCAAATGATTACGGAGATAGTATTCATGGTGCAGATTCATCTGAGCGTAAAGGTCCAATCCGAGCGGTGCAGTCTGGTGTAATTACACTTCAAGA
Source organism: Algoriphagus sp. (assembly GCA_040403475.1). GTDB lineage: Bacteria > Bacteroidota > Bacteroidia > Cytophagales > Cyclobacteriaceae > Algoriphagus. The sequence continues at coordinate 207,603 of JBBAKO010000004.1, read as the reverse complement.
AATGAAGCGTGCCATGATTAACTTTGGTGCTTTGTCACTTCTTTCAGGAATCCTATTAATCTACATTTCAATTCAAGATTGGCAGTATTTTTTAGGGTTCTTTGCCTTAGGAATCGCAGCAATCTGGGCAGCAATTCGCTATACATCGGGTAAAAATCCCTACGGATATGCAGGATTAGGCGACATTTCGGTTTTTATATTTTTCGGATTGGTTGGGGTATCCGGCACCTATTTCTTGCATTCGGTACAAGCCAACCCAATGATCCTTTTAATCGCCTTGTCATTGGGAAGTTTTAGCACTGCAGTTTTGAATATCAACAACATCCGAGATATTGACTCAGATCGTCTCGCTGGAAAATTATCCATTCCCGTACGCATCGGACGCAAGAACGCAATTCGTTACCACTGGACATTAATTGCACTAGGCAATCTTAGTTTGGGCCTTTTTGCATTGCTAATTCAATCGTATTTGCCGCTCCTAGCTTTTCTTGTGCTCCCATGGATGATCAGCATCAGTCAAGGAATTCAATCTGGCAGCAGCGCTGCTGAAATCGATCCCTACCTTAAAAAAATGGCTCTGAGCACTTTAATCTGGACCCTTCTTTTTGGCTTCGGTTTACTCCTGGTTTAAAAGCTGATAAAAGTCCTATTCTAGCCGTCTTATTGCAGTTAACTTGACTGAATAAACGCTAGAACTCATGATTCATATCCTTGTTCCCTTTGATTTTTCACAGATAGCCACCCATGCACTTAAGTTTGCTACGAAGCTATCCGCAACCTACTCCAAGCTTCATATCACCCTCATTCACGTGGTTGAACTCCCTTTAAATGCCAATGTAGGCACCATGGGAGGAGGAATTGACCCCCTTTCGGATTACCAAAATCAAGTTTATTTTAGGGAGCTTATCGAACTACGGAAAAAAGAGATGAACCAACTCCAAACCAAGTTTTCATCTCCAAACTACCACTTAGAAGCCCTAGTTCAGGTTGGGAATGTTATTCGGGAAATTTCAACTGCCATCGCGGATAAAAAGCCAGATCTTTTGGTGATGGGTTCCTCAGGAACCTCAGGATGGGAAGAGTTTTGGATAGGAAGTACCACCGAAAAAATGGTGCGAAATGCACCCTGTCCAGTCATCACGATCAAGGGGGAGACAGATCCCTCCCAACTGAAAAAAGTAGTTTTTGCAGCTTCATTTGATGAATTGGATGTGGCATTAGCCGCACGAATCAAAAATATGCAACAGGTATTTGATGCCCAGTTTTTCTTTGTGAGTATCAATACCCCTGGGAACTTTATAACCAGTAGAACCGCTCAGCATAGGCTGGATAAATTTATCCATCGATTTAAGTTTGAGCAGGTACAGACCGAGATTTACAATTCACTTTCCGAAGAAGCTGGAATTCTTGAGTTTGCTGACGATATTGGAGCAGATTTGATTGCGATGGCAACCCATGGAAGAACAGGTATACTCCATCTACTTACAGGAAGCATCGCCGAGGATGTGGTAAATCACTCCAAACGACCTGTTTGGACCTTCAAGACAACACCTCAAAAAGCGTAACTTGGTGACCGAATACAAATTTCATGAGTAAAAAAAATAACGACTGGAAAAAACGAGATGGCATCGTTTTCTCCACAGCAGATTCGTTTGATTACAATTTTGGAGAAGATGAGTCCCAAGAAACTCTACTTCCTACCCAACAGAAACTGAAAGTGCTACTGGATAAAAAATCTAGGGCTGGCAAGCAGGTCACCCTCATTGAAGGCTTTGTAGGTACAGAAGAAGATTTGAAGGAACTGGGTAAGCTCCTCAAAAACAAGTGTGGCGTCGGTGGATCGACCAAGGATGGAGAAATATTGATTCAAGGTGACCATCGCGATAAAGTGGTGCAGGTCTTGATTCAGGCGGGTTATGGTGCAAAAAAGGCAGGCGGTTAAATGGCTCCCTACTGGTTGTTTCAGCTTCAACTATTTCCTTGGCTTCCATTCTTAGTTTACCAAGCCAAAAAAGTTCGAAAGTCAAGTCCAAAACTTCCCGCACAGTCTCCGCTATTGACTTTGGGTCAAGGAGAAAAGCATGTTGTGCTTTTAGGGGAATCTACCGTAGCAGGCGTAGGCGCAAGCTCTGCCTCAACTACCCTTGCGGGTAATTTTTCTCGAATTTTTGGGGACAGCTATCAGATTGAGACCATCGGAAAAAAGGGTTTACGGGTAAAAGAAGCCTTTTCGCTGTATTTAAAGCACAAGAATTCGGAAAGCAAAAAATCAGAAGGCGTTATTCTTTTTTTGGGTGCAAATGATTGTTTTCTATTGACCTCTCCGCAACTATTTAAAATAGAACTAGAATCCTTGATTCAACAAATTCAAGTGTCTACGGGTGCGGAATGGATTTACCTAGCAGCGATTCCACCGGTGCACCTATTTCCGGCCTTTTCAGAACAAATGAGGTCTTTTCTTTACAGGCAACGGAACTACTTACTGCATGAAATGGAGGCCATTGCTGCACGGAAACCTCAGGTGATTTTTCATCAGATCCCTATGGATTTGCAACCGGAATTCTTTTCTGCAGATGGAGTCCACCCTTCAGATTTGGGCTATCAAAAAATTGCCGAATTAGCCATCGAAAAAATGAAAATTTAGCTTTTCTAGATCTCAGCTTAGTTGGATCCTTCGATATCTTCAAGCAGTTCCGCGTACCAAGCCTCACTGTATTTTCGGACCAGCGCCTCCTTTAAAAAAACATAAAGTGGAACTTGAAGGCTTTTCCCTAGTTGGCAGGCTGGATCACAAATATGCCATCTGTTGTAATTGAGCGCATCGTATTGATCGTATTTAGTCACTCGGATGGGGTACAGATGACACGAAATAGGCTTTTTCCAAGAAGTTTTGCCAGCCAAATACGCCTGCTCTATCCCACACTTTAAGATCCCTCGTTCGTCGTACAGCGCATAGGCACACTCCCGATTTGCTCCAAGGGTGGGCGTTACTTTATCTCCATCGGAATCAATAACCCAAGTTCCCTGTGCAGCAATCACTTGCCTACCTTCTTCTGTAATGTAGTCCTTTACAAAAGGATAGATTTCTTCTAGAATTTTGGTTTCATCATCTTCTAAAGGAGCACCTGAATCCCCTTCCACGCAACATGCTCCTTTGCAAGCTTCAAGGTCACACACAAAGAAATTTTCTTTGATGTCATCAGACAGAACCGCATTACCAACTAAAATCATAGGGATTATTTTTTTCAAAGATACGTAGAATCCATTCCAGGGTAATCCTAAAGTGGGCACAAAAAAGAACCGCTCCTTTCGGAGCGGCTCAACCCAACACTATGAAAAAAATCATCTAATGTTTTGACTATTAACAACGTACTAGTCAAAAGGTTTTTTGAATTGAATAAAAATTTAGGAGAATCTTTACTTTGCATTTGGCTTTTCAGACCTATTCCCCAAAATTCCCGTACTTTGCAGGGTGCAAGTCGTCTTGCCGCTCCGATTTATCGGGGAGGAAAGTCCGGGCAACAAAGAGCGCCATACTTCCTAACGGGAAGGGCTTTGATTGGTGACGGTCAAAGTACAGCTAGTGCCACAGAAAACAAACCACCTTTGGAAATGGCCAAGACTTGTCTTGTGCACCTACCGGAGGAAAGGGTGAAAAGGTGGGGTAAGAGCCCACCGCCTCCGCAATGATGGGGAGGGCAGGGCAAACCTTATGGGTTGAAAGATCAAATAGACCTCGGGCAAAGAGCTGCTCGTTCGATTTCTTTTCTTCGGAAAGGAATTCCGAGGTGGGTAGATCGATGGAGTCTTGGTGTGAACCAAGATCGAGATAAATGGCAAGAGCAATTGCTGCATTCGATTCTTTCGAAGAGAGCATTGCAACAGAACCCGGCTTACAGACTTGCACTTTTTTACTAATTTAACTATGGCAAAAATCCTGATTATAGACGACGAACGCTTTATTCGTGCCTCTCTTCGCGAGATTCTGGAGTATGAAAAATACGAAGTGATCGAGGCCCAAGATGGAGCTGAAGGTTTACAAAAAATCAAAGACGAAGAGGTGGATTTGGTCCTCTGTGATGTAAAAATGCCAATTCTTGATGGAATGGACGTTTTGGATCAAGTGAAGCAGTTGGATCGCTCTCCTCAATTCATCATGATTTCAGCACATGGCTCTATTGAAACAGCAGTGGAAGCTACTAAAAAAGGAGCCTTTGATTTTATCTCCAAGCCCCCCGACCTCAATCGTTTGCTGCTAACCGTCCGCAATGCACTGGACAAAAAGCAGCTGGTTACGGAAACTAAGGTGTTGAAGAAAAAACTTTCTAAGAAATTTGACATGGTAGGCGAATCCCCTGCCCTTCAAGCCGTAAAAGATACCATTGAAAAAGTTGGACCTACAGATGCACGCGTTTTAATTACGGGACAGAATGGGACTGGCAAAGAGTTGGTAGGCCACTGGATTCATCAAAAAAGCAAACGTCAAGAGCAGCCTTATGTGGCTGTAAATTGCGCAGCTATTCCATCTGAGTTAATTGAATCTGAGCTTTTTGGCCATGAAAAGGGATCCTTCACTTCAGCACACAAACAACGAACAGGGAAATTTGAACAAGCCCATGGAGGCACTCTTTTCTTGGACGAAATTGGTGACATGTCCCTACCTGCTCAATCCAAGGTGCTGAGGGCACTTCAAGAAAACCTCATCACAAGAGTCGGCAGCGAAAAGGACATCAAAGTCGATGTACGCGTTCTTGCTGCTACAAATAAGGATTTGAAGAAAGAAATTGAGGCCGGAAGATTCCGCGAGGATTTATATCACCGGTTAAGTGTGATTTTGATTCACGTACCCCCATTAAAGGAGAGAAAAGAGGATATACCACTACTTTTGGACAAGTTTCTGGATGACATTGCTCAGGAAAGTGGCACAGTAAAAAAGAAAATAAGCAAAGAGGCAACCGAGCGCTTAAAAGAACTGGCCTGGACAGGGAATATCCGAGAGCTACGCAATGTAGCAGAAAGACTTGTTATCCTAGGAGAACAAACAATAAGCCTAGAGGATGTGAAAAAATATGCTGATTATTAAGTCAGCATTTTTTTTTAGCCTAATGCTTTTTGAGGAGTACTTACTTTGGAATATGCAGGACAGGGTTTGCTGGATGCACAAGAAGCCAATGCTAAAAGTGAAATGACTAGCGCTAAAGAGGCAAAACGTTTCATATAATATAGATTAGGTGATTAAAGATGTTTAATAATTTTTTATAAAACAATTACCGAACCAATAAGCTGTAATTCTATTGTCACGATACCAAAAGATTGCAACCTCGAAGTTCAGAATGATCAAATCTTCCCAATACCTCTAGAAAGCCGTTTTCATCCCAAAATCCTATATCCTGAGTTTCAATAAATGCACAGGAATGAAAATTTGCCAAGTCAATTATATTTATTCCGCCCTGACTTCGAGTGGAAGGGCTGAATGGATCATTTAGATCACGAAGCATTACCCGCATACAACTTGGGACCTGGTACTTGCCATTTCCTTTGGAATAAACCTGAGAAAGTAACTCAGTCATGCCGTATTCAGAATGGATCTGTTCCACTTTAAAAAAGGCACGCAAGCGTTGATGTACCTCTTCCCGAATCATCTCCCTCCTTCTACCCTTCATGCCCCCAGTTTCCATCACGATTAAGTTAGGAAATCCTTCAAAAACAGCTGGGGATTCAGCCAAATCCAAGAGTGCAAAAGTCACTCCCAAAAGAAGCACTTTTCGATTTCCATGAGCAAGGGTGCCTAGCTGCTGCAGGAGCTCTTCTTGATTATATAAGTAAAAACCAGAGGCTTCAGAATTACTTTCACGAATGAAATGACTTGCCATAGCTACTAGGCTACTTCCAGGCCGTTCCAAGTATGCGGGCAGCAAAGCAAGCACATGAAAATCCGACAAGGGACCATACTCTTTTTCAAATAAGCGCTGCGCGTGATCGAGGTAAAATTCCTCGGACCAAAGCAAATGTTTACTGGTAATGGTCCCTGTAGTGCCACTACTGCTGTAAGTTTGCGTGCTCGCATCGGTGCTGCCACAGAAAACGGAAGCATCTTTAAAAAATTGAATCGGCAAAAAAGGGATATCTTCTAGTTTTTGGATGCCCGCAGGATTAATTTTTCTAACTTGCAGATAAGCCCCATAAATGGGGTTGGTTTGAGCTTGAAACTGAACCAATTCAAGTGCAAAATCTTCAAACTGATCCAAAGTCAAGGTTTCCAACCTTTTTGAAAAACTTTTAAATTCCTGCATCGTTTTATATCTTGGGCTGTCCTTATGGTGCTCTTACCTAGTTTCGAAATGTAAATGTACCTTCATCCATGCGTTTGAAAAACTATTCTTACTTATTGTTTGGTTTTGCTCTGTTGGGATACTCCTGTATCAGCCCACCAGAGAATTTTCCGAGTACGCCTGAAATTGAATTTTCTAGTTTGGAATATGTAGGAACACCTGGACAGGATTCCTTGCTGCTCACTCTCAACTTTAAAGATGCAGAGGGAGATTTGGGTTTGTCGGCGACTGACATCAACCCCCCTTTCAACCCACTCATTTACAAAAAAGATGCTGCTGGAAACTTTATTACCTACTCCAGAAGGCCAACTACCGCTCCGCGTTACAATCCCATCGATTGGGTCATTGATCCCATTGTAAATAATACCATCTTCAAGGACACGCTCTGGGTTGAAAAAAACGACAACCAATACAATATTTTTGTTCGCTTCTTCATCAAGCGAAACGGACAATTCCGGGAATTCAAATGGCAAGACCCGCCATTCTACACCACGTTCAATGGGAGATTTCCGAGAATCTTGACCACAGAAATCGGTCAGGCAGTAGAAGGAAAAATTACCTACCGCATGCTTTCCTCAGGATGGGAGTCCATCTTTAGAACCGATACGCTACGAATAGATGTACAAATCCAAGACCGTGCGCTCAATCGCTCAAATGAAGTTTCAAGTACTTCATTGACCCTCAAGCAGATCACTCGGAAATAAAAAAAGCTAGTTTAAACTAGCTTTTTTTATTTACAAGGCTGGATATTTTTTGGGATTGGATTCGTGCATGATCTGATACACTTTCTCTACCACATCCTCTACGCTAGGCTTTGAGAAATAATCCCCATCCGTGGAGTAAGCAGGACGATGCGCTTGGGCTGCCAAGGTTTGTGGAGCAGCATCCAAATAGGAATACACGTTTTGATTATCCAATACTTGCTGCAACATAAAGGCAGAACCTCCTCCCGGGACATCTTCATCAGCAAAGAGAACCCGATTGGTTTTTTGAATTGAATTGCCAATAATACCTTGCGTATCGAAAGGAAGTAAGGTTTGCACATCAATTACTTCCAAGGATAGTCCAATTTCCGCAAGTTCAGCGGCTGCATCCATCACAATTCGGCACATGCTGCCGTAGGTGACTACAGTTAAATCATTTCCTTCCCGGAGAACTTCTGGAACCCCCATGGGTACCGTGTATTGCCCTATATTTTGAGGCATTTGTTCTTTTAGTCGATACCCATTCAAGCATTCAATCACCAAAGCAGGTTCATCGGACTGCAAAAGGGCAGCATACATCCCTGCTGCTTGTGTCATGTTTCTTGGAACGCAAACAATCATTCCTCTTAGGCTGGATAAAATCATGCCCATTGGAGATCCAGAATGCCAAACGCCTTCCAGGCGATGTCCTCTTGTACGAACAATTAAAGGAGCTTTTTGGCCTCCTTTGGTTCGGTAGGTCAACGTAGCCAAATCATCAGAGAGCAGTTGAATGGCATAAAGAAGGTAATCTAGGTACTGGATTTCTGCCATCGGACGGAGACCTCGCATCGCAGCTCCAATGCCTTGACCAATGATGGTACACTCTCTAATGCTGGTGTCCATCACGCGCCATTCTCCATATTTCGCTTGAAGGCCTGCAAATGCCTGATTGACATCGCCGATTTTGCCTACATCTTCACCAAAAGCAAAGAATCGGGGATTGTGCTCGAGCGTATAATCAAAAAATGCTTGTAAAATCTCACGACCATCCACCATGGGTGAATTCTCATTTACCTGAGCAGGAATAACTTGAGCCTGAGAAACTGAATCCTCAGTTTGGCTATACAAATGACTATTGTATCGGTCGAAATTTTTCTCCTGATGCTGGATATACCAATCCTTCAATTCTTTTTTGATCCCTTCTCCCTCAGCGCGAATCAAAAACAAAACTTTCCGAACCGTGCTAACTACATCTTTCCGAATCGGATTGATGGTTTTTTTCAAATCATCCGCAAGTTGAATCAATAGGACTTTACGGGAAGATTTTTCGGCTGTACTTCGAATCAACAAAAGCCCCTCTTCGAGTTCTGATTTAATTTCTCCAGAAAATGCAGCCCAAGCAGCATCTTTCTGTCGCTTCACTTCAACTTTTACCGCTGCCTCAATCTCATCTAGGTGATCTACAGTAGCAAATCCAGAAGAGATAATGTATTCCCTGAATTTGAGAATGCAATCCCAATCGTTCTCCCATTGCAATCGTTCCTTACTTTTGTATCGTTCATGCGAACCAGAGGTAGAATGGCCTTGAGGTTGGGTCATCTCTTCCACATGTAGAAGGACAGGGACATGAGATTCTCTTGCCAATTGTCCTGCAGACGCAAATGCTTGCATCAAACCTTCGTAATCCCAACCTTTTACGCGTAAAATTTCAAATCCTTTTTCGGTGTCGGTGCGCTGGAAACCGAGCAATGCCTCTGAAATACTTCCTTTAGTAGTATGAAATTCTTGTGGAACAGAAATTCCAAATCCATCATCCCAAATAGCAACAACCATCGGCACTTGAAGTACCCCCGCTGCATTCATGGTTTCAAAAAACATGCCCTCTGAAGTGGAGGCGTTTCCAATGGTTCCCCAGGCAACCTCATTGCCATTGACTGAAAAATCAGTCAGATCCTTCAATCCCTTGTTGTTTCTGAAAAGTTTGGATGCAAAAGCCAAACCCAAGAGCTTGGGCATTTGAGCAGCTGTTGGTGAAACATCCGCTGCGGCATTGTATTGAGAAGTCAAAGATTTCCAGCTTCCATCTTCGTTTAGGAATCTGGTGGCAAAATGCCCATTCATTAAACGCCCGGCGCTGGCAGGATCTGCTTCAACATTGGTATGTGCATAGAGTTGAGCAAAATACTGCTGAACAGTTAATTTACCCAAGGCCATCATAAAGGTTTGATCTCGGTAGTAACCTGCTCTAAAATCTCCCTTTTGAAAGGCTCGAGCCATGGCTACTTGAGCAAGCTCCTTACCATCTCCAAAAATTCCAAATTTGGCCTTTCCCATAAACACTTCTTTCCTTCCCATTAAGGAAGCATGTCTACTCGTTAATGCCCATCTGAAGTCCTCTAAAACCTGGTTCTGCTGGATGCTATACCCCTCCTGCACTTTATCTTGAGATTTTCCCGCCATAGGTTGAATTATCCAATCGTTACTATTTGGGTTTGTAAAAGACTGCCAAAAATAGACATTAACTGTGGATGTGCAAATTTTAATCGAAGTATTTACCCATTTAAAATTTGGTATTTTTAGTAATTATTAAAAATAACCAAATATTATTCTTTATTTTTAATTAAATACAATTTTTTAAATGAATAAACCTTTGAATTATTTGGAGTTGATTTTTTGTGTCATTTTAAAAAAAAATCAAAAGATTTTTTCAGAATCCCTTCATTTTTAAAATTTAGTGGGGGTTAATTGGTTAAAAAGGAATAAACTTTTGAAAATTCATCAAAAACAGAATGCCTGCCAAATAGTATTTCAAACCTAGCTGCTCAAACGTATTTTGATTCCTATCTTTGCGGCACGAGTATAAATCCAAATCAACTTAGCCATGATTATAGGTGTTCCTAAGGAAATCAAAAACAACGAAAACCGAGTTGCCCTCACTCCTGCGGGTGCAAAAGAATTAATCAAAAGAGGCCATCAAGTTTATGTTCAGCAAAGTGCAGGACTTGGAAGTGGTTTTTCTGACCAAGACTACAGCGCCGTTGGAGCTAGCTTGCTACCAAGCATCGAAGCTACCTACCAAATTGCGGAAATGATCATGAAGGTGAAAGAGCCGATTGAATCAGAGTACAAGTTGATCAAGCCGAACCAACTTCTTTTTACTTACTTTCACTTTGCTTCCTATGAGCCTTTGACGAAGGCAATGGTGGCGAGTAAAGCAATTTGCTTGGCCTATGAAACGGTTGAAAAAGCCGATCGAAGCCTACCCCTACTTGTTCCCATGTCAGAAGTAGCAGGAAGAATGGCCATCCAAAAAGGGGCCAACTACCTAGAAAAGCCGCTTGGAGGAAGAGGAATTTTATTGGGAGGTGTACCTGGTGTGCTTCCTGCAAAAGTTCTTATTCTTGGCGGTGGCATTGTAGGCACCCAAGCTGCCTGGATGGCTGCTGGATTGGGTGCAGACGTAATCATCATGGATTTGTCTCTTCCTAGAATGCGCTACCTAGCAGATGTGATGCCTGCCAACGTAAGGACCATGATGTCTAATGAGTTCAACATTCGGGAGCAAATCAAGCAAGCTGACCTAATTATTGGTGCAGTGTTGATTCCTGGAGCCAAAGCCCCTCACTTGATCACCAAAGAAATGTTGAAGGACATGAAAAAAGGTGCTGTAGTGGTGGATGTGGCAGTAGACCAGGGTGGATGTATTGAAACCTGTAAGCCTACCACGCATGAAAACCCTACCTATGTCATCGATGATGTGGTGCATTATTGCGTGGCCAATATGCCTGGAGCTGTTCCCTATACTTCAACTCTAGCGTTGACCAACGCAACACTTCCTTATGCCCTCCAATTGGCAGACAAAGGTTGGAAGAAGGCTGCACAAGAAAATACTGACCTCGTTCCAGGACTAAATGTAATCCAAGGAGATATTGTCTACAAAGCAGTTGCAGAAGCATTCAATATGCCCTACACTCCTGTCGAGAAGTATTTATCCTAATCCAATCTATTTAAAAAGAAATCCCATCGAGGCATTCGATGGGATTTTTTGATTTATAACAGCAGTGGGATAATGGCTAACGAAAAAGTTTAGGATGTTACGCTTTTCTGACAAACTCAGACTTCAGGGCCATGGATCCAAATCCATCTATTTTACGGGCAATGCAGCCATCCCTTTTCCCAGTTCCACTAGATCAATTCCCAATTGCTGTTGGAAACCATACAAAATCGCATCAAACAAAAGTAAAAAAGCCCCTTGAAGTAAAATTGATTTGCCAAAGCCAATCCACCTATCCTTCTCCAAGCGTCTCCCTCTTTCGATTAAATAAAGTCCAAGCAAAAGGTAACCAAAGTCTAAGGCTACATTTACTAGGAGCACTTTTTCAATTTGTTGCTGTGCAACCAAACCCTCCAAAAAATTCATAGCGGCAACTTGGGTTGCCTGCCAAAAACCAAAAACGGCAATGCCCAAGTTTACCACATTCCAAAAGGCATTCATTTGATGGAAAGCTTGACTTTGTCCTCTTGTTCGGAAGCTACCAATTGATCCCAAAAGCAAATTAAGTAATGCCCAAGCCCCCAAGATAAGCATCCCTTGTTGGTTGTAATCCAATCGGATTTGATTGATCCGCTCCAATTCAGCAAATCCCTGAGCTTCTGCTGGCAAGACTGCCAAGAATAAAAGTGGGAGCACTTGAACTTTAGGGCTGATTTTCATGGATAGTAAACATGTAATGAGTTATGAAAGTTTGTTAGCCAATAGGATATAGTGTCGTCCAAAGCATTTTGATTCCAAAATAGCAGATCAATAGTCCAGCCAATACTTGTATTACTTTTTTTCCAGTTGGTGATAGGAATCTCCTCAAACGGCCCGCAAGAAAGGCTTTCAGAAGATCTATTCCAAAGATAGTCCCTAAAAGAGCTCCGTAAAAAAAGACCCGATCGGAAAACATCCATGCATCTTTAAGGGACACCATGCTGGCAATGGATAGCCAAAATAATAAGACAAATGGGTTAATCCCATTAACTCCAAAGCCCTTTAAAAAAGCTTTTCTCTTCTTTGGAACGGGCAATACCTGATCCGCATCAGGTAGAGGAACCTTCTTAACTATAAAATTAATTCCAAAACCCAGTAAAATAAGTCCTCCAACGAGTCCAAGGTACTTCTCTGCACTTGGAATTAGGGAAAGAAGGTGAACACCTAAGTAAGTAATTAGAATATACACCAAATCACTAAAGAAAACTCCCAAGGCAAGGATTGCTGCTTGCCTAAAGCCATGATCCAAACTTGTCGTGAGGAGGGCAAAAAATACTGGCCCAATCATCATGGAGAGAAGCAATCCAAGTTTAACTCCTTCAAAAACCGATTCCGAAATCATTCCAGGCCTTTTTCAATCATAAATTGCTTCCAACTGGCTGCCCGATCTCCTTTGAGCACCCTTGGAAACTTATTTTGCCCTCCCTCCTTTCCTTGGAGTCGCATCCAATCGTAAAAAAGGGCGGTTGGCACAAGTGTTAAATCCACTTTCTTGAGCGCATGCTTTCGTTCAATTGCATAATCGTCATTCAAGACTTTCAGCTGCTGGTCAATCACCTTGGTTAGAATTTTGGGGTCAACAACATCATCTGTACCCACATACCAGTGGTGCCCAAACAAGGAATCATGAGGAATTCCCAGGACGGTAAATTCTTTTACCTGAATTGCAAATTTCCCCGAAGCATGCTCGATTGCTTTGTTCATGTTATCCACGGACAAATGCTCTCCACAAAGACTTAGAAAATGCTTTGTCCTTCCTGTAATCGTTATTTCTGCTTCTTCCTTCGAAACAATTCGAATCACATCTCCTATCAAATACCTCCATGCACCCGCGCACGTGGAAATAAGTAAGGCATACTCTTTCCCCTCCTCGATTTTTTGGAATGAGAGGGCCTTTGGGTTGGCTAATAAATTTCCTTCCTCATCAAAATTCTCAGAATTGAAAGGGATAAATTCATAATAAATACCATTGTTCAAAACCAAGCGCATGGACTTTCGGTCAGGAAGCGCCTGATAAGCAAGGAATCCTTCCGAGGCAAGGTAGGTTTCAATATAAAATATAGGATGCGCCAAAAGCCTTTCAAATCCTAGTTTGTAAGGTTCAAATGATACTCCCCCATGTACAAATAGCCTGAGATTTGGCCAGATATCATGAATGGTTTTGAGTTTGTACCGTTCGATGATTTTTTCTAAAAGCAATTGTAGCCAGGCAGGCACCCCCATAATAATTCCAATATCCCAGTCTGGGGCTTTTTCAACGATTTGATCTAGCTTTTCTCCCCAGTTTCGATTTCTTGCGATTTTTTTCCCAGGCTTATAAAATCGCTGAAACCAAATAGGAAGTTTACCGGTCGTAATGCCGCTCAAGTCCCCCGAAAAATAGGTTCCATTAAATTTTAAATCCGTACTCCCACCGAGCATTAAAATTCCTTTGCTAAACATTGAGGCAGGTAAATCGTATTTTGATAGGGTTAAAAGCTGCCTAACACCAGTTTTACGAATGGCCTTAATCATTGCATCTGTCACCGGAATGAACTTGGAAGCAGCACCAGAAGTACCCGAACTCAATGCAAAATAGTTGACTTTTCCCGGCCAAGTGATGTTCTTTTTTCCCTCTTCCAATTTGTGCCAAAACTCCTCTCGAAGCGAATTGTAGTCGTAAATCGGAACCTCTTGAGCAAAGGAGGATTGAAACTCTTCCGAACTACTCTTCAACTTCCCTAAAATATTTTTAAACTGATATTTTTTCCCAATCTCAGTATCCGCAGCCTTCAAAAGCAATTTTTTAAGTTGCTCCTTTTGTAAATCCAAGGGACTAGCGTATTCTTGTTCAAGGCTATCCCGTAGTCTGATGCCTTTTTTAAGTAACTTACTAAGTATAGCCATATCTTTGTTTAAGGAATTAACACCCGCTAAGATCATCAAAATGGACATCAAAGCCAACCTTGAGCAAGTCAAAAAATCATTTCAAAATCCAAATTGCAAACTGGTAGCAGTCAGCAAGACCAAACCCTTGGCAGACCTACAGGCGGCCTATGCCGCAGGAATTCGCGATTTTGGGGAAAATAAGGTTCAGGAAATTCAGGCAAAGCAACCTGAAATGCCTGCTGATACCCATTGGCACATGATTGGGCACCTGCAAAGCAACAAGATCAAATACATTGCTCCCTTTGTACACCTCATTCATGGCGTAGATTCCTTCAAACTCCTGCTGGAAATCGACAAGCAAGGCAAAAAAATAGATCGAGCCATTCCTGTATTGCTGCAAATCCATATCGCTACCGAAGAAAGTAAGTTTGGGTTTGATCAAGAGGAACTAGATGCCATGCTCAGTAGCCCTGAATTTGCAAATTTGACCCATGTTCAAATTCAAGGATTAATGGGTATGGCGAGCTTTACGGAGGATTTGGATCAAATACGCTCTGAGTTCCGGGGCTTGAAGCAGCTTTTTGAAGCTTTAAAAAAACGAGCCCTCCCCTCCTTTGTCAACCTTCATGAACTCTCCATGGGCATGAGCGGAGATTACCAAATCGCCCAAGAAGAAGGAAGCACGATGGTCCGCATCGGATCGGCCATTTTTGGAAGCAGAAATTACCCAAACCAATGAACGCAAAACAAATTCTTCAACTCGCAGGAATTTCTGGAGTCCTAGCAGTGGGTTTGGGCGCATTTGGTGCCCATAGCTTGGAAGCGCTATTGATTCAAAATGGAAGGTTAGACACCTTTCAAACTGCCGTGAACTACCATTTTTACCACACCTTGGCCCTTTTTGGTATTGGGGTATTAGCTACAATCAAACCTGATTGGAAAGGAATTTCCTTTGCCGCTTGGAGCATGGTGCTTGGAATTTTGATTTTCTCAGGCTCACTTTACGTGCTATCCTTGACAGGGATTACCTGGCTGGGTGCCATCACCCCTTTAGGTGGCCTTGCCTTTATTTTGGGATGGTCTTCCCTTGTTTACCTTAGCTTTAAAAACAAGTAAGCAGTTGAAAAAAATCATCATTCCCCTACTTATTTCTTGTTGTATTTCGATCCTCGCAAGCGCTCAAGTTTCACAACATAGCCTTGCCCAGTTGGATTCAGCCTTTGGCCCACAAAGTTTCTTCGATGGACACCTCTCAGGATTTATGCTTTATGACTTGGAATCCAAGCAGATGGTCTTCGAAAAAAACAGCCACATCTACCAAATTCCAGCATCCACTGTCAAGCTACTCACGCTTTATGGCGCCCTACAAGTGCTGCAAGACAGTACCCAAACCCTCCGGTACCAATCTGCTGGCGACATCTTGAAAATTTGGGGATCGGGAGATCCTAGCTGGAAATATAAGGATTTTTACCAACCCGATTTTCAAAAAATCATCAGAAACCATTCAATAGTCCAATTTTCGGATGCCAATCAGATTTCAGCCTCCTTTGGTTATGGCTGGCAATGGGATGATTATTACTTTGACTATGCTGCCGAACGCAGTTCCCTTCCAGTCTATGGCAACCTTGTCCAAGTGGAAAAAATTGGCGATTCCCTGCAGCTTTTTCCTAATTTCTTCCAGGATAGGCTCGAATTCAGTAGCCAAAATCTGAAAGAACTGGAGCGAGATTTTCATAGGAACACGTTTTATTTCAATCCCAATACCTTTTTGGGTCGGGAAAAATACCTCCCCTTTCTGGTAGAACCAGAGCTAGTCACGGAGCTAGCAAGCCAGGAAACTGGTATGCCCTGGATTTACAAATTGGATTCACTTCCAGCGGTACATCAGCAATGGCGTGGTGCTCCCCTAGCTCCCTTACTGAAGGAAATGATGCTTTTCTCTGATAATTTTATCGCTGAACAAGTCCTCTTCATGACTTCAGATAAGCTTTTCCAAACCTTGGATAGCGATCGTGCAGTGGATTACCTACTCAAAACAAGCCTTTCGGATCTACCTGATCGACCCAAATGGGTGGATGGCAGCGGTTTGAGTCGACACAATTTGATCACCCCCCGATCCCTAGTACGTGTCGTTGAGAAGCTTCAAGAAATGCTTCCAGAGGGACAATTCGAGGAATACCTGGCGGTAGGTGGTAAGTCAGGGACTCTTAAAAACACTTTCCAGGCCGCAGATCCCTATATTTTTGCCAAGACAGGAAGTATGACTGCTTCCTACAATTTGGCAGGATTGGTCAAAACCAAATCTGGAAAAACCTATGCCTTTGCATTTATGAATTCCAATTTTCCTTTTCCCGTATCTGCTGTGAGAATAGAAGTGGAAAAAGTAATGCTACAGGTCAGAGATCACTTTTGAAGTAGCCAACAATTGGTTAAGTTGGCCTTTACTTTGAACGCCGAAAATTTTCCAACCCATGAATAAACGTAGTTTCTTGAAGTCCTTAGGCCTTTTGGCAGCCTCAAGCCCCATCCTAGCATTGGATTTTGCAACTCGTTATAACCCGACTTCGCTTTTGCCGATGGCCCTGCTTCGTGGCCAAACAGTTGGAATTATAAGTCCTTCGGCAGCTTCTGCCGACCGCATGGAATATACCTTCGCAAAGGAAGCAATGGAGGCAATGGGGTTAAAAGTGAAGGTTGGCTCGAATTTTAAGAATCGATTTGGCCACCTGGCCGGTACAGACGAAGAACGAGCTGCAGATTTCAATGACATGTTTGCAGATCCTGAAGTAAAGGCAATTATCTGCCTTCGCGGAGGCTCTGGAGCAGCGCGAATCCTCCCGCTGATTGATTACGAACAAGTAAAAGCTAATCCAAAACCACTTTTAGGCTATTCTGACATTACGGCGCTACACTGCGCACTTCACAGTCAAACAGGATTGATTTCATTTCATGGTCCAAATGGATCTGGTAGCTGGAACAGCTTCAATGCCAACCAATTTCAACAGCTGTTTTTCGATCAAAAGTTGCTCAGCTTCAAAAATGAAGTAACCAAAGGTGATGACTTGGTAGCAAAAGGAAATCGAATTCAAACCCTCACAAAGGGGACCGTAGAAGGGAAAATATTAGGAGGAAATCTTACTGTATTAACTGCTTTATCTGGTAGTATTTATTATCCTGATTTTCAAAATTCTATTTTGTTCATTGAGGATGTGGGAGAAGACCCATACCGCATCGATCGGATGATGAGTACACTCAAACTCAATGGCACACTCGGAAAAATAAAAGGCTTTGTTTTTGGGCAGTGTTCGGATTGCAAGCCTGGCAGTGGCTATGGTGCTTTTACGGTAGATCAAATCATGGATCAATACATCGTACCCTTGAATATCCCTGCCTACATCGGTGCCATGATTGGACATATTCCGAAGCAATTTATAGTTCCCGTAGGAGCTCGTGTACGCTTGAATGCCGACCAAGGAAGCATTACCCTTCTTGAAAAAGTCTTTAGAACCAGCTAAACTCATGTACTCCAATTATTCATTTGTCCTTCTAGTTTGTATCGCCATGTCTCTTTCACCATTTAGCCAAGCACAGCAAAAACCCTTGAGCTACCTCGCTTTGGGTGATAGCTACACCATTGGAGAAGGAGTGGATATCCCCGATCGTTATCCGATGCAACTGGTACAAGAATGGAATAAGGGGGCTAAAATCCCATTTGCATCTCCGTTAATCACCGCAAAGACAGGATGGACCGTTGATGAACTGGAAGCAGGTATACAAGCTAGTTCCACAGCAGCTGAGGGCTACGATTTGGTAACCTTGCTGATTGGCGTAAACAACCAATACCGAGGCCGTTCGGTCGAATCTTTTGCAGTTGATTTTGAGAAAATGCTTCAACGCGCAATTTCCTTTGCTCGAGGTAAACAAGAGCAGGTAGTAGTGCTCTCAATTCCCGATTGGGGAGTTACCCCTTTCGCAGTCAGCAAAGGCGTGGATCCCGCCCAAGTAGCCAACCAAATAGACGACTACAACGAAACGAAAAAAACCATCTGTGCCAAAAATGGAGTTAAATTCATAGACATCACCACTGAATATCGACTAACGGGCGCTTTGCCTGAAGGAGTAGTAGCAGATGAACTGCACCCCTCTTCGTTGATCTATAAAAAATGGATGGAGAAATTGCTTCTTGAAGTACAAAAAATGAATTTCTAAACTAGTTTAAAGTTTCTACTGTAACTAAAAAGTAAGCCCAAGCTCCCAATCCTTGGATTTTTTAGTAAAAGTGCGACAAGGACTAAATTGATATACGATGAAAATTATTTGCATTGGCCGCAATTATGCAGCACATATTGAAGAATTAAAAAATGAAAAACCTGGGCAGCCTGTCGTTTTTCTCAAGCCAGACACGGCCCTCATCAAGGGAGAAGCGCCTTTCTATTATCCCGACTTTTCTTCGAATATCCACCACGAAATTGAGTTGGTACTCAAAATATCAAAGGAAGGAAAGTACATCCAACCACAGTTTGCCCACCGTTATTTTGAAGAAATCGGCTTGGGGATAGACTTCACAGCTAGAGACCTCCAAGATCAGTGCAAAGCAAAGGGGCTGCCCTGGGAAATTGCGAAGGCCTTCAACGGATCAGCACCAATAGGGAATTTCAAACCGGTTTCAGAGTTTAGTGACTTAAAAAACATCGACTTCCACTTAGAAATCAATGGAGAAGTCAAGCAAAAAGGAAATACAAGCCTCATGCTCTTTGATTTTGCCACCATCATCTCCTACGTATCCCAATTTTTTACACTTAAAAAAGGAGACCTCATTTATACCGGCACTCCTGCAGGTGTAGGGCCAGTTCAGACGGGTGACCAGCTGATCGGATTTATTGGAAATGAAAAAATGCTCCATGTTGAGGTTAAGTAAGGTTGCATTTTTTATAGTTCTGATAGGTCTAGGGCATATTTCTAGGGCTTGGGGGCAAGAAATTCAAAAAGGATACTTCCAGTCCCCTGTAAAGCCAGAAGTTCGAAATTACCTTGCTGGCAACTTTGCTGAACTTCGGCCCAACCACTTTCATACGGGTTTGGATTACAAGTTTGGCGGAGTCGAAGGCGAACCCATCTACGCTGCAGCCGACGGTTGGGTACATCGGATCAAAATCTCTTCCTTTGGCTACGGGAATATCATTTACCTCAAACACCCAAGTGGGCACATTACGCTGTACGGCCACTTACGGAATTTCAGTCCAAGTCTTCAGGCCTGGATGAAAAAAAGGATGTACGAGGCCAAGCTTAATGAACTGGAAGTCAACTTGAAGGAAGGTGAACTGCCAGTTAAAAAAGGGGAATTGATCGCAAACGGGGGGAATACTGGGAGTTCGGGTGGTCCCCACCTTCACTTTGAGATTCGTGATAGTCTCGATCGCGCGATGGATCCTCTGTTGGCAGGATATTCCGAAATCCTTGACCGTACCCCTCCTACTCCTCAAAAAATTGCCATTGTACCGCTGGAGTTGGATAGCCGTGTCAATGGAAAATTTCAACGGGTGGAACTCACCCCGATACTAAGTGGAACGAATTACCGAATCCCAGAAACAATTCAAGTAAGCGGAAAAGTAGGCTTAGAAATTCAAAGTTATGACAAGCTGGATGGAGCTGAAAATCAAAATGGCTTTCCAAAATTTGAGGTTTTGGATGACAATGGACCCCTTTTCAAACTTGTAGTAGATAAAGTAGATTTTAATTTTACGAGGCATTTCTTGCTGCATACGCACCTCAATCGCTTTACCAAGCTGTACCATCAAAAGGATTTAAAATTCTCCTTCATTACACCCAATTCCTCTGGAACAGGTGCTTTTGAACTGGAAACTGGCAAAAAGAAAAATGTGCAAGTCAAACTTGTCGATGCCTACAACAATACCCGAATAGTTCAACTCAGCCTTACGGGTGCAGATTTAGATTCAACACATTCAGATGGTGCCGCTCCCCCAAAGGCACAAGTCAGCTACTACAAGAATATCATGAAAATCAAGGTAGCCCAGAGCAGCAAAGGTGGTCTTGCCAAATTTGAAGTGGGAAATACAACCTACGAAATTCTTCCTGCCTACCAGGATGCCGCAAGCAGAACCTATCTCTGGGATCTTAGATTTGGCATTCCAAAGAAAATTGACCTCTGTTCAGAAATTTACACCCCGGATATAATTGGGCATTTTCCAATAGATCGAGAGCATTTGCATGCCAACTCAAAACTTCAGATTCGGACTGCTTCAAACAGCCTACTGGAAGATCTGTACTTACGGGTAAGCCATGCCGGAACTGCTACCGCTCCTGTACTTAACTTGGGAGAATCCTCCACTTATCTTTGGAACCCAATCGAAGCTACTTGGGATGTAACCGGATATGTAGAAAATAAAGCCAAAACCCAGGTTTACCAACGCGCTGCAAACGGAGCACTTAGCTATATTGGTGGGGAATGGACGGGAAATCAAATTCGATTCAAAACCAGAAATTTTGGTAGTTTTGTTTTAGCTGAAGATGCTACCAAACCCAGTATCAGCCCAATTAAAGTAAATGGGCAAGGCATGCGCTTCACGATTAAAGACAACTTGTCTGGAATCAAAAGTTTTGATGCATTTGTCAATGGAGAATGGGTTTGGATGCGCTACGAACACAAACAAGCTGTGATTTGGTCAGAAACTCTAAGTGGGCAAGCCCTGAAAGGACCTGCTATCCTAAGGGTAACCGACCAAGCAGGGAATGTGGCAGAGTGGCGTGGAACCTTGAATTAATGTTTTTAAACCTAAACATAAATAAAATGTCTTTAGAAGTAGGCCAAATGGCACCCGATTTTGAAGCAAAGATTGAAACTGGAGCTTCCATCAAACTATCCGACTACCGTGGGAAAAAAGTGATCCTTTATTTTTACCCTAAAGATGCTACTCCTGGTTGTACGGCACAGGCCTGCAACCTAAGGGACAATTACGATGCACTATTAAAGTCTGGATATGTGGTGTTTGGAATCAGTTCAGACGATGAAAAGTCCCATAAAAAATTTATAGAAAAGCAAAACCTTCCCTTTTCCTTGATTGCAGATACTGACCTATCCGTACACCATGCCTATGGTACCTGGGTAGAAAAATCAATGTATGGCCGCGCATACATGGGCACTGCACGAACTACCTTTGTCATCGATACCGACGGTAAACTAGCAGAAATCATCGAAAAAGTAGATACCAAGAATCATACAGCCCAAGTGCTGAAGTAAAATTCCCATGAAAAAACAATCACTACCCGAGTTACAAAAAATCTGTAGCCAACTTCGAAGAGACGTCCTGCGCATGGTGCATGCCGTACAGTCTGGTCACCCCGGCGCACCCCTTGGATGTGCTGAGTATTTTGTTGCGCTTTATTTTGATCAACTCCACCACAACCCAGATTTCCAAATGAATGGAAAAGGGGAAGATCTATTTTTCTTATCCAATGGACACCTGTCCGCAGGATGGTATTCGGTGCTCGCTCGCAGTGGGTATTTTCCTGTTGCTGAACTGAAAACTTTCCGCAAACTGAATTCAAGACTTCAGGGACATCCCGCCACCCACGAACACCTTCCTGGTATCCGTATAGCTTCAGGTTCTTTGGGACAAGGATTGTCAGTTGCCCTTGGTGTTGCCCAAACCAAAAAGTTAGACAAAGACAGCTCGCTCGTACATGTTTTGATGGGAGATGGAGAACTTCAAGAGGGACAGGTTTGGGAAGCGGCCATGTATGCTGCACATTACGGGATGGACAATGTGATTGCAACAGTGGATTACAATGGTCAGCAGATCGATGGTCCTACGGTAAAAATAATGGACTTAAAGAACCTCAAAGCCAAATGGGAAGCATTTGGTTGGGAAGTCATCGAAACCAAAGAGGGCAATGACCTTGCAGCTGTACTAGCTGGTTTGGAAAAAGCCAAATCCCTCACTGGAAAAGGCAAACCCATCTTGAATCTACTCTACACCGAAATGGGCTATGGGGTCGATTTCATGGTAGGTACACACAAGTGGCACGGTTCCCCGCCAAACGACGAGCAATTGGCCCTAGCCTTGGGTCAATTGGAAGAAACACTTGGCGATTATTAATTATCCATTGCAAAACACAAGAAGATGAGCTTAGACTTAAAATATACCTATACCGAAAAGAAAGATACCCGCTCAGGCTTTGGTGACGGATTTTTGGAAGCAGGAAGAAAAAACCCCAACGTGGTAGGCCTTTGTGCCGATTTGATCGGCTCCTTAAAAATGGGAGACTTCCAGAAAGAATTTCCGGATCGGTTTTTCCAAACCGGCATCGCAGAAGCCAATATGATTGGACTAGCTGCAGGAATGGCTTTGGGAGGTAAAATCCCCTTTACTGGCACCTTTGCCAACTTTGCCACAGGCCGTGTGTACGATCAAATTCGTCAATCCGTAGCCTATTCCGATAAAAACGTAAAAATCTGTGCCTCACACGCTGGATTGACACTTGGAGAAGATGGAGCGACTCATCAGATCCTAGAAGACTTGGGGATGATGAAAATGCTTCCGCACATGACGGTGATCAATCCTTGCGATTACAACCAAACCAAGGCTGCTACGCTTGCCATTGCCGAATACGAAGGACCAGTGTACCTCCGTTTTGGACGTCCAAGCTGGCCTATTTTCACTCCTGCCAACCAGAAGTTTGAAATCGGTAAAGCATGGAAAATGATCGATGGAAAAGACGTGACCATCTTTGCTACGGGTCACCTAGTTTGGGAAGCAGTAGTAGCAGAAGCCATGCTTCGTGAAGAAGGAATCCATGCCGAGGTAATCAACATCCATACGATCAAGCCATTGGATACCGAAGCGATCTTGGATTCGGTAAAAAAGACCGGATGTGCCGTGTCCGCTGAAGAGCATCAACTCAATGGTGGCCTAGGCGACAGCATTGCTCAAACCTTGATTCGACACAACCCAGCTCCTTTGGAGTATGTGGGAGTGAACGATAGCTTTGGTGAGTCAGGTACTCCAACTCAACTACTAGAAAAGTACGGCCTCAATGCCGAAAACATCGTTAAAGCCGCCAAAAGAGCACTTGCTAGAAAATAATTAATTGATCCGCTGCGGCGGATCTTTTTTTACCCTATGCTTCTAAGACCTACCCTCCTTCTTTTACTTCTCCTCTCCTTTGGCTATTCTGCCAAAGCACAGACGCCTTCCTTTTGGCTAACCGACCCCAAATCAGGGATCCTATTCCAAAAGCAAGCTGATCCAAATTCTGGTTTAGGACTCCCTACTGCAGAGATCAGCTTGTATCCAGATTCCACCTACCAATCCATGGACGGCTTTGGCTTTACCTTGAGCCAAGGCTCGGCCACCCATTTTTTGGCCATGTCTGATTCGGCACGAAAAGCTGCGCTTCAAGAATTATTTGGGGATGGGGAAAAAGACATTCGTATCTCTTATTTAAGACTCTCTGTGGCCGCTTCGGATCTGAATGCCTTTCCCTTTTCTTACAACGACCTCAAGGACCCAAAAGGAACAGATCCTACACTAAGCCAGTTTAGCCTGAGCTACGATACCCTAGATGTGCTACCCCTTCTCGCTCAGATCCTTGAAATCAATCCAAAAGTAACCCTGATGGCCTCTCCTTGGTCTCCTCCTACCTGGATGAAAGACAACCGAGATACCCGAGGTGGGTCCCTTTTGCCGGAGTTTGAGGCCAGCTATGCCCAATATTTGATCAAATACATACAGGAAATGGGCAAGCGGGGATTTACCATCGACGCGCTTACCATTCAAAATGAACCGCTACACCCAGGAAACAATCCCTCCCTACTCATGCTTCCCGAGCAGCAGGCACGATTTATTGGCCAGCATTTGGGGCCTGCATTTAAACAGTCAGGGATCAAAACCAAAATCATTGTCTACGACCACAATGCCGATCGACCAGATTATCCGATTACGGTTTTATCCGATCCAAAGGCCAATCCCTTCATCGATGGCTCGGCTTTTCACCTCTATGGCGGTCAAATCGAAGCCCTTTCAGAAGTGCATCGCACATTTCCTGACAAGCACCTCTACTTTACCGAACAATGGGTAGGATCTCCCGGTAATATGGAAGGAGACATCGCCTGGCACATCAAAAATCTACTGATTGGAGCCCCTCGGAATTGGGCAAAAACGGTGTTGGAATGGAATATAAGTTCCATTCCAAGCCTAAAGCCACATACTGATCGTGGAGGCTGTGATCGCTGCTTGGGAGCCATCACCATCGACGGCGATGCAGTGACCAGAAATCCGGCTTACTACGTCATTGCCCATGCCAGCAAATTAGTGGATCCAGGCTCCTATCGAATTGGTTCCTCAATGCCTGAAGGGCTATCAAATGTGGCCTTTCTCCGAGCAGACGGCAAACAAGTGCTGATCGTACACAACGACAGCAAGGCTACCAAACAGTTTGAAATTCGTTCAGGTAACCAGCATTTCAAGGCTTCCCTTCCCGCTGGAGCCACAGGAACCTGGCTTTGGTAACCCAAAAAAACATGAAAAAGCCCTTCCTAAATTGAATTAAGAAGGGCTTTTTTACGAAATACTGTAGTGTTTACACCTTAGGCACTACCCATCCATTGTTGTATTTAGCCTTCATTAGCTGATTCGCATCTGCATCGGTAAACATATTCTTGGCGGCATCCCAATAAACTTTCTTACCTGTTTTGTAGGCAATATTGCCCATCTGCGCATTGATTGCAGCTACCGAACCGGTTTGAATTCCACACTTCAATAGCTTGGCATCATTGGCAGTCATGGCCTCCACAAAGTTGACCGCATGAAGATCCAGTGCAGAAGGTCCAGACGGTCTCGTCTGTGGTACTTCCTCGATCTTATTTTTGCGCTGTCCATCTACCATCTCTGTTTCTGGAATCACCTTCCATCCACCTCGATTCACGACAAGCGTGGCATTGTTGCCAATAAACGCGATCCCTTCAGTAGTACCATAGTTTCCGCCATCGATACCAGTAGCATGTTCCCAGAGCATGTTGAAGCCCTCGTATTCATATACCGTCTGTAGCGTATCTGGAGTTTCTGAAGCATCATTTGGATAAGCAAATTTACCTCCAGAAGCCATCACGGATTTAGGAGCAGATACTCCCATTGCAAAAAGCGCAATATCAATCTCGTGTACACCCCAGTCGGTCATCAAACCACCTGCATAATCCCAGAACCAGCGAAAACTGAAATGGAAGCGGTTGGCATTGAAGTCTCGCTTTGGAGCAGGCCCAAGCCACATGTTGTAATCCACTCCTGCAGGTACTGCACTATTTGCAACAACTGGTACTGGCTTCATCCATCCTTGATAGGCCCAGCATTTCACCAAACGAATTTGGCCAAGCTTACCAGACTTCACGTATTGAATGGCTTGGTCGTATTGTGAACCTGAACGCTGCCACTGTCCTACCTGAACAATCTTGCCGTAGCGCTCTTGTGCTTTGACCATGATTTGGCATTCTTCGATGGTGTTGGCAATTGGCTTTTCAACATACACGTGCTTGCCAGCTGAAACGGCATCCACCATGTTGAGGCAATGCCAGTGGTCTGGAGTACCAATGATTACCACATCAATATCCTTGTTTTCAAGCATCTTGCGGTAGTCCTTGTATTGGGTAGGTCGCTTTCCTCGAAGTTTGAATACATCTTCGGTACGCTGGTCTAGTACGCTTTGATCTACATCACAAAGTGCCACACAGTTGACCTGTGGGATTTTTAGGTGCGCATTCATGTTGGACCAGCCCATTCCCTTACAGCCGATTAGGCCGTAGTTGATTTGGTCATTGGGTCCGATGCTGCGGGTAAAAGTACCAAAGTCAGCAGCAGTCATTATGGAGGGCATCGATAGGCCCGCTCCGAGGAGCATGGTATTTTGAATAAATTTTCTTCTTGAGGTCATAAGGGTATGTTATTAATGGTTTGAATGGTCCACGGTCGACCGTCGACTGTCGACCGTGGACTAAAAGATTAAAGCGGTCTAACCCAAATATTTCGGAAGCGAACTGGGTTGCCGTGATCCTGAAGTTTGATTGGCAAAGCATCTGCATGCGTTTTGTAATTGGGAATGCCAATGTATTCGGTAGGGCCTTTGAGGATCACGTTATTTTGAACCAAGACTCCATTGATTAACACCGTAACAGTGGCCGGAGAGGTTAGCATGCCATTTTTATCAAAACGAGGAGCCTTGAAAATGATGTCGTAGTAATTCCAGTCACCTGGTCCTCTCAACGGGTTTACCAAGGGAGGAAATTGCTTGTAAATACTTCCTGCTTGCCCATTGGTGTAGGTTTTACTTACGTAGCTATCCAAAACTTGGACTTCATATACCCCCATCAAAAAGAAGCCTGAATTGCCTCTTCCCTGACCTTCTCCAACGATTTCGGTAGGTGCAGACCATTCGATATGGTATTGCGCATCGCCAAATGGAAGTTTGGATTGAATGTCTCCTGTACCCTTTTGTACCACCAACTCTCCATTCTCAATCTTCCAGGCGGCAGGACTCGATCCATCCTTGGCAGAGACAAAGTTGGAAAGGCTGCTGCCATCAAACAGGACAATCGCATCGGAAGGCGCCTGATGGTTCATCGCTCCGGGAGTTACCTTAGGAGGTACAGGAGTGTAAAACTCCGTTGCTTGAGGAGGCATGGGTGGTGGAGTTGGCGTCTGCTGCGCAAAAGCCAGTGATGCTGTTCCAAGGCTAGCCAAGAGGACTGCAACGAATGAATTAATTTGTTTCATAGGATAAATTGGGTTTGAATTGCGAACTAAAGTTTTAAAATACAGTAAAATTTTGGAGAATTGGAATACCGCTGATGGATTTTTAGTGGAAATGAATCCTACCTTTCCTAATTTACTTAAAATTTTGAACCACTATGAAAAAGTCATTTCTCGGAGTCATTTTCGCACTAGTATTAAGCATGCCAGTATTTGGGCAGGAAGACTATTTCTTCCCAGATGAAAAATTTGACCCCAGCATCCCCTCTCCATCTCAATTTTTAGGATACAAGATTGGAGATTGGCACACTCGCTACGATTTGATCGTGAAGTACTTTGAGAAACTCGATCAAATCAGTGAGCTTGCAAAGCTTCAAACCATCGGCTACACCCACGAGCATCGACCCAAGATCATCTTGACCATCACTTCGGCTAAGCACATGGGTAATTTGGAACAGATTCGGCAAAAGCAGTTGCAACTTGCAGATCCAAGCCAGCCCATGCCTGAGGTAAGTAGTATGCCTTCCATCATCCACCAAGGGTATGGAGTGCACGGCAACGAACCTTCCTCTGCTGAAGCAGCCATGCTTACCGCCTACTGGTTGCTTGCTTCCCAATCTGACCTGGCAAAAAACCTGAGAGAAAATTCAGTAGTCCACATTGACCCAACCCTCAATCCAGATGGAAGAGATCGACATAGCCTTTGGGCCAATTCCAATAAAGGCTTTCTCGCTGTAGCAGATCCACTGGACAGGGAGCACAATGAGACCTGGCCTGGAGGACGTACCAACCATTATTGGTTTGACCTCAACCGCGACTGGCTACCTCTTGCTCATCCAGAATCAAAAGTAAAAATATCCTGGTACCACCAATGGTATCCCAACGTGACTACTGATTTTCACGAAATGGGTCCAAATAGCACCTATTTCTTCGAGCCTACCAAACCTTATGGCTCGGAAAACCCAGTCGTACCTCGCAAAAACTACGACGACATCAACCCCAAGTTTGCCAAGTACTTTGCCAAATACATGGACAAGATTGGTAGCCTGTACTGGAGCAAAGAGGTATTTGACAACAGTTACCCAGGCTATGGATCCTCCTACCCCGACATGCACGGAGGATTGGGTTTGGTATTTGAAACGGCCAGCTCCAGAGGACACATCCAAAGTAGCCAGCGTGGAGATCTGACTTTTGCCTTCACCATCCGCAACCATGTGGTCAACTCACTAGCTACCATGGATGCTGCATTGGCCAATCGCGAATACATGCATTTGTACCTTCGCGAGTTTTTTGAAGGAGCCGTGGCTGAAGGAAGCAAGGACCTGGCAAAAAACTACATATTTGGAGATGAAACCGACCCAAGCAGAAACCGACTTTTCCTCCAGTTTTTACTCGACCACAAAATCAAGGTGTATGAAAATACTGCGGACCTTAGCGCTGCAGGACAAACCTTCAAAAAAGGATCTTCTTGGGTAGTACCTACCAAGCAGCCTCAGTACCGTATGGTACGAACCATGTTTGAATACGTGACTACCTTTGCAGATTCTGTGTTCTACGATGCTTCTGCCTGGACCATGGCTGCTGCCTATGGCATGCCTTTCTCGGCTGCACCTACGGCCAAAGTTGGAACAGAATTAAAGGAAGTAACCCTTGCTACCCACACCTTCCCTCAAGGCGATGCTTATGCATACTTGATTGATTGGAGGGATTATTATGCACCCAAACTCCTATTTGAACTGCAGAAGGCAGGAGTACATGTGGAAGCGCTTCACCAAAACTTCTCTTCTCAAACCCAAGACGGTAAAGTGGATTTTGGTAGAGGAACTTTGATGATTCCTATGGGCTTTCAATCCCTTGCCAAATCCGAAGTGGTACAGCAACTCAAAACCTTGGCCCAAAAGAATGGGCAGAAAGTTTATGCGGTACAAACTGGCTTGAATCTTAGCGGTATTGACCTTGGGTCAAATAGTGTATCTGCCGTGCAGCATCCTAAAGTAGTCCTTGTGGTAGGCACTGGAATCAATGCTTCTGAGGCAGGAGAAATCTGGAACCTATTGGATCACCAAATCGGTATGCCGATTACCAAGGTGAACATGGAGCAGTTTGGCAGACTCAACCTGCATGGCTACAACACCCTTATTCTTC
Source organism: Algoriphagus sp. (assembly GCA_040403475.1). Classification (GTDB taxonomy): domain Bacteria; phylum Bacteroidota; class Bacteroidia; order Cytophagales; family Cyclobacteriaceae; genus Algoriphagus. Next base: position 178,781 of record JBBAKO010000004.1, on the reverse strand, counting down.
CATCTGGAAGTTATGGTGCGCTTGGTGAAAGCCAGGTAAACCACCTGAAGGATTGGGTAAGCCGAGGTGGTACCATCATTTCCATGAAGAATGCTTCTCTTTGGCTCAACCAGAAGGGCATCACTAAAGAGGAGGCTGTGGCTGGAAATGAGGGAAAAGGTCCTGCAATTCTTCCTTTTGCCACACGCAGCGATACCGAAGGGGCTAAAGAAGTGGGCGGCAGCATTTACCTAGCCGAGCTTGACCTGACGCATCCCATTGCCTATGGCTACACACGCAAGACCTTGCCTGTGTACCGCAATTCAGAAATCTTCATTAAGCCATCGGCGGATAAGTATCTCACACCCATTCGCTACACGGCCAATCCTCATCTTGGAGGTTACATTTCCAAGGCCAACTTGGAAAGTCTGAAGCAAAGCGCAAGCGTAGTCATTTCTCCATCCGGTCAGGGTCGTGTGATTCACTTCTTCGATAGTCCTAATTTTAGAGGGGCTTGGTACGGAACCAACAAACTCTTCTTCAACGCACTCTTTCACGGCAATGCCATGGATTAAGCGCAGCTACAAGTAATCAAAAAAGCCTCAAAATCACTGATTTTGAGGCTTTTTTATATAATCTTATATGTGTATTCGTTAGTTTGCACGTCGCCAAATGACAGTTTGTGTCAATAGTTTTGTCAAGTGGAAAAGTACTCTTTTCTTTGGTTTAAACGGCTAAGAATATGAAATTAATACACTTTCTAAACGAATTTCCAGATGAGGAGTCTTGTGAACTCTCCATCAAATCTTATCGAGAGAAGTCTGGTATTTACTGTAAAAAATGCGAAAAAGTGACACATCATTATTGGTTCAGTGGGGCAAAGTTTTTCGAGTGTAGACATTGCCGGAGAAGAAGTTCACTCAAAAGTGGTACAATAATGGAAAACAGCAAATTACCTTTACAGACTTGGATGTTGGCATTTATGTTTGTCTCAGCGACCAAAAAGGGCTTTTCTTGTTTGGAATTTCAGCGCCAGTTAGGGCTTAGTAGATATGAAACAGCCTTTAAGTTGATGCATAAGATCAGGTCAGTAATGGGTCGAAGGGATAGTTTGTACCTGCTCAAGGATATGGTGGAATATGATGAAGGCTTTGTAGAAGTGGCGACTAAAAAGCAGATTAAAAGCCAACTAAAACGTGGGAAAGGAAGCCAGCGCCAGGCTCTAGTTGGTATTGCGGCAGAATCTATACCCTTAGAAAACCCCGAATCTGGGAAAGGAAGCAGGGTTTGCGGCTATTATAAAATGGAAGTATTGGCTAAACTGACAGTGAACATGTAAATCAGTTTATCAAAAGAAATACGGATGGAGATGTTGTGCTTTTCACAGACAGAAATACCGCCTACGTCAATTTGAATAAGATCGTAAATACCCATTTTACAGTAACTTCAGGGAAAGAGGAGACTAACGACACCCTCAGATGGGTTCACAAGGCAATCAGCAATCTGAAGCGAAACTTATTGGGGATTTACCACATGGTCACTTACAAGTACTTGCAGAACTACTTAAATGAATTTGTTTACAAGCTGAATCGGAGGTACTTCGGTGAAAAACTGTTTGAACGATTGATTATTGCGTCAGTTCACCCTTACGTGCATTGATACGGATACACATATAATCTTACTTCAATTTATCTAGATGATCCTACCTTTTTAAATAAATACATCAGCTCCGCCCCAATTTGTCGAGAGCGCTCGGTATACATGAATTCTTCTTGAGGACTATCGTCAAAGGCTTTAGGGTCTTCAAAGCGGAGCGGAAAACGCTTTTCCGCCCCAGGAATTACCGGACAGTTTTCATCCGCATGATCACAAGTCATCACTGCAGCAAAGTCTTTAGGGGCATTGATGGCATCGTCATAAACCTTTGAAAAGGCAACAATGGGCTGTTCGTCCTCACTGTAAAAAACAAAATATACTGGATTCTCTCCTTCCTTTTTCACCACCTTAAATCCATCTCGTTGTATGGCGGCCACAGCACGGGGATTGAAGGCGGTTACCTCTACTCCACCTGAATAGCAGTTGGCTTCTATTCCATAATAAGCGGCGGCGGTTTGTGCCCAGATTTGAGAAAATTGACTTCTTCGGCTATTGTGCGTACAAATAAAGTTGAGCCGAATCTCCTCTCCTTGCTTTATTTTATCGCGCAGGTAGGTAGCCATTTCGTCCAAGAGTTGCAGACGCTCGCTTGAAATGGCGGCAAATGGAAGGTTTCCAATCGTGTTGGCAAGGGCCGGGTAAAACAAAGCAGGCATTGGCAAAGGGGTTTGGGCTTAGCAGCAACCGGAGTTGGGGGTACAAACGCCTCCTCCAGCTACGGTGGATAGTCTTATTTTTGGCTTTTCGGTAGGGATGCCACATTTGTCTTTTGCTAAGCAATCGGTCTGCTTTGCTACCAGGTGAAAAGCCCCAGCCTGCACTTCTAGCCCGTAACGACCTAGCGTATCTCCTTGGTATTCCACATCCACTTCTAGGTCTTCCAAGGCAAGATTTCGCTCCGCGAGCGCAATAATATCCATCAACTTGGAGGCGGCGAGGCGGTGATCTACGTCCCCATCTTCCCAGAGCTGGAAGTTGATCGCTGACTCCTGGCGGATGGTTCCTCCACAGTCAATGTAGCGCTTAGACACCTGACCTACTTCCGTCACGTGAAAGTGCGCAGGCACCTGAGTTCCGTCAGGCAAAGTAAAAGATAGCTCATCCATGCTTGCGAGTTCGGATTTGATTGCAGAAAGTTTCATAACAGCTTAGGTTTAAGTATAAAATACAAGTATCTATTGATCAACAACATAAGGTGTCCTCAGGACTATCAGCGAGCAGCGCAAAGAAGTTTTGGAATTGAAGACGAACTTCTTTCCAGCGCTTCCTATCCAAGCAATAATTCACTGTAGTACCCTCAATACTCCCACAAATCAATCCCAGTTCCTTAAGTTCCCGCAAATGCTGAGAAATGGTGGCTTGGGCCAAGCCTAATTCCTGCACGAGTGTACCGTTGATGCAGGAAGTGGTGGCGGCTAAGTGCTGCAGGATGGCGATGCGAGCGGGATGAGCCAATGCTTTAGCAAGTACGGCCAGTTCGTTCTGTTCAACGTCAAATAATGCTGTTTTGGTAACACCCATATCAATCGTAATATTACGATAAATTTAAAAAAAGGTTTTTGATAAACTTATTAAATTTTAAAAAATCATTTGGGTGCAATCACCACCGTACGTGTAAGTACGGGGGAAACGACAAAATAGCCCAGCACCTCCCCTTTTCCGCTGACAACCCTGATGTTGGAAGTGGGATTTTGTGGAGGAGGACTAAAAAGGCCTCCATCGCTAAAAAGAAGATTTACCAGCTGGCTTAAATAGACGAAAGCATCTTTATTCAAACGATACAACTCCATCCTCACACGGTCATTTTTCTGAAAGGCATAGCCCAATTCCAATCCTTTCTCGAAGACCTGAAGTCCAAAGGTATCGTCAAACAAGAGGTAATCTTCGCGTTGGTTTTTTAAAGTATCGTTTTCAATGACACGGATTCGGTACTGGTTATTATCTAAAAAAGGGATCTTTCCGTAAACTTTAATGAAGTATCCTTCACCGCGAAAAGGCCGATCCTTTTCATAATTCCAAACCACCGAATCCAAGATTGGTGGAGCTAGCATAAGTCCCTCAGATTGATAGGTTTGGCCCTTCCAGTTTACATAAAGTTGATAGGATTCACCTACAATGGCTCGCTCCAATGGATTAGGCCGATAGGATCGTGTAGCTTCCAAATAGCGAAAAGCAATTTTTCTTCCTGTCTTCAATTCCTTAACAAAGACTTCTGCATCTCTTACCGACTCTTGGTCAAGCGAGTCGTAGTAGTTCTTGGCTAGGGAAATCTTTACTTCATTGGAGATGGCTTGGTCGGTCCAATAGCCTTCAATTACAGGAGTCCTTCCTTCTTTTTGGTCCAAATCCAAAATCACCTCTTCTTGGCAAGAGAAGAATAAACTAAAGATCAACAGGAGTATCCACGTTTTTTTCATCAGAATTGAACGTTGTAGGTGATGGAAGGAAGAAAGGTAAATAGGTAAGTCATCACCACCCCTGGACGAGCCGAAACAATCTCACCGTCCTCAGGAGAATAGTTCACTTGGTTATTGTACAGAACCCTAAAGTCGTAGGAAAAAGGGTTTTTTCGGCCATAGAGGTTGTAAACCCCAAAATTCCAACTCTCTTTCCACTTTCTGCCACGATCTGGATTTTTCCAGGTAACTGAGGCATCGAGTCGATGGTAATCCGGAAACCTATTTTCATTTCGGTAATCTGAGTAGAGAGGAACCGGCTGATTATCCAGCACATAGGAGCCTACAGGGAAGGAAACTGCCTGACCCGAAGTATAAACGAATGTAAATCCAGCTGACCAAGCGGAGGAAAATTGATGGTTTACGACCAAAGAAACATCATGAGGACGATCAAAACGAGGATTATAGGCTTCGTTTCTGCTTATTCCATCTATCTGTCTCCAAGCACGAGACCAGGTATATCCTAGCCATCCCGTCGTTTTTCCTTTATTTTTTCGGAACAAAAATTCCGCACCATAAGCCCAACCTCGACCACTCAAAAGCTCAGTTTCCACCTGATCAGAAAGCAAGATTCTGGCACCATTTCGGAGGTCAATTACATTCTCCAAGTTTTTGTAATACCCTTCGACCGATAGTTCCCATCGGTTTTGATCAAAGTTATGAAATACGCCAACTGAAAATTGATCACTTTGAATCGGTCTAATGTATTGATCGGCCAACACCCAACGATCGATAGGTAGTCCTGCAGAACTATTGGAAGCGATTTGAACGTATTGAAAATTCCGATTGTAGGAAAGCTTCACCGAAAAATCTGGGCGCAGCATGTAGCGAAGCGCAATTCGCGGTTCCAATCCCTGGTACCGCTGCATCACCTCAGCGGGGCCATAAAACAGCGAATCTGAAGGATCTACGTCTGGATTGGGTGCGTTTCCCGGGTATTGGTACACCTTTCCTTCACCCAGCTGCGCATAGACTCCTTGCCGAAGTCCCAGTTCGCCGCTAAGCTTGTCTGTAAACTCTCGAGTAAGCCCTACAAAAGCATTTCCCAGTGCCCCTTGTGCGCCTTGGGTTTGCCTTCTGTTGATCGGATTATTGGGGGATGGTTTGAGATCGGACGGTGCAAAATGGTACAGCTGGCCATGAACTCCCCAAAACAAGGTACTCTTTGAGGCTAGAACTCGCGTCCAAGTGGCCTTAATCCCCGTCTCAGAGAGTGAGTTGGTCCAATCAAACCCATTATCCTCATTGTCAAATTTGACTTGGTAGCTGTATCTAGAGTGATAGCCTTGAAGATCAAAGAAGGAACTATCCGAGTTGACTCGATTCCAGTTGATTGCAGAAACCCAATTTTTCCAACCCAAGCCGAATTGACCACTAAGCCCTAAAAAATCACTTCCTTGGTAGCTGCTGAAGGAAAGTTTGTCTTTGTCACTCAGAATAAAGGCAGCCTTCCCATTTAAATCGTAAAAATTGAGCTGGTTGTTTTTGATGTCTGGATTGGAGGAAAGTTTCAAAAAAAGATCCGCATAAGTTCGTCGGCCACTGATCAAAAAGTTTGATTTTTCTCCAAAAATAGGACCTTGTAGTGTCAAACGAGAAGAAATAGTCCCAATTCCTCCTTCTCCACTCAAGCGATTCGTTTCGCCTTCCCTCAGGCTGACATCAATCAAAGCGGAGGCTCTTCCTCCATAACTTGCAGGCATGTTGCCCTTGTATAAATCTACTTTTTTGATTCCATCCGGGTTAAATACGGAGAAAATACCAAAAAAATGAGAGGCATTGTAAACAGGAGCTCCATCCACTTGAACCAAATTTTGGTCTGCGGATCCTCCTCGTACAAATAGCCCCGCTGTGCCTTCCCCTGCTGATTTTACCCCAGGTAGCAATTGTAAACTTCGCAACAGATCCACTTCTCCAAAAAGAGCAGGAAGTGATTGGAGGGTTTCCATAGAAAGAGTGGATTTGCCAAGCTCTAAATTCTTGACTTGCTCATCTCCTCTCCGTTCCTGAATGAGAACCTCTTCCAACGAAAAATCCTCTGGCTTCAAATAAAAGCGTTGCAATTTGTCTAGGTCACGACCTTGGATGAGTCGGGTAGATCGCTCATAACCCAAATAGGAAACAAGCAATTGCGTAGGGATTTTGGAGACAGGTAGTGAAAATCTACCTTCTGTATCGGTAATTGTTCCTGAGGAAGCCTGACCTTCCCAAAAAACATTGGCTCCCACAAGGGGTTCAGAAGTATTTGCATCCAACACTAGGCCTTGCAAAAGGCTTTTTTCTTGGGAAATTGCCGAGAAGGCCAAGAAAAAGCAGAAGCAGAAACCTGTAAATTTTACTAAAAACATTCGTTGATACATTCTTGGAATCTACAGCTTGAACGAGTTAGGGACATTAATGTTTGTTAATTCTAACAGTTCTTTTTAAAAAGGAATCCCTATTTCGGCCAATTTCTGCATTCAAAGTTAGCTTTATTTCCTAATTTCAGGCCATGATTTGGGCATATCCGGATATCAAACTTACGCTCCTTCTAGCTGGAATCTTCATCCTGCTGTATCTGTTCTACCTGAGCCGTTTTTGGTCCATCAACCGAAAGTTGAAGGTGGAAAAGCAGCGACTTTTTACCAAGCTGATCATTCGAACCATCTACTTTATCTTACTTTTAATTGCTTTAGCTGGCCCTTCCATTGGAGATTCTTTCAAGGAAGTGAAGGAAGAAGGCAAAGATATTTTTATTGCAGTCGATCTTTCCCAATCCATGATTGCAACGGACATTGCTCCGACTAGGCTGCAACGCATTCAATTTGAATTAAAGGAATTGCTTAAATCCTTTCCCTCCGACCGAGTGGGATTGATTATTTTTTCCACTGAATCTTTTCTTCAGTTGCCACTTACCTACGACCAAGCAGTAGCCAACCTTTACATTGATGGCCTTTCCATAGGATTGGTACCCAATTTGGGTACGGACCTCAGTACTCCACTTCGGATGGCTCTGGAACGTTTCCAAAATGACCAGAGTCCGGAAAAAAAATCTCGTTCCGTGGTCTTGATTTCGGATGGAGAACATTTTGGCGAAGACTTGGATGGGATTGCTGAGGAATTGGTTGACCAAGGGATCAAAGTCTTTACAGTAGGAATTGGAACGGACAGAGGCGGTGAAATGGCTCGTGGCAACGGACTTGTGATGGACCCTGACACAGGAAAACCAGCATTAACCAAGTTAAACCGTGAGCCCTTGCAATTTATCGCAGCAGAAACAGGTGGTCAATACTTTGAAATATCAGATCAGGTACAAGAAATGGGAGGCCTGATTTCAGCAATTGAGACCTTGGAAGGCGGTATTTCCACTACTCGAATGGTAGAAGCAAGTTCAAACAAGTATTTTTACTTTCTCTTGGCCGCCCTTGCATTGGCCTTGGTGGATATGATTTTACCCATTAAAACAATCAAACTCTGATGAGCTGGATCAAGGTAATCTTCCTGGTTTTAGTATTTCTGCCCGCCTCTTGGACTAGGGTAAGCCGCTTGAATGCAGCAATAGATCAAGCTGCTGCAAGCTATGCCGCTACAGAATACGCGCAAGCCATCAAAGATCACCGAGTGCTTATCGAAGAGTTTCAATTGGAGTCCGAGTACTTAGATTTTAACTTGGGACTCAGCTACAAATACGCAAATCAACCTGAGGAAGCCGCTGCAAACTTTGATAAAGCCAGCCAAAGTACAGATGACCGCTTGACCTCTTTTGCTTTCAACCAAGGCGGAGTAGTCTTGGGAGACAAAAAGGACTACCAAGCTGCTTTAAGTAAATTTCAATCGGCCTTGATTCAAAATCCATTGAATGAGGAGGCTAGATACAACTACGAATTGCTTGCTCGATGGCTAAAAAGAGATGAGGAGCGGAAGAATAAAGATGAAAATACACCTGAACCTTCGGAGTTTGCCAAACGGAAAAAAGCGGAGGCAGATCGTTTGGTGGAACAATTCCGGTTCAAAGAAGCGTTAACACTTTTGGAGGCAGCTCTTGCTCAGGACGAGACGGTAGCCGCCTACCAAGAATTTATGACAAGTTTAAAAGACGTAGTCGAAATAAATGAAAACTAAGCATCACATTTTCTTTGCATTGGCTTTTTTGCTGCTTTTCGCAGGAAAGACGCAGGCACAGAGCGCAGGAGAGTTTTTCAACCGTGCGGCTCGCTCCTATGTAAAAACAGCCAAAGAGCAAGCCCTCAAAGAGGTAAATGATGGATTAGCGAAGTATCCAAACGATGCCAAGCTGAAGGCCTTGAAGGAAAAGTTGAATCAAGAACAGGAGGAAGAGCAGCAGGAACAAAACCAAGAACAGCAGCAGCAAAACCAACAAAATCAGGAGCAAAAAAATCCCTCAAAAAAGGAAGATTCAAAGTCGGATCAAAAAGACGGGGAACAGACCAACGAAGATAAGGCCAAGGAAGGGCAAAAGGGGGAAAATCCCTCCCAGAAAAGCGAGGATGCAGGCCAAAACGGAAACGATCAAATGGATGCCGACTTGGCCGATCGCCAGAAAAAAATGGAAGCAATGCGCGAAAAGTTGAAAGGGATGAATCTATCTCCTGAGCAAGCTTCACAAATATTGGAATCACTGAATGCAGCGGAACTCCGCTATATCCAAGACAATAAAAAGAAAGCGACGCAACGCCCTAAAAAAGGATTGCCTGATTGGTAATTTTTTAGGCTTATTCAGCTTCACCTAAACCCAATTAGAGATGAATAAAGAAGTATATATCCTTGCAGCAGTACGTACTCCCCTTGGGAGTTTTGGCGGGAAACTGAGTGGTCTCTCAGCGACCGAGCTGGGTAGTATCGCCATTAAAGGTGCCTTAGCCAAGTCGGGTATCCCAGTAGAAGCCGTCAATGAAGTATTTATGGGCAACGTGCTGTCTGCCAATTTGGGTCAAGCACCCGCTCGTCAAGCCTCCATCGGCGCAGGTATTGGCTACCAAGTTCCTTGTACCACCATCAACAAAGTTTGTGCTTCAGGCATGAAAGCTGTGATGCTTGGAGCGCAGTCTATCGAACTGGGCATCAACGAGGTGGTAGTGGCTGGAGGAATGGAAAGCATGTCCAATGTCCCCTACTACGTTCCGAAAGCACGCTTTGGCTACAAATATGGAAATGCTGAGTTGACAGATGGGCTCGTTCGCGATGGACTTTTTGAGGTGTATTACAAATTCCCAATGGGTAACTGTGCTGAAAATACAGCCAAAGAAATGAATATCAGTAGAGCCGAGCAGGATGCCTATGCCATTCAATCTTACCAAAGGTCGGCAGCCGCATGGGATGCAGGAATGTTTACGGATGAGATCGTACCCGTTGAGCTCCAAGGAAGAAAGGGTGAAGCCATTTTGATTGCCGAAGACGAGGAGTTTAAGAATGTAGTATTTGATAAAATCCCATCCCTCAAGCCTGTTTTTGATCCAAATGGAACTGTGACTGCAGCCAATGCATCGACCATGAATGATGGGGCATCTGCCTTGGTCTTGGTGAGCAAGGAAGTAGTCGAAAAATACGGCCTCAAGCCAATTGCCAAAATTAGAGGCTATGCAGATGCAGCTACCGATCCACTTTGGTTTACGACTGCGCCAGCCTTAGCTGTACCCAAAGCCTTGAAACATGCGGGAGTAACTGCTGAAGAAGTTTCCTACTACGAGATCAACGAGGCCTTTGCAGCGGTGGCGCTTGCCAATCAGCGGGAACTAAACCTGGAAAACGATCGATTGAATGTATTCGGAGGTGCGGTTGCCTTAGGCCATCCCCTAGGAGCTTCAGGAGCCAGGATAATCAGCACCTTGTGCTCCGTACTTCACAAAAAGGGCGGAAACATTGGCGTAGCAGGCATCTGCAACGGCGGCGGAGGTGCTTCAGCGATTGTGATTGAGAAATTATAAGGAGTAGATCTTCGCGCAGCTGCGTGAAAAAAGCAGGTCTCGCAAAGGGGGGAAGTCGCAAAGGGGGGGCACTTTTTTTCTTGGCGTCTCTGCGGCTTTGCAGCCTGCCCCGCAGAATTGCGGGGAGAGATTAAAAAAGATTGCTAAAGAAGTAACCTAGCTAAAGTACTTTCGAAATGGATGCCAACATGCTTGGAACAGTGCGTTGGTCTAGCTTGGAAAAAGCAAACCATTTTTTACCCAAATCTTTAAGAGAAGCGCCCAGGTGATAGATTTCTGTTTGATCGATGATTAAAAAACGATCGTGGCTTTGGCCAAACAGCTTTACTTGAATTGGTGGATATTGTGCGTTGGCTTTTTGTACGTCCAATTGAAGTTGTTTGGAAATGGTTTTGGTGAGTAGTGTGATAGACACCTTATCGTGCCTTTTGCTCAAATGAACCAGTACGCTTTCATCCACATAATTATCAATTAAGACAATGGATTTTTTGGCATTGCAAATGATTTTTGAAATCAGTGCATAGGCATCAAACACTTGACCCTCATAAAAAACTCCCTGGGTAGGAATTAAATGGGTATTGAGTTGCAGTTCCAGCTTATTTACCTGCGCACCGATAGCCTCCACCCGGTCTTCCAATCGGTTCATTCGATTGTTGATGACGTAACCTTTCAGTAATTAATCTTTTAAAACTCGTGTTGCCCAAATTCTGAATTGCGTGCCTTGGTTTGATTTTACGCGATATCCAACCGAAATAATAACATCTAAATTGTAATAGTTGATGGAATATTTCTTTCCGTCAATGGCAGTTGTCAAGGATTCCTTGACAACTGAAATTGGATCTAACTCCTTCTCTTTAAAACAATTAACAATATGTAAACTAATGTTTTGTTTAGTTTGCATAAAATGCAACGCCATTTGCTTCTGGGTAAGCCAAACAGTTTCTTCATCTAACATGACCTCAATGGGATCGTTAATTTCGTTTGGACGGTAAAAAACTAGTTCGTCTTTCATAGGAGTAAAAAAATTAGGTTGAAAAAAATAGCAAGGTCTAGACCATCCTAACGGCCGGTTTCCCAAACACAAAACTGCAAAACCTGGTTAAAATTTGTCCTTGATCTCAACACCGATAAAAAATCAATGGTGAAGTAATTTACACCATTTTTTGATTTTTTAGGCCAATACGCGCTTTAAAGTGGTATGTTCCAAAATGGAACATACCACTTTAAAGCAATAACTCACTTGAATAAAAGATAGGTTTGAGAGTTTGGTTCCGATTGATCAAAGCCTTCCGCTAGTGGTTACTTTTTGAGTCAAGTGGTTTCCATTTTTCCATCAATCCTGACCTATACTTGCTCGGTAATAGCACCAAAACGGTAAAAAACTAGTTCGTCTTTCATGTAAGAATAAAAAAATCAGTTAGCACTACACTTCTGAAATTGAAATCTCCCAAAACTACTTGGAAATGGAATGTACTTACCCTACGAAATCGAAAGTTTTAAGGCTCGAATCAACCATACGGATAAAAAAATCATCCAACCCAGTCCTTCGCTCCTGCCTACCGCAGGCAGGCCTTCCCTACTTTGCAGCCTGCTTCAGCTCCTTGGGAAAGCCAGAAGTAAATTCCATTCGCAAGCGGTCCTTTTCAGCCAGCACAAACATCGCTTCTACACCGGATAGGCTTTCTGCAAGCACCTTTGCTTTTTCAGGCCCCATGGCCATAAAAGCAGTGGCTAGGGCATCAGCTTGCGTGGCAGAAGTCGCCAATACGGACACTGAAACCATCGAATGGCTTACTGGAAAGCCTGTGGTTGGATCAATCAAGTGAGATCTACGGTTGCCTTCAGCATCGATGTAAAATTTACGGTAGTTACCTGAGCTACTCAAGGCCAACTTGCTCAAGGTAACCTTAGTCAGCATGGAGTTGGTAACTCCTAACTCAGCCTGCGCTGGATCTTCAATCCCAATGGTCCAATTTTCCCCTCTGGGATTGTTTCCTTTTCCCTTCATCTCCCCTCCGATCTCCACCAGGTAGTTGGCCACCCCTGCCCGATCCAATACCTCGGCTAACTTGTCGATGGCATAGCCCTCGCCTAGTCCTGTAACATCCAATTTTACGCCTTCTTCGGTTGCAAAATAGCCGGAATCTGTCACGCTAAGTTTAGATTCGAAGCCTACCAAGGCCTTCAATTCTGCGACCTTCGCACTGTCCATTTGCTCCCGCTGTTCAAAAGAAAAGCCCCAAGCCTTGAGCAATGGGAATAAGGTGGGCTCAAAATAGCCTTGACTTTGCAAATGGAACTTCCGGCAGGAATCAAGCATATCCCTGAAGGTAAAGGATGGGTCTTTCAAAACCCCTTTAAAATTAAAATCCGAAACTTCAGACTCCTGGACATACGAATTCGCTGCCGTATTGATTAGCGCAAAGACTGAGTCAAATTGAGTTTGAAAATCCCGATCCGAATCCCCTACCTGAACTCGGTAATAGGTTCCAAAAATCTCCCCCTCATAGTTTTTAAACGTAACTTCTGGCTTGGATGCACAGGAAGCAAGGCTAAGCAGTCCAATTAAGGCAAGAAAACGAGCGTAAAGCATAGTGAATGTGTTTTGAAGCCTTAAAGTTAGCCCATCCCAACTAAATACGGCAAGGGATGTGGACTTGAATTTGCTTCTTTGTAATTTTCCATCACAGAAACCCAATACCCGCCATAATACTAGGGTATGGATTCTTACGCTACACATTCCCCATGTTCAAATCAATATTCTTCAGCTTAATTTTTGGCTTAGTTTCGTTTTTGACCTTTGGTCAAGATACGCTCCGTACCTACCATGCTGAGGACACGCTGAAGGTCAAAGAGCTGGTAATCCTGGTCAATGGTAAAGCAAACGGTCCCGTCAAACGCTACGATTTGGATGGGAGATTGGTCGTGATTGGCAGCCTCAAAAATGATCAACGCCATGGGATATTCTACGATTTGGATCCGGAAACAGCAGATACACTTCGGCAAGTAACTTTTCAAAATAACCAGCGACAAGGGGAAGCCTTGAGCTTCTATCCCAATGGTACCCTGCGAGAGCGCTCCACTTTCCAGCTCAACCAACTGGAAGGTGAAGTCCTTTCCTATTATGAGGACGGTACGCTATCCGAAAAGACTCCTTTCAAAGCCAATAAACCCGAAGGAACCTCCATCCGCTACTATACCAACGGTTCCATCGAGTCCAAAATCGGTTATCTAGCAGGCCAGTTTCATGGCATTCGCGAAGAATACAACGAATCGGGTACCTTGCAGTACCAAGGCAATTACGAGCGAGGTGTCTTGAATGGAAAAGAAGAAAGTTTTTTCCCAGATGGCAGCTTGCGCTCACGGCTCTTTTTCAACTATGGGGATTTGGATGGCCCCTACTTGCTCCAACATCCCAATGGAAACCCTGAGCGGGTAGGTACCTACAAAAAAGGAGCTCCTGACGGAGATCTCCTTAGCTATTATTCGGGAGGTGCCCTCAAACAAAAAACCACCTTTTCCAAAGGAATTCCCAATTCACCAAGCATCAGCTACTACGAATCAGGCACCATACAGCAGCAGGAGTTTTATTCCAAAAAAGGAGAAAAAATCAAGGAGGAAAATTACTATCCCTCTGGACAACTCGCCTCCAGCACCCCTATCTTCAATGACTTGGAAGAAGGCGAAGCGATACTTTATTACGAAACTGGTAAGACTCAAGAAATCATAAGATTTAGTAGAGGAAGATTGAATGGAATTCGAGAGTTCTACAATGCGAATGGAGTCCTAGAACGAACGGAAACCTACGAGCTTGGAAATAAAATCAATAAATAACTGGCAAGTTCACCGCTAGCCAAATCGATTTTTCTATTTTTGCCCAAACGAATTCTTCATGAGCAAAGCCATCAAAGAAACTCATTTTTCCTTTCCTGGACAGAAAGGCTTTTACAAGGGTAAAGTGCGGGATGTATACATGTTTGACAAGGAACTTGTCGTAGTGGCTTCCGATCGAATCTCCGCCTTCGACGTGGTCCTCCCTCGGGCCATCCCCTACAAAGGTCAGGTGCTAAATCAAATCGCTGCAGGCTTTCTAAAAGCCACAGCAGATTTGGTGCCCAACTGGGTGACAGCCACCCCAGATCCAAGCGTGACCATTGGCAAGCGCTGTGAGCCTTTCAAGGTGGAAATGGTGATCCGTGGATACCTCGCTGGCCATGCAGCTCGAGAATATGCACTAGGCAAGCGAATGATCTGTGGCGTACCCATGCCGGAAGGATTGAAGGAAAACGATGCCTTCCCTACCCCAATCATCACCCCGACCACAAAAGCCTCCGAAGGCCATGATGAGGATATTTCCAGAGAAGCCATTTTAGCCAATGGGATTGTCGGCGAAGAGGATTACCTAGTTTTAGAAAAATACACGCGAGCGCTTTTCCAGCACGGTCAAAAGATGGCCAAGGAAAAAGGGTTGATTCTCGTGGATACCAAGTATGAATTTGGCAAAGCAGATGGGAAAATCTACCTCATCGATGAAATCCACACCCCAGATTCTTCCCGCTACTTCTATGCAGAAGGCTACGAAGAAAACCAAAAGCAAGGATTGCCTCAAAAACAATTGTCTAAAGAATTTGTACGTCAATGGCTGATTGCCAATGGCTTCCAAGGAAAAGAAGGTCAGGTAGTGCCAGAAATGAACGATGAACTTGTAGAAAGCATTTCAGATCGCTACATTGAGTTGTTTGAAAAGATTACCGGGACTTCCTTTGTTTGTGCAGAAACCACCGATATTGCCACACGAATTGAAAAAAGTATTTTAGATTACCTCGCCAACTGAGCAAACGCACATGAAATATACCATCGATAAAAAAGAGCAGTACGTTGTTTTTTCCCCACTAGAGGAAAAAATCGACTCCCTATTGGCTCCTAAACTAAAGTCTGAACTCCTGACCATTCATGCTGAGGGCTACAGCAACCTCGTTCTCGACATGAGTCAAGTGAATTATGTCGATTCCAGTGGATTGAGTGCCCTACTGGTGGGTGACCGGGAATTTGGCCGCAATGGAGGGATTTTTGTGATCTCAGGCGTTCGCGACCACGTAATGAAGTTGCTCAAGATCTCCATGCTTGACAAAAAACTGCGCTTAGTGGCCAACTTGGAAGAAGCTGGTGAAGTGGTATTTATGCATGAGATTGATGGAGGACAAGACGAGGAGGGTGCTTGAGTCCAGAATTTGAGGTCACCATCCTAGGAAACACCTCTTCCATCCCCATGCATGGAAGAAATCACACTGCCCAAGTCATTCGATTTGGGCAGGAGTTTTTTCTATTGGATTGTGGTGAAGGCACCCAAATTCAATTACGTAAATACAAGGTAAAAGCCTCAAAAATTTCAAGCATCTTCATCTCCCATCTTCATGGAGATCATTACCTCGGTTTGGTCGGCTTGCTGTCAAGTTACCATCTATCCAAGCGAACCGAAGCACTCCGAATTTTTGGTCCAAGGGGCCTAAATGAGATCATAACCACTCATTTTAGGTGGAGTCAAACTCGCTTGAATTATCCCTTGGAATTCACTGAAACCACTACAGAAGGAAAAGTCACCCTACTTGACCATCCTCAATTCACAATTTCCAGTTTTCCACTCCAGCACCGCATTCCAACCACCGGATTTATCATTCAAGAAAAAGCAGGCCTTCGCTCGCTAATCAAGGAAAAACTCCAGGAAAGCGTTTTACCCTTGAAAGCCATCCAACAGCTTCGTTTGGGTCAAGATTACCTAGCCTCTGATGGTATCAACTACTTCGCAAAAGACTATTGCTATCCTTTGGCTTCCTTAAGAAGTTATGCCTTCTGCTCGGATACCACTTTCAATCCTTCTTTGGCTCCCTATTTCGAAGGGGTGGATCTGCTTTACCATGAAGCTACCTTTATGGAAGCAGATGGCCCCCGTGCTGCCGAAACCTATCATTGTACTGCAAATCAAGCGGGGCAGCTGGCCCAACTTGCAAGCGTTAAAAAATTGCTGCTAGGCCACTTTTCTTCCCGATACCCAGATTTAAGTGATTTGTTAGCGGAAGCGCAAACCGTTTTTCCCAATTCTATCCTAAGTGAAGAAGGCATCACCTATCCAATCTCCTCCTCTCATGACTGAATCCCCTCAAAGCCGTAAAACCAACCTTTTTGTAATTCTTGGAGCCATCTTTCTAACCAATGCCATCTTGGCTGAAATTATTGGGGTGAAAATCTTCTCTGGAGAGCGTACCCTCGGATTTGAACCGGTTCAATGGACTTTCTTTGAGGAGTTTGTGCTGGACTTCAACCTCACTGCTGGGGCGGTGATTTGGCCAGTAGTCTTTATTACTACGGATTTAATCAACGAGTATTTTGGTAAAAAAGGGGTACGGAAAATTAGTTTTTTGACTGCCGCACTCATCACCTATGTGTTTGTGGTCATCAGCTTGGTTACAGCCCTTGCTCCTGCAGATTTCTGGATGCAAGTCAATGCCAACATGCCTGATGGAACTTCCTTTGACATCAACTACGCCTTCAATACCATTTTTCGACAGGGATTGGGCATCATTTTAGGTTCTTTGACCGCCTTTTTGCTAGGGCAGTTGATCGATGTATATGTTTTCCAAAAGCTCCGTGCCGTAACGGGCCCAAAGATGATCTGGCTTCGCGCCACAGGCTCCACCCTTGTATCCCAATTCATCGATTCCTTCGTGGTGCTGGGCATCGCCTTCTATGTCTTTGGCAACTGGTCCCTACCCCAGATCGCCGCTGTAGGTTTGATCAACTACGTGTACAAGTTTACCGTCGCCCTGGCACTTACACCCCTACTCTACATTGCACATGGACTGATTGATCGATACTTGGGCAAGGATCTTGCTGAGAAGATGACAGATGAAGCGACGGAGGATCAGTCATTTTTATAATTAGAAGCAAGAGGCAAGAAACAAGAGATTAGATTAAAAATTGTACCAAGTACCAAGATTGTTCAGAAGCAAGAGGCAAGAAACCTGCCTGCGGTAGGCAGGCAAGAGGTTAGACTAATTTTTGTTGCTATTCAGTAAGCAGAAATCCCATGATACCACAATAGAAAGTCTAATTTCTTGGTTCTTATTTCTAAAAGTCTTTTTCGTACTTCGTACTTGGTACTTGGTACAATGTACAGCCTGCTAACACCAAATATATTTCGTTTAAATCCCTTCATTTCTACAGAATATTCTAAAAACTTCGGGCCTACCCTTGGTTTACAAAATAATTCTACTTACTTTCGCATCGTCAATTTTGACAGAGCTATTTTTCGTGCCGTGAGTCCTTGCTGTTGCTTGTCTGGGATTTAGGATACCATGGCAAGAAAAACAAAGGACAATATTCATGGAAAACACAATCAAATTCTCAGACCTGGGGATTTCGGAAGAAATCTTACGGGCTGTGGAAGAGATGGGCTACACCCAACCTTCCCCCATTCAAGAACAAGCCATTCCTTTCATTTTGCAAGGCCGCGATCTAATCGGTCAAGCACAAACTGGAACTGGTAAAACGGCAGCGTTCGCGATTCCTATCATTGACTTGGTAGACGCCGAATTCAACAAGCCTCAAGCAATTATCCTATGTCCTACCCGTGAACTAGCAGTTCAGGTAGAAGGAGAATTCCAAAAACTGGCTAAATACCATAAGAAAATTAATTCTGTCGCTATTTATGGAGGCGAATCAATTGACAGGCAGATTCGTGTCTTGAAAAAAGGCGTGCAGATCGTCGTAGGAACACCTGGTCGTGTTCAAGACCACATCAACAGAGGCACCTTGCGCTTGGAAGATTCAGGAATCATCGTCTTGGATGAGGCAGATGAAATGCTAGACATGGGCTTTAGAGACGATATCGAAGCGATTCTTCAGGAAATGCCAGAAGAAAGACAGACCGTATTCTTCTCCGCAACCATGGCCAAGCCTATCCTTGACCTTACACGTAAGTACCAGAAAGACCCAGAAATCATCAAAGTTGCCAAGAACGAATTGACGGTTGCCAAAATCGATCAAGTATTCTATGAAGTGAAGCAGTCTTTGAAGATGGAGCTGATGGCTCGTTTGATGAACATTCACAATTATGCCCTTAGCGTGGTGTTTTGCAATACCAAGCGCATGACAGACGAGGTAACCGAATCTTTGGGTGCTCGTGGCATTCTTGCCGAAGCACTTCACGGTGACCTATCTCAAGCACAGCGTGACAAGGTAATGGGTAAGTTTAGAAAAGGGATTTGCACAGTACTGGTGGCTACCGATGTAGCCGCTCGAGGAATTGACGTAGATAACGTTGAGGCGGTATTCAACTTTGACATCCCCTTGGATGAGGAGTATTACGTACACCGTATCGGAAGAACGGGTAGAGCTGGAAAATCAGGAACTGCCATTACGTTCATTACAGGCCGCAGAGAGATGATGAAGCTCAAAGATTTGGAGCGATTCACCAAGGCTACAATCAATAAAATGACCCCTCCTTCTGTAACTGAACTGGTAGAATTGAAGAAAACTCAGTTTATCAAGGATGTACACCGTGTATTGAGCAAGCAAGAGGACAACCAATTGTTTGAAGCAACCATCGGCCAAATGCTTTCAGAAGGTTTGACTCAGGAACAAATCTCTCTTGGCCTACTTAAAATGGTCATGGGTGATACCGTCAAAGAAATGAAGGAGCAAGACTTTGGTATTGAAGCTTCAGCATATGGAGACCGCAGAAGAGAAGGTGGTCGTGAGGGTGGACGCGACGGTGGACGTGAGTCTAGATACGGAGATCGAAGAGAAGGTGGACGTGGTGAGCGCTTCGGAGACCGAAGAGAAGCACCTAGAGGCGGTGATCGCCCTGACCGTGGCAGCCGTTTTGGCGACCGCAAAGAAGGAGGAAGCCGTTTCGGAGATAGCAGTAGCCGATTTGGTGACCGAAAAGAAGGAACTCGGGATTTTGCTCCCCGTGCAGAGCGTGCGCGCGAAGAGAACATGACTCGTTTGTTTTTGAATCTTGGTAAAAAAGACTTTATCCGTCCCAACGACATCGTAGGTGCCATTGCAGGTGAGTCTGGCCTATCCGGCAAAAGCATCGGAGGCATTGATATCTTTGACAACTTTTCCTTCGTCGATGTACCTCACAAGGATGCAGAGCACGTAGTACGCGTGATGAAAAACAATACCATCAAAGGCAGAACCGTCAATATGGAGATTTCAAAAGCATAAAGCCTAAGGCAAAAAAGCTTAATCAGAATAAAAGCACATTTCTTAACGAAATGTGCTTTTTTTGTGTCTTCGTAGATCTCTTCGCTTATGCAGCTTTTCTTTCAAGATTTGATTACCTCTCCTACGACCTTTCTCAACGAGGAAGAATCCAAGCACCTCATTCGGGTGCTGCGAAAGAAGCAAGGAGATCAAATCCTGCTGACGGATGGAAAAGGAATGCTCTACACCTGTGTGCTGGATCAAGCAGATCCCAAAAAGGCTAGCCTAACCGTACTTTCGTCCAAGGAAGCAGAAAAGGATCCCTTTTACATCCACTTGGCGATCGCTCCTACCAAAAGCCCCGACCGCATGGAGTGGATGGTGGAGAAAATCACAGAAATAGGGTTTCATGAACTGACTTTGCTTGATACCATGCATGGAGAGCGAAGCTTTTTGAAAACGGATCGCTTGCAGAAAAAAATAATCTCTGCCTGCAAGCAAAGTATCAAATGGAGAACGCCCACCCTAAATGGCACAACCAAGCTCAGCGAACTCCTAAAGTCTACTGACTTTGCCGAATACCAGAAGTTTATTGCCTACGTGGATGAAAATCATACCCACCACCTCTTGGACTTGGCCAAAGCAGGCGGAAAGTACCTCATCCTAATTGGTCCTGAAGGAGATTTTGACCCGAAAGAGATTCAACAGGCATTTGCGCAAGGATTTCAGGCAGTATCTCTAGGGAAAAGCAGATTGCGAACAGAAACAGCAGGCTTAGCAGCCGTTCAAATGCTGCAAGTACTCAATCGATAAAGTAATTCAAGATTCCTAACTGCCAAAAAATCAAACTTTTTCACCCTTCTTGAACTCCATTTTAAAAAATTGGGGGCATCACTACCAAAAGTCCTTAACTATTTTCTTATTTTAGAGTATCTTTTTTCATTCTCCTTAACTGGAGCCTTGGCTGAAGACTGAACTACTTAACTCATCCCCTAGTGCCTTACAAAGAGCGAGAAATAGAGAAAAAATACTTTTCCATTGGAGAGGTAGCCGACATGTTCAAAGTAGCGGCCTCCCTAATTCGCTATTGGGAAGGAGAATTTGACATCATCCGCCCCAAAAAGGACAAAAAAGGCAACCGCCGCTACACCCAAGACGATATCCAAAAGATTCGCTACGTGTATCACTTGGTCAAAGAAAAGGGATATACCCTTCAAGGCGCCCAAGAAGTCATCGCGGCAGGGAAGAAACAAGGATTTGATAAAGTAGCAGCAGTTCAAAAACTTCAGGAAATCAAGGATTTTTTAATCAACCTGAAGCATGAACTCCATTCCCGATCCAACACCTGAGGAAAAACAATTTTTTATTGCCCTTGCCTTAGCACCAAAAGTTGGGCCTATTCTATTCAAAGCAATTCTAGCCTACGCAGGCTCAGCACTTAATTTCTTTGCCTTGCCTACAAGCAAGGTTGTCAAAATCCCTAGAATAGGACGGAAATTACTCGAAATTCGGCAGCAACAGGCCTCCCTACTTGCTAAAGCAGCAACTCTCCTTGCCGAACAAACTTCTGGAGGATACCGGCTACTCACCTCACTGGATGAAGCGTTTCCAAAACGACTACATTCCATTGCAGATGCTCCAGTGCTCCTTTTTACAAAGGGCCAAGCGAACTTGAATACCCAAAGAACGATAGGAATCGTAGGGACCCGAAGTGCAACTGCCTATGGGAGGTCCATTACCAAAAAAATCATTGAAGATCTATTGCCCTATCAGCCAACCATCGTATCGGGACTTGCCTATGGTATTGATATTGAAGCACATCGGGCGGCTTTACAACTAGGATTACCCACCCTTGCAGTGATGGGTTCTCCCATCCACTTGATTTACCCTGCTGCTCACAAAGGCACCGCCTCCCAATTGGTAGAAGCTCATGGCGCATTACTCAGTGAGTATGCACCAGGGTCTATCTTGCTACCTGGAAATTTTCCAGCTAGAAATCGAATTATCGCCGCACTTTCAGATGCCCTATTGGTCGTAGAGGCAGCAGAAAAAGGCGGGGCATTGATCACTGCCGAAATTGCCTTTAGCTACCACAAGGAAGTTTTTGCAGTTCCTGGAAACCTCCAATCTACCTTTTCAGAAGGCTGTAACCAGCTCATCAAAAGAATGAAAGCAGCTATCTACACAGGACCAAATGACCTCGCAGAGGCTTTGCACTGGACCAAACCAGGGGAAGAACGAAAACCAAAGGCCCTACAGGATTTCTCGACGCGGGAAGCATTGGAGTTTAAAATACTTAGCTACCTCCAAACTCAAGGAGATACTGAGCTCGATCAGCTTGCTTTTGCCAACCAAATTCCATTGGGAATGCTGTCCTCGACCCTACTTTCACTTGAGTTTGAAGGAATAGTTAAGTCCTTACCTGGCAAAAAATACAAGCTCCTTAGCTAGACTTTAGGAATTAGGAAATCCAATATGGTCACTTTAGAAGCTACCAACTCTGCTTAAAATTAGTTGGCTTGTTATTCTTTCATCTTCCGCATAAGCTTTGGGTAGTACCACAGGTAAAACCCACTTAGCGCAAGCAAAATCAATCCAATGGAGACCAAAGTGGAGTAGGTAAGTTTGGCTCCCTCCTCTCCTGTCGTGTAATAATCCACTATACTTCCATCGTGCACCTTTTCGATCCAATCGGAATGCCGCGTACCCACAGACAAGATCTCACCCGAATAGCCATCTACCTGCACTTCCGTAAAATGGGTTTTGAAGGTGATCTTGGCCGTGCCTTTGTCTGGGCGAATATCGATGCGGTCAACTTCAGAATCCCTCCCCATTTTTTTCATTTCCTCTTCTCCAATGCGCACCATCTCTGAAGGCAAGATCCAGGTACCCTGCTCCACCTTACTCGCTAAAGTTGTAGGCAATAGCTCCGCCTTCTTTTTCCAAGCCAGCAAAATAGAGGTTACCCCAATCACCAGGAAAAAGACAATCAAGGGAATTCCCATCAAGCGGTGTAGCTTTCGCAGCACCCGGGTACGTTTTGCTTGAATTTTAATCGGTTCGTTGGACATGAAAATCGGAAAGCAAGCCCGCAACAGGAGCTTGGCAAGAACAGGCTTGCAAGATAAAGAAAAATCAACCAGAGCGAAGTATTTGGTAGGAATGGCAGGGAAACTCACTGCCTACTTTCTATTCTCCTCAGGAACAGTAACCTAGCAAAAAAGGGCCTGAAGGCCCTTTTTTAGATTGCTTGAGACTCCTTAGAAGAGTTCCTTGGCCACTTTATAGGTAGTTTCGGCCTTGCTCATCGTGTAAAAATGCAAACTTGGCACTTTAGCTTCCATCAATTCCTTGCACTGCTTGATCGCCCATTCGATACCCACTTCCTTCACTTGGGCATTGGTTGTGCACTTGAAAAGTGCATCGGTCAAATCGTCTGGGAAATCCAAAAAGAAGGATCGAGGCAAAGCAGTGATCTGACCCAAGGTAGAAATAGGCTTGATTCCTGGAATGATGGGAACATCTATCCCCGCTTCCCGAACCTTAGCCACATAGTCAAAGTACTTTTGGTTGTCAAAAAACATCTGAGTCACGATAAAGCTAGCGCCATATGCCACTTTTTCTTTCAGATACTTCAAGTCAAACTTGAGGCTTGGCGCTTCAAAATGCTTTTCAGGATAGCCCGATACGCCCACACAAAAATCAGTTTGGAAGCTAGGTTCGGTTTCCTCGTGCAGGTACTTACCCTGGTTCATATTGACCATTTGGGCTACGAGTTCACTGGCAAAGGAATGCCCATTGGGCTCGCCAACAAAACGTTCTGCTTTAGGAGCATCCCCACGAAGGGCCAGCACATTTTCTACCCCAATAAAATCAAGATCAATCAATAGATTTTCCGTTTCCTCCTTAGTGAAGCCTCCACAAAGCACATGCGGTACGGCATCTACCTCAAATCGGTTGATCAAGGCAGCACAAATCCCAACAGTTCCTGGGCGCTTTTTGGTACTTATCTTCTCTAGAAGTCCATTGGCATGCTTCTTATAGATGTACTCCTCACGGTGGTAGGTCACATCCACAAATGGAGGTTTAAACTCCATTAAAGGGGAGATACCCTCCATGAGCTCCTTCAAACTTTGTCCTTTTAGTGGAGGAAGGATTTCGAAGGAAAAGAGGGTTCCTTTTGCGTTTTTTATATGCTCAGTGATTTTCATTGTGGTATAGTCTCAAGAATTGCGGTTGGAGTATAGGCCAAATTTGGAGATAGTAAGCGCTCAGCCGCTTGAAGGCTGATGCCTTTTCGCTCTGCATAACTTGCTACCTGGTCGGCACCAATTTTCCCTAAGCCAAAATAGCTGCTTTCAGGGTGTGCAAAGAAGAATCCAGAAACGGAGCTAGTTGGGTACATGGCATAGCTCGAGGTCAAGGTGATTCCTATCGTATTTTCTAAATCCAACAATTCGGAAATAGTCACCTTCTCAGAGTGCTCTGGACAGGCTGGATAGCCAGGTGCTGGGCGGATGCCTGCGTATTCCTCGCTGACCAAGGCCTCATTGGATAGCTGCTCCTGAGGGGCATAGCCCCAAAGCTCCTTTCGTGTCAATTCGTGCAAAAATTCGGTAGCTGCCTCTGCCAATCTATCGGCCAAGGCCTTAAACAAGATGTCGTTGTAATCGTCCTGTGCAGCTTGGAATTCGGCCAACTTGGTTTCCATGCCGAGCCCAGAGGTGACAGCGAAGCAACCCAAGTAGTCCACCTGCTCAGGGTGTAAGTAATCGACTAAGGAGCGGTTGGGTACTCCTTTACCCTTTTTGCCCTGCTGCCTCAAGAAGTGGAAGTTGGCAATGGACTCTCCTTTTTCGTTCAGCACGCGGGCATCATCGCCTTCACGCTGTACAGGAAGCAAGGTGCATACCGCCTTGGCAGTGAGCCATTTTTCTTTAATCAAGGTATCCAGCATGGCTTCTGCGTCTGCAAAAAGGCGGGTAGCCTCTTCCCCGACCACAGGATCGGCCAAAATCTTTGGGTACTTGCCACTGAGCATCCAGGTACTGAAGAATGGCGTCCAGTCAATGTATTTTCTCAACACCGAAAGATCTAGCTCCTCAATCACTGTCCTACCCAAAACTTTTGGCTTCACAGGAGTTATTCCTGCCCATTCGATTGGCACCGGGTTGGCTATGGCTTCCTCGTAAGAAATCAACTGCTTGACGGCCTGCTTGGCTTCGTGCTCTTCCCGCAAGGCCTTGTAGGTGGCCTTTAGATTGATGCGGTAGCTTTCGCTGGTTTCAGGTGAAATGGACTCCCCTGCTATCGGAACTGACTTACTCGCATCAGTGACGTGAATGACACAACCAGAGTACATGGGATCAATTTTTACTGCCGTATGAATTCTGGAAGTTGTAGCCCCACCGATAAGCAAAGGAATCGTAAGCCCTTGGCGCTCCATTTCCGAAGCCACATTGACCATTTCGTCTAGGGATGGAGTAATCAATCCACTCAATCCAATGATATCTACCTTATTTTTGATCGCCTCGTCGATGATTTTCTGTGCATCTACCATCACACCCAAGTCGATGATTTGGTAGCTGTTGCAAGCCAAAACTACGCCTACGATGTTTTTACCGATGTCATGGACATCTCCTTTTACGGTTGCCAGGAGGATTTTCTTCAGGGAAGAGGCTTCTTGACCCTCCTCAGGAAGTGGCATGTAGGGCTCCAAATAGGCTACTGCCTTTTTCATTACCCGAGCTGATTTGACTACTTGAGGAAGAAACATTTTTCCTTCACCAAACAAGTCGCCAACCACATTCATTCCATCCATCAAAGGACCTTCAATCACTTTCAGTGGATTGACCAATTCAAGGCGTGCTACCTCGGTATCTTCGATGATAAAGTCCAAAATTCCTTTTACCAAGGCATGTTCAATTCGCTTGGCTACGGGTGCTGATCTCCAGGCCTCGTTGACCACTTCTTTTTTATCCGCAGACTTGACCGTTTCGGCAAAGTCTAGCAGTCGCTCGGTAGCATCCTCCCTCCGATCAAACAATACATCTTCTACCCGCTCCAATAATTCTTTATCGATATCGGCATATACCTCGAGCATGGTAGGATTGACAATTCCCATATCCATCCCATGCTGTATTGCATGGTAAAGGAAAGCGGCGTGCATGGCCTCGCGTACGGGATCATTTCCACGGAAGGAAAAAGATACGTTACTGACCCCACCACTTACCTTCGCACCAGGAAGGTTTTGCTTGATCCAGCGCGTTGCATTAAAGAAGTCAACCGCATTTTTTCGGTGTTCATCCATTCCGGTGGCCACCGGGAAAATATTGGGGTCAAAAATAATGTCCTGGTGGTTAAATTTTACCTGATCGACAAGGATTCGATAGCTTCGCTCACAGATCTGAATGCGTCGCTCGTAGGTATCTGCCTGTCCCTTCTCATCGAAAGCCATGACCACTACTGCGGCACCAAACTTCTTGATGGTCTTTGCCTGCTGGATAAATTCTTCTTCCCCGTTTTTCAAGGAAATCGAGTTCACGATGCCTTTTCCTTGCACACACTTCAATCCTGCAAGGATGATGCTCCACTTGGAACTATCAATCACAATCGGAATACGGCTGATCTCCGGTTCAGAGGCAATCAAGTTGAGAAAGCGTACCATGGCAAACTCGCCATCCAGCATCCCCTCGTCCATACAGACGTCCAACACCTGTGCACCACCTCGAACTTGGTCTAAGGCGATATCTAGGGCATCGTCGTATTGGCCATTGAGGATGAGGCGGGCAAATTTTTTGGAACCAGTGATATTGGTTCGTTCGCCGATGTTTACAAAATTGAGGGTAGGTGAAAATACCAAAGGCTCAAGGCCAGAAAGTTTCATGTAGTCTAACTTAGGCATGGTGCTCCTCCTCTTCGGTTAGTTGATCAATTTGTCTAGGGCTATATTCGGCTGCAAGCTGCGCTAAAGCGCGAATATGGTCAGGCGTAGTGCCGCAGCAGCCTCCTAAAATATTCAGCATTCCTTCTTTCAAAAAGGTTCGTACTTGATCTGCCATTTCATTGGCTCCTTGGTCGTAGGCTCCAAACTCGTTGGGCAAACCAGCATTGGGGTAGGCAGACACATAAAATGGAGCCTCTTGTGCAAGCACCTTCAAATAAGATCTAAGTTCCTTGGCTCCTAAGGCACAGTTAAGTCCTACTGAAAACAAAGGGACATGGGATACCGAAATTAAAAAGGCCTCGGTGGTCTGTCCAGATAACGTTCGTCCGGAGGCATCGGTAATCGTTCCTGAAATCATGATGGGAACCCCACCTTCTCTAGCATCTAAAGGAATGTTTCTTTCCTCATACACCTCCTGTATTGCGTACAGGGCTGCCTTGGCATTGAGTGTGTCAAAAATGGTCTCTACGAGAATTAGGTCGGCACCTCCGTCCAATAGGCCTCTTACCTGCTCCGCATAGGCTTCGGCCAGCTGATCAAAGGTGATGGCGCGGTAGCCCGGGTCGTTGACGTCTGGAGAAAGCGAAGCCGTACGGTTGGTTGGACCCATCGCACCCGCTACAAATCGAGGTTTGTCTGGGGTAGTCTCCGTGAATGCATCTGCAACCTCTCGAGCAATTTTAGTGGATTCAAAATTAATGGCATAAGCCAGGTGGGACAAACCATAATCTTCCTGAGCAATGGTCGTTCCTGAAAAAGTATTCGTTTCAATGATATCTGAACCAGCCTCTAGGTATTCCTTGTGTATCGCACGAATGATATCGGGTCTGCTTAAGGAAAGCAGGTCATTGTTACCTTTTAAAGACTTGGGATGGTCTTTTAAAGCTGGAGTCCGAAAATCTTCTTCGGTAAGGGTGTAGCGTTGAATCATGGTACCCATGGCACCGTCTAGGATTAAAATCCTGTTTTTAACTGCGTGGAGCAGTTGTTCCGTTCTGTTTTGTCTCATTGTTGGTTACGTTCAAAAAACTAATCGAGCAAAACACGGAGAAAAGTAGGTATTCGTACTATTCTTCTCATCTATTCTTGGCATATCCAAGAGGGGAGTTAGCACCTTGATTACAGGTTGCTAAGACGTCAAAGGGCCCATCCCTCGGTCTTTCTCGATAAGTAGCTGCAAAAGTAATACTTAAATCCAAAAAACCGAAAAATCAATCCAATTTTCACGCAAAAAAAATAGTTTTTTTGAAAAAACAGAAAGAAATTAGGGACGAATCCCTACCCCAAAAGTTAAAAATGGTCCAGACTGATAGGAATTCATGGACAGTCCTCCGAGCTTAAAACCAGGAATTGCCTGTTCGTAACCCGCCGAGGTGGAAAATACGACATCAAAAATCTTTCTTTTGGTCATGGGAAGGCCATATTCCAACAGCAGCTCTGGCTTGAGAAAAATCCCTGACTTATGGAGGTATCCATCAAAATTTCGTTGATCGAGCAAGGCCGGAAAATCAGGTTTCACATCCTGAAGCAGCGAATACCTCAAGTTGCCATACCCAAGACCTCCCATCGCACCTATCCCCCAATTTTTATATTGAAAGAGTTTTTTACCAACATTAGCATAGATTCGAAGGCTATTTAAACTATGCGATTGCGTAGTACTCGCACTGCCTTTTTGCGCTACATTAAACACATCCATCCCATATAGAAGGCCATCTGTTTCCCCAAAAATACGTAGCCCCAACTGGGAAGGGCTGCCTTCAAAGGCTTGGTATCCCTGCTCTTGAAGGTAGGTATTGAACTTTTCTGGCTTCGAAAAGTGGAAGCCTCGAATCAAGGATATCCCAATCGTGGCATCCTTGTAGGTAAAATTCCGGTCTGGAAGGCTGATCCCAGTTCCCACCCTAAAAAATGCTCCTGCTTGCGCATTGTCAAAAGACAATCCATTCATCTTCCAACTGTCCTCAAATGGACTAAATGCGTATCCCGCTTTGGCGATCACAACAAGGGCCTCTTTTCGATTGGGGATGGGGAAATCATAGGAGAGCTGGAACCCAATTTCCGTCAAGAAATTACCATAATTGAGCGTTCCACGTTGGATATCATTTTTCCGTAATACAAATCCTTGTTCCGGATCTTGGAGGAAGGTTTTTAGGTCTTTGGATTGCTCCTGAGGAAGCAATTGCACATTCATGTATCCCAATCCTAGGGATAGGTAATGGATCAACTGGAATTTTCCTTCTTCAGTTAGCGAGTAGCCCAGATTTACTAAGGCACGGGAGGTACGGTATTGGAAACGATGTGCCCCTATTTCTGCGGGTTGACTTTGATGTTGGGACAGCTCAAAGCCGAAAATAAAATCATTCAGCCTTGCCTGATATCCCAGCCCAAAGGAGTTGTACTTGTTCTGAATTGGAAGTATTCCACGCTCATCAAGCAGGGCATTGAATTGACTCAAGTTAGCTCCTGAGGTACCCGTATATGCATAAATAGAAGATCTATTTGCCAAAAATCCTTGGGCCTGAAGACAAGCTCCCAAAAGAAGTAGCGAAAATAGAAGAAGGAGTCTTGGCATCATCCGATATAGCTTAATCCAAAGCTAACTGACAAAAATAATGCTAAAAGCTAATTTTAAAGGAAAACGAGCCAAATCCCGGACTTTATTTACAAAACAAAAATTCGAAACTACCCGAGTTAGCTAAACATCCACTGCATAATCAAGCCGCTGATATATGCTCCATAGGTACCCAGCGCGTAGCCGAGTACCGCCAAAAGCACCCCCACGGAAGCCAAAGAAGCATCAAAAGCGGATGCCACGATGGGCGCAGAGGCCGCACCTCCTATATTGGCTTGGGAGCCCACTGCCACATAAAAGAAGGGAGCTTTAATCAGCCATGCCACGAAAAGCATCAGGGATATGTGAAACAGAATCCAAATTATTCCTATCAAAAATAGAATGGGATTGTCTAAAACGGCCGCTAAGTCCATTTGCATCCCGATCGTGGCTACCATGACGTAGAGGAGAACTGAACCCAAACGGGAAGCGCCAACCCCTTCCAAATGCCTCGCCTTGGTAAAGGACAAAACCAAACCCAGCGCAGTTGCAATGACTACAATCCAGAAGAATGCCGAATTCAAGGAATATTGGTTCCATTCCGGGTGATTGGTCTCAAACCAAGGAGCCAAGAAATCAGCGAAAAAGTGTGATAAGCCCGTGACCCCAAATCCAATTCCGAGGATCAGTAAAATATCTGTTAAGCTGGGAATAGCAATGCTAGCCTCCCTCGCTTTCGCAATTCGGTCTCTGAGTTCGTAAATAGCCTTAGTATCAGCTTTTAAAAACTTATCGATTTTTTCTGGTTTGGCTGCCCAATACAATAAAATGGCCATCCAAAAATTGGCTACCAACACGTCTACCGCAATCATCTGACCAAACAAGACCGGGCTTGCACCAAAGACCTCCAACATAGCAGTTTGGTTAGCTCCTCCCCCAATCCAACTCCCAGCAATCGTAGAAAGGCCCCTCCACAATTCATCTGGACCTGTGCCTGCATACAAATCAGGTTGAATCCATCCGACAATTAGCAAAGAAACTGGGCCGCCTAAAATAATTCCGACCGTTCCGGTAAGAAACAAGATCAAAGCCTTAGGCCCCAAGCGAAGGATGCCTTTCAAGTCCACACTGATGGTAAAAAGCACCAGTGAAGCGGGCAATAAGTAACGGGAAGCCACTTTATACAAATTCGAAGACTCTCCAGAAATCAAACCCATGGAGTTGTACACCGCAGGAATAAAATAGCAGAGCAACACCGCAGGTACATAGGTGTAAAACTTCAGCCAAAAAGGATGCTTGCTGGAAGAAGAGGCAAAAATAAAAGCCAAAGTGGCCATCAAAAGGCCAAAAACTACCGCATCATTGGTCAAAAAGGGACTAGTTTGCTCCTGCATATACCTTAGGTTATCCTACACAACATTACCAACAATTGACTAAAAAGCCATCCCTTGGGCTGATTTTTGATCCAAAACCTGGATAAGCTCACTCAGAATCATGGCTGTTGCACCCCAAACTACCTCTTCCTCTACTGCGAAATATGGAGTATCCAAGTACATCCCTCCTCCTACTGCAAGCTGCGTATGCTTTCTAACCTCAGGATGAAAAAGGGAAATCACTTCGGTAGCAATGATTCGTGCTACCTCCCGCTGCTCGGGAACAAAAATCGGCTTCTCCGGCACAAATCCTACCACAGGACTCACTAAAAAATTGCTCGTTGGAATATATAGATCCGTAAGTCGACCAAGCACCTCCACTTTGCTCGCATCTATTCCAATCTCCTCTTCTGCTTCCCGCAATGCCGTAAAAAGAATGTCCGGATCGGAAGGCTCCATTTTGCCGCCAGGAAAGCCCACTTGACCACTGTGCACCCCAGGATACTGAGGCCGTTTGATCAATGGAAAATACACTGCCCCTTGATCTGGGTAAAACAAGAGTAAAACCCCACTTTTCTTAGGCGGCTCGGAGAAAGACGTAGTAAACCTCCGCAAATCAAGTGGCTGGGGAGCCATTTTGACATGTGCATCCTTTCCCGGTAATTCTTTGGTAAATGCTTCCTGAAGTAACTCTTTGATTCGTTCAATAGTCATAACTCGAGATTGAGATTCAATCTAGCCTTCAAGTAACTTGAAAATGCCCTAAATAAAAAAGGCCGGAATAAAATCCCGACCTTTTCCTGCTCTCAAACCTATTAAACCTATTGTAGATATTCAATTAATGAATACCCTCGAAATTTAGAAAATGTTTTTTTCTCTTCAAACAATCGATTGCGAAAAATATTCAAAATATTATTCGGCGCTTGTTTTTAGTAAATTTTAGCCTGTTTTAGTCAAAAAAATAAAGCACCTAAGCTTACCAAATCTTCCTCTCTTTGATTTGTAGAACGCACTTGATTACATGATGACTTCCCCTATTGGATTAATAAATGGAATAGCATACATTTAACTATTCACTTTTTAATCTTTTTAAATGAAGTCAAGCCTGATTTTTTGCTTCTGGCTGCTGTGGTCTTATCCTACATCAGCCCAAATAGACCTATCCACCCAAGCTTTCGGAGCCAAATCCCAAGGCCTAGGAACAGTCAAATTATACCATCGAGACGCCTGGAGCCTAGCAAACAATGTAGGAGCTTTGGACCGGATTACTGAATCTGAGATTGGCATTGCAGCAGACCAACGGTTTGGAATCCGAGAACTAAGCACTGCTGCCTTTTCAGGCGTTTTCAAAACACCAAAGGCTAGCATCGGTTTTGGAATTGCTCGTTTTGGAGGGGAGCTGTTTAATCAACATCGACTCGAACTCGGTCTAGGCACCACCCGAGGAATTTTAAGCTTTGGACTGAAGGCAGGTTGGTTTCAAACCCATATTGAAGGTTTTGGAACAGGAAATGCCTTTCAATTCTCTTTAGGTGGATTGGCAGAATTAGGACCCAAGTTTTTCTTTGGAACGCAGCTCACGAATGTTAACCAAGCCAAAATCAGCAAATATTTCTCCCAAAGTCTTCCTACCTTGCTCCAAATGGGGACTACCTACCTCCCCTCCAAAAACTTGGAAATTCATGCAGAGCTTGAAAAAGACCTAGATAACCCACCCATTTTTAAGTTTGGCCTTCAATACAGCCTTGAAAAGTGGATCATTTTGCGAACAGGCATTCACTCCTACCCCACAGCTCTCAATTTTGGGATTGGACTGCAAAAGAAAAACTACGGACTTGACTATGGGTATGGACAAAATACGGACTTAGGAAGAACGCACCACCTATCTGTTTTCTTAAAGCGCTAGGCATGAAAACAATACGATGGTTGATCGGCTTTCTCATTCTTTCTTTCCCAGCAGTCGCACAAGAAAAAGCTACCGCGGTCTTGGATATCCAACAGCTCATGGAGCGACTCTTTCCGATACAGGAAGAGGACTTGGACTACGAAGCCTTGTATGAATTGCTTCTAGAACTGTACCAGAACCCACTCGATATCAACCGGGTAACTACAGATGAATTACAAGCGACCTACCTCCTTACGCCACCACAAATACAGGCCCTTATCGATCATCGAAAAACCTGGGGAGAGTTTCTATCGGTTTATGAACTGCAAACGCTTCCCAATTGGGACAGCACAACTTTGGTAACTATCCTGCCTTTCCTTTCACTTGAAAGGGCAAAAAATAGCAGCAAACCGTTTTTTGAGCGCTTACGAAGCGAAGAAAATAACTTCTTAGTGTTCCGCCACCGTCAAACCTTGGAATTACGGCAAGGATTTAATAAAAGTGACAGCACCATCAATCCCACAGGTAGGTACCTGGGTGACCCAAATGATTTGTTCTTGCGGTTCAGAGTTCAGCATGCCAAGGATTTCAGTCTTGGATTTATCCTCGAGAAAGATGCAGGTGAGGCAGTTACCTGGGACCCTAAAACTAGCCGCTATGGGTTCAATTTTGCCACTTTTCACCTCACACGCTACGGCTTGGGAAAATGGAAAACCATTTCCTTTGGAGATTTTCAGGCCAGCTTTGGTCAGGGTCTGGTTTTGGGTGCCGGATTTAGTTTGGGAAAAGGCGCCGAAACAGTACCCACCGTACGAAGAAGCAGTTTGGGCATTCTACCCTTCACGGCAAGTATTGAAACAGGTTTTTTTAGAGGCATTGGATTGACCAGGCAAATGGGTCCTTGGCAAGGTAGTCTCTTGTTCTCTTCCATTGGCAAGGATGGACGAGTCAAGGAGTCAAGTGACTCCCTAAGCTTGGCGGAACAGACATTAACTAGCTTATCCCAAACGGGTTTGCACCGCAGTTTGACTGAGCTATCTACCAAAAATCAAGTTCGAGAAACCAACCTTGGCAGCAACCTCCAGTACAGCGCTACCTCTGGCCGCTGGTCTGCAGGGATAAACTTCCTGCATAGCCAGTTTAGCATTCCCTGGATTCGTAATGCGACAAGCTATAATGCATTTGATTTTTCAGGACAATCCAATCAGGTAGGTAGTATCTATGCCAACCTTTCGTGGAAGAACTTTGCTTTCTTTGGCGAGTCTGCTCGATCTAGCAGCCAAGGACAAGGAACAGTGCTGGGCTTGGTCAGCAGCCTGAGCAGAACGGTGGATTTTTCATTGCTATGGAGAAGCTATGACCGACACTTCCATAGTTTGTATGCTACCGCATTTGCGGAAGGCACCCGTCCTAGCAACGAGCGAGGTGTCTATTTAGGGTTTCAGGTTAAGCCTTCAGCAACCCTCAAACTCAATGCCTATGTAGACTTCTTTGCATTTCCCTGGCTAAAATTTCGGGTATCTACCCCATCCAATGGACAGGAATGGCTGCTTCGCTGGAGCTACCAGCCACAAAAAAACAGGATAGTACTTATTCAATTGAAGCAGGAACGTAAAATGAGGAATCTCTCAGAAGCGGAAGAATTTACACCCACCCAACAGGTCGGTACAATCCTTAAAAGTCAAGCTCAAGGAAGCTTGGAGCTGGATATTTCAACTGAATTGTCCAGTAGATCCCGTATCCTTTGGAATCAGGTATCCTTCAATCATAAAAAAACACAAGGATGGATGCTCATTCAAGAATGTTCCTATTCCACGGGGAACTGGAGATTAACTGCTAGAATGGCCTTATTTGATACCGAAACTTTTGACAACAGGCTCTATGCGTACGAGCAAAATGCAGTAGGCACCTTTGCGATCCCTGCCTTCTCGGGCAGAGGAAGCAGGCAATACCTGCTGGCACAATACCGGATTCATTCGAGGCTCACGGCCTATTTCCGAATTGCCCAAACCCATTACACAGACCGAGAAGCGATCAGTTCAGGAATGCAGGAGATTTCTGGCCCCAAACAAACCGATACGGTCCTCCTACTTCGGTATGCTTTGCATTAATTTTTTTAGGAGTGGTAGGATAGCGACCTAGCTTTTTGATAAATTGACAAAAAAATGTACTCCCATGAAAAAAGCATGTATTCTACTTTTTGTAGTACTTCTACAATCTAGCTGGCTAGTTGCACAAGACTTTTCAAAAATGACCAAGAAGGACGGATTCGTTCCCTTCTATTTGGATGAAGAAAAAGAAAAGATTTACTTAGAAATTTCCTCCCTTAACCAAGAGCTCCTGTATGTCAATGCATTGACTGCAGGTGTCGGATCCAATGACATCGGATTGGATAGAGGTCAACTTGGCGATACCCGGGTGGTGGAATTTCGTAAGACAGGAAATAAAATCCTGATGGTGCACAAAAATTACGACTACCGAGCTTATACCAAAAACCCATACGAGGCCAAATCCATCCAAGATGCTTTTGCTCAATCCACGCTATGGGGCTTTGATGTAATAAAAAGCGAGGGAAACACCCACCTTGTAGATGCAACTAACTTTTTCCTACAAGATGTACATGGTGTCAGTGAAACGCTTGCGCGGACAAAGCAAGGCAATTACAAAGTAGATGCAAGTCGCTCAGTCTTGTACTACCCGACCACCAAAAATTTTCCTAAAAACACAGAAGTAGAGGCTACCATCACACTTACGGGAACCGGTGCAGGTGCTAATTTACGTTCAGTGACTCCAAGTCCTGATGCAGTAACGGTCAGAATGAGGCATTCATTTATCGAATTACCGGAGCTTTATGCGACGCGGAAATTTGATCCTCGAGCTGGCTATTTTTTCATTAGCTACCAAGATTACACTACTCCCATTGATCAACCTTTGGTGAAGCGTTTTATTTCTAGACACCGATTGGAGAAAAAAGATCCCACTGCAGCTGTTTCTGAGGTGGTGGAGCCGATTGTCTATTACTTAGACCGTGGCACTCCAGAGCCTGTAGCGGGCGCCCTAATCGAAGGAGGCAACTGGTGGGCGCAAGCCTTTGAGGCAGCTGGGTTTAAAAATGCTTTCCGTGTAGAACTTGCCCCAGAGGGCATGGACCTAAGCGATGTACGCTACAATGTAATTCAATGGATTCATCGCTCCACTCGAGGCTGGTCCTATGGATCTAGTATTCAAGACCCGCGTACGGGTGAAATCATCAAGGGGCAAGTATCACTTGGTTCACTCCGAGTACGTCAAGATTACCTAATTGGCCAAGGTCTACTTCAGCCCTTCGAAGATGGAAATACAGCAGACCCAAAATTGATGGAGTTTGCATTGAATCGATTGAAGCAACTGTCAGCACATGAGATCGGCCACACCATCGGATTGGCACACAGCTATGCTACTTCCGCTTCAGGACGCTCTTCTGTAATGGATTACCCTCATCCAGTAATCACAGAAAATGAAAAAGGGGAAATTGATTTTGGAAATGCCTATGACTTGAAAATTGGCGAATGGGATAAGTTGGCCATCACTTACGGCTATGGACAACCAGCAGCAAACCAAAGCGAAGAGGAATTTCTAGAAAAAAATCTCCAAGCTACCTATGCTGCAGGATATGAGTTTATTACCGATTCAGATTCCAGAAATCCAAGTGGTGTACATCCCCGCTCCCATCTTTGGGACAATGGAGCTTCAGCTCCTGAGGAACTCAAGCGGATGTTGACCTTGCGTGAAAAACGGATGAAAACCTTCGGGCTAAATTCCATCAAAACAGGAGAGCCACAAGCGATCCTGGAAGAAGTATTTGTGCCGCTTTACCTCATGCACCGCTACCAGTTGGAAGCTACTAGCAAATTGGTTGGTGGACTAGACTACAGCTATAAAGTCAAAGGAGACAACCAAACTGCGCATCAGTGGATTTCGACCAAGAGTCAAAATGAAGCGCTAGATGCCCTTCTACTTTCCATCAGTACTAAACAATTGGAAATTCCTGCGGCTATTTTGTCTTTAATTCCTCCTCGACCTTATGGCTTTGGAAAGAATAGAGAAACCTTCCCCTCCCGTACAGGACCAGTATTTGATCCCATCGCTCCTGCGGAAAATGTAGTAGATGCAACCTTCACTTTTCTTTTTGAAGCAGGAAGAGTAAATCGAATTTACTTGCAGCAGCTTCAAAATTCTTCCTTGCCTGGATTAGAAAACGTTCTTGCCAAAGTACGTACTCAGGTATTCAGCAATACCATGCCAGCTGGGCTTGGAGCAGAGATTAAACTCATGACTGAAGCAAAACTAGTGGATCACTTGATCTCCCTATCCAAAAATGCTGGTGCATCGCAGACCGTTCGCGCATTGGTACGGCGGGAACTGAGTCAACTAAGTTCTTTTGCCAAATTATCCTCTAGCCTGTTGCAAGCACACCGAGATTATTTGAAACAAAAGATTGAAGCCTACCTAAGGCTTCCGGAGGAATTGACTCCTCAGCAAGTGCTCAACATCCCAGATGGAGCTCCTATCGGCATGGAATCCATGACTTGTGACTTTCACGAATAGCAACTAAGGCCAGGAATTCCTGGCATTAGTTTTTTTAGATCAGTTCCATGGGAAAATGCCTACAAAATCGGATTAAAATCCCCTATAAATCGGTAATTTTGGATTTATATTCCAGATAAAAATAATTAATTCCCGCCATAGATTTCATGAGCAATCCCTTACTTTCCACATTTAGTACCCCTTTCTCGACGGCTCCCTTTACTGAGATTTTAGCCAGCCACTATCAACCTGCTTTTATTGAAGCCATAGCGGAAGCAAAAAAAGAAATTGAGGCCATCAAATTGGTAACCCTCCCCACCTTTGAAAATACGGTGGAGGCATTGGAAAAGAGCGGAAAGCAGCTCGGAATAATTTCCTCCATTTTTTTTAACCTGAATTCAGCGGAGACAAATGATGAAATCCAAAAATTAGCCCGGGAGATCTCTCCGCTACTAACGGCACATGCCAATGATATTTTATTGGATCAGGAGCTTTTTCAACGCATTTCACAGGTTTTTGAACAACGAGCGCAGCTTTCCCTAACTGCCGAGCAAACTACGCTCCTCGAAAAAACATACAAGTCCTTTGTACGCAATGGTGCCCAGTTAGAAAAAATAGACGCAAATACCCTGCGGAAAATTGACCAGGAACTGGCTCAACTTAGTCTTCAATTTGGAGAACATGTGTTGGCCGAGACCAACAAATTTGTGCACCTAGTCGATAATTTAAGCGAGCTCGGAGGCCTTCCTCAGGGGGCTTTGGATGCGGCTGCACAACTCGCAGAAGAAAAGGGGCATACAGACCGTTGGGCATTCACCCTAGACTACCCTTCCTATATTCCTGTGATGACCTATGCCAAAAATAGAGCCTTACGAAAGACACTATTTTTGGCCTTTAATACGAAGGGGGCAAAAGGAGACGACTTGGACAATCAAGAAATTATTCGGCAGCTAGT
This sequence comes from Algoriphagus sp., assembly GCA_040403475.1. Taxonomy (GTDB): domain Bacteria; phylum Bacteroidota; class Bacteroidia; order Cytophagales; family Cyclobacteriaceae; genus Algoriphagus. The sequence continues at coordinate 141,280 of JBBAKO010000004.1, read as the reverse complement.
CACCTTAAAACAGCAACGGGCCAAGCTCTTGGGATACGAAAGCCATGCCCACTTCACCTTGGAGGAACGAATGGCTAAAAGTCCAACTACTGTCCTAGAGTTTCTCCAATCACTTTTGGAAAAGGCCAAACCCAAAGCGCAACTTGAAGTAAAAGAAGTTGCTGCACTAGCAAAGAACCTTGACCAATTGGCGGTGCTTGAAAAATGGGATTTTTCCTACTATTCTGAATTGCTGAAAAAAGAAAAGTATGCGCTAGATGAGGAACTGCTACGCCCCTATTTCAGCTTGGAAAATGTGATTTCAGGCGTCTTTGAAACAGCTTCTCGCCTATTTGGCCTTCGCTTTGTGGCCAATTCAGAAATTCCGGTCTACCATCCGGAAGTAACCGCTTATGAGGTCTACGATCGAGAAAATCGTTTTCTATCCGTTTTTTACGCCGATTTTTTCCCAAGACCTGGAAAACGAAATGGAGCATGGATGACCTCCTACCGAGGTCAATTTAAGGAAGGAAATGTAGATCACCGACCACATGTCTCCATTGTTTGCAATTTCACCAAACCTACCAAAACCAGCCCTAGCCTACTTACCTTCAATGAGCTCACCACGCTATTCCATGAGTTTGGACATGCACTCCATGGCATGCTGGCTCGAGGAGTGTACGAAAGCCTCTCGGGCACAAGCGTATTTTGGGATTTTGTGGAATTACCTTCCCAAATTTTTGAAAACTGGTGCTATGAAAAAGAATGCCTAGATCTTTTTGCGCATCATTACCAAACTGGAGAGGCTATTCCAGCAGATCTAGTAGAAAAAATTAAAAAGGCCGCCAATTTCCAGCAAGGCTACATGACCTTAAGACAGCTAAGTTTTGCCTTGGTTGACATGGCCTACCATAGTCAAAACCCTGACCAAATTCAGGACATCAAAGCCTTTGAAAATGAAGTTTTAAAGGAAACCGAACTACTGCCTTCGGTGGAGGTGACTCGGATAAGCACGAGTTTCTCCCATATTTTTCAAGGAGGCTATGCTGCTGGCTACTACAGCTACAAGTGGGCTGAGGTACTGGATGCGGATGCCTTTGAATTGTTTCTAGAAAAGGGGGTTTTCGACACTGAAACATCCGTTTCCTTTGAAAAAAACATTCTATCCGCGGGAGGATCTGAACATCCTTCCCTCTTGTATGCACGATTTAGAGGTCGAGATCCTAAACCAGATGCCCTACTTAGGCGTAGTGGATTGGTACTAGGGTAATTCACCTATTTGTAAAACAGAACCTGGGCTTATTTCTATGGCTACTAAAACCCTACAACTCCCACCGTACCTCAAGGCCTTGGCGGTTTTATCCTTGTTGATTGTGGTGATTTTTATCCTCATCATTGGAAAGTCGATCCTTATCCCCTTGGCATTGGCTGCGTTTTTTGCGGTGCTTTTTACCCCAATGAGCTTGTTTTTAGAGCGGTACCGATTTCCAAGAGTACTTTCAAGCCTTATTTCTCTGGTGCTCATGGTAGGTCTAGTAGCCGGTTTGCTAAGTTTTATTGTAAGTAACTTGATTAGTTTTTCTACAGATTTTGCAGATGTATCGGTACGGATTACTACACTTATCCAACAAGTTGACCAGTTTACAAACACACAACTCGGTTTTCAACAGAAACTAGCAGACCAATTGGATTTGGATGCGCTACTTGGTCTACTCAATAAAAATAGCAGCAGTATTTCTGCTTACGCAATCAATGCCATCGGATCTTTGAGCAGCCTTATTTTGATTCCGGTATTTATGTTTTTCTTTTTACTCTATCGGGATCACTTGGTTAACGTCCTCATCTCCATTTTTCGAGATGCTGATCCATCAGAAGTTAAGTCACAACTAATCCGCTTACGGAAAGTGGTGTTGAACTACATCTCAGGGGTGGGCAAGGTAATGGTGATTCTTGCAATACTCAATATCACCGCTTATTCCCTAATTGGAGTAGAGCATGCGGTATTTTTCGGGATTATTGGCGCCATTTTAAATATCATCCCCTACGTGGGTCCATTTATTGGCGCTTTACTCCCCATGAGCTATGCCCTCTTGACGATGGCCAATTTGCTCTCACCTTTGTTGATTCTCGCGGCATATCAAGCCATTCAACTTTTAGAAGGGAATTTCCTAACTCCAAAAATTGTAGGTAGTCAAGTCAATTTGAATGCATTCCTCACCTTTCTAGGACTCCTACTAGGCGCCTCTATTTGGGGGGTTACTGGAATGATTTTGATAATTCCTATCCTAGCGATTCTCCGTGAAATTTTTGACCTTTCCGATTCTACCAAACCCTATGCTTTGCTCTTGGGAGAAGAGGTAAAAGCAAAGACACCAAAACCAACTCAAGATGAAAAATCTGATCAGTAAAATCCTTCTTTTCATTCCAATCATTTGGATAGGATGCGATAGCATCGATGACCAAAAAGGCAGGTTTCTGCTCAAAGGCAATAAGAAAATGGAGGAGAATGATCCAAAAACTGCTCTGGGATTTTATGAAGAAGCCATCGCCCTAGATTCTAATTTTAGTAATGCCTACTTCAACAAGGGGATGGCACACCTGCGATTGAATCAGCTTGAGGAAGCCATACAGAATTTCGGCAAGGCCTTACAGAAAAATCCAACTTATGTGGATGCGGTATTTCAGCGAGGTTTGGCTTACTTGGATCTCGGCGCCAATTACAATGCAAAAGAGGATGCATCCCGTATGGTGTCCGAAAGCCCGGCCGATTGGAGATCTTATTTTTTGGCAGGACTTACCGAAGAGAAACTCAAAAACTATCCTGCAGCGCTCCAATCCTTTCAAAAAGCATCGGAACTAGCTCCTAAAAATTCAGACCTCTTGGTCAATCAAGCCACTATTTACTTTTATCAAAAAGAGTACGAATCCGCCAAGTCGGTATTGTTAAAGGCAGAAGAAATCAATCCCTTGGAGCCAAATCTACACAACTTAAGATCCATGATTTTATTTGAGGAGAAGGACTACTCAGGGGCGGTGAAAGCAGTAGAAAAAGCAATCGCTTTAGACAATCGACAGGCCTATTTTTACAACAACCACGGATTGTACCTCCTCTACAGCAATCAATTGGAGGAAGGTCTTGCTTTAATCAATCAAGGCTTGGCAATGGATTCCAAAAACCCATTTGCACTTCGAAACAAAGGCATTTATTACACGCTCAAAGGAGATAAAGTAAGTGCTTTGAGTTATTTGGAAGAATTGGCAGTCAGTCATCCCGAAATGGACTTGGTGCAGGAATACCTAACTAAGGCCAGAGCCTTGTAACTATCCAAATAAGAGAAGAAAAGGGTCATTTAGATTCCAAATTCAACCTGGAAAAGCCCAAACCAGTAATTTGCTGTTTGGCTGAGTAGCGCTTGATTATTGGCCCAAGAATAACCTAAATTTCCCTGCAACTTCACCCGGTGACCTCCTACGTAATGGGTATAGCCAAGCGTGGTTTTCTCTCGCTGCGTTTCGAGGTTTCGAATCGATTGTTTGGGCTTGATTTGTGAATAACGGAAGGCCAATTCCCCCTGTTTGGAAATAAGTTTACTTACTTGAAGGTTTTGACCAGTACCTACCCAAATCGCTTGGATGAGTCCATTTGGATTAGAAGTGATGGGATTGGAAGCATTTCTAGAAAAATACTCTCCCAAGAGGGCCCATCCCCTATACTTCAAAATAAAATCAGCAATAAACACCCGCTGATCTCGCTTTTGATATAATTCTGGGCCCAACTGTCCTCGAGCCCGTGAACCGCTCTCGTTAAAATTGTAACTAGCACCAATAGAAAGTTTAGGGCGCGGTTCCAACTCTAAATCTCCTTCAGAATAATCCCCTCCATTGGCAAATTTCCCAAATGGCAAAACTTCCATTCTTCCTGTATAGCTTAGCCCACGGTCGCCTACCGAAGGGTTTCTTCCTTCACCCGAACTAATCGCTCCTTTCAGTTGGTATACAGCCTTTCCACTGGAAGGAACGGTGTAGTAGGCAAAAACTCCAAAATCTCGATCTAGGGTAAAAAATGCATTGGCAATGGATCGATCCGAAAACTGCAAATTTCCAGAGCTGATGACTCGCTCCCGGTTTCCAGGTAATTTGGCTTGTCCCATTCCAATGTAAAAGTTGGGAGTAAAGTGGTAATAGAGAATTGCATCGCGAATCGGCTGTGCTACCTCTCCCCCATCTAAGTCCATGTCTGACTTTGAAAACCCGAGTTGTATGTAGTATTGAATTCGAGGATTGAATACAAAACCATCCAATCGTACCCGCAACCTGCGAATTCGGAAATCCGTCTGTTCAAAACCTAAATCCTCTCCACTTTCTGTCCGAAATCCAATTCGGTTTTGCATGCGAAACCGAAGATTTAGGCTGTATAAGGAGTCCTTTGTAAAACTTATGCCTTTTTGAACTTGGAGCAGGGATCGCTCATCGGATTCATTTTGTGCAAAAGCGGATTGAAAAAGCACCAAGCTCAGACAAGTAACTAGTAGACGGAACAAAAGAATCCTTCGCATGGAATTTTAGGTGTAAAAAAAGCCGTAATGAATAAACATTACGGCTTCAGTTGAATTTTGGTTGAATTATGCTTTTACCTTGATCAAATTCAAGGCACTTCCAGCCTTAAACCATTCGATTTGACCTTGATTGTAGGTATGGTTAGCCGCTATTTTGTCCTGAGTTCCATCCGCATGGTGGAAGACCACCTCCAAGGCTTTGCCTGGAGCGAAGCTGGTTAAGCCGACAATATCAATCACATCGTTTTCTTGAATCAAGTCGTAGTCCGCAGGGTTCGCAAACGTCAACGCAAGCATTCCCTGCTTCTTCAAATTGGTCTCGTGGATTCGAGCAAAGGACTTCACCAAGATAGCACGAACGCCTAGGAAACGAGGTTCCATCGCTGCATGCTCTCTGGAAGAACCTTCCCCATAGTTTTCATCTCCTACGACAATCGAACCAATACTGGCAGCTTTGTAAGCACGCTGTGTAGCTGGTACCTCACCATACGCACCAGTCAATTGGTTTTTCACCGAGTTAGTCGCTTCATTGAAGGCATTTACCGCTCCGATAAGCATGTTGTTGGAGATATTGTCCAAATGGCCTCGGTACTTCAACCATGGGCCCGCCATTGAAATGTGGTCAGTAGTACATTTTCCTTTGGCCTTGATCAACAACTTCAACCCTTTAAGATCCACTCCCTCCCAAGCAGTAAATGAATCCAGAAGCTGCAATCTGTCCGAAGTAGGCGATACCAATACCTGTACAGAAGATCCGTCTGCAGCAGGAGCCTGATAGCCCGCATCTTCCACAGCAAAACCCTTGGTTGGCAATTCCAATCCCCTTGGCTCCTCCAAGCGAACTTGGTTGCCTTCAGAGTTGGTCAAGGTATCCGTAAGTGGGTTGAAAGTAAGGTCACCGGCAATGGCTAGCGCCGTTACAATCTCCGGAGAGGCCACAAAGGCGTGTGTGTTTGGATTTCCATCTGCACGCTTTGCAAAATTCCGATTGAAAGAAGTAATGATGGAGTTCTTCTCTTGTTTCTCAGCTCCATGTCTTGCCCACTGTCCGATGCAGGGTCCGCAGGCATTTGCAAGGACCACACCCCCCATTTTTTCGAAGGTGTCCAAAAATCCGTCTCTAGCTACAGTAAAGCGAACTTGCTCAGAGCCAGGAGTGATGGTATACTCGGATTTGGTAACCAATTTTTTGTCTACTGCCTGCTGTGCCAAAGAAGCGGCTCTAGAGATATCCTCATAAGAAGAGTTGGTACAAGATCCGATTAGACCCACATCCAATTTTGCTGGCCAACCGTTTTCTCTAACAGCTGCAGCGAATTTGGAAATCGGCCAAGCCAAATCTGGTGTAAATGGACCATTAACGTGTGGCTCCAACTCAGAAAGATTAATTTCAATCACCTGATCAAAATACAACTCTGGCTGAGCATATACTTCAGGATCTCCAGTCAAGTGCCCAGCGATGCCATTGGCCAACGCTGCAATATCAGAACGGCCTGTACCAGATAGGTAGGCGGCAGATTTTTCGTCGTAACCAAAAATAGAAGTCGTAGCACCAATCTCAGCACCCATATTACAGATGGTTCCTTTTCCTGTAGCAGAAAGGGAGCGCGCTCCTTCACCAAAATATTCAACGATCGCGCCAGTTCCACCTTTCACGGTAAGGATTCCAGCAACTTTCAAGATCACATCTTTTGCGGCAGTCCAACCGGATAGCTTACCCGTCAACTTCACACCAATCAATTTTGGAAACTTCAGTTCCCATGGCAATCCAGCCATCACATCACAGGCATCCGCCCCACCTACACCAATCGCAATCATTCCAAGACCACCTGCATTCGGGGTATGGGAATCAGTTCCAATCATCATTCCACCTGGGAAGGCATAGTTTTCCAAGACAACCTGGTGGATAATTCCAGCACCTGGCTTCCAAAAACCAATGCCATACTTATTAGATACAGAGGCAAGGAAATCATAGACCTCTTTGTTTTTATCTTTTGCTTTGCTCAAATCTTTATCTGCGCCAATTTCCGCTTGAATCAAGTGATCGCAGTGAACAGTAGAAGGTACAGCAACTTGAGAACGACCGGCCTGCATAAATTGCAACAAAGCCATCTGTGCGGTAGCATCTTGCATCGCCACTCGATCCGGTTGAAAATCTACATAGGAGGTTCCTCTTTTAAAAGCCTGATTCGCAGCCCCTTCACTCAGGTGTGCGTAAAGAATTTTTTCAGTCAATGTAAGCGGTTTGCCCACCACCTTTCTAGCCGCTGCAATGCGACCGGGTGTTTGTGCATATACCTCTTTGATCATTTCGATATCAAAAGCCATCATTTTGTATAGTTTATAAAGTAAATGGTTCAAATTTCCGACTGCAAATATAGGAAAAAGCAACAAAAAAGGTAACGAACATTCCGCTTTCAGGGTTGCCTCAATTGAAAGTAAAGCACCAAATTAGCCTAGATCAAAACTCATCGAAAAATTGGAGTGAAAGAAATCTAGACTGTAGCTCAGTGTTTATTGGCCTAGGTCACTGAGAAATTGAAGTGTATCCACTCCATCTGCGTAATCCCAAGGCTGGGGGCATTGTGTTTGGCCAAAAGGAATAATTCCTGGAAGCTCCACCGTCTGATTCCCAACAACACATTGAATCTTAGAATCCAGTTCCTTCAACTTCGCTTTTAGCTCCTGCTGGTCAGCATAAATTTCATAAAAAAGTACCCCTATGGGCGAAACCAAATCAGTGGATTCCCTTAGCAGTAGAAATCCATTGTCTAAGTGCGTGGTACGATTGACCAAGTAAATAGATTTATTGTACTCGTAATTATTGAAGTACTTGTGATGATTTCCTACCCAAGAATAGGATTCAAGAGCATCGAGCAGGTCAGTTAGCTGCCCTTGATTTTTGACAAAAACCTTGGATACATTTCTACAGCCAAGGCCGAAGTAATCAAAAATATCGGCTCCTAAGGCCTGCAAATCTGCTGTAGATTCATCCCCTTGAAGAATGGCTACAGAGGTCCGGTTGGAACGAATCAAGTGCGGATATTTACCAAAGTAATAGTTGAAATACCTTGCTGAATTATCGCTACCCGTGGCGATGTAGGCTTGCTTATTTTTCAGCATTTCTTCGATTTGAATCCGATCTGAAAAGCGAGGTTCTATCCTTTTCAATTCCTGAATCAACCAAAGCGGTAGCGCAGCATCTTGAGAACTTAGTTTGATACTTGCCGAATGGCCAGCAATCAATACTGAAAGGATATCATGAAAACCTACTGCAGGAATATTCCCTGAAAGCATCAATCCTACTTGCTTGGGTGATACTGGATCGAGAACTGTGTAGGGAGCAAGCCATTTTTCCAAGGCTTTAGCTTCCAGCATCACTCGAATACCTTCCATTGCTTGCGCTACAGCGCGCTGGGTAAACCAAGGATTTTGATTTTCTGCTTGTTGAAAAAGAGGAATTTTCTCTTCCTCAGAAATGTTGGAAAGACGAATTCCTAGTTGAACAAAGGCTGAAATTCGATCAGAAAGCGTGAAATCTGAATTCATTTTATAAAGGTATCCAAAAAAAAGCCCTTGGAATAAATTTAAATTAATTAGTGTGACAACTTTTTTATTGCGAAGGTGTTTAAGAGATTGTAACTTTGTGTTCAAATTTGACTACCTATGGCTATAATGATAACAGAGGAATGCATCAATTGCGGTGCATGCGAACCTGAATGCCCAAATACGGCAATTTATGAAGGAGGGATAGAATGGACCTGGGCTGGAGGCACTAACTTGAAAGAAGTTTCACTTCCAGATGGCAGCGTTGTAGCTGGCACAGACAAACAAACTCCCGTTTCTGATGAGTTCTATTACATCGTATCAGAGAAGTGTACCGAATGCAACGGCTTTCATGAAGAGCCTCAGTGCGCTGCAGTATGCCCTGTTGACTGCTGCGTAGATGATCCTGATCACAGAGAAAGCGAAGAAGTGTTGCTTGCTAGAAAAGCATTCTTACACGGCGCCTGATTTATAAAAACAACTGAATTGGGGCTATTTCTGGAAAGGAACAGCCCTTTTTTAGTTCAACCGTAACGTACCAAGGGATCAAATTACTTTTTAAGCGGCAAACACCAGATGATCCAAAAGCTATCCTGCTAAATTTCAATTAAATAGCTTTCAAAAAGCACAAATAGAAGACCTGATACACTTCTTTAATTTGTTTAACTCTTCGAGGTTTGTATCGGATTTAAAACAACTTGTACCCTATTTTTTACAGATTTTCAAAAAAAGCGAGGATTGATTTTGAAATCTAAATTGCTTTTAGCTTATCTTAGATGCGATATTAATACATTCCAAACCTTAATCCCTAGAACATTGGAAGATCACCGAGGATACGATAGAGAGGAAATTTTCTCTAAGAAAGTAAAAGCAGGAAAGCGAACCTATTTTTTTGATATCAAGTCAACCCGTGGCAACGATTATTACCTCACCATCACCGAAAGTAAGCGCAGAATGGATGGAGATAACTTCAGCTACGAGAAGCACAAAATCTTTTTGTACAAAGAGGATTTCTTCAAATTTGTAAATGCCTTGAATGAAGCAGTAGACCATGTGAAAAACGATTTACTTCCTGAATTCGATTTTGAGCAATTTGAAAATGAAGAATCTGAGAAGGAACTTGACAATGACTTGCGCTGGGAATAATCCAGTTCAAAAGCATTAGGGATACACATCCTATTCCAATATATTTGAGGAGGCTTTTGCCTCCTTTTCTTTGATACCATGCAACGGTTTTTCGTCTACCTCATTCTATTCTTTGCCACTTTCCTGGTGTTTGGCTGGTATTTTTCTGCTATTTCCCTCTATCTGGTTACCTCACTCATTTTAGCTGCACTGCTGAGACCACTTACAAACAAAGTCAATGAAGTACATATTCTAGGGCAGCACATTCCACGCGGCATTGCTATCCTAGCTTCCTATGCCACAGTAGTTTCTATCGTGTTCTTGCTCGGGCTGCTATTCTTTCCATTAATCAATCGCCAAGTCATTCTGCTGAGCGACTTGGATTTGGAAAGCATCTACCTGCAACTTGAAGTTCCCCTTGAGAAGCTAGAGCGGTTTTTGATGAAGTACCAACTTATTGAGAACAAAAAAGGCATTCTCCTCGAAGAATTGCGTCTTTCCGTACAAGCGGCACTCCAAAAATTTGATATTGGTGGATTCATCACTGGCGTCATCTCTGTCACCAGCAGCATATTTATAGGAACAATGGCAGTGGCCTTTATCACTTTTTTTCTACTTCTCGAAAATGGGCTTCTTCGTCGAAATCTATTAAATCTTATTCCAAACGCTTATTTCGAGCTATCAGTAGCCACTTTTACCAAAGTTGAAAAATTACTATCCAATTACCTTTTCGGATTACTACTCCAGGTATTGGCTATTTTTCTCCTCGCTGCTTCAGGCCTAAGCCTAGCAGGGGTCGAATACGCATTGACCATTGCCCTTTTTGCAGCGATTGCCAACCTTATCCCCTATGCAGGTCCAATCTTGGGTACCCTATTCGGCATCGTGGTGGGGGTTTCGACGGGAGACTTTTCGACAGACAACGACTACAATTTTTTACTTTTTAAGATCATCTCTGTTTTTGCAGCAGTACAAATCACAGATAATGTGGTGCTACAGCCTGTAATTTTTTCCAAATCAGTAAAAGCACATCCCCTTGAAATATTTGTTATTATCTTTGCCGGAGCAAAAATCGCAGGAATCCTAGGGATGATATTTGCCATACCCGTTTACACCATTTTCAGAGTATCGATTTTGGAATTTTACAGTGGGTACAAGTCCTACAAAATATTTAAAATTAAAGCAACGAATTAATGGCATTACAATGTGGCATAGTAGGTCTTCCCAATGTGGGCAAATCAACCTTGTTTAATGCGCTATCAAGCGCTAAAGCTGAAGCAGCTAACTTTCCTTTTTGCACCATCGAACCCAATGTAGGGGTAGTTTCAGTACCTGATTCTCGCCTCCAGGAACTTGAAGCACTCGTAAATCCACAACGGGTGGTACCTACCATCATTGAGTTTGTAGATATCGCTGGATTGGTGAAAGGTGCTTCCAAAGGTGAAGGCTTAGGTAATAAATTTCTTGCCAATATCCGGGAAGTAGATGCCATCATACACGTCATCCGTTGCTTTGAAGACGACAACATCGTGCACGTTGCCGGTGGTGTAGATCCCTTGTTCGACAAGGAGGTCATCGATACCGAACTGCAGCTCAAGGACTTGGAGTCCGTAGAAAAAAAGATTCAGCGCATTGAAAAAATGGCCAAATCTGGGGATGCTAAATCCAAAAGAGAGTTGGAAACGCTTCTTCAATTTAAGGATGGACTAACTGCAGGCCTCAATGCACGGGCAATTGAAGTGGATAAAGAAGATCTAGAGGCAGTAAGAGATCTTCATTTCCTCACCATTAAGCCAGTACTCTATGTGGCCAATGTGGATGAATCAAGCATCCATACTGGCAATACCTTTGTTGACCGACTTCGCGACAAAGTGAAAGAGGAAAATGCGGAAGTAATCATCCTGTGTGCTGCGATAGAGTCTCAGATCGCAGAATTGGATGATGCTGAAGAAAAAGAACTGTTTTTAGGAGAGTATGGTCTCAATGAAAGTGGATTGAACCGTTTGATTTATGGCGCTTACAGCCTACTCAACTTGATCACCTATTTTACGGCAGGCGTACAGGAAGTTCGCGCTTGGACCATTCGCAAAGGTTGGAAAGCTCCACAAGCTGCAGGGGTGATTCACACCGACTTCGAAAGAGGATTTATCAAGGCAGAAGTAATTGCTATCGCTGACTACAAACAATTTAAAACCGAAGCTGGTTGTAGAGAAAATGGTAAAATATCCATCGAAGGCAAGGAATATGTTGTTCAAGATGGTGATATCATGCATTTTAGGTTCAATGTTTGATTTTTCCTGAAAAAATTGTGTAGTTTTGAGAGGTTTATTTTAAACAAAAGGACCAGATCCTAAGGATCTACATTATTTAATTTTATTTTTCAAAATCGTGAGAGTTAGATTGATATTTTCCCTAAAAAACAAAGGCTCCTTTTTGCCTTTCCATCACCAGTACATCCTGGCTCAATTCCTTAAAGGACTGATTGTCAAAGGAGGAAGAGAGGATTTCTACAACTACAACTTCTTTAATTTCTCGGGATTAAAGGGACAAACCAAGGTCAGCCGTAGTGGTTTGCACTACTACTCTAGCTTGGTGACGCTTGTCCTTTCTTCTCAAAGCGAGGAATTCATTGATTATTTGTTGGAACAAGTTTTTGCTACTTCAAAAATTGAGCTCGGCAACTTGATTCTTTCCCCGGAATACACGGAACTTGAGACGGAGCCAATTTTGGAAGTTTCAAATAAGTTTGTCTGCATTTCTCCTTTGGTACTCATCACACCCGCATTCAATGAAGAAGCGGGTAAACGTTTTATCAATCCAGACAGCGACGAGTTTTCTGATTTGTTATACGAATCAACGCTAACTCGTATGGAGAAATCAGGATGGTACACCCCAGAACAAATGGAGTCTTTCTTCAAGTTCCAGGTGGTGCCAGACATGGTCTATGTCAACAAGTTGAAAGAGCAACAAAAGAAATTTGCGCGCATCTATGCCGTATACGACCTAGATGTGAAATATGAAGTAAGAGGCTACACGCTTCCATTCACGCTCTATGCAGCTCCTGAAGTACAAGATTTTGTATTTAAGTGCGGATTAGGTGCTTTCACCCACAAAGGTTTTGGAATGATGGACTTGGCCACGCATCCTGCTGACAATAAGACTACACCTTACAAATTTAAAAGAGAGGGATTTGTTCCTTACAAATCAACTGGGGATCGAGTAAGACAAAATGTAGCTCCCACGGAAGAAGAAACAGAAGCTTCCACAGAGGAATTTTAATTTACTCCAAGCTTTAACGAATAACCCCCAATATGAAAATTTTGGGGGTTATTTTTTTATCTGATTATCCGATTTTGAACCACTGACCAAAGAAAAATGGCCTGATGTTCAATTAGATGAGCTGTGAACCGTTGACTGTGGTCTGTGAACGATTATCCGCAGTTTTAAATAAGCAAGCTGAGTCTCAGGCGTGATTGCGGATAATCAGATTTTTTTTTAATAAAAAATTGATCAGAGCCTTCTCCTATTGGGTTGCAGGTAGACATATCCTACCAATTGATCGTAGCGAGATCCAAGAGCTCGGTAATACACCAGAATCTCATACTCATTTTCAGTTTGAAAATGACTCCCTTCTAAGGATTCAAAATCCAATTTACCCCCTCCAAGATCTGTTGCATACTGGTAGTCATACCATCCTTGCTTCAAAAGCAGGGAGGTGCTGTAAAGCTGCTTCTTGGCATCATAGACTAAGATAGCCTCAGGAGCTTTACCCCATTGACTAAGGGCACCCATTAGTTTAATGGTTTTTCCGGGCGCATCATTCAAGTAAAAAGTAGTGTAGATGTATTCACTCTCCACTTCAGGATCCCCTCCAGGCCGGTCGTTCGTTTGCACTACATATTGCCCATTCAGGTCCAAATATTGTGCATAGGCTCCACCAGGCCGAGGAAGATCTACCCTTGCCTCTGCCGAAATTAACGATTCTTCTACCTTGATTGAGGCCACATTGACACCCGTGGCACGGATAAACCGCAAGTCTAAAAATCGAAATTCATTGCCCGCTCGAAAGGTGCTCTCCCCTTCAAATGGTTCGTAGCGAATCAACTTGGAGTTCTGATTCAAAAAGGTAGGTTTGGAGAGAAACTTAACATTATCCCAGCGTTGATTTTGACGCATGTACACCTTGACTTGAGCGAGCGGATCGATCACTTCCAAGTTGGTGTAATTCACAGTGGCATTGATTTGCTGCAAGGAACGTCGATCTTCAGTCTGCACTGGAGGCACCAATTGTGCACCGACCACCGCTAGATTCTCGACGATCATAAACCTTCGCGTGAAGATGACCGCATTTTCATCTCGGTTCTTATACACTTTCAGCAGGTAATTTCCGGATTTACTTACGCGTGGAAGGGTAAACGAATACCGAATGTAAGGCATTCGCGTATTCACAGAATAGGCATAATCCAGCACATTATACTCGTTAAATGCCAGCGAAAAATCAGTGTCTTTCAAGGCTGATTTTTTCCAATCTGCATCACAATGCACCAATTTGGCAGTATACAACTCGGGATCATAAGACAAATCATCAAACAGCACCACCAAAGACTTCGAATCTGTCAAGGAGATCACAGGAGATTGCAGCTGGCTTTCTGTCCCTGCTCCCTGAGGGAACATACGAACCGATAAAATATGATCTACGAATACTTTATCTTCCAAAACCTGCGCATTTATTCTAAATGCTATGGTCGTGAAGAGGATAAAAAGGAATCGTAATTTCATGGGAACATCGAAATTTAAGCGAGGGTGGCTTGCTGCTGAAGCTGGGAGATTTGATCCACCAACTTCTCCCAAGAGGTATTTACAGCTTCAAGTGATTCATCCACTTGCTGGTAGCTAGCTTGGATTTTTTGAGCCTTAGCCTCATCCAAATACAAGGATGGATCGGCCAATTTATCCTCCAATTCCTTCTTTTTAGCCTCATGCTGACTGATTTCTTTTTCAACCAGTTGCAACTGTTCTTCTAATTTTTTCAGTTCTCGCTTGGCCTGCTGGGCGTCCTCCTTACTTTTCGGGGGAGCCACTTCCACTTTGACCGGCTTTTGGGCAACCGCTGTGGTCGGAATGTCCACCTGTTGATTTCTCCAAAACTCGTATTCTTCGTAGGTTCCTGGATATTCTTTGATTTCGTGTTGCTCAATGTACCAGATCTTGTTCGCCACGCCCTTGATGAAGTGCCTGTCGTGAGACACGGTAATGAACGTACCTTCGTATTGCTGTAAGGCTTGAATTAGAATATTGACCGATTGAAAATCCAAGTGGTTGGTTGGTTCATCGAGCAATAAAAAATTAGCCTCAGAGATGAGCGTTTTAGCCAAGGCTACGCGTGATTTTTCTCCTCCTGATAGCACCTTGATTTTCTTGTATACTTCCTCATTGGAAAACAAGAAACATCCCAATACCCCTCTCAGCTCCATTTCTGTCTTTTTGCTTCCCGCCTGAGACATTTCCTGAATGATCTCGTTGTCTAGCGTCAATGCTTCCAGCTGGTGCTGGGCAAAAAAGGCCTTGATTAAATTGTGTCCTTCCACTCGCGTACCCTGCCCTAGTTCCGTACCGGCGATGATGCGGAGTAGCGTAGACTTACCCTTGCCGTTGGCACCAATCAAGGCGATTTTATCACCTCGCTCAATTCTTCCTGCGGTATTTTTCAAAATGGTCAGGTCTCCATAAGCCTTAGACACCTTATCCAAGGTAATCACGTCTCGACCTGATTTTTGAGAAAACTTAAACTTAAAATTCACAAAGGCCTCGTCATTGACCACTTCATGTACCCGGTCTAGCCTACCCAAAGCCTTGATTCGGGATTGCACCTGGTTGGACTTGGTAGCCTTAGCACGGAATCGCTCAATGAATTTCTCAGTCTGCTTGATCATCTGCTGCTGATTTTCAAAGGCATTTTGCTGGAGCTCCATGCGGAGTTTCTTCTCCTCCCTGTAGTAGGAATAGTTGCCAGCATAGGCCGTCAAGGTCTCGTTGGCCACTTCTACTGTGGTACTGATGCAGTTATCCAAGAAAGTTTGATCGTGGGACACCACGATGACTGCCCCCTCGTAATTTTTCAAATAGTTCTCCACCCATTGGATGGAAGGAAGGTCAAGGTGGTTGGTAGGCTCATCCAGCATGAGCAGGGAGGGCTTTTCTAGGAGCAACTTGGCGAGCATAACCCGCATTCTCCATCCTCCAGAAAATTGCCTAAGTGGCTTTTGAAGGTCACTCGTTTGAAAACCTATTCCCTCGAGTACCTCTTCTGCCTTCGCTTTGATGGTGTAGCCTTCGTTGGACTCAAAGCGGTCCTGCAAAAAAGCCAACTTATTGATGACTTCATCCGAGTAGTCGGTTTCCATCAACTTCAATACCTGTTCTATCTCGGCTTGAATGGCTAAAGTTTCTTTGAACGCTGCCAAGGCTACGTCCAAAATGCTATCGTCAGATTGGTAAGAAAGCAAATCCTGATTCAAAAATCCGAGGGTACAGTCTTTTGCTTTTTGTACATCGCCAGAAGACGGGAGGTAGTCGCCGTTGATGATTTTTAGTAAGGTAGATTTCCCTGTACCGTTTTGACCTACTAGACCAATTTTGTCTTTTGGCTTGATGTGTAAGTTGGCATTTTCGTATAAGGCACGGCCGCCAATAAAATAAGAGAGGTTACTAATCGATAACATGGCGCAAAAATAACCAATACTGACCTTTAATCTGAATCATTCTCTGAAGTATTCAATTAAATTTACCCAAAATACAAGGACATGACTTCTCTACTTCGTTTCTCCCCTACCCTTTTAGCAGTTTTCCTGCTTAGCCTATCCGCTTGCAAAGAGGAAAAAGCAGCAGCTACTAGCGGTCCACTCGGACAAAAAATTTCCATTGCAGATGCAAAAGCGGATGTTCAGCTGGACAAACTTAAGCTTCCTGAGGGATTTACCATTGATGTCTGGGCGGCGGAAGTGCCCAATGCGCGTTCCATGGCCCTTTCTGAGACTGGGATCGTCTTTGTCGGCAATCGACAAGAAAATAATGTGTATGCTTTGGTAGACGAAAATGCGGATGGCAAAGCAGACAGCAAGTATATTTTGGCCACTGACCTTCGCATGCCCAATGGAGTTGCCATCAAAGATGGTGACCTGTATGTGGCAGAAGTGTCACGGATTCTTCGATTCAAAGACATTGAAAATAACTTGACAAACCCAACTTACGAGGTGGTCTATGACGGCTACCCTGACGAAGCACATCACGGATGGAAGTTTATCGCCTTTGGTCCAGATGGCTTACTCTACATTCCGGTAGGTGCCCCTTGTAATATTTGCATTTCCGAGGAGCCTATTTTCGCGAGCATCACCCGATTGGATGTGAGCAAGCCGGGTGCGAAACCAGAAATCTATGCGCATGGTGTTCGTAATTCGGTAGGAATGACCTGGCATCCAGAGACCAAGGAACTGTGGATTACCGACAACGGCCGTGACATGCTGGGCGACGATACGCCGGATTGTGAACTGAATAAAGCAACTACCCTAGGTCAACATTTTGGCTATCCCTACTGGCATGCGGGCACCATCAAAGATCCAGAAGTGGGTTCAGAAGGAAAGGAAGCGGCTTTTTATACTGCACCAGAAGCCAAACTTGGAGCACATACCGCACCACTAGGATTACGATTTTATACCGGGGATCAATTCCCTGCTTCCTACAAAAACCAATTGTTCATCGCCAAGCACGGAAGCTGGAACCGTAGCAAAAAGTCTGGCTATGAGATAGTCCTTGCCCGATTGGATTCAATGGGCAAGGTAAGTTCACAAGAAATCATGGTATCAGGCTGGCTTGACCAAGCTACGCAAGAGGCCTGGGGAAGACCAGTAGATGTGCAGCAACTAGCGGATGGAAGCTTACTGATTTCCGACGATGTAGCGAATTGCATTTATCGGTTGAGCTATCCCAAGCAATAGCAAGCGGAAAGAAAAAAACCACCTGAATCAAAAAAAGGCTGTCTCTCGACAGCCTTTCCTTATTTAAGCCAATCTGGCTTGGTAGTATCCACTTCAGCTTTAAGCTGGTTGAGCAGGTTATAAATCCCAAAGTAGGTTCGGTTGACATACAGCCCATGCCGAGACCCTCGGGCTTGATTGGACTTCTTAAACATCTTGTCATTGGCAATCCGATCGCCCAACTGGAAAATCTGGTTAAAGAAGTCATTGTCCGAAAAGTCAAATTTCTCCACGTGAAAGGGCGTACCGAGCAGTGAAATCATCTCAGAGAATATAGCGCTGAAAAAGGCTTTCTCCGTGGGAGTGTCCTTGTCCGAGATGAATTCTAGGTCATAAAAGACCTGGTTCAACTCGGCTTCGTTGAGGAGTAAATCCTTTCTAATCAAGGAAAAATAACCAGTATAGAAATCTTTTGGAATCACCTTCACGCAACCAAAGTCAATGATGCCAAGGGTCCCGTCTTCCTGGATGATGAAATTGCCCGGATGGGGATCTGCATGTACTTGGTTCAGGTTGTGCACCTGATGGTGGTAAAAGTCCCATAGGGCCTGTCCCACCTTATTTCTTGCCTCTTGAGAAGGATTGGTATCCATCCACTCCTTGATGTGCTTTCCTTCAATCCAATCCATGGTGATGATCCGCTCCGAACTCAGCGCATCGTAGTACTTAGGAAAGCGAAGATTCGGAATATCGCCACAGGCTTCTGAGATTTCTCTTGAGCGCTGCACCTCCAAGTGATAGTCCGTTTCCTCTAAAAGTCGCTCCTCCACTTCTTGCATGTAATGATCCAGTTCCTGCGCATTCATATTGAGTATGCGCAAGGCAATTGGCTTGACGAGTTTCAAGTCGGAGGTCACCGACTGGGCCACTCCAGGGTATTGGATCTTCACTGCCAACGTTTTTCCTCCTTTTGTCGCCTGATGCACCTGCCCGATGGATGCCGCATTGACTGCGGCACGGGTGAAGGTGTCAAATAGCTGATCCGGTGTTTTCTGAAAGTATTGTTGAAAGGTCTTAACCACCAGCGGATAGGACAGCGGCGGTGCAGAGTACTGCGCCATGGTAAACTTGTCCTGATAGGCTCGAGGAAGGAGATTTTTGTCCATCGACATCATCTGCGCTACCTTCAATGCAGAGCCTTTGAGCTGGCTGAGCGAATCATAAATATCTGACGCGTTGTCTTTGTGGAGCTCCTCTCGATCGAGTGAGGGATTGACCATCTTCTTCGCGTAGTGCTTCACATAGTTGCCACCAACTTTCGCCCCTGTAGAGATGAATTTGGCTGCTCGTTGTACTTTGGAGACAGGGATAGAACCCTGCTCCGTTACTTTTCCCGACATGAATTACTTGTTTTGGGAGAGAAACTTCGCGAAATCTAAAAAGCTATCTAAGGCACTTTTACCCATTAGGTCAAAGGCAAGGTGCACTGATTTTTCAATGGCCGCATCTGTTTTCTCAAATCGTGGACTGCGGTCGTCTATCCAATAGCGGAACACAAAACCTACCTGCATCCACAAGGCCTCGTCGTACTTTTCAGTAATAAATGGCCTAGCGGCAATTTCCTGTGTCTCTTTTCCCTCCATCACTAGGTCAGTAGCGAAGTCCGAAAACTTCTCTTTGAAGTCACGGGTGTCGCCAGGTAGCTTTTTAAAGGTAGTGGACTTGTCCTTATACAGAGACAAGAGGTAGGAACGGTTTTTCTTTAATTCTTCAATCCAAGTAAACAGAAAGGAGAGGAATTTTTCGCGGACGGAGTACTCTTTGTATACGACCTGCCCTTCCACATTTGCTAAGGTATCTTCAAAAATAGCAACCCATACCGCCGATTTGACGCCTTCAAAGGATGTAAAATAGTGGTAGAACTCTTCTTCCTTGATTTTAATGTCTTTTGCAAACTTGAAGATGGAAGCCGGTTCTTTGCCATGCTCAAGAACATGCGCTACAAATCCCTCAACTATCAATTGTCGATAGTCTTTCTTGCTTGTTTTTTTAGGTGTTGCTGTTTCCATTTGGATTCATTACGTATAGGGTACTAACACACAAAAAGGCCTTCGGGTTTGCTGAAAACAAAAAAAAGTCGGAATTCTTTTCCGACTTTCTAATTCCGTAAAACTTCGGTTAAGAACTCACCTTTTCTACCACCAAATTATGGTTGGTGTAAATGCAAACATCTGCTGCAATATGCAAGCTTTCCCGAACCATTTCCTCAGCAGATAGCTGTGGAGCAAATTTCTTCATGGCCCGAGCAGCAGATTGTGCAAACACACTACCCGAACCGATCGTAGCAATTTCCATATCTGGCTCGATCACATCCCCATTACCAGAGATTATCAAAATATCGTCTTTGTCAGCCACAATCATCATGGCCTCCAAGCGGCTGAGCATGCGATCCATTCGCCACTCCTTGGCTAGCTCCACAGCCGCTCGCTTCATGTTATTGCCATATGCACCTAGCTTTTCTTCAAACTTGTCTAATAAGGTGAAGGCATCGGCGGTAGAGCCCGCAAATCCCGTGACAATTTTACCTCCCTGAAGAACTCTGATCTTTTTCACCGTGCTCTTCGCAACGGTATTGCCTAGGGTCGCTTGCCCATCGGCACCGATTACAACCTCTCCATTGTGCCGAATGGCTACTACGGTGGTGGATTTAATTCTTTCCATGGAAAATTTATTTTATAGAGTTCCAGTTTAGAACTCCAGTTCAAGATGCATTTCAAAAACTATACAAAAGCAAAAAGTCCTCGTTGAACAGGACTTTTTGACAGTTTAAATCTTAGATAAGGATTCGAACCGGATCTTCCAGCAGCCCTTTTAGAGTTTGGAGGAATGCAGATCCCACCGCTCCATCGACTACCCGGTGATCACAAGAAAGGGTCACCTTCATCACATTACCAATTTTCATTTGGCCATCCTTGACGATGACCGTTTCCTTGATCCCTCCTACTGCTAGGATACAGGCATCAGGTGGATTGATGATGGCGGTAAACTCATCGATGCCAAACATGCCCAAATTGGAGATCGTGAAGGTGTTTCCTTCCCAATCCTTGGGTTGTAGCTCTTTGTTTTTAGCCTTTTGGCCCAATGTTTTAGCTTGATTCGAAATTTGGGATAGCGACAGCTGATCTGCAAAACGAATCACAGGAACCAACAATCCCTCTTCTACTGCTACCGCCATGCCGATGTGGATGTGGTCGTTGTAGCGGATTTTATCTCCAAGCCAGCTGGAGTTCACTTTGGGGTTTTGACGCAATGCCGCTGCTGATGCTTTGATCACCAAGTCGTTGAACGAAATCTTTGCAGTACCAAACTCGTTCATGCTCTTTCTCGCCTCGATCGCCTTGTCCATGTTGATCTCCATGGTCAAGTAGAAGTGAGGCGCAGAGTACTTACTTTCTGCCAATCGCTTGGCTATAGTTTTGCGCATTTGAGAAACCTTCTCTTCAGTGAAGCTCTCTTGACCAAGTGCTGGAGCAACTCCCACTGGGCTTGAAGCTGCCTGAGGGCTGGCTGAAACTGCAGCTGGCACAAAGGTTTCAATATCTCTTTTAACAATACGTCCACCTTCACCGCTACCGGATACTTGACGAATGTCTATTCCTGTTTCACTCGCTATCTTTTTGGCTAATGGAGAGGCCTTAACACGCTCATTTCCAGTTGAACTAGCAACTACTGCTGCTGCAACTGGTGCTTGAACTACTACGGGAGCAGGTGCAGCAACAGCCACAGGAGCTGCAGGACTAGCAACTTCAACAGGAGATGCTTTAGATCCTCCTCCTTGATGGGCTGCCAAAAGGCTCTTAAAATCAGCACCCTTTTCTCCTATCACAGCGATGACCCCATCCACCGGCACACTTCCACCAGCTTCTACACCGATGTATAACAAAACGCCGTCTTCGTAGGACTCCAACTCCATGGTGGCTTTGTCTGTCTCTACTTCAGCGATGATTTCTCCCGACTTTACCACATCACCCACTTTTTTCAACCAAGTGGAAATGGTGCCTTCCTGCATTGTATCGCTCATCTTGGGCATCGTTACCACAACCGCTGGGATTGAAGATGTATTGACAACTGCGGCTGGGGCTTTTACTTCAACAGCAGCAGGCGCTGGGGCCGCAGCTGGAGTGGTTACTTCTACTTTGGTTACTTCGGAAGCTGCGCCAGACAACAAATGCTGGAATGCTTCTCCCTTTTCTCCAATTATTGCGATGATTCCATTTATTGGAACCGAATCTTTCTCTCTTACGCCTACATATAGCAAAACCCCTTCCTCGTACGATTCCAGTTCCATAGTGGCTTTATCGGTCTCCACCTCTGCAAGAATATCTCCCGGCTTTACAGTGTCTCCTACTTTCTTCAACCAGGATGCAATCACACCTTCTTCCATGGTGTCACTCATTTTTGGCATTCTAATAATTTCGGCCATGTTCTAGTAGCTCTTGTAGTTAATTTAAGTGCCCAAAAATAGTTTTTAAAAACGCTTTATTCAAATTATATGCTGTATTTTCCAATCAGTTTTTGACCTCTTGCATCCATGCCCTTAGTCCAAGCCCGCAATCTCCAAAGACCTAAATATCTCTTTAACGGTCACTTAGAAACAGTTTTCCCTACCTTATTTCGAAAAGTAATCCTACCTCCTACAGCACAGGATCTTGTAGAAACTCACGATGGGGATGTCTTAGAAGTTGATTGGCACCGAAAAGGCAACACCAAATTAGTGGTAATCAGCCATGGTTTGGAAGGAAATAGCAGCAGATCTTATGTTTTAGGAATGGCAAAAGAAGCCCTAAAAAATGGATTCGATGTTTTGGCCTGGAATTACCGAGGCTGTGGTGCAGCACTCAACCGGAAGGCTATTTTTTACCACAGTGGTGCTACCTACGACTTAGAAACCATCGTCAACTATGCCTCTCCAGGCTATGAAGAGATTTCCCTGATCGGTTTCAGTTTGGGAGGAAACCTGACCCTCAAATACCTAGGCGAGAAGCGAAAGCTAGATCCAAAAATTAAAAAAGGAGTGGCGATTTCTGTGCCCTTGGATCTTGGAGGGTCTTGTGATAAAATTTCCACTGCTGCATTTGGGCTCTACACCCGACGATTTCTGAAGAGCCTTCAATTGAAGATTGAGAAAAAATCTGCCCATTTTCCAGATGAATTTCCCTTGGAAAAATTTGCTTCCATTCGCACCCTTCGAGATTTTGACAACACCTTCACCGGTCCCTTGCATGGGTTTTTCGATGCTGAAGAGTATTACAAAATCAACTCAGCATTGCAGTTCTTGCCAGACATTCAAGTTCCTGCACTCGTTTTAAACGCACAAAACGATCCTTTCCTCAGTCCCGCCTGCTACCCCATTCAGCTGGCACAACAGTTGGATCAGGTGCACTTTGAATTTCCCATCCAGGGAGGTCATGTCGGTTTTATGCAAGCTGATCCCCGTCTACCCTTTTATTCTGAAGCCCGAGCAGTTGAATTTATTTGCCAGGATTCCTAACTTCGAGAAAAATAGCTAAAACTGCGCCCATGTGTGGAAGATATTCACTTGCCAAAAGTAAAATCGAATTAGAAGAACGCTTTCAAGCAGAAATGCTGGCAGATTTTTCTCCACGATACAACATTGCCCCGACGCAGTTGGTGCCAGTGATCACCTCCGATAGTCCCAAAGGATTTTCATTTTTTTACTGGGGAATTACCCCAGATTTTGGTCAAAACAAGCCTGTTTCGGCCAAACTAATCAATGCAAGAGCTGAATCTGTTCATGAAAAAGTAACTTTTAAATCTTCCTTCCTAAAAAGACGTTGCATAATCCCAGCAGATGGATTTTACGAATGGAAAAAAGTCGGAAAGAAAACCAAAATTCCCCATCGCTTTGTCCTACGTGAGGAGGAGCCTTTTGCTTTTGCTGGTATTTGGGAAGAATATGAAACGGTATCCGGAGAGTCTCAACATACTTTTTTAATCCTCACAACCAGCCCAAATGAATTAGTATCAGAAGTTCACGATCGCATGCCCGTGATTTTGAGGCCTGGGCAAGAGAAAAAATGGTTGGACAGTTACAGTTCTGAGGCCGAACTTCTGGAATTATTGAAGCCCTACCCCACTGAATTGATGGGTAGTTATACAGTATCTCCCTTGGTCAATTCAGTACAAAATGATTCTCAAAGTCTCGTCCGGAAGACCTCACCTATGGATCAATTTGGGAATTACACCCTGTTTGGATAAGCCGAACAAGCCCATCTTTTGTTGTTGAACTAATTTGCAGTACCGATATTGCAATGCTATTTACCCAAACACCCATCTACTTTACCCTAAGCCCATGTATACTTCACGAATTCTAGCAGCGGGACATTATGTGCCTGAACGGATAGTCACCAATGCCGAACTTTCCCAAATGATGAATACCACCAACGAGTGGATTGTAGAGCGCACCGGAATTCAGGAGAGACGTTGGTATACACCTGGAGTGGACACCGTAAACAACATGGCTGCTAAAGCAAGTAAAATGGCCATGGAACGAGCTGGTGTAGAAAAAGATGAAATTGACTTCATTATTTTTGCTACCATTACCCCGGACTACTTTTTACCGGGCAATGGCGTGCTGCTGCAGCGGGAATTGGGACTCAAAACGATCGGTGCTCTAGATATTCGAAATGCTTGTTCTGGCTTTATCTATGCCCTTTCCATTGCCGATCAGTTTATCAAAACCGGCATGTACCAAAAAATCCTAGTTGTCGGTGCTGAAATCCAATCTTCAGCCTTGGATAAAAGTGATGAAGGCAGATCCAGTTCGGTGATATTTGCGGATGGAGCAGGTGCGGTAGTAGTGGGCAGAGCAGCGCCTGGTCAAGCAGGGATTATCAGTACCCACCTTCATTCTGAAGGAGCTCACGCCGAAGAACTCTATTGCCTAGCCCCGAGTTCCAGTGGAAAAGTACGAATCTCCAAAGAACTGATTGAGCGAGGGGACTTTTTGCTTAAAATGAATGGAAATGCAGTTTTCAAGCATGCCGTAGTTCGCTTTATGGAAGTGATCCAAGAAGCATTGGCATTCAATCAGTTGACTAAGGACGACATCGACCTCCTTGTGCCCCATCAGGCCAATTTGAGGATTTCACAATACATTCAACAGAAACTGGAGTTGCCCGACGAGAAGGTATTCAATAACATCATGCACCTGGGCAATACCACTGCAGGAACCATCCCTATTGCTCTCTCCCAAGCTTGGGAACAGGGAAGGTTGAAAGAAAATGAGCTGATTTGTCTTGCAGCTTTTGGCTCAGGTTTTTCTTGGGCTTCTGCACTCTTGAAATGGTAACCGAGTGAAATCGGAGCTAGACCTTAATCTCTGGCTAGATAAAACGCTAGTTCAGCGGCAAAATCAACTAAAAACTGATTTTCTGGACCTTTTTGAACAGCTAGGCAACTCCGTTACAAATGAGGAATTGACCCATTTTTTCTCAAAATCGAAGGGTAAAAAAATCTCCAAAGGAAATCAGCTGCTCGGATTCCCCTACCTCGTGCTTGACCTGATTCGAGAGTTTGATTTGAAAACAGGTTGTAACATCCGTTTTGTAAGCTGGTTTGGCCATGGACTTTTTTGCTGCGCTTTTCTGGGCAAACAAATGCCGCAACCTGACCGATTATTTATTGAGAATGGATTCCTATTGGGGCGAAATAACCTCCCCTGGGATTTGGCAGCACAGGTGGACTGGATACAGACCCGCAGTACCAACCCCGAATCCCTTCAAAACCAAGGAGAAGCTAGGCTCTGGATTAAGGAGATTGCATTGGTTGGAGATCAAGAAAATTGTCTCCAAATTTTGAGGGAAGAATTGAAGAAAATTCTCCATGCAAATCCGGCTGAGTGATCAAAAAATTTAAGGATTTCATGTACTTTTAAACAGGAAATGATTTTTTACGTAGGAATAGGGAAATCACCCAATTCCGAGTACCGAAATCTATACCCAACCTACCTTTAAGATCCTGATTTGCCATGAAGTATGTACTGATCGCAGTATTCTCCCTTCTTCATTTTTCGCTTTTTGCACAGACTTCAAAAATCGCAGTGCGGTACACCAATGATTCTTCAATTGTTGGGACAGGTGTAGTTGAAAATCAGCGTCAAACTGGACTATGGAAGTTTTACAATGCAAAAACCAACACCTTAATTACAGAAGGAACCTTTAAAAACGGCCTTCGTGATGGACAGTGGGCGAGTTTTCATGCCAATGGCAAGCCAAAAGAGCTAGCGGATTACCGGAATGGAAAACTTTTTGGACCAGCTCGATTTTTTGATTCGAATGGTTACTTAGTGAAAGACATGATCTTTCAGGATAGCATTTTGGTAGGTAAATACACGGAATATTATGGAAGCACTGAAAAGGACTTTTACGTGGATCCTACTCAGATCAAATTGGAAGGCAATTATGCAGCTGGTAAAAAAGCTGGACAATGGTTGTCCTACTTCCCAGAGGGGGAACTTGCTGTGCGCGAATTTTATGTAGATGGATTGCGAGAAGGCCCCTATTTCGAATTTGACCCGCAGGGAAATATCATGGCCGAAGCCACTGCAGTCAAAGGGCAATTTGAAGGTGTTTACAAGACCTTTTCCTTACCCAATGTGGTCTACCAGTCTGGTACCTACAAAAACGGGGAGAAAATTGGCGCTTGGAAAAGCTTTTTCCCAGGAACAAAAATCCCTGAGTTGGAGGAATACTACGATGATTTTGGCAATCGCATTGGCGAGTGGAGCTATTTTTACGAAACTGGACGCTTGGCACGAAAAGAGCGGTATGAAAACAACGTAGCCGTGGGTGTTTGGGAGGAATATTTTCCGAACAAGGAAATTTCCAAACGCAAAACCTATGTCTTGGGTGTTCCCGAAGGTGATTATGTAGAAAACCACAGTTCGGGCAAACTTTCAGTACAAGGTCAATATGCAGGAGGTGCAAAAGTTGGGGTTTGGAAGAATTTTTACCCAGATGGGAGTTTGTATGCCATTGGAGAATACAAAAGTGACCTCAAAACAGGCTTATGGAAGTATTTCAATAAAATGGGCATTTTGGCGGCTGAAGGGGAATACCTACTCGGAATGGAAAATGGGCAGTGGGTATATTACTACGATGGAGGTCAACTAAAGTCTGTAGGCACCTTCAACTTAGGGTTTGAGGATGGGATTTGGGGATTATTCTACGACAACAAGCAGCTCACCCAAGAAGAGTTTTGGGACAACGGCAGGCTCCTCAATGTAAATGAGTATTACACCCTAGATGGAAAAGAAACTCGAAACAAGGGTACCTTGAAAGACGGTATGGGCACCCGCATCACCTACTATGTCACAGGCCAAAAAGAATCCGAAGGCAGCTATCAAGGAGGTAAATCAGAAGGACTTTGGATCTATTACCACGAATCCGGGAGAAAAGCCTCTGAAGGATATATGAAGGATGGTAAAAAACAAGGCCCTTGGAAGTTTTACAATTCAGCTGGAAGGCTGGAAGACCTCCTTCAGTTTAAGGATGATGAAATCCAGTATCCAAAAGGAAGTACCGATAGCCAATAATCTGCCTTCGGCAGACAGGCTCTACCTGTCGAAGCTAGGCTTGCCTGCCGAAGTTAGGCTTGCCTGCCGAAGTTAGGCTTGCCTGCCGAAGGCAGGAAAACATTCTTTGGTAAACGCTGTTAAACCTAAAACCGAAACCCATGTTTGGATTATTCAAAAAGAAAAGCGAGAAGGAAAAGCTTCAGGAGACCTATGCCAAGATGATGGCAGATGCGCATAAACTATCGCATAGCAACCGAACTGCTGCGGACAAATTGATGGCAGAAGCGGAAGAGGTGGCCAAACAAATCGACGCCCTCAACAAGGCCTAATCAACTTTATTTTCTTGAGTAGTCGTCCTGCAATCGGACAATGTCA
This sequence comes from Algoriphagus sp., assembly GCA_040403475.1. GTDB lineage: Bacteria > Bacteroidota > Bacteroidia > Cytophagales > Cyclobacteriaceae > Algoriphagus. The sequence continues at coordinate 114,128 of JBBAKO010000004.1, read as the reverse complement.
GCTTCATCTGAAGGATGGTTTGGATCAGTATGCATCCAAATCTCGGCAACTACTCCCCAACCTTGCGTACCAATCAAACGATGGCGTTCTCCCTGCTGAAGCGAAACTACTTCATGAGAGACCATAGGTACAACGGCTTCTTGATCATCGTTCAAACTCCGGCTTATGGCAGCTTCACCTCCTACCAAGGTCCACAACTCCGCACGACGGTAGTGGTACTGCCAAGAAAGTCGCGCTCCGGGTGCTACGAGTAAAAATTTGGGGCTCAACTTCTGTGCATACTGCTCTTCAGAAAGTGCTACTTCAGGGAAAAACTGGGCTTTAAATGCCCGAATCTTCGTTTCATCCAATACAAAAAATCCTCCCCAAGGGCGCTCAAAATCTTGGGTGGAAATCGAAAATCCTGCCTCACCTAAATAGCGTTCTACAAGTTCAGCGATTTGAGTTTTACTTAAATCGGGGGAAAGAATAAGTGGTTTCATACACTAGAATTAAAAAAGAAACCAAAGGTAGACATTTTTCTAGTTTCCAACTTGGAGGTCAATAAAAATGTCAAACTGCAAGAGAAAATGAAATTTCAAATGAAACAGTCTCCAATTCCCTACTTTCTTATTTAAATTACCGATACCTTCTTTGATTTTTTTTAAAAAGTATTTTTATGCCGCCCAATATTTTGCGTATTTGATGGCTCACTTCAGAGTCATGCACCTAATTAATCCACAAAAGGCCCTTACTAAAATTGAAGGCGTAGTTGAAGTAAAAAACTACCTGCTACGAATTCGCCTAATCAAGAATTTGTACCAGAAAGGCGCTTCTACTGCCAATGAAGTTTGTGGGAGTATGGGAATTTCTTTACCCACTGTAAATGCACTCTTGACAGATCTAATGCGTTCAGGAGAGGTGATCAAACAAGGTCGTGCAGCATCTCAAGGTGGAAGGAAGCCAGATTTATACCGATTGGCACCGGACGCATTCTATGTAGTAGCTGTGGACCTCAGCAAGTACTCCTGCAACTTGGCACTCTACAACTGCCAACAGGAAATCGTACGGGAAAAAGTGACGCATAAACTCGTGCTAAACAATGAGCCAGAGACCTTCGAACTACTTTGTCAGCACATCGAAAGCTACCTAGATGCATCTGCCTTCCCTTTGGACAAAATCATTGCGATCGGAATTTCCATGCCGGGATTAATTGATTCCAAGGCTGGGATTAACCATACCTACCTCAATTTCGGAGGAAAAAGCTTGCAAGCGCACCTCGAAAACAGGTTTCCGCAATCCATATTTCTGGAGAATGATGCGCGAGCCATGACGCTTGCAGAATACAAGTTTGGAAGGGTTGAAGGTGCCCAACACGTGCTGGGGATTTTTGTAGGATGGGGTATCGGACTAGGGATCATCGTGGACGGGAAAATCTACCAGGGTACTTCTGGATTTGCTGGTGAATTTGCGCACTCCCCACTTTTTGAATCCCAAGAAATCAATTGCACCTGCGGAAAAAAAGGCTGCTTGGAAGCTGTAGCCTCGGGTACCTCCATCGTCCGCATGGCTGAAGAAGCGCTATTGCTCGACAAAGACAGCATCCTAGCACGTATGGCCAAAGCCTACAAAGGACCACTCGATCCCAATCTTGTAGTGCGAGCAGCCCAAGAAGGAGATCAACGCGCCATCACCATCTTATCAGAGGTAGGCCTTAATCTGGGAAGGGGAATTTCCATGCTTATTCAGCTTCTCAATCCTGAACTCATCATCCTTGGAGGTGTGGTTGCTGAAGCCAATCAGTATATTTTGACCCCAATTCAACAAGCATTAAATGTGTACAGCATGGCCAAATCCAGAGAAAAAACCAAGATTGCGCTGTATCAATTGGGAAATGAGGTAGGATTACGAGGCGCCATTGCCGTGGTTACCGATAAACTATTCGAAGAAGTCCTTGCCAAGTAAAAATGATGCTGGTTCAATGAACTACATCCTTTGCAAGTACAATCAGGTAATTCGTATTCTGTTCTGAAATCAGCCCTACATCATAGCAGATCTGGTAGGACTGCCCAGCCGGACCTACTCCTTGCTGGGTCATGTACCGAAAGTTAAATCCTTCCAGCAACAAGCATTCTCTGTCAACCTTTGTTGGTTTCTTTTCCAATGCGAGTAATCTGAGCAGGATAGCTCTGTTCCGCTTCAAAACTCGGTTGATGAGTCGTATCTCTTTATTTTGAACTGAATTTTGCTGATTATTGAAGTTATTTCTGCAACCCTCGTCACAAAACTTCTTATCCAATCTCCCATAAAGGACTTGAGCACAGCATTGGCAATAGCGCTTTTCTGTTGGCATAGTTGAAAAAATTAACTGCTAAGAAGCATAAACTTCACCCAAAGTTTATGCTAGAAAAATTACATTAAAAAAATCTCGAAAGGGAGAAATCCCCCCTTTCGAGGTCTTAAATTTAGAATTTACGGTACTTTCCGTCGAGGAACTTGTTTGCTTTTCGCTCCGCGAATTTTGCTTTTTTACTGTTCCAGTGGAGGGTTTCGTTTGGAAAACGGCCTGCAATCACCCCAAGAAGAATTGTCTCGGTTAAGCGAGCTGAATATTCGAAAGGTGCACTGCATTCTCCTTTACCTAAACAGGCATCTACAAATTGGTGGTAATGCTTCTTACTTTCTCCCACATAATCCTTCACTGGAGCACCCAAATTGAATGGAGTCACATCAAACTGCTTGTACTTTCCATCCACAATCCATCGAGGAAGTTGCTGGAAGTGTGGCAGTAGCAATCGTCCTTTTTCACCTAGAAACATGGCACCTTGATCAGGAAGTTTGTCACCATTGGGGAGCTGCAAATCCTCATGTAGCTCCGGAGCCCCAGCTCCATCGTACCAGACCCACTTCAAAGTATCTGTGGTGTAAGGTGTCGCTGGAAATTCATAAGTCACAATATTATTTTCTGGAAATCCAAAACCTGTTGGCTTTCTGCATTTGTTGACAATCGTACGTGGCACATCCAACTGGAGGGCATTGTAGGGCGTATCAAAAATATGTACCCCCATATCTCCAAGCGTACCACAGCCGTAGTCCAATATCTTCCTCCAGTTGCCAGGATGGTAAACCCCCTCCTTAAAATCCCGCTCAGGAGCTGTGCCCAGCCATAAGTTCCAATTCAGATTGCTTGGCACCGTATCGCTCCCTCTAGGTTCTTTTCCGTCATATCCCCAGTTTTTGGGAGACCAAGCACGAACCGTATTGACCTTACCGATGATCCCAGATTGAATGAGCAGCGTAGCTAGCTTGTAATCGTAAAAGGAATGTACCTGAATTCCCATCTGGGTGACTAAATTCTTTTTTTCAGCCAGCTTTTTCATCGCTCTGGCCTCTGTCACGTGGTGGGTAAGCGGTTTTTGACAATATACAGCCTTGTTCATCTCCATGGCCATCAAAGAGGCTGGCGCATGCGTATGGTCTGGTGTGGACACCACTACCGCGTCAAACTGATCTTCCATTTCACTCAACAGCAAGCGGTAATCCGCGTAGGTCTTTGCTTTAGGAAAAAGAGCAGTGGCATTACTTAAGGCATTTGAATCCACATCGCAAAGCCCCACTACTTCTACCATGGCATGGCTAGAGATGGCGCGCAAGTCTTCCATTCCCATTCCACCCAAACCGATGTGAACAGTCCTGAGTTTGCCTTTGGCAGTTACTTCGGCTAGTAGTGCAGGGGCCAAGGATAAGCCAGCAATACCTAGGGCTGACTTCTTAATAAAATTTCTACGATCGATTAGTTGATAGTCTTTTTTCATAAGTAAAAGGGGTATTCATGGGTTTATTGTACTTCTTTGATTTTGATATTTCGAAATCGGACCACATCACCATGGCCCAAAAATCCAATATGTCCTCGACTTCTTTGGAGTCCAGGATGTTCTTTTTTGTCTAACGTACCGTTTTTACCGGCTTCAAGGTAATTGCCTTCCAAAATCACTTCCCCATTGAGCACAACGGTTACATAAGGATGCTGCACGCGTACCTCCTGCTGATTCCACTCTCCCGTAGGCCGCAAATAGCCCCGTTTGGCAGAAATTACCCCATAAACAGATCCATGGTATTGGTACGGCTGTAGGGTTGCATATTTTTCTGCTTCATTGTCCAATATCTGTAATTCTTTCCCCACATAGGCGGCATCTCCTTCTAGTGGTGCATGAATTCCCAAGCCATTGTTGGCCCCAGGGGTTAGTTGAAACTCAAATCGCAATACAAAATTTCCGTATTCCTTCTCAGTGTATAAATTTCCTCCTCCCCCGCCTTGGGGTTCAATGACGATCATCCCATCCTTGACTAAGTACGAACTTTTGTTCCCTACCCATCCAGACAAGGTCTTCCCATCAAATAGGGATATAAAGCCTACTTCTTGGGCCCTTAACGTGCTTATTGGCAAGAAGTAAAGCAACCCAATTGAAATAAATGCGGCAAGAATTCGAACAGATGAATGCATAGTGAATGAAAAAAAACTAGCGTACACAAATCTAAAAGTGTTCTTCAATTATTCCCCTTTTTTCATCAAAAAAACACAGTTTGAATAAAAAAAGAGAACCAGTCTACTTTGTTCATGTCGAATCCCCTCAAAATTAATCCCCTAAATTTGAAACAGACAGCCTGAATTCAGAGTTAAAAACCTACCCGCTAACTGCAGTTCAATCCGTTATGCGAACCAAATTGCAAATGATACTCAAATCAAAATTTAGCTATCCCATGATCGCCCTGATTGCATCCCTTCTACTTGCTTGTAATGGAGGATCTACTCCTACGGAAACCAAGAATCCATCAGCAGAATCGGAGAGTCCCAAAGAAATCTTCTCCGCATCTCAGCAAGTAGCCACCTTTGCTGGAGGTTGCTTTTGGTGTGTGGAAGCCCCTTTTGAGGGTCTTGACGGGGTGATATCCGTAGTTTCTGGTTATTCCGGAGGGAAAGAAAAGAACCCAACCTACGGCGAAGTTGCTGGAGGTAAAACTTCCCACCGGGAGTCGGTTCAAATTACCTTCGACCCTGAAGTGATTAGCTATGCTGAATTGGTCGATATTTTCTGGCAAACCTACGACCCTACGGATGTAGGAGGTTCTTTTTTTGATCGCGGTACGCAATACGAGTCAGCCATTTTCTTTCACAACGATCAACAAAAAAAGGTGGCCGAGGAAAGCAAAAAACTTCTGGATCAGTCCAAACGATTCTCCAATCCTATAGCCACGCCCATAATCAAGTTTACCAACTTCTACCCTGCTGAGGATTACCACCAGGATTACTACAAAAAGAGCCCTCAAGATTACTATGCCTACCGAAGAGGTTCAGGTAGAGATGCATTCATTCAAAAACATTGGCCTGAGCTCAGTGCTAAAAAATACCCTTCGCCATCCAAAGGGGACCTAAAAAGCAAATTGAACGAACTCCAGTACGAGGTCACCATGGAAGGCGCTACCGAATTTGCCTTCAACAACGAATACAATGGCAATAAGGAGGAAGGAATTTATGTTTGCGTAGTGACCGGAGCACCCCTATTTAGCTCCAAGGATAAGTATGAATCTGGCTCTGGATGGCCTAGTTTTACCAAGCCTATCGATGCGCGGGTGATTGACAAGCCCATTGACAAAACCCTAGGCATGATGCGGGTAGAAGTACGAAGCAAACTAGGAAACTCACACTTAGGCCATGTCTTCAACGATGGTCCTGCGCCTACAGGATTACGCTACTGCATGAATTCCGCGGCCATGAAGTTTATCCCCAAATCCCAAATGGAGGCTGCCGGCTACAAGGATTACCTTTGGGTAGTGGATTGATCTGCACTAGTTACGGACCCATTGGTATTCAAGGCGCTAGCCCAATAACCTTCGAAAAGTAAGGTTGATTCTTGGCTGATTTACCTTTTTTGTCTTGGGGAGCTGGTGTTCCCAGTGATGCTGACTTGCTCCCTCCATTAGCAGCAGGCTACCATGGGAGAGTTCAAGATTTATTTTAGGTTCTTTAGCGCTGTAAGGCCGCATTTGAAAAGATCGGCTCGCACCAAAGGTGAGTGAAGCTATTTTTGGATTTTGACCTAAGACGGCTTCATTGTCTCGATGCCAACCCATGCTATCTTGACCGTCTCGGTAATAGTTGCAGAGTACGTGCGTGAATTCATGTTGTGTGAAGTCCTGCAAGCGCTGCTTAATTGTCTCCAATTCCTTCGTAAAGGGCTGCGCTTGCATCGCAATTCCAGAATACCCATAAGACACCTTAGGGTCCCCATAAAGCGCAGTAAGACGAGGCTGAAGGATTTGCTTACCAAACATCCAGATCGGCTCCTGCTGCCAAACTAGTCCCTCTTGAAGCAGCTTGAAATAAAGATCTGCTTCTTCCAAAGAAAAAAAATCGGGATGGAAATAAGCCTCCCCTAAAAAAGGGAGGAGATTGCTGGTTTCGAGGGGAAGTAGTGCATACTGCATACCGATCAACTTGTCATCGAGGCAACATGTTTGAAATAAAAAAGGAGAAAAGGACTGCTTGCCTACCGCAGGCAATTAAGTAGGCCCGCCTACCGCAGGTAGCTTGTTAGGCCTGCCTACCGCAGGTAGCTTGTTAGGCCTGCCTACCGCAGGTAGGTTATTCCTTTGTCCAATAATCAATTACCGTTACCTTATCCAAATGTGGACCCAAGAGACCTACAAACTCCTGGTGCGCAGGATGTGGGATATAAGTATCACGATCCGCATCAGAGTGAAAGGTTACGGTAAAGGCATGCGTTAAGCCCTGATTAAGTCCTTCCGGGCTAGAATTTACCCCCCATTCAAAGCCTTTGATTTCAGAGATTTTTGAAGGTAAGGCTTGAAAAGCAGCTACGATCCCATCGATATCTTGGGGAGAGGAAGTTGCTTTAAATCCAAATAGGACTACATGGCGAAGGACTGAATCTGGCATAGCTGCATTATTTTGGTTGATTTCTGGACTAGTGTTCGAAAGTGTTTCTGCTTCCTTTTCTTTAGGAGCACAAGAAAGTAGAAGGAGGAAAGAAATGAGGTAAATCGGGCTATTTTTCATGGGATAGGAAGGGTTGAGAGGATCAAAGTAAGTGTGTTAGCTCAGTTCAAAACATAGTTTAGAAGTCGATAAAGCTAAACTTCTGAATTGAATAATAAAATAGGATTACCCGCAATTTTACGAGTGGACCAAAAAAATACTAGAGATCACTTCGGATTTTATTTTAAGGCAACGGGTTGCAAGTTGGGAGGTATAAAAAATCCCCAAGCGACTGGGTCACCTGGGGATTTTTAGCAAGGGAAGGTGGAATTACTTAACCACTTTCACGTTAACGGCATTGATGCCTTTCTTTCCTTGTACCAATTCGTACACTACTTTGTCATTTTCACGGATTTCGTGAACCAAACCTGTGTGGTGAACGAATACGTCCTCACTATTATCAGATGGGGTAATGAATCCAAAGCCTTTGGTTGTGTTAAAGAATTTTACTGTTCCTTCATTCATGATTTTTGAAATTTTGATTTGTTTTTACTCGATTTTGATTGGACTGATTTGAAATAAATTTTTTCTCTACTGGCGGTTCTGGAGGAGTATCAGAGATGTTTCCGAATTCATCCACATAAGCGATCATGTTGTCGAGACTTCCATCTTTTGGTTGTCCTTTTCGCTCAAGTTTCTTCTCCATTTTATCTTTCTGCTTTCTCTTCTTTAGTTCCGCCTTTTGTTTTTTGATAAATGTGTTTTGATTTTTTGACATGCAAGTGGTTTAGTTTACAAATGTGATGGCATGACCTACTTTACCGGCTCTGCCTGTTCTTCCGATTCGATGGATGTAAGCATCCATTGTCATCGGTAGCTGATAATTGATCACATGGCTCACATCAGCTACATCGATCCCTCTGGCCGCAACGTCAGTTGCTACCAATACTCGGATGTCCCCACTCTTAAATTCATCGATCATTCGATTCCGAAAATTCTGGGACTTATCTCCGTGGATTTGACCGGCTTTGATACCGGCTTGTACTAACTTTTTAGCTAAACGATCCGCTAGCCTTTTGGTTTCAGTAAATAGAATTACTTTTTCCAATTCTGGGTTAGCGAACAAGTCTGCTAGTACATCAAACTTATCTTGTCCTTCTGGAACATGAATCGTTTGTTGCTCAATATTTTCATTGGTAGATCCCCCACCAGAAACCTTCACCTCTAAAGGATTAGAAAGTAGGCCATCGATCAATTTCTTTTGACCCGGCTCAAGCGTTGCTGAAAATAAGAGTGTTTGATCTCTAGTCCCGATTCGATTGACCAGTTTATTGACGTCTAGGACAAAGCCCATGTCCAACATTCGGTCAAACTCATCCAAAACAAGGGTATTTACTTTCCTAAGATCTAATTCACGACGGTCTGAAAGGTCTAAAAGCCTTCCTGGAGTGCCTACAATCAATTGAAGCTTGCGCTGCAATTTCTGGTGATCAGAATTGATATTGGTTCCTCCGATAAAAGTGGCAGAGTAGAGCGGCATACCTAGGGTAAGCGACTTAAATTCTTCTTCTATTTGCAAGGCCAACTCTCTCGTCGGTGTCACCACCAATGCAGTGTAGTTTCTAGGATCCTTCAGCGCATGTTCAATGATAGGAATCAAGAAGGCGGCAGTTTTTCCTGACCCTGTCTTTGAAATCGCCATCATATCTCTTCCTTGAAGGAGGGGTTGAATGGATTGCTCCTGAATGTTGGTAAGCGTTTGGTATCCTTTTGCTAGGATATTTTGAAGCAACTTAGCTGTCAAACCAAGGTCTGCGAAGGTCTTTTCCGTACGGAATCCTTCTTGTCCACTGGGCTGGGCTTTTTTTACGAAAAGACGGGGGTCTAAAGTAGATTCCTTCTTTTTTACAGTCCTGCGGTCCTGATTTCCTCCTCGAGGAGCTGGTGCAGCAGGCTTGGTGTTTTTTCTTATTGTGTTATTCATCAGTTGGTTTTAAGCTTTGACAGGCTGCATTTCTACATTACCTAGGTGGTAAAGCATTTTCGCGTGGGCCTTCAATGCATCAAAAAATGTCTTTTTTGTATAATATGGAATATTGTATTCTGCCGCAGTAGCCTTCACAATTGGGGCAATGTGGCGATAATGTACATGGCAAATATCTGGGAACAAATGGTGTTCAACTTGATAATTCAACCCACCAATCGCCCAAGAAAATAAGTAGTTTTTTTCAGAGTAATTTGATGTGGTCGCTAATTGGTGCAGCATGCGCTCTCCCTCAACGACACCAAACTCGTTGGCTTGAGGAAAGGATACTTCCGGCATGATGTGCGCTGTCTGGAAGACCAAGGAAATGCTAAGACCAGTGACAAAATGTAGCGCAAGGAATGCGAGTATGATTTCACCAACTCCAAATGGAGAGAAGGCAATCGGTAATCCAAGGATAATGAAATAGTAAACCAACTTCCAAGCAATAATCTTTAAAACCGTATCTCGATACACGTTTTCACCTTTGAACATGCCCATCTTGTAATAGCGGTCAAAGCGGATAAAGTCTTTAGATGTTACCCAAGAAACCGTTGATAAACCGTAAAAGATCCAAGTATACCAATGCTGAAAGGCATGCATCTTGTTCTTAGGAGCATGAGGAGAGAATCGAAGGAAAAAAGGAGCATTGATGTCATCGTCTCCTTCAGGAATGTTGGTGTAGGAATGGTGAAGTACATTGTGCTGTATTTTCCATACCGTTGCATTGGCACCAATTAGATTAAGGGTATACCCTAACAACTTGTTGATTTTAGGATTCTGAGAATAGGTGCCATGAATGGCATCATGCATGATTCCCATTCCAATTCCTGCCATACCAAGTCCACTGGCTACGTAGCATGCAAACAATTGCCAAGTTTGGTCCACTGCACCAGTAGTGACGAGGACTATCGGTACAAAATACAAACACATCATGACAAAGGTCTTGAAGAACATTTCCTTGTTCGCAAACTTGGTTTGCTTTGTGGAATTGAAGTGTGCGTTGACTCTGCTACGAAGGGTTGTAGAAAATTCAGTCAACGCTGATTCGGAAAATCGAATAGTCTTAATAATGGAGAAGTTTGGGTGAAACTAGTAAATTTGAGTTCTCTAAAGGATGTTAACTGCAGGTTTTAACTCAAAAAGCATAGCTTCTGTTGAATTAAAAAAGTAGAAGAAAAAGAAGTAAAACCTGTGTTGGAGAACTCTTGATTTGCTACTTATGGCAGGTGAATCGCCGATGCTAAACTTGATAACAAGTATCGAAGACATTTTCTCGACAAACAAAAGTGGCCCTATCAAATGAGAATTCCTAATAAATGAAGGAATTAGTGGATATCTAGAAGACTAGTGTTTGGCTAGTTTCCAATTAATTAATCCGTTGAAATGCAGTAGGTTCACTTTATTGTACTGCTGTACTGTCGAAAGTTTTTGATTGGTCAAGGGTTCTTTCACTACCAAAATCAACTGAAAATCTAGATTTTTAAGGTTTTTGGGAACATACCGCAACCCCAAATTATGCTGCCGGTAACTTGGAAAATTGTACTTATTGGCAGCTACATCTTGCGGATCGGGTAAAATATGAATTCCTGCAAAGGTGTAAACTTGTATCCCAACCTCCTCAAAACGATAGGAAAGGTATCCTACTGCCGCAGTCACGGTTTCAAACCCCTCGTTTCGCTCTCTTGGAATAAAGGTATACCAGGCATCTTTCCCCCACTCTCGAGGACTTAGCCACCTGCCTTTTCCTCCCACCTGAGTTGCACTCAATTGCGTTTCCCAAGGCCCTTTTTTCCAGTTTAACTTCGCTGAAACAGCAAAATTCAAATCACTAGGATCCTTGTATTGCTTTTGAGAATCTGCATTGCCCCCATCCCCAAGTCCATGCTGCATCCCGGCTTGAATCCCCGATGTCCAGGTTCCTAGGCTTTTTTTGGAGGTCTTTTCATAAGTAGCCCAATAGGTGGCAAATACATTTGCTGCATAGGTTTGTGAAAAACGAAGGCTCCTCCCTCTTTTCAACTTTCCCTCGAGTTCCAAAATTCCCAACCAAGGACTCGTCGTATTTCCAAGGTAAGCCGCTGGTTTACCAAAGGGGCTTCTTCCTTGCGGAAATAATCCGATGGTCTCTCCTACCGAAAGCCAATCTTTACTTCCCCTGACATTCATCCGATTGATGGCCCATCCACTTACCTTCCAATTCGCCGCCGGCACAAACCAGGCATGAACTCCTTCCACTACTGTTGGCGAAAGCCGACCATCCTGTGCATTCACCCAATCGGACTGAATTCCCATTTTTCCTACTTTTACACCAAACTTCGAATGGGTATACGCAAGGGAAAGCAATTCCAATCTCCCAAAGAACCGGTCTTGTGGATCCAATAGATTAAATAAGCCTGATTCATAGCGATTTGCCTGGCCAGTAACTGGATCGGGCACCCAAAAATCCGAGCTGAAAGCATTGGCGAATACCCGGTATCCGGCTTGAAATTCCCATTTTTTAGAGGCAATTATTTTCCCCCCAATCAAGGAAGTTAACCCTAGCGCATGATCAGATCGGAGTGTTTCATTGGTGTAGGAGGTATTCATCCAAAAGCTTCGAAGACTTAATTCAGGCTCAAACACAACTTTTTTCTCCGCTTCAGGCACCTGAGCATGAACTAAATTGGAATGAAGAGCAAACAGAAGAAGGAATGTGAAAAAAATTAAAAACCTCACTTTGGGGTAGTTTTTGCAGCTTTTATGGGTTTGAAGGGACCAAACTTATGTTGCTCCTCTGAAAATCCGTCAGTAAAAGGCCCGAAGGGATGGTCCATGGGCTTCTTTGAAATATCTGGCCAATCTTGTGAAAGGTCTTTCGTGGGTCGCTCCATGCTATTGACATAAGCAGCAAGATCCCAGGATTCCTCATCGCTCAAGATAGGTTGCTCGAAGGTCGCACCCAAGGGCATATTCGCTTTGATATAGCCCGCAAATCTTGTGATTCGGTACAGTCCAGCTCCATGATTGTAGCTATTCTCCCCCCAGAGTGGTGGATACAAGTAGCCTGATCCATCCGGTTTGGCCATGCCTTTTCCATCAGTCTGGTGGCAACTTGCACATTGTTTCTCGTACACAAGCTTTCCCTTTATTGGGTCCGCTGCACGATCCAAAAGTGGCACTTCATAGAGCCCAGACCCTATCGGTATTTCACCTTTAGGAACCTCCTTCCCTACCCAGTTGATATACGCTACCATGGCTTTCATCTCTTTGGAATCTCTAGCCAATGGCTTGCCGTTGAGACTGCGTTCAAAACAATCGTTGATCCGCTTCTGAATGTCTTCTTCGGTTCCAGACCTCGCTCTGAATTTTGGGTAAGTAGCAGCTACAGCACCGTAATTGTTCCCAAAAGGAGCCGTTCCTGCTTGCAAATGACAATTTTGGCAGTTCATTCCATTTGAAATGGCTTTTACCTTGCCCTTAGGTCCCAGGTATTCTGCAGTATTTGCTACCAATTCCTTCCCATAGTTCAGCTCCTCCGCATTGGGATCCTGATCCATAACTGACCAATCAGCTGCTTTCCATACTGTGGCTGGATCAACCAAAGCCTTCACCACAGGAGTTTCAACGGCCTCCACAGGTACATCCTGAGGTCCTTCTGCAAGACTTGGCAACTGTACCCCAGAAAAAGATAAAAAAAGCACAAAACCCAGCCCCAACACTAAAGCCATAGAAAGTCCGAGCAGGGCTACAAATAGGGATATAAGCTTAATAAATGGCTGCCTCATCGGAATTAGATTCTTCTAGTAAAATACAAAGTTGCGCTATCCGGACCCTCATTTCTTGTGACTCCGATCACTCAATCTTCTACAAATTAAAAAAAGTAGGTGAAAATCCGTTGGAATGGAGATAGAACCTGAAAACTTTGGTCAGCTTGTCCACAGCTAATTACCCAAACAGCGAAGCAAGTCGATTACAAACTTGACTGGTCAAATCCCGAACCACAGCAATTAAATTGCATTACACAAATGAAATCTGCGCTTCAAAAACTTGTTTACCCTGAACTCGCCCTTGTAAAAAAGGAGCTGATTTGTCACCTAGAACGGTTAAACTCACCTCATCCCCACCTTTGCACTCTGCCAAGTAGTTTATCGCAAATTGAGAAGGAAACATTCCCTGTACAGCCACCCTATTTTCCACCCAACGGATGTAGCTCGTATGGTTGACATGATTGTATAGGTCCAAATCCGAATGCTGCACCTGTATCAAGCTCGTATCCTGTAGCGGACCCGAAGGCTCCAACTTGATTGGTTGCCAGCTTGGAGCATACTGGGGATTGAAAAGGGCGCTGGGCAAAACAGATTCGGGCTTGAGGATCCTCTTTTTCTCAATATGTACCAATAACCAGGAGGATATCGCACGAGCAATCACTTCTTCCTGCTCATTCCAAACCATAAACTCTCGAAAAGCAAAAGCACCAGCCTGTCCTCTGCCTCCAGTGAATAGTTGAAGGCGATCTCCCCAACGCGGAAATTGGTTCACCTTTATTTCGATTCTTGAAAGCGCCCACATCAATTGTTGCTCCAATAAAGACCTTCCAAAACCTTCAGAATCAGCATGCTTCCAAGCAATTTCTTGAAATAAATCTGCCAAACAGGAGAGGCGCATGTCTCCATGTGGATGCACTTGATAGGCTCCTACTTCGAATACCTTTTCAAACTGAAAGTTCTCAGGTAAGCTCATGCTCCTGCTACGTTTTCTTGCGTATGAAAGATATTTTTGCTAAAACTAGTGAGCAACAGAATACCCAATCCGTTAATTCCAATTAGTGCGAACGAAACTTTTAAATCAAAGAGTTCGGCTACAAAACCAATCAGCGGCGGGCCTACCAAAAAGCCAAAGAAGGAAATCGTGGACACCAGGGCTAGGGCTACACTAGGTGAATACAGTTTGGATCGGCCTGCAATGCCGTAGGAAACGGGAACGATGGAGGCAACACCAGCACCTACCATCAAAAAGCCGATAGACGCAGTGAACAGATTGGGAAAGCCCACCGACAGCAGTAGACCAAAGAATATGAGCAGCCCACTGACTTGAAGTACGGGCACCTTGCCAAAACGATTGGTTGCCTTGTCAGTCACGAATCTTCCTAAGGCCATAGCACCCATGAAGCAAACGTAGCCCAATGACACGTATTGAGGTTCCGCTTCAACGATTTTTTTAAAATAAACACCCGACCAATCAAACATGCAGCCTTCTGCCATCATGCCCAAAAAGGAGATCAAGCCTACACGCAGAAGCAGGGCATCTGGCTTTCGCAATACGAGTCCACCCTCCTCACCTGGTGCGGGCTTGTCGTTGAGGACAAATTTTTGTGACAACAAAATCAATACTGCAGATAGCAAAGCCACCACAACGTAGTGTGCTGCGGGAGAAAAGTTAAGGAAAATCATGCCTGCACCTACCCCTGCACCGGTAAATCCAGCCATGCTCCAAACGCCATGGAAGGAGGCGAGAATGCTTTTCCCAAACTGATTTTCCAAGCCCAAAGCTTGAGTATTCAAGGAAATGTTCATGATGTTACCCAGCACGCCAAAACCCATCAAGACTGGTGCGATTGTCCAAAGACTTGGTGCCAAACCGATCAAAGGGAGGGTGAGCGCGTAGGCAAAACTACAAATCAAGATGACGCTGCGACTACCGTAGCGATGTACCGACCAACCTGCGATGGGTAACCCGAGCATGGAACCTATGGGCAAACAGAGCAAAAGCGTGCCAAGCTGCCCTTCAGAGAGTTGGAACTTACTTTGAATGTCCGGGATGCGTGCAGCCCAGCTGGCAAAGCATATTCCCATAAAGAAAAAAAGTGATCCTAGAGCGACCCTACGTTGGGAAAGGTAATTCATGAGTGAAGGTGACTACAAAACAGGTCAAAGGTAAGCAGAAAGCAAGGGAAAGCGATACCAATTCAATCGACAGCACAAACTATTCTTGGGATCTAGGAGTTAAAGTTGAAATCTAAAGCCCATGGAATTTGTCATTGTAGGTAGCATCGTCTTCACCATCATTGTTTTTATCCGATTTATCGTTAAAAAGGTCTTTAACTAAAAAGTGCCGCCCATTAGTCAAGGCGACACTTTTTAAAAAAGAATTTATTTTTTATTCGAGAATCGAATCAATTGGGGAAATATTTTTCAAACCTGCCATATACCCAGGTTCCCGCCAAGGCTGCCACCAAGGTTACCAAGACAACGGTGTATCCACTTCCAATCTGTGCAAACAAAGGTCCTGGGCAGGCGCCCGTAATGGCCCAGCCAAGCCCAAAAATAAAGCCCCCAATCACTTGGCCTTTTTTAAATTCTTTGGTGGGAATAACGATTGCTTCTCCCTGAATGGATTTGATGTTTAAACGCTTGATCAACTGAATCGAAATAATACCTGTCACGATTGCGGATCCAATGACCCCGAACATGTGAAAGGAATGGAGACGAAACATCTCCTGGATTCGGAACCAGGATATAATTTCTGCTTTCACAAAAACAATTCCGAAGACAGTCCCAATAAGCACATACTTCAATAAGGCCAGGCCTTTGTCTTTGGTTTGACTGGAGTTAGGTGCTACGCAGTTTGGATCAGCGATGGAACCCATTTTATCTGTAGTGTTTGACATAAGTTCTGGTGATTAAAATCCAACTAATTTCATAAGTGGCGCTAACAAAACGTGGGTCATGAAAAACCCACCGATCATGAAGAAGATCGTAGCCACCAAGGAAGGCCACTGCAGGGAACTAATCCCCATAATCGCATGGCCTGATGTACAGCCTCCTGCATAGCGCGTTCCAAATCCTACTAGAAAGCCACCAATCACAAAGAATAAAATTCCCTTTCCGGTAAAGGCCGTATCCCAGTTAAAAATTTCTAGTGGCATTAAGTCTGAAAAATTGGTCAGACCCAAGGCTTTCAAATCTGCTTGGGTAGCTTCTGAAATGACAATCGTGTCTGGATTGGCAAGGAAATATATCGCAATAAAGCCACCAATTGCCGTTCCTAGGACAAATAGGAGATTCCAGATCTCCTTCTTCCAGTCGTAGGTGAAAAAAGGTATTCCAGCTGGAACACAAGCCGCGCAAATGTGACGCAAGGAAGAAGAGATCCCAAAGGCCTTATTCCCAAGGATAAGAAGCGCAGGTACGGTGAGTCCAATCATGGGCCCTGCCACGTACCATGGCCAGGGCTGAGAAATCCATTCAATAAATTGATTCATAGGTGCTTAATAGGTTTACTCGTTCTATTTTACTGTAAAATAATCAGGATTTATCTTTGGATTGATATCCAGAGTAGAAATGTCTCCTTTGGTAGATTAGATTGTTTTTCCTTACAGCAAGGTGCTAGGACAAACATAAGCCGAAACCTCAATTTTGCCTAATTCCTTGATTGACTTAAACCCACCTGCGATATCGATTAGGTTATCATAGCCTCTAGCTCTAAGAATAGAGCTAAAAATCATGGAACGATATCCCCCAGCACAATGCACATAATAGGTTTTGTTTTTATCCACCTTCAGCATGCTGTCGTTGATGTAGTCTAGAGGAGCGTTTTCTGCCTCAATCACATGTTCTGAAAGGTATTCTGAATTCTTTCGTACATCCAAGATATTGATGTTCGGATCTCCTGCTTTGATTTTTGCAAATTCGTCCACAGTGATCGAAGTGATTGAACCCACTTCTCTGCTGTCATTTTTCCAAGCAGAAATTCCACCCGACAGGTATCCAATGGAATAATCGTAGCCCACTCGCGCCAATCTGGTGATTACCTCTTCTTCTCTGCCTACCTCAGCAACCACCAAAATCTCTTGCTTCAAATCAGGAATCATCGCTCCTACCCAAACTGCAAAGCTTCCATCGATGCCAATGTTAATAGAGTTCGGGACAAATCCTTTTGCAAATATTTGTGCATCACGCGTATCCAAGATCAAAGCGGAAGTTTCATTGGCTGCAGCCTCAAATTCAGCCGGACTCAAAGGTCTCACTCCTCTTTCCAATACTTCGTCAATGCTATCGTAACCTTCGATATTCATCATCACGTTTTGAGGGAAGTAGGCCGGTGGTGGGGTAAGGCCGTGCAAAACCTCTTTGATAAAGGCTTCCTTGGTCATTTCTTGAAGCGCATAGTTGACCTTCTTTTGATTCCCCAAGGTATCGGAGGTTTCCTTACTCATGTTTTTGCCACAGGCAGAGCCAGCACCATGTGCCGGATATACGATCAAGTCATCTGAAAGTGGCATCAGCTTGTTTCTCAAAGAATCGTACAGGTAGCCTGCTAACTTTTCTTGATTGAGGTCTTTTACTATCTTTTGCGCCAAGTCAGGACGCCCTACATCGCCAATAAATAGGGTGTCTCCCGTAAAAATTGCTTCTTCTTTTCCCTCTTCATTGGTCAATAGGTAACAAACCGATTCCATGGTGTGACCTGGGGTATGGAGTACGCGAATTTTGGTTTTACCCAAGGTAAATACCTGGTTGTCTTCGGCCACGATGGCATCAAAGCCTAGGGCCATTTCCGTAGGACCATACACGATTTGTGCACCTGTCTTAGCGGCTAGGTCCATGTGGCCAGAAACGAAGTCCGCGTGAAAATGGGTTTCAAATACATATTTGATTTTGGCATTTCGTCTTGCTGCCTTTTCAATGTAAGGCTGTACTTCTCTAAGCGGATCAATAATGGCGACTTCTCCGTTTGATTCTATGTAGTAAGCACCCTGTGCCAAACATCCAGTATAGATTTGTTCGATTTTCATATGATTATGTCTTTTTAGGCCTTCAAAAATTTAGGTAAACTTATGACTTGTGGTTCTTGGGTTAAATGACTTTTGTCACAGGAGATCAGACTTTAGCCAATAGGCTATTTTCGATGTGGTGAATAAGCTGATGGGTAGGAACCAGCCCAGACTGCCTCCATAAAATTTTTCCTTTCGCAAAAAGGATCAACGTAGGTACTCCCCTCACTTGGAATTTACTCGCAGCAAGCGGGTTGCGGTCCACATCCACTTTTAGAATCTTGACTTTGGTTCCAAGCTGCTTGGAGGTGTCCTCCAAAATAGGCTGCATCATTTTGCATGGACCACACCATTCGGCAAAGAAGTCAACCAATACCGGGGTATCCCCATCGATGAGCTCTTGAAATGTTTTGGACTTTGGAAGCATGTTGGTTTAGTTTTCAAATTACCCCACAAATCTACCACCCGCTCTACCCTATACACGGTAATCTTTGTCACATGACGAGCTAGGCTTCATTTAGAAAGGTTAAAAAATTCAAAAATTCTCGAGTTGGTCTAAAATTTCATAGTTTCGTAGCTCTAATTGAACGAATTAATGCTCACTTACAAGCAAATCAACAACCTCAGCGGTTGGCTTATTTTTGTCATCTCCACGCTCGTATACATCCTTACTGTCGAGCAGACAGCTAGTTTTTGGGATCCAGGGGAATTCATTGCCGTTTCCTACAAACTCCAAGTTCCCCATCCTCCTGGAGCACCCTTCATGTTGTTGGTGTACCGAATGTTTGGATTCTTAGCGATGGGAGACCCCTTGCAGGTGGCCTATTGGATGAATATTGGTAGTGCACTCTTCGCTGGCTTCACCATCCTTTTCCTGTTCTGGTCCATCACCTTGATGGGTAAGCGTCTATTTTCGGTAGTCGAAGGGGAAGAAACCAAAGGACAAACCATCTCCTTGATGGGTGCTGGTATGGTAGGAGCCTTGGTGTACACCTTCTCCGATAGCTTTTGGTTTTCTGCAGTAGAGGCTGAAGTTTATGCAATGTCTTCTTTCTTCACCGCCATTGTGATTTGGGCGTTTCTGAAGTGGGATGTGATCAAAGATCCCAAAGAAGAAAATAGATGGATGGTATTTATCGCCTACCTAGTAGGTCTCTCCATTGGGGTTCACTTGCTCAACTTGGTGACTCTTCCTGCACTTGCATTGATTTATTACTTCAAGAAGTATCCAAACCCAAGTTTAAAAGGAGCCTTTTTTGCCATGTTCTTGGGTGGAATTGCCCTAATCATCATCAATAACTTGATCATTCCTGGCCTCCCAAGTCTTGCAGGTGCAATGGAAATCTGGATGGTCAATTCCATGGGATTACCCTTTGGATCTGGAATCATATTTTTTGCATTGCTTTTTATCAGTGCCCTAGTGATCGCATTCCGTATTTCCATCCAACGCGAAATGGCGGTCTTCAACACCATTTTACTTTCCCTCACCTTTATTCTAATTGGCTATGGCAGCTATGCGTTGATCGTGGTGCGGTCCAATCAGGACCCCATCATCAATGAAAATGCGCCAAAGGACATTATTAGCTATGTCTCCTACTTGAAGCGAGAGCAATACGGCTACAGGCCCCTCCTTCATGGGCAATACTTTACCGCCACTTTAACTGACCAAGAAGAAGGAGATCCCATCTACATGAAGGGTAAAAACTCGTATGAGATTGTAGATTACGATCTAAAGAATACCTACGATCCGGAAAAAACCACAATTCTCCCACGAATTTACTCCACCCAGGAGAGTCACAAGCGGATCTACCGTGCCAAACTGGGTTTGAAAGAAGGGCAAGAACCCACGTTTGGGGACAACCTCTTCTTCATGTTTAGCCACCAGCTCGGACACATGTATTGGCGCTATTTCCTTTGGAACTTCTCGGGTAGAGAAAGTGACTTTTCGGATGCAAATTGGCTAGGGATTGCAGATGCCTTCTCGGACAAGTATCCGGAATACATCACGGACAACAAGGCGCACAACAACTACCTCATGCTTCCTTTGATTTTGGGATTAGTAGGCTTTTTCTTCCAAGCGAAGAAAGATCAAAAGTACTTTTATGTCAATCTCATGCTCTTCTTGATGATGGGAGTGGTATTGGTACTCTACCTCAACTCCCCTCCGATCGAACCTAGAGAGCGCGATTACATTTATGTAGGTAGCTTCTATGCCTTTGCCATTTGGATTGGATTGGGTGCTCTTGCCCTCGCGCATGGCTTAAATAAGTTTACCAAAAACCTGAGTACTGCAGGAATAGTAGCAACCCTATTGACCTTACCAGTAGCTGGCTTGATGGCTTCTGAAAATTGGGACGATCACAACCGCAAAGGCAGGTATTTTTCTGTGGATGCAGCTCGTAATTTCTTGGCTTCTTGTGCTCCAAATGCAATCCTATTTACTGGCGGAGATAACGATACCTTCCCGCTCTGGTATGTGCAGGAGGTCGAAAATTTCCGCACGGATGTTCGCGTGATTGTCTTAAGTTATTTTGATACCGACTGGTATGTGGAACAGATGACCCGACCGGTAAACGAGTCGAAGGCATTGCCATTCTCACTAGCTCCAGAGCGCTATCAAAAAGGCACCAATGATGTCATTTATGTCATGGAAAAAGAAGGGCTAGATGCCATTTCTGCACGTGAATACCTCAAGCTGATCAACAGTGGCTCCGAATTGCTTCAAATGAAGACCTCCGGAAAAACCTTGATCAACATGGTACCTTCTAGAAATTTAATTTTGGATGTGGACAGCAGCTTTATAGCAAACGATGAAATTGTACCTCCACAATTCAAGGACCTGTTTGTACCGCAGATGAACTTACAAGTTGGAGGCAATTATGTCACCAAAGGGACACTCATGCTGCTTGATTTGATCGTAAGCAACAATTGGGAACGACCGATTTATTTCAACAATACGTCCTTGTCTACTTTGGGATTAAACCTAGAAGAGCATGTGGTTATGGAAGGCTTGACCTACCGACTACTTCCGATTCGAAAGCCAGAATCGATGCGAGAGGAATTGGTGAACACCAACTTGGCTATGAAAAACTACATGGAGAATTTTGCCTTCAGAGGTATGAATGATTCTAAGGTGTACTTGGACGAGGAATACCGCAGATTTACTTCCAACCATCGCAGCGCACTCAATTCGATTGCCCTTGCGCTGATTGAAGAGGACAAGCTAGCAGATGCCGCCAAGCTTTTGAATTTTGGCCTGGAAACAATTCCTGACAAAGCTGTTCCTTATGATC
Source organism: Algoriphagus sp. (assembly GCA_040403475.1). GTDB lineage: Bacteria > Bacteroidota > Bacteroidia > Cytophagales > Cyclobacteriaceae > Algoriphagus. The sequence continues at coordinate 93,081 of JBBAKO010000004.1, read as the reverse complement.
TGAGCAGTGGCCAATCTGTTCCATTGTTCTTTGAAGTGGGGGAAGACGAAAAAGCGATGGAAATCGTAGACAAAATTTCAAAACGCTCCCTTGACATGATCACGTTCTACACCAAGAATGATCTTGGTTACGATAGAGAACTATTGGTATCCATCGAGATGGTCAAGTTCTTTATCCCATTACTGGAGGAACGCGGCTACACAGAAAAGTCCCTTGACCTGAAAAAAAGGTTGGAAAGCCTGATTGGAAAAGAAAGTGAGGATCCAAGTACCATCCGAAGAAAGTAATTGAACAAAAAGGGTCCACGGCTAACAGACCACGGTCCACAGCAGACTTCATTTAACTTCAGCACTTATTTTTATTTACTTAGGAGTGCTAAGGCTAAATTTTATAAAAAAGGCCAGTAGAACTAAATCTGCTGGCCTTTTTTCATTTAACTCCTTGCCTACTCGCTCAAGTTGATTTTCGTTTAATCGCTTTAAAACCACTAATCAAAGCGAATAATGTTTAAAGTTTTAAGAAAATCAGCTGTGGACCGTGGACTGTTAACTGTCAGCGTGTAACAATTATTTTTTCCAGAGGATGTAAAATAAGTCCAGACCTTCCTTCGGGTCCTCCACTACAAGGTAGTCCTCGTGGGAAATAGCCACCACAGAAGCTCCTTGTGTGCGGTGCAAACGATTCCGATTGAATCGGTTAAAGAATTCATAGGGCAATCTAAGCACTGAATTCGGCAACTTGTGCTGCAGGTCTAGGAAATCAAAACGCATGATTCTTTGTACAGACTTGCGATTGGCTTCGTGGTAGGCCCAAACCTTTCCATTTCCCCCTATTCCCTTTGCTTCAATGCGATCAAAAATCGATTGAGCCAAGTCAATCAATTGCTGTGGGATGTATTCTCGCTCATGCCAAGGGTTTCGAGAGAGCGTGTGGGTGTTATTTGGAGTAGAAATAATGGCCTTCCCACCTGGCTTCAGCATTCTATAGATCTCTTGGAGAAAAAGACGGTCCTCGTAGATGTGTTCGATCACCTGAAAGCTCACAATGGTATCGTAGGTATTGTCCGCAATTCCTTCAAATGGCGGGATCACTGCTTGCCTGAATTCAACGCCTGGGTATTTTTGTTGCAAGGTTTGAATTACCTCACCGATTTTATCCAAACCTAGGTACTGGGTGGCATGTGGCAACAATTCCTCTACGCCTCTTCCTTCTCCACAACCGATTTCTAGCAAATTTCCAGAAATCCAGGGTTTGGCAGCAATATAGGCTTTGAGCAATCGTTGATGAATGGGATTGTCGCTGATCAACTTATCTGAAGCAATTTCCGTTGTATAGGTAGCCATTAGAAATTTTAGTATTTTGGCAAAAGTAAGGCTAATTTTTAAAACCTGAGAACTAAACCAAATGAATCAAAAGTACTTCAAGCTGCTGCCTTTATTCTGCATTTTAGTAATCCTGTCCCATACCACAGTTGCACAAACAACGCTGAGCTCCACAGATCAGGCACTTCGGTATTCAATTTATGCCCGATTGGGCTTAAAAATCATTCCAATTAAGCTTTCCGATACGGCCTACAAACTTCAGTTTGTAGTGGAAAAAATCGAAGAAAATGCCAGTTTGGAAACCTATCAACTCAGTTACACGCTTCTTTCTTCGTATGAGGAAGAAATTCAAGCCGAAAAAAAGATAAAGCTTGGCGCGGAGCAATTACTTGGTGACACGGAGCGGCATTGGCTCTTTGAAACTACAGTAGAGATACCGCTCTCACAGCAAACAGCTATTGCGTTTTTTGAAGCACTAGACAGCCGACAAAAAGATGCCTACACTACCCATTTGGATTTGAAGGGATCCTTTGTATTTGACCAGCCTAATTTTGGCTATTTCTATGCCAATGCAGTTCCATTTGATCAAAGCTACCTTACAAAAGACCAATCGATACTCTTTAAAACAAGCAAGGGACCTACCCTATTTTCATTTTTTTACCCCAGCCCTTTTGCAGTCCCCTTCCCTCCTATGGAAACCCGAATTGCCGATGTACCCAAGGAGGTAGTGGTAGAAAATCGGGGAGATTTCCTGTCTAATATTCCCAAAAAACTGACGGATGAGGGATATTATTTTTTTCAATCAGACAGCACCGCTTCTACTGGATTATTGCTTCGAACTGTACATGATGCATTTCCTAAAGTCAAAGATTGGAATGAGATGGTAGAGATGACTACCTACATTTCAACAAAAAAAGAACATGAAAGCCTACTGCTAGCTCAGGACAAAAAGAAGGCTTTGGATGCGTATTGGCTTAATTTGACTCGAAACGAAGAAGTAGCGAAGGACCTTATCCGAAATTACTTCAAGATGGTAGAGTTTGCCAATATCCTGTTAACCGACTTTAAAGAAGGCTGGAAAACAGACCGAGGGATGGTATACATCGTAATGGGCCCTCCTCAGGAAGTCAATTTTTTTGAAGACCGGGAAGTCTGGTCCTATGCAGGGATAGACGACACTTCCAAAATTAGGTTTACCTTTACGCGGGTTAAAACAATTCTTAGCCCACATTTCTATACCCTGAACCGATCTAGGGCCTACCAGCCGATTTGGTTCAAAAACATTTCACAATGGAGAAGCGGAAGGATGGCTTTCTAATCGATAAAGGAGCCTTCGACAAAGATTTTATTTTTGGTACCCGAGCAGTGATGGAATCCATCCATGCCGGTAAAGAGATTGACAAAGTACTGGTTCAAAAAGAACTAAACAACGACCTCATCAAGGAACTACTTCAGCTATGCAAGGCCGAACACATTCCTGTGGTACGGGTCCCAGATGCTAAGCTGAACCGCATCACGCGCAAAAATCACCAAGGAGTGATTGCACAGATGTCCACCATTGCCTATGCTTCGTTGGACAACGTCATTGATCAATGCTATGCAGTGGGTAAATCACCTCTGATTTTGGTGCTCGATCATTTAACAGATGTGCGGAATTTCGGGGCAATTGCCCGTACTGCTGAATGTGCAGGCGTAGACGCCATCGTGATTCCTGAAAAAGGGAGTGCTCAGATCAACTCTGATGCTGTAAAAACCTCAGCCGGAGCCTTGAACTTTATCCCAGTAGCGCGTGTAAAAAACTTATTTTATACCTGCAGAGACCTGCAAAAAATGGGATTGTCCCTTATCGCGATCACAGAGAAAACAGAGAAGCTCATGTATGAAGGAGATTTCGCTTCTCCTGTAGCGCTCATCATGGGTTCGGAAGAAGATGGAATATCCCAAGAGATCATGGGCATGGTCGATGACCGGGTCAAAATCCCGCTTTCAGGCAATATCGAAAGTTTAAATGTGTCCGTATCAGCTGGAATAGCGATCTACGAGGCCATACGGCAACGCAAAAAATAAAAAAAGAGGATTTCAAATGAAATCCTCTCCTTTTTTCTTCGCCTGAGCTACAAAATCCCGAAACTTATTTTCGGCATCCAGTTTACATATCAGCAGTACATTTTCGGATTCATTGATTAGGTAGTGATCTAATCCTTGAACGACCACGAGCTTATCGCTATCTGTTTTGATGAAGCAATTTTCAGTTTCATAGAGTAGCGCATTGGCTTCCACGACATTGTTTTGGTCATCCTTATCACGAAGTTCGTGTAGACTTTGCCAGGAACCGATATCTGACCATCCAAAATCGCCGAGAACTACAAACACTTGATCTGATTTTTCCATGATGCCGTAGTCAATGGAAATATTTTTTAAGGTCGTGTAGGTAGTAGCTATGTAATCCTCTTCGTCACTGGTTCCAAACTGTGATTTCCCTTCTTCAAATACATCCGCTAGGTCTGGCATGTGCTGCTTAAACGCTTCAATCAAGCTCTCAACCTTCCATACAAACATGCCTGAATTCCAAACGAAGTCACCACTTTCCAAGAAGGTAGCGGCAAGTTTGGCATTGGGCTTTTCCGTAAAGGTTTTTACTTTTAATACCTGCATATCTTCCGAATCGGGAAGGTATTGAATGTAGCCATAGCCCGTTTCTGGTCGGTTCGGTTTGATCCCAATCGTCAGCAGCCTATTCTGAACTTGAGCGGCTGAGATAGCGGTAACTAAGGTTTGAAGAAACCTACCCTCTTGCAGAATCAGGTGATCCGCGGGAGCCACCACCATGGTTGCGTTGGGATCCAAATTTGAGATTTTATAAGCCGCATAAGCCAAGCAAGCAGCTGTATTTTTACGAAGTGGCTCTGCTAGAATTTGGTGATCAAGAAGCTCTGGAAGCTGTTCGCTCACGAGGCTTGCATGCGCTTGATTGGTTACCACATAAAATTGTTCGGCTGGAGCTATTTCTCTAAACCGATCAAAAGTCATTTGCAGGAGTGTCCTCCCCGTACCCAAGACATCTAAAAATTGCTTAGGCTTACTGCTTTTGCTGTAGGGCCAAAAACGGGAACCAACGCCTCCGGCCATAATTACGATGTATGGTTGGTCCTTCATGGAAGTTTAAACAATTCCTTCTTTCATTAAGTCATGAATATGCACAAATCCAGCGATTTTATCGCCATCCACCACTACCAGTTGTGTAATGTTGTGCGCTTTCATAAGGGCAAAAGCCGCAGTTGCATAGTCATCCACCCCTATTGATTTGGGATTTACAGTCATGATATCCTTTGCCAGTAGCTCCTGAATGGCAAGTGTTTTTTGCAGCATTCTCCGTAAATCGCCATCCGTAATGATTCCTTTCAGATCTCCTGACTCGTTTAGCACCGCTGTAGCACCCAATCGCTTGCTTGAGATCTCCACAATTACGGCTGCGACGCTTGCATTTTCATTCACTGTTGGCAATTGATTGTTGGAGAGCAGGTCTCCTACTTTCAAGTAAAGTTGCTTCCCAAGTGATCCTCCGGGATGGTAGCGTGCAAAATCTGAGGAGGTAAATCCACGAGCTTCTAAAAGGCAGATAGCCAAGGCATCCCCAAGCGCCAAGTGGGCAGTAGTACTCGTAGTGGGCGTTAGATTGTGCGGGCAAGCCTCTTCGCTGATTGTCGCATCGAGCACAAAGTGTGCATGCTCTGCTAGGAAGGATTGTGTGTTGGAGACCAAGGCCACTATCTTGACTCCCAGTTGCTTTACCAAAGGAATAAGTACCTTGATTTCTGCTGTATTGCCAGATTTTGAAATAAATAGGACCGTATCGTCTTGCTGCACCATTCCCAGGTCACCATGAATGGCATCCGCAGCATGCATAAACAGTGCCGGGGTACCGGTGGAGTTGAGCGTTGCCACCAGTTTATTAGCGATCCAAGCACTTTTTCCAACACCTGTGATGACCAATCGGCCTTTAGATTGAAGGAGGTGGTGCACACAGTTTTCAAAGTCCTCATTTAGGAGGGTAGAAAGCTTGGCGATCGCTTCGGATTCATTTAAAAGAACCCGAACGGCGGTGTTTCTAATATTTTTTGTTAACTTCAATTTTACCTGCGTTAAACATTAGTTATGTACAAAGGTATAAAAGTAATCGTTCAATCTGTTGCCCAGGTAGACATCACCCTCAAAGCCCTTTCTTCTAGTGGAAGAAAAAGTAAAATTAGAACTCAAGAGAATCTTCGGATTTAGTCAGTTCCGTGGAAACCAGGAACTTATAGTTGATAATTTACTCAACCAGCGGAATACTTTTGTGATTATGCCCACTGGTGCTGGCAAATCACTCTGCTACCAGTTGCCTGCAGTGGTCAGTGAAGGAACCGCCATCGTCATCTCTCCTTTGATCGCCTTGATGAAAAATCAAGTAGATCAGCTCAATGCGATAGGTGTAAATGCACATTTTTTAAATTCTACGCTAACCAAATCTGAGGCCACCAAAGTAAAGAATGAGGTTTTGAAAAAGAAAACCAAGTTACTTTATGTGGCACCCGAATCCCTGACAAAAGAGGAGAATATTGCATTTTTGAAGGAAGCTCATTTAAGTTTCGTAGCCATCGATGAGGCGCATTGCATCTCAGAATGGGGACATGATTTTCGCCCAGAATACCGAAAAATCAAATCCATTGTAGCCCAGATTGCCCCCCATCTACCGATTATTGCACTGACTGCCACTGCCACTCCAAAGGTGCAGCAAGACATACAGCGCAACTTACAGATGGAGGAAGCGGATTTATTTAAATCCTCTTTCAACCGCACGAACTTGTATTATGAGATTCGACCGAAGGTCAAAAATGATTCGAAGAAATCACTGATCAAATTCATCAAGCAACACAAAGGGAAGTCTGGCATCATCTATTGCTTGAGTAGAAAAAAGGTAGAGGAGATTGCGGAATTATTGAAAGTCAATCAAGTTAATGCTGCTCCCTACCATGCGGGATTGGATTCAGCAATTCGAATAAAAACCCAAGATGATTTCCTAAATGAAGAGCTGGATGTCATTGTAGCTACCATTGCCTTCGGGATGGGAATTGACAAACCGGATGTCCGGTATGTGATTCACTACGATGTGCCCAAATCTCTGGAAGGCTATTACCAAGAAACTGGTAGAGCGGGTAGAGATGGACTAGAAGGGCACTGCCTGATGTTTTACCGTTACGAAGACATTGTCAAATTAGACAAGTTCAACAAGGACAAAGCGGTCACGGAACGAGAGAATGCCAAAATCCTCCTGCAGGAAATGTCAGCCTACTCCGAGACAAGTGTCTGCAGACGAAAGTTTATCCTGAATTATTTTGGGGAGATTCTTGAAAAAGATTGTGGCTTTTGCGACAACTGCAAAAGGGAGCGCGAAACATTCGAGGGAGTACATGCGCTTAGCATTGCCTTGGAGGCAGTGAAGCAAACGCAAGAGCGCTTTGGCATTGAGCACTTGGTGAAAGTGATTATAGGAGAAAAAGATGACTACATCATTAGTTATCAGCACGATACGCTCCCTGTTTTTGGAAAAGGAAAGGGTGAAAATGAACGGCATTGGACTTCAGTGATTCGCCAAGGGATGATCGCTGCCCTTTTAGAGAAAGACATTGAGAATTATGGACTCCTAAAATTAACGCCAAAGGGAACGAACTTTTTGGAGGACCCCTACTTAATCGAGCTGTATAAAGATCAGGATTTCGAGCAGCTGGGACAGAATGAGGTCGAAGAGGAGCAACTGCAGTCGGCCCAAGCCTATGATGAAAAATTATTTGAGCTCTTAAAAGTTGAGCGGAAGCGTGTTGCAAAATCAAAAGGGCTTCCCCCCTATGTGATTTTCCAAGATCCTTCCCTCGAAGAGATGGCGACCGTTTATCCTACTACGAGGGAAGAACTTTCCCAAATCAATGGGGTAGGTATGGGAAAAGTAGAAAAGTTTGGCGCCTCTTTTCTACAGGTGATTCAAAATTATGTGGCTGAAAATGAGTTAGAGACAGCATCAGAGGTGCTAATCAAGACCTCAGGTACTCGATCTAAAGTTAAAATTTCCATCATCCAGCAAATCGATCGAAAAATTAAGCTGGAAGAGATTGCTCAAAACCTCAATCTTTCGTTGATAGATTTACTACAAGAAATTGAACAGATCACCTACAGTGGCACCAAACTAAACATAGACTATTACATACACCGCATCATGGATGATGAGCGAGAAGAAATTCTCCTCGATTACTTTATGAATGCGGAAACAGATCATATCAAGGATGCTTTGGATGAGCTCGAGGGAGAAGATTTCACGGAGGAGGAACTTCGTGTGTACCGAATCAAGTTTATCTCAGAACACGCCAATTAAAAAAACGAATCCATGAATATTCTTTTATTGGGTAGCGGAGGAAGAGAGCACGCATTTGCATGGAAGATTGTGCAAAGTCCTCGCTGCAACCAACTTTTTGTTGCCCCTGGCAATCCAGGAACAGCCGAAATCGCAACCAATGTTCCCCTGGGAGTAACCGACTTCTCTGGAATTTCTACATTTATTCAAGCCAATGCCATCGACCTTTTGGTCATCGGACCCGAAGAACCTTTGGTAAAGGGATTGGTAGATTACATGCATGCCCAAGAAGGGTTGGAGCAGCTTTTGGTTGTTGGTCCTTCACAATTGGGAGCTACACTGGAAGGAAGTAAAGATTTTTCCAAACAGTTTATGCTTCGCAATGGAGTTCCTACTGCTGCTTACGCCACTTTTCATACCCATCAATTGGAAGAGGGACTGGCCTATTTGGAGAAGCAATCCTTACCAATCGTCTTGAAAGCTGATGGATTAGCTGCTGGCAAAGGAGTATTGATCTGCGGAAGTTTGGAGGAAGCGAAAATCTCTTTAAAAGAAATGCTCGTAGACGCTAAATTTGGAGATGCCTCTTCCAAAGTAGTGGTGGAAGAATTTTTAACGGGGATTGAACTCTCCGTTTTTGTGGCTACAGATGGAATAAGCTACAAAATATTGCCCGAAGCCAAAGATTACAAACGGATTGGCGAGGGAGACACAGGGCTCAATACAGGTGGTATGGGAGCAGTTAGCCCTGTCCCGTTTGCTGATGCGGCTTTTTTGAAAAAAGTGGAAGAGCACATTGTAATTCCTAGCATTCAAGGAATAGAAAAAGAAGGAATCTCCTACAAAGGATTTCTATTTATCGGTTTGATGAATTCGAATGGGGAACCCTTTGTAATTGAATACAATGTGCGGATGGGTGATCCAGAAACAGAGGCGGTCCTACCGCGGATTGAAAGTGATTTTGTAGATTTGCTTGAAGCTATCGCTGGTGGATCACTTGGTAGTTACAGACTTCAGCTATCTCCGCAAACCTGTGCTACTGTAGTGATGGTAAGCGGTGGATATCCTGAGGCCTATGAAAAAGGATTTCCCATAGCGGTTCCTGAAGCGAATTCAGGAACAGTTCTTTTTCATTCCGGTACTGCGCGTAATGAATCAGGAGCGTTGATTAATTCAGGTGGCCGAGTCTTTGCAGTAACAGGGATTGGTGCCAATTTGGAAGATGCTCTCGCTGCTGCTTATGGCACCGTAAAAAAAGTAACTTGGTCCAAAGCTTATTATCGAAGAGATATTGGCCAAGACATTTTAAAATTAGAAAGTAAATAATTGAATTTAGAGGCCTGAGCCTTTTAAAAAATAGATATGTCTGGATGTAGTTCATGCTCCACCTCCTCAGGAGGTACTGGAGGATGCCAAAACAATGGCACCTGCGGCACGAGTGATTGCAATAAAATGAATTCTTTTGATTGGCTCACCCAAATGGGTATCCCCCAGCTGGATCAGTTTGATATTGTTGAAGTCAAGTTTAAAGGAGGAAGAAAAGAGTACTTTAGAAATGTAGATTACCTCCCACTCCATACGGGTGATCCAATCGTCGTAGATGTACCTAGCGGGCACCATATCGGTCACGTTTCCTTACAAGGTGAGTTGGTCCGTCTCCAAATGCAAAAGCGGAAAGTTAGAAATGACGACAACATCACGCGAATCTATCGTGTAGCTATGCAGAAGGACATGGAGAAGTGGGAAGAGGCCAAATCCAGAGAAGTCCCAACCTTGTACCGATGCAAGCAAATTGTGGATGAGTATGGCCTCAACATGAAAATGTCTGATGTGGAGTTTCAGGCCGACAACTCCAAAGCCACCTTCTACTATTCTGCCGAAGATCGAATTGACTTCAGGGAGTTGATCAAATCCCTAGCGGGAGAATTTAAGGTGCGTGTAGAAATGCGCCAGATCAGCCTTCGACAAGAAGCAGGGCGATTGGGTGGAATTGGTGTATGCGGTAGAGAACTCTGCTGCTCCACCTGGCTGGTAGATTTTAAAAATGTAACCACTTCTGCTGCGAGATACCAAAACCTCTCGCTCAATCCTGGAAAGCTGAGTGGCCAGTGTGGCCGTTTGAAATGCTGCCTCAACTATGAGCTTGATACCTACATGGACGCCATCAAGGACATCCCACAGGTAGAAAAGCCGCTCCTGACGGAAAAGGGTCCAGCCAAATTGCAAAAGACCGATATTTTCAGAAAGTTGATGTGGTTCAATTACAACCACGACAACGACTGGATCAGCATCACCTGTGATCGAGTACGCGAAATACAAGCTTTAAATGAGCAGGGAGTGAAGGTTTTTGACCTTAAGGTAGATCAATCCACTGAGGCGGAAGATCTAGCGGCACAATCTACCCGTGAGTTGGAGCTCCTGGATAAGAAATTCTCAAAAAAGAAAAAGAAAAAGAAGCGACCTACGGAGGGAAATGCGGTGCGCGTCAATCAGAACCAAGTTCCTCGTCCTGAGAGTCAAGCTCCGAAAGCTGTAGAGCAGCAGCAAGCCGCCACATCGCAACCTAGACCTACTGAAGGGAGCCCATCTCCTAAGCAAGGTGATAAGCGTAAAAAACATAAAAATAAGCCTCGGCCCAACTTCAATGCTGGGAATTCGGATGCAGGAGTTTCCAAAGGAGAATCACCTGCACCTAAGCCTAGCAACAACCCGTCTGAAACCCCTAAACGGTTTCCTCCAAGAATCAATCAAGGACCAAGTGGTACGGAAGGGAATGGCTAAAATTTACCAGTTAGCAATTGTAGGCATCGCCCTGCTCCTATTTGCTTGCGGGGAGGGACGGATGTATGAGGAATACCATTCGTTTGATGCAGAAAGCTGGCAAGAAACAGACTCTATTACATTTGATCTTTCAGACTTGGATTCGGTGAGAGGAAAGGCAGTTGTAGGGATACGCTATACTGAGGAGTATCCCTTTTCCAATTGCTACATCAAACTGATTGTTCAGGATTCTCGGCATGTCGTTTTGATGGATAGCCTGTGGAATGTGCCTATTTTTGACCGGCAAACAGGTAAGCCTATCGGGCAGGGATTTGGAAATACCTTCACCACCTACGACACACTTCCCATTACCCTCCCAACAAAGGCTGCAAAAGTAATTATGCTTCAATACATGCGTCAAGCTGAATTGCAAGGAATTGAGGCAGTTGGGTTGAAGGTTTTAAAACCTTAGCACAATACCTTCGAAATGGGAAAGAATAGCAGTGTAAGCTATGATTTCTACTACTTTCTGGAACTTGGGATTACCAAGGAGCTGCTAAAGTATATGATTTGATAGTCAATGGATTACTCGATTTTTGTTAATTCCTGCAGTTGTTTATGCAATTGCCCTTGCGAAAATCTTTTCTAAAGGCTTATATTTGCAACATCTTGGTCTGAGATTTCTATTTTCTCAAGGTGCCAACACGGATTAGAGAGTTGGGTGAGTGGCTGAAACCAACAGTTTGCTAAACTGTCGTACGGGTTATACTGTACCGGGGGTTCGAATCCCCCACTCTCTGCATAAAAAAAGAAGCTTTCTTCTAACTAATTCCTAAAGTTAGAGAAAGCTTATTTATTTATTAGAGACCGATTTTTAATTTTCGGTCTCTATTTTTTTTGTCCAAAGGGCACTTATTCAATTAGATATTGAATTTTTCCTTAGAAAGAATAACTCAATTTAAGAGTCATAAATCGAGGCCGCTGCGTGAAGTAAGGGACATATTGATCTCCATAAGCTGTACCTGGCGCATCACCTGGAAGATTAAAATTAGCTTCAGCTTCTCTGGCTCCAGGGTGGTAATAATTTGGATTATTATTGTCGAGAATATTCTTATTCAGGATATTTTCAATACCTAAATCCAAGCGAAGGAATGGAATCATCTTGGCTTTAAAAGCAATATTGCCATTCACCAAAAGATACGCTGGGATTTCGCCGCTACCATCTCCCAAACCAATACTACTTGCTTGTGTAGTCCCTTTACCGATTGGGCGTCCACTCACGTAATTTGCCCTTAAATTGAGCACATTGGTGAGAAAACCCAAGTCTGTTTTCTTTGTGATGGATAAATTAACCCGGTGTGCAGCAATATCTCCAAGCCGAACAGGTTTCTCCAATTCTTTAAATGTAGATTTGGTTTGCTCCGGATTAATGAAGGTATGATTGATTTGTATATTCCAAGTTTTATCTGTTGGCTTATAGTAGAATCCAGACATCAATCCAAAGGTACTGTACTCACCTGCATTGTAATATCTTTTTAGTTTATTTACCGTTCCTACAGCCACTGCGCCTTCAATTTGATGTGCAAAAACATTAATATCCCAACCTATCTGGCCATTTGCAATATGACCAAGGTATTCCAAATTAATAAAGGTTATCGCTTCTGTTTTCAAGTTAGGATTGGGTAATCTACCCCCTCCTGTGGAATATTTAGTATAGTTAGATACATTTTGAAGACCCCTAGAGTAATTCAGTTTGAAAGTGGTGTATTCTGTGTTGTAAATAGCAGAAAGACTAGGGCTAATTGCCAATCCAAATCCTTCATTTTTTCGAATTCTATTGTAGTCAATTCGGTTGCCACTACTAATTAAAAACTTGTCCCCTAATTTAAGTGTCGTTTGATTAAAGAATCCAATATCAAGAATAGAATACATGTTGCTTCCTTCCGCTTGCCTCAATACAATTCCCTTTTCCCTTGCTAGAGAGACCGTGTCCTGCATGTCACGGTACGATTGGGCATTGGGATGATTCGTATTAAAGTTCATATATATCTGAAAATCTCCTTGCGTCAAAGTAGTTCGAAAGTCAATACCAGAAGAAACCTTTAGTTTGTTGCCTTCATAGAAGAATCTTGCTTCATTTCTGAATTGCTGTCCTTCGTAATAGAAATAACGATTCCGCCAGCCATTTCGGATCATCGTATTACTGGTCGCAGCAAAAGTTTCCGATCCAAATTGATTCACTTCCAAACCATTGTTTCGTCTTGGAAGCAATTCCGTTGGATTAAGTAAATGGGCAAAATGGAGGTTCGCTCTAGGATCCCCAAAAGCAAAGAAATTGACCTTATTGCTTTCTTTGGCTAGGTTGTGTAATGAAAAAGATGAAAGATTATTAATACTAATTTTTTGATTGATTTCTTTATCATATATACCGTAGACCGTCGTATTTGTAGGGGCCCAGACTGAACCATTTCGTGACCCAGCTACATCTATGTCTTGGTTGAAGCCAAATCCTTCTTCTAATTTCCAATGCCGTACCCCCAATAAAAAGTTATCAATGGTAAGTTTCGCACTTACATAATAATTTTCACTGTGATTTGAATAGCCTATTGGAACTCCATTTACAGGACTAGCATAGGCAATGCTATCTAATCTTCTAGCGGCATTGATTCCCGCAGTTGTGATATTCATGTTGGTAATTAGGCCTTGGCTGTTTTTAGTCAGGGTGTAATACGGATGTGTTTGAGGAAGCTTAAATTTGGTAAGGTATTCTTCAAAGGTATAGGAACCCGCTCTACCCGCCATATTCATCTTATTGTATACGAGATGATTGATGTCATCTGGTGAATAATTGTAAAACTCTTCTGAAGAAAGGTCATGCTCATCCGATCTAAAATACCTGCCCGTAACTTGGAAGGCTGCAGACTTACCTCGGATACCCATAGTCAAATCACCAGCAGCAGTTCTAAAATCTCCACCTTCCATATTTCCATAGGCATAGAAATCTGAAGGTTTATCAGAAGGTGCTTTCCCCTTCATCATGGAATCTTTAGGGATATCTTTGGGTAGATAGGTAATGATATTTATTGCACCAATAAACGCCCTTGGTCCATACATGGTAGAAGATGGACCATATAAAATTTCTACTGCCTTCACATTGGACAAGGGAAATTGCCTAGAAATATAGGCCCAATTCAACCAAATATCATTTTCTTCGACTCCATCCACCATAAAAAGTGTTCGTTCCGTATTTTCTTGTCGAAAACCGAGTTGGTTTATATTGGCATAAAGCGTGGAGAACGTTTTACTAATATCAAATCCTGGCATATCGCTCAACAAGTCTACAATGTCCTTGTACCCACGATCCATGATTTCTTCATGAGTCACAAGCTTGACAGTAGCTGGAGCCTTATTTAAACCTTCTGGTTTTTTTGATACCGAACTGACTGTAATCCCCACATTTTCACGCTTGATCTCATCAAAAATATTGTCAAAAACAATATTCCTATAGTTGGAAGAAAAATTGCTATTGGAGCTCACAATTTGTAAAATATAATCATTGGCTAAACCAAGAGAATCTTCCACAATCGCTGTCAAGGCCAGTAATTCTCTTGCTTGGTTTAGAACATCCAGATTTTCAAAGCTTTGTGCCTTAACACATGGAACTAGCTCTTTTTTAACACCAGCAAAATCTCCTACCAAGTAATTATCCTTACTTAAGTCTACCTTCGTTATTGTGCAAGGATTGTTTTGAGCAAAAACAGCTGTACTGCTAAGCAGTAGGAATAAAAGGGAAAGAACAGTACTACTATTTTTCATAAGACAGATATTCTTATAGATTACTAAAATTAATTTGTAAGCAATTTAGTTGTTTCGTGTGGACAGATCTTAATGGTTCTGTCATTCGCTGCGAATTGCCTCAAAAAGAAATCATCAAAGTAATGATCTTCAGTTTTAATCGAAACAAGCAATCTATTCGTTTCCAAACGAGAGCTCATTTGGTTAATTGCTGGTAAGTTATCGTTTTGTAATTTCGAAGTCATACTAATTTTTTTAGCCCTCTTTGGTAAAATCAAGTTTCAAAATAGCAGCTAAATATTTTAAGAGCAGTAAGCTGTATAAGGAATCAACTGCTACTTTTTAATTGAAGAAATAATTTCATTGTAGAGCGATTCCGCATCAGTTTGCCAAGATTTAAGTTTTCCATTTTCGTCTACGGTCAAGAGTGTTTTTACTTTACCTGTTTGAATCAACCCAAAATCCCAGATCCACTTTTCAAAACCTTCTAAACTATACGGACTTCTTTCAACCTCTTTAATGCTAAGTTTTTCGAGCTTCAAGTCAAATATTTTGGCAGATTTATCCAAACTAGCGGTGAATAGTTTTTTGGAAGATTCATCATAAGCCAAACTTGTAACTCGTGTCCGATGGGCAAAAATGGTTCCTCCAGACTTGATGCTATAGGTGTTTCCTAATTGCTGGAGATTAGCTAAGACAACATTTCCATTGTCAAGTCCTAAAAACAATTTCCCTCCTGACCTTTTTAGAGAAGTAACCGCCCTTTTTAAGTTTAAATCTGAGTTGATGGGTTGCCATTGGAGTGTGGCAATATCCAGTAGCAGAAGAGCGTTGTCATTTCTTACGATCAATATTTTTTCCTCATTGAGCCCAAACATGCTTTTCGCAGAAAGACCAGTAACTGTTTCAGCTGTAGTTTGAATCTTGGAAGCTGCCGCAGTTTTAGGCAGCTCTTTAGGAATTCCTGGAACTTTAGGCAATTCCTTTGGAATGGCTGAAGCTTTAGGAAGTTCTTTGGTTCCTGCAGTTTTAGTTAGTTCACTAAGAGGCATCCTACGTACTTGTCCTCCAGCGAGTACAAACACTCCTTTGGGGGTAACCAGTATTTGATCTACTATTTGATCGATGGAAATCCCAACCTCAAGTACTTTTTTGGTAGCTGTGTTGGTATTAAACTGAAGGAGTTTACCTTGCACCGTCCCAATAAGTAGCTCGTTGTTGGAGACAAACTCCAAAGAACGAATACGGTCTTTACCACCAATAGGAAATCTGTATAGCGAATCATTGCCGGGAATGTAAGGCTGCTTAGAATATAGCAAAATACCACCATCTCCTCCGACTGCAACATAGCCTCCAGGGGAAATGCTAATTTCCCGAATACCATATCCTAAAGATGCTAAGTCTTTTGGAACTTGTTTTAGATCACCTTTATGCATCAATTCATTTCGCATGGCCACCAATACCTGATACATGTTATTGTTGGGAATATTTATCCCTTTATTCGCCAAGGTAGCTCTATTGTAATTCAGGTAGGATTGCTTCACGACATCCAGAAGTGAATCGAGGTTAGCGGGATCATAATCCTTGTTTTGAATTTGGATTCTCAAGCTAGAAATGGAATTTAGTATTGAATCATATCTTCGAGAATTATTTGCTTGCATGGTAGCCTCTCTTGCCTCCTTGTTAGAAATATCAAGATTAATAAGTGTTTTATTTAATTCTTTTTTTTCACCTTCCAGAGCTTTTTGAGCATCATTTGCCATCCCCAAGCTAATTACTGCCCTTTGGTTACTTAACTCAGCTTGTTCTTTTGCTACTTTAGCACTCTTCTCACTCCTTTTAGCCTTATCTTTTTCCTCTTGAGCAAGTATTGATGCTTGAAGTGCTTCTTCAGCTAAAACATTAGCCTTCTTTTTTGATTCTTCAGCCTTTTTTGTTGCTAATAATGCTGCGCTCCTATCTTTTAATGCTTCTGCTTCTGATTGTCTTGATTTAACTAATAGCGCCGAGATAATAATTAGCACAAATACGGTGATGATACTAACCACAGTAATAGTTTTTCTCAAACGCTTCGCTTTTTCTTTTTTCGCCAACTCTTTTTTCAAGATATCCTCTTGAAACTTCGCCTTGCTGGTAAGCAAGTAGGAAATAGTATGCTCGTAATTTGAATCGAACTGATTGCCCCATAATACGTCAGGATTTTGCTCCTCATACCAAGTAAGTGCCAAGTCCAAATCAGGTGTCTTCAAATAATCGGTTAATCCCTTGTCAAACAAGGTTGATTTTTCGCTGAGTTTTTTATACAAGTCTTGCGAATCCCGCTCTTCCTTGATCCACTCCACCAAACGCGGCCAATTGGGGATAAATTGATCGTTTTTAATGTCAATCACCGCTGATCCCGAGGTTAAAGGCTGATTTTTAAGCTCAAGCCGTTCTTGAAGGGGTAACACCACCTCAAACACATAAGAACATGTAGTTTGAAAGGATTGAATTAAGGGACCAAGCTCATTGAGATGCGATCCTGAAACCTTTAAAAAATGGTCTGCAAGCGTTGGTTTATTGAAACTAGATGCATCCTGCGTAACCGTAATTTGCTTGAATAATTTTTCTGCTAGTATTTTTTGATGTTCTTCAAGAGAATCAAAAAAATCATCCAGCTTTCGTGCATAAAGTGTGTCACTAGGAATCTGAAGCAAGGTTTCTAATCCAATTTCATCTTTGGAAGAATCAGCCGTGGATGCTAGTACCTCACGAAGGTAAAGGCCTAATAGGGTTAGATTTTTTTGATCTTTTCCAAATTGATTGTACAGGAAATCCATCCCATCTTTATGTATTTTCTTTTTGGAACTACTCAAAAGAGTTTTTACAACTTCCGAAAATTCAGATTTTCGGAACTGAGGAAGGTTGTATTGAGAGGAAGATACTTTTTCATAAAAATGACGGAATTCAAAAAGCCTGGACATGTACTGGGTCCTGAGCACCACCAAAAAGTAAACCGGAATGGAAGAATAGCTAGCACATTTGGTTATATTCTGAATAAAGCTCTTTACTGTATCATCCCAATCACTTGCATTTGCCGCTACATCTCTGTACTGGAAAAGGTCCTCAAAATTATCGATAACTAAGAGGGAGTTAAATTCACTTTTTTGATTTGGATTGGGAAGGCATGCATTCTTTAATCCTTCATTAGACATGCGCATGGATTCAGTAAGAAATACCTCCTCCTCCAATTTTTGCTTTCCACTCGTTAATCCCAACTGTGCTACCCCTGCTGAAAGGTTTTCTAAAGGAGTAATGCCCGGACGAATCGTAACCGTCTTCCATTTTTTTCCTGCAATACCCAAAAACCCTTTTTCTAACTCTGGGAACAATCCATTTTTGATTAGGGTCGTTTTTCCCGATCCATTTTCTCCAATAAATCCAATTAATTGAGAGGTCTGAAACAAGCTAAGTAAATCGAATACCTGTCTTTGCCTTCCAGCCAAAAAACCTGTATCCCCAATTAAAGTATCATTTTGAGAATTTAAAATCTCCATAAACTAAATCTTAGATTTGATTACTAAACCTTTTTTTCTAAATAAAAAGCACAATTAAATAAATAAATCATACAAACCATTTTATTCAATACTAATACACTAAACAAAAAGTATAGAAAATAGATCCTTCAACTAAAAGTAGGACAAAAAAATACGGCACTACAAAATAAAATTAGCGAATACCCTTGGTAAATTCTAATAATGAGTCGGAAAATATAAAATGATTATCCACATTCATTCCACTAGCTCAAGATCCCCTGTAAACCACAGGGATTGAACAGACCACTGTCCAAAATCCACAACTCACTAAATTACCTTCAAACCTTATTATCCTTGGATACTGGTGAAAAAGCGGAGTATCATTAGTAAAGTATTTCCAATGAAGTAGGAAACAAAATCCAGCGGATTCCTATTTCTTTGTGGCCTTAGGTAGGAAGCTAGATTAATAAAAGGAAATGAAGTGAGGAAGAAAAAGGCAGATTACCCCCAATTGATTATTCGAATTTTTTAATTACAAAAAATACAAGCAGTCGAAGCGCATACAAGGCAAGAAGGATTAACAACCATACAAAAAAGAAAAGTTGAATAAGGTACACCTCCTCCAAAGGACTCCAAATAGGGGATGAAGCCTTGGGATCCATAGCAATGAGAACTGGAAAACAAATCCAAATTGCTAGGTAGGAAAACAGAAAGAAAAAGAGAACCTCTTTTGCGATTTTGTTCATCTTTAAGTTAGGGCTTATTAATTTTTATCATTCCTCCATATCGCCTTACCAAATAATAAATTCCTGCACCTGCAAAAAATGACAGAACATAACCCCAATTTCCACTAGTTAACCAGCCAAAAATGGTGGAAATCCAAATTAATAGCAGGCAAAAAAAGGATAAAGTAATCGAACTATAGAGTTGGCTTGCCAAAATAGTTTCTCTAAATCGCCAATCTGAAAAGGCAACGACCAATCCAATAATGATCGCCAGGGTGATTAATAAGAAGGTGGCTACAAATATTGTTTTGTAGGTTTGGAAAAAAGAAGTGATCCGCAGTGGATAACCATCCAATTCTTTGATTGGATCTTTGATAAGGACCGTATTTCCAGTAAACTTTTTTGCCACTACATCCCATACCTCATTTTTTCCCAAGTCGTATCCCAGAGCCCATAAGCCTACCCCTTTAAACTTATTGACCAAGGCGTAATCCATTTTCTTTGATAACGTTAACGAGTCATCATACCAGCCCTCTATGGAGGTATTGTCTTGAAACTCCAAGAAAAAATACTGGGTCATGGTCGTCTCATCCAGGGTTGGCTCAATCTTGTAAATACTGTCTTTGGACTGGAATACTCGATTCACCTCAGAAAGCGTTACTTTTCTTTCAAAGTTAGTCGTGTAAAATCCTTCCTCTGGATCAAAAGTCCCTGACCATTGAGATCCATAGAGAGGCAACGCTAAAATCGATTTTTCTGCATTCAAGCCCCTATCCAAGTAAGTGAGAAGGGTATTTTCCAAACTTGGCCCACCGGCGGTTTCATTCCGTAATGGGGCTACTGCAGCCACAGTGCCATCTTCCTCATGGTAATCCAAACCCTTAACAATGAATAAATCGACAGACTCATCTAACTTCCTCAAGTCAAATGGAAATTTATCAGGGGATGCTGGGATAACTAAGGATAAAGTTAACTTTTTGGTAATAAAACGATAACTCAGATTTTCTTTAAGTTGGGCTACAAAATCCAAGAATTTGGGTTCGAGATCTAGGGGGATGTCTATAAACTCGACCTCGATTCCATCAGCATCTCTTTCTTTCAGCAAAACTGTAATTGAGTCAAGCGTGGTAGTCCATGCTTTCTCATTTTTGAGAAATTCGAGGTGGTTATCTTCGCCCTCTAATGCCAAACTGAGCAGGACTTTAGTCTTGTGAATCTTTGCAGAATCCAATAAATCAGTTTCTCTCCACTGTTTTATTTGAGCGGGGTTCAAATAGCTTCCTGTTTTTGGGTCGATGTTGTAGGATAAAAACGAAATGCTAGAGATGAGATTGAAATCATAACTTTTCCAAACATCCCCCATCCAATAAGGATACCAGGTGTAAACCTCCGTATCCTCTCTCAGAAACCGCTTGTCCATCCGCTGATTTATATACAATTCAGTAATGGAATCGTACGTTAAGGAGTGCAGGTATTGGTTGGTCTTATCCCCGTTCAGTGCATCGTAAAGGAAGTCGTATTTATTAAAAAAAACCTTTTGGTTCAAGGGTGCATACGTATTTGCCAAACTATCACTATTCTGAGCAGAAGAATCTTTGACACCCAAAAAACCCATCAATTTCTTTGAGCTATTTTGAATTGTTTTGAGCTCTGACGTTACCTGTCTAGTGCTTGACTTTAAAGTAGCCACTTCTTTACAAGCCACAACAGTGAAGGCAATAAAAACAAAAAGGCAGAGGTTCTTTAAATCAACATTTTTCATAGCAAAGACAACAGTATAGTTTCTTCAAATTCCTCAACATCAAGCTCCTGCATGATTTTAAATCTTTTGACAGATAGGGTGACAATTTTTAATCCAAAATCTAGATCGTACAGTTCGGAAGAATTCAAAAACCTTACCAAGATAGCGGTATTTGCCATATTTTCCTTAGCCTTAAAAAATGCGTAATTACCTTTACTATTGGGGCTTATTCCCCAACTAGTAAGGTAAGAATCCAAATTATTGGACCACAAGACGTTTGAATTGTCGTCTGTAACGGTGTAAGTCAGGAAAGGAATCGAAAATTCAGGAAGATATGTAAAGGATTTCCCAACTAATTCCTTTGAAGAAAAGTCTTCTAAAGGATCTTCTCGGTAGGTTTCTCTCCGGAAAACTTGAAGATTTTCTTTTTCCGAGAACGGATAAAAAAAGACTGAAAACCCTAAAACTTCTTGATCGAAACTAAAATCAATTTTTTGCTGAAAAAAAGAGCTCCCTTTTAGGTTGGCCCTTTGAGCCAATACAACCTGCTGATCTATAATGGTTTGAAATATAGTGTCTTGTACCATGGTTTCTTCCATCTTCTTCACTAAAACCTTATTTCTTATTTCTTTCAAATTAATGCGCTCTTTTCTGGGGGTCACAAATACTTGCAGATTCCCCTCTTCAGGTAAAGGACCTACATTTCGTATCACAATTTCTAACTTCCCTGATGTAAGCGCCTCAAATTCTAATTCCACGAACTTTCCTCTTTTCTTCGTTAAGGATCGGGCTACACTTACCTCATTGAGTAATACATCTACCATGGCTGCTGGTCCAATACTTTGAATGAACCCATTAATGACCGAATAATTAAGTCTAAAAAAATCACCCTCCATCGCCTCAAGCTCCAATCGGAATTCTTTACTTTTTGAATCTATAGTAACCGTCTGAGAAGCCACCTCCTTTGCAACTGGAGCCTCAAGTGTATATCCTAAAAAATCTATGAGGTCCTTTTTAGGGATTAGGATTTTTTTATCTTTATTCAGAACTTGGTACAAGCTGTCTATTCTTTGCTTATTTAACTGCTCTATATTTTCTGTAACACCAAATTCATTCGCAATAAAGTAGCTAAAATCATTTTCAGATTGGAAAGTTTGAGAAAGTAGGGTATCCTGAATACCAAAGGTGGATGAAGCTCCCAAAGGAAAGACTCCACCTGCAATCAATCCGCTACAATTGAAGTAGAAGGTTGAAAAAATGGCTAATAGCGCAAATTTGGCAGACGTCATCACTTATTTATTTGTTTGGTAATCTCTCTACCAAGGTCCCTATACAATTCTTGAACTTTCTTTTGTTTATCCGAAAGAAGTTCTTTTTTGATACTTTGTACTTCTCTTAACTTACTGGAATATCCTTGTTCAACTTGATGCCCCGTTTGGTACATGTTATTGATGTATTCCATTTTAAAATTATTTTCTTCTAGGGCTAAAAAATCATCGTACGGTCCTTTTGAAGCAAACAATTTAGTCAAAACTGGCGCAATTTCAACAAAAAGAATCATCAAGGTGATTAACCAAGGCGCCAAACTTTCTAAATTATGTAATGCCTGAAGCCTAGCAAGTAATCCCAAGGAAAAGTTTGCCTTGATGTTTTCCTTATCCTCTTGAAATAAGTTGTATCTATCGCCCTTACTTTTCTCCAGAGCCATTTTACTTTCTCGAATGTCAAGCTCTTTGGATTCATACTCTAGAATAAAATCTTCGTATTTCTTCTGCTTTCGTTCGCATTCTTTTCCACTGCCATACCTACCCGTACCACAGGTGCCATCACACTCGCATTTGTACTCTTGGTAGTAAAACTCTTTTAAATCAAAAAACTCGCGTAGTTGCACTTCCAACTTTTTTTTTTCCAAATCAATAGTGGTAAGAGCAGTAGCGTATTCCTGTTCTGCAACTGTAATTCGCGTCTCCATTTTTTCATTGAGATTTTGCTCAATTTCAGATTTAAAAAGCTGTAGCTCTAGCGGTTTGGAAACCACCAAGGCAATCAGTGTAGATAGAAACAAACGTGGACTAATTTGAAGTACTTCTCTAAAAAAATCCCCTTTCTTTCTGAGCGTTGCAACGATGTATCGGTCAAGATTGAAAATAATCAAGCCCCAAAAAAATGCTAAGAAAAAATTAAGGAAATAGGCTTCGAAAATAAGACTAAATGCAAAATAGGAAGATAGCATGGCTAGAATGCCGGTAAATAAAACCGATGCCCCGATACTGACATGCTTTATTTTTTCGGAATCAGGACATTTATCCAAAACCGGTTTGCTTACTCCTGAGCAAAATAAAAAGAAATCCCCAAATCCCATTTTACTTTTTTGAGCTAAATATTGATAATAGTTTAGTTAAAAAAGATGCTTCTTTTTGTAAGGATTTCAACTCCGTATTATCGGGTTTCATTGACTTACCCTCACTCACTTCCAAGGAAATTTCTTCTATATCACCACCATCTCTAGATACAGGATAAAATTCAATACCCTTGTGTGTAATGGTATTTGAGATATGCATCTCAAAATTTAAACTTATTTTTTCTAAACAAACAAAATTATGGACTCCTATATTGTTCAATTTACCCATTCGAGATTCGAAAAGAGTCGTCCCAGGCTTGCAAACCCATTCAACTTTTACTACATCACTCAGGTATACTGCAAATATTTCTTTGTTTTTTGAAATGGATTCTATTGGAATGTAATCGTCAATTTCCTTGTTGAAAATCGAAATTGACAACCTCAAATGATCAACCTCAATACACTTAATAAAAATAGACAAAGAAGTTTTACTTTTTTCATTTTTGGAAGTAATTGTTAGCAACGAATCTTCCCCAATAGTAATTCGCTCTTCGCCCTTGGTGTCGAGCATCAAATTACCTGGGGTTAAGATATTTGAGTTTGCATTCGTGGACTCCCAAAAGATGCTTATCTCCTCCCCTTTTATTGCAAAATATTTCTCTGCAGTAAAAGTCAATTTAATTTCCTGTGAATACGAATTGACCAGACGGCTGACATCCATTAAATTATCAAAATCCTGGTGCTTTTTGAAAAAAAATTCTGTGAAATCTACTTCACCTTTTAATCGCTTTGTGCTGTAATATAAACTGTTATCAAAAATGGAAAACTGTTCAACCTCCTCGTCAAAAGCGGTAATTTCAATTATTCCAACTTTAGCACCTGCTTGGGTGATTCGGTGAAACAAATTTGCATTTTCAAGGGTCCTATATCCCTTGGGTAATAAAATGATAAGCTCAAAGTATTTACCAGCGACCTGCGCTTTGAGTATTTTATTGGCTAATTCCAAAAACATCTGCCCATCAATCAGCATTTGAGCCTGATGGTGGAAATTATCAAGTTGCTTTTTGAGTTCGACCTCTAATCCTTCCGGCCAATAGCAATAATCAAACATTTTAGGCTAAACTAACGGGTGACTCACTGGTTCAAATTTATCTCAATCTAAGGTTTCTTAAAGAGAAAATACTCCTTTAATTCAATTTTGATTTCGGATACTCGCTATTTTACCGCCCTACCTTCTTTGGCCATTTCACGCAATAGCCCTGCCTCAATATCTAATTCAGTAATCTCATTTCTATGGTCTCGCCTAGAACTCAACCAAGAGAATTGAATGGCATTACCAATAGATGCACCTGAAACTTCATATTTCTCTGCTATTTTCTTTATGGAAACATCTTTGGCAATTGTAAAATTTTTCAATGCATTTTCCCATAATATAATCCGTTCATCTATAGTAGGCAGGTTGAAATAGAGGATGGATTGAAAGCGCCTAATAAATGCGCGATCGATATTGGGGCGAAGGTTGGTCGCTAAGATGACTAATCCATCGTATTCTTCCAACCGCTGAAGAAGGTAAGAAGTGCCCTGATTCGCATATTTATCTTTCGAATCGTTTACTTCTGTTCGCTTTGAGAAAAGGGAGTCCGCTTCATCAAAAAATAACACCCAATTTTTATGCTCTGCTATATCCAAAAGCCTAGAAAGGTTTTTTTCGGTTTCCCCAATGTATTTAGATACGACTTGAGACAAGTCAATTCGGTAAACGGGTAAGTCATAACTTTTACCAAGAATGGCTGCTGTAAGGGACTTTCCTGTACCTGGAGGACCATAAAACAAGGCTCTATAGCCTGTTCTAAAACTTTTTCGCAGCTTTTCAGAGGATTTTATCTCTTCACTAACTTGAATCCAATTTAAAATTAAATCCAACTCATCCATCAACTGCTTGTTGAGCACCAAATCATTGATTTGCAATCGAGTGGTAATCTCTTTGGCTGGAAATTCTGAGGAAAACTTTGGAGCCAACTTTTCTCCCGAAATCAGGTGGTAAAAAAAATCTTCATTTACCTGCAAGCTGTTGGACCAAAACGATTCAGTTTCAGAGTTTTTCTTCAAACTGAGCACTTGAAACTTAGAGAAAAAATGATCTTCCGAAAAGACTTTGTACAAATCAAGCCTTTTAAATATATCCTTCCCATTTAAGACAAAATTGGCAGTTTCCACGGTAGGAATAAATCCCTTGTGGGATTTCGACTCCAACCCACCAAATTCTGAAAAAGGTCTTCCAATGGACTTATTCTGGATAAAAAAGCAGTCAAAAGATTGAGGACTGAGTATAGGAACCATACTCATCAAAAACACAACCCGCTCCGTGAAATTCAATTTGTGCTCACTAATAAATTGGGAATAAGGAGTCTTTTCTCCCAGCCAGGTAGGAGGATCTGGGAAAATAAACTTAGTAGTTGAATCCTCAAAATAGGTATTCATACGTAGATCCAAGATAGATTCTAACCAAGCAAGATCTTGCAAAATAGGTCGTATCAACTTTTCAGTATCCGCTTTCATTTCCATTGCACATTCAATCTTTTCTTCATCATACTTAAATTTATCATGGTAATATTCCAAGTCAGCGTATCCAAAAGTAAGTCATACGCTTTACGCTCTACAATCAATTCCCAACGGTTATCCTTTTCGTACAACATTCCTGTACGCATAAAAAAGGTTTCTCTAAACGTTTCTAATCGAGTACCTCTCATTTTTTCCCAATTGAATATCGTACCATTAATCAATTTATTCACCATCTCCTCCTCTTCTAAAGTGATTACAAAACTAGGCGCTATTGGCGTATTCATTGGGACACCGCACAGGACTTTATTCAAACTTAGATCCCATTCCTCAAACTCAGTCAGCCCAGTTGCCAAGTATTGAAGCAATTGAACTGCTCGTTCTTCAGCTTGCTGCCCTTTAAACTTCCCCTGCTCCACCAATCCGAGCGCGGCGAAAAATCTACCGAAAAATGGCCAACACAAGATCATACCCGCATTGTATACGGAAACACCTATTCCAAAATCAAGTTCTTCAGGCTCTGGGAGAACAGGTTCTTCTTCAACTTCCTCTTCATTCTTTTCCAATTCTTCCTCGATAATCTTTTTCACCTTTCGGCTGGTATGCTGGATCAAAACTAACAATTCAGATTTGGGCTCAGTCCCTATAAATATCGCAGCGATCACGGAAGCAGTTTTAGTCTCCATCCACTGTTCGAAAATGGGTAAAATAAATTCGATTACATGCTTGGAAGGAAGTCCATATTTGGAAAAAGCTTCCGCAAAAAACAGAATCCGATCTACTTTATCCAGAATCCGCAAATCTGCATAAAGATTACTACCCGTCCTCCTCCTCACTTCTTCGACTAAGAGATCAAGTTCACCGTAGAGCTTTGGATGCAAAAGCACAAAAAACCACTTCTCTTCCACATACCGAAGTAGCTTTAGCAGGTTTTTCTTTTTATTGGTGGCTACCAAGCTGGTTAGAAACAGGTTTCGAACTTTATCTAGATCAGCACCTTTAATGCCAATCAAGCGTTTGGCAAAGGCTTGTAAACTACCCTCCTCTTTGGGTAGCGCTCCATAGGTAATGTAAAATTGGAGAAGCTCCAGAAGTGTCATCGGCTTTTTCTTGGTCTCAACCCCTAGTTCAATTTCTTTGAAAAGATTGGGATTGTTCTTCCGAAACTCTAACCAAAGTTTGGGGTTCGAAGCAAGTGCCTGTCGAAAAGAATCATACCCCTCTTTTAGTTGAAAGAAACGTTGAAAAAATAGTTCATACTTTTTATTCGCATCGTAACTATTCTCATAGAAGCTATTCTTGAAAAGCGCTACAAATGATTTTATGGAAGCGGCTGAGGCTATTTCAAAAAACAAATTCAACCAAATAGTGAAAAAACCACTCCCCTTCATCTGCTTTAAAAAAGGATCCTGACCTTGCTTCAAATAGGCTATTAGGGTATCCTCCCCTGCTAATTCAGAAGATAGCGGAGAAATAAGAGATTCATCTGCCCAATTTTGGCCCAATTCAAAGAAATACTTTTTTTCTGCCTCAGTCCATTTAAACAGACTAGCTAAAGAATCGAAACTTTTGCTGAGGTCGAGATTCACTTTATCTAAAATACCTTCTTCCAACAAAAGTGTACCCACTGCTCCCACAAGTTTGGCAGCAGACAATTGGGTCGTACCTGAATGAAAAAGATAAACAAGCCAGGCTCGTAAAAAAATCTCAACTTTTCCTTGCTCTCTAATCCCGAATGCCTTCACAATTCTTTCGAGCTGGGTCACTGAAATTGCCAAACCATCTCGCTTGTGTTTCTCTTTAATTAGCAGCAGTAATCCCTTATATTCCAAAAGGTTAATGAATCTCCTACTTAAAATAGGAGACTTTACTTTGGAGAATAGATTCAAAAATTCATTTCTATTCTCCAAAACTAGCTTACTGATGTATTCGCCATATTCCTCAGCAGGACTTCCTTCAAAGGTGTGACCAACTGGAAAAACTGCATCATATACCAACCCTTCTAAAATTGGTAAAATTGAGGCCTCCTCCTTTTGAAATCCAGTTCGGGAAACAAGGATTTCAAAACCATCCAAACCTTCCAACTTTGACAAGGAAACAATGGAATTATCCTCCTTTGCTTGCCTACCTAACTGGACATAAACTTTTAAATCTTTCCAAAACTTCGGAGTAAGCAAGCGTGAATCCATCGCTTTATTTAGAAGCTCTAGAATTAGCTCCTCCAAGCCCACAGGATTTGGGTCAAAAATTTGCCTCCATAGCGTGATTTCGATAAGGCTTTCAAATGAAGCCCCATCCAACTTAATCCACTTATTTTCTTCAAAATAGGACTTTATAGCGGAGAGACTGCTATTCCAATCGAAGGTTGATCTTTGGAGTAAATAATCAATAATTTGTTTTTTAAGCCATTTGGGGGCCTGCACAAGAATTGCATCTTGAAATTCTGAGTTGAATCGATGCGTGTCAAGCAGCTGGTAAAAAGACTTGGAGTATTTATTAATCAGCAGTTTAAGTAAGATTTCTTCATCATACCTTTTGGCCTCTGCGAAAATTGCATAGACCTCCCGGGTTCCTAAAATGGAAAAAATTCGTGCAATCATTTTCGAAGAAAGACTTCGCTGCCTTCTTTTTTGTGAGGACATCCGCATCGATGTCGCTATAAATCCATTGGCGTCAGACCAACTCGCCCCATCTTTATTCAATTGCAAAAAATGACTGACCTTATCTTGCAAGGAAGCCACAGTGAGTTGATTTGAAGGCAACAAAATAAATTGATGGTAGAGCCAGATGTAAACCCTTCCTTCCAATGCCTCCGCATTATTTTCTTTAAGTAGTTGTTCAATCCAAACTATAAATCCAGGAATGGAGGTTGCTAATCTTGGGCGAATGAGCTCGGCAACCTTTATAAACGCTGCCTTACTGCTCGCGAGTGAAATCAATAATCCAGCAGCTATTTTTTTAGCCGCATCGATCGAAACCACTTTTTTATGGGTAAGCAAATAGGAAAGTAGTTGAACTGCATCAGTAGGTTTGGAAGGAAAAATACCCTGTATACTATACTTTTTAACCCAATAATTGAACTCAGCCACAGTCAATTTAATGCTAGGGTTCACATTTCTTTCCAATAAAATAGGAACCAATAGATCTCCAACGGGAAGCGAATAAGTTTGGGCAAAATCCTCCCAAAGCTCAAAAAGAGATGAAGATTGATCCAATGCTAGGTCTTTTAGCCTAGTTCGAAGCCAAGAAGATACTTCCGTAGGAAGTGCTCCAAACTGTTCCCGGTACAAACTTGAAAACAAAGAAATTAACTCCTCTTTATTTTGAAAATTTAACTTCCATTCACGCTCGTCTTCTTTCTTTGATGGCCGAATCGAATCACCAACTTTAAATCCATTCTCCTTCAAAAGAGCAGAAAAGGATAGGCTGTCCACCTTAAGCTTATATTTTTTTACAAATTCCTTCCACAACTCGAGCATTTGCGTCGAACTAGTCAAAGAGATGGACTGTACTTTAATCCGTAGCCAATCCACTACACCGACTGGGACTGTTGCGTGATTTTCTTTATAGAAACTTGATAATAAAGAAATTAACTCCTCTTTATTTTTAAAGTTTGCCTTCCACTCTTGCTCCTCACCTTTTTTCGAAGTCCGAATCAAATCACTTATCTCAACTCCTTTTTCCTTCAAAAGAGTAGAAAAAGAGAGGGTATGATCCTTTAGCTTGTATTTTTTTACAAACTCCTTCCATAGCTCAAGAAGTTGTTTAGGGCTATTTAAAGAGATAGACTGTATTTTTGCACCTAGCCAGTTAGTTACTGCTTCTGGTAATGCTCCGTATTGTTGGCTATAAAATCCTGAAAATAAAGAAATTATCTCCTCTTTACTTTTAAAATTGGCCTTCCACTCTTGTGCATCACTGACCTTCGAAGTATTGAATAAATCACCAGAAACCTCTATCCCCTTTTCCTTCAAAAGCGCAGAAAAAGAGAGGGTTTCATCCCTCAGCTTGTATTTTTTTACAAATTCTTTCCAGAGCTTTAAAAGTTGTGTCGGACCATTCAAAGAGATGGACTGTACTTGGGCACCTAGCCAGTTAGTTACTGCTTCTGGTAATGCTCCGTATTGTTGGCTATAAAATCCTGAAAATAAAGAAATTATCTCCTCTTTACTTTTAACTTTAGCCTTCCATTCTTGTGCATCACTTGCCTTCGAAGGCCTTAATAAATTACCAGAAACCTCTATTCCCTTTTCCTTCAAAAGCGCAGAAAAAGAGAGGGTTTCATCCTTCAGCTTGTATTTTTTTACAAATTCTTTCCAGAGCCTTAAAAGTTGTGTAGGACCATTCAAAGAGATGGACTGAACTTTGGTGCCTAGCCAGATAGTTACTGCTTCGGGTAATGCTCCGTATTGTTGGCTATAAAATCTTGAAAATAAAGAAATTATCTCCTCTTTACTTTTAACATTAGCCTTCCATTCTTGTGCATCACTTACCTTCGAAGGTCTGAATAAATCACCAGAAACCTCTATTCCCTTTTCCTTCAAAAGCGCAGAAAAAGAGAGGGGTTCATCGTTCAGCTTGTATTTTTTTACAAACTCCTTCCATAGCTCAAGAAGTTGTTTAGGGCTATTTAAAGAGATAGCATCTATTCTAGTACGCAGCCAGTTAATTACCCCTTCAGGTAAGGATCCATAATTGGCTATATAAAACTTTGAAAAAATGGAAATGTATTTTTCCTTAGTACTTAAGTCGTCCCGGAATTCTTTTTCCTCCAATCTCTTTGAAGAAAAAATCAAATCCCCAACTCTAAATCCTTTCTTTTTAAGGATATCTGTGGTGTACAGATCTTCTAAGGTTTGACTGAAATTAAAAACACGGTATTTTTTTTCTTTTGAAGAGATTGACTTAAGTGTCAAAAAAAGTAGGTTTTTATAGCTAATTCCATACTTCTGAGCGGTCTTTTTGAATAAAAACCGTAAGTAATTTTCATCTGAAATTGACTGTAAATTCTTTGTTAAGAATAAATCATAAGTAATTTCATTGATAGACTTCTTTACTTGAATGAGCGTTTGGTTAATTGGCTGGTAATCCTCTTGAACTTGTTCAAATACATCCACTACCCATTCCAAAAGTTTTCTTTTCTGAGGCGCCACCTTTGCAAAAAATTCTAGAATAGCATCTTGGGATAGACTATCTAAAAACCTTCTTTTAATAGCAGCAGATTTACCATATGCCAGTAAAAACTCAACTAGATCTTGAAAATTTTGGTTTAAGAGGGTTAAAAACAAGGTGTTAATATTCCTATACCGATAAGAGGTGCTCCTATTATCTGTAAGCGTATATCCGTGAAACATAAAAAATTGAAACTTTTGGATCAAAGCTTCGTCCGCTACAGTCCGCTGGTCAAGTGCTAATTTCTCCTTTATTTCAGGTGTCAGTTCAGAATTACGACTTAGGGAGCTTTCAGAGTACCCAATTGCAAAGCCTGATTCTTGATACGATGCAGCAACATTTACACCAAACTGCCGCTCTATTTCCGAAGCTACTGCAGCCCTAAAGCTGCTTAGCTTATTGATTTTTTGTGGATACATCAGGATTCCAACCAGCATGTTTTTAAACAACATGGAACTGGAAGTTGGAGCTAGATGCCGATACTGTTGTCTAAAAAAATCACTCAATCTTGTAATCTCATCTGAAAGAACTTCACTATTGAGGGGGTGTTCTACCAGTACACTCTGCATCAGCATCCATTCAGAAAAATTTTCTAAGACCCTTTTCTTATAGGTCGGGTTTCTCAGATACCCTCTAATCTTAGTTGAAAATCTTCTGGGATTCTTTTCAAAAGCTCTGGCAAGATGTTGCTGAAAGTTTGCTTCTCTGACTTGCAACCACTGCGGCCGAACTCCCGAACGAATGTATCCATCCAAAATAAGGAAGGGGATTTCATCCGATGTAGAAATTTGAACTGAAAGGGATTTTAAATGCTCCTTAAAAGCTACGGTAAACTGATTTTTAAATTTTTGTGTAAGATCACCTCGCAATTGGTCAACTCTCAACTGGCCAAGGTCAATTTCAAGTTTATTGATTACCAAAAGGTGTTGCTCTGGGTAAATCTCTGAAAGAATCTCATCAATAAGTTCTCCCAAGCTTTGATTAACCAATGCGGATATCTCCTCTGAGACAACTTTGAAACTAGATTTGGTAGCCACCTTTATCTCAAAATTGAGAGAGTTGACTACATGGTTAGCCATGGTTGATGGTAGAATAAATTTCTTTGAAACTTCTCAGGAGCTGTATGAGCTGCAATGACAACACATCGATTTTCTTCAAATCAAGCTGATCCTGGTTTTTCAAAAACAACCATTCATAGTATAAAGATTCAAAATTGTAAAGGTCAACCACATTGACAAAATATACTTTGGCTGACTGATGCGCCAAGATGTTTTCAGTAATAAGATCATGTAAATAATTGACAAAATCAGATTTTTGAAACCGAACTGGCCATTCAGGAAAAATGAAACTCAAGGTATCTGAAAACTGGAAGTCCACTGGAAAACTATTCCCTGTACCCCCCACTACATTAACTCCCATCACTGATTCAGGAGCCAAAGTGCGATTACGGATATCTTGAAAAAATTGAATAGCTTGATCTATAGCTTTTTTTGCACCTGGCTTTGAGCTGTAATTATTTCTCAATCTCGCAACAGGTTCATGGCTAAAGTTATAAATCTGGATATAATAAGTAAGTGAAGATTCATCTTCTACGATACTGTAATTATCAATTTGAAGTCCAAAACCCAAAAGATCTTCTCCTAAGGAACGTTGACTTTCCATGTCACTTGGATACAATCCTTCAATATATTCTTCACCATCTGCATCCACAAAAGAAAACAAATACGAAACTGACTCAAGCGGACGAAGCAGTATATTTTCAATCATATGAAATCCCTCAGACTGAACGTCTAGTTCTGAGATTTTGGCTAAAAGTTGGTCTTTTTTAAGTACACAATCTTCTAGATTTTCAGATTGAAACAACAAGGAGGAAAATTCCGATTTTCGTTGCTTCATCAACAAATAGTGCTTTTTAGTAACACTTGACTGTGCAATGGAAATCCCTTTTTCATAGGTCAATAACTCAAAAATCTCCTTAACAAAGGACATTCCTTGCCCGTAAAAGTGTACCGAACCTTCCTCGTAATTAGCTGCAGGCAAAGCAAATACCTTACTATCCTGTCCGGCTAATTTTAGATCTACCAATTCCCAATTGCCCACCTGTTCCTTTGACTTATCCACTTGAAAATGGTCCATCAACGGAGCAGAAATATTTCTCCGAATTATGTTTTGGATACCTAAAGTCAATCCAATTCTTTTTTCTATGCTAGACAAATTTGAGCAATCCCAAATTTCCATCGCTTTTACGTCAAAGCCTTTTGATTTATTTTGTCCCAATTCAATAAGTTGGGTCAATAAATTAACCTTGGTTTGAAGTATTGATTTTGCCCAATTCTCCGAAGAATCCAAGTCTGAAGAACGGCAAATTTTCTTTAGTTTGGTTTCATCCAGTTTCTCGCCAAATCTAGCTAGCAAGTGGTCTAATAGCCTATTCTTTCTATCCAAGTATTCTTCAATTCTTTCGGCAGACTCATGCAATGCATTGGTTACTTCTTCTTGAGAAGAAAGAAGCTTATCAAGATTGGGGATGGCAGTTGGCAACTGATGAAAATAAGTAGAGGATGTATCTCTTATCGAAAACAATTGTCTTAATCCTGACAACTGGGTTAAATAGGATGCCATAATCTGCTCGAAAAAATACAAATAGCCAGATAGTTGTAAGGCTGAAGCTTGGATTTCTTTAGAAGCACTTTTGGAAACACCAGTAACACCTACTCCGAAAAAGGCAGGGAGTTCATTGTGAATCGGGAAATGTGTTCGAAGCTGTTCTAAGGAAAAACGGCTAGTAGGCAATTTTTCTTCATATTGAAGCTCCTGGTAATAAAAGCTATTACTTGAAGAGATCTCTGTAGAAAGCAATTGCTTGGTAATAATTGGATCTATCTCGTAGGTAACATTATTTTTTAAAAGCTTCAGATTACTTTCAAAAGTATCTGTGAGTTCGTCCAAATAATCGATTCTAGGAAATTCCGTTTTTTGTAATTGTACAAAATTGTCAAATACAGGAAGTCCATTTCTAAAAAGTTGAAGGTTCCGAATTTCTTTTACCCCTTCAACTGAGAGGATAAGCTCTTTTATTCGGGAAATATAAATAGCATCAATTTTAGAGGTCAAATCTTCATCAAAAACAAATCCATACTTCGGAAGTGGTCCTGTAAAAATGTTTTCTGGAGAAAGACCTTGCTCATTCCAAAGCCTCATAGGATCATGAAACTTCACTTGGGGATTGATATAGCTGTCTAAAACCGCATACAATTTGGCCATAACCAATTCACCCAAAGCATCTGATTCAATGACTATCGCACCTTCAATACTTAGGTAAACTTTTTTGAGGATAAACACCTCTTCCAAATCATGCCCGACAAGCCTGTATTTATAAAAAAGATCTGCTACTTCCTTTTTGAGGTAATGCACCTCAATATCACTCAACTCTTCAGAACATTCGATAAATATTTCAAAAAGCCCTCTCAAGCCCATTTTGTTGCCCTTAATAGGGACAACCCAGGCATTAGCTACAAGTTTTATCCGATCAATGATCAACTTACGGTAATCATTCACTGTAAACGGACTACTGCTGAACGCTGCGGCAGGGCCAAAAAGTAAATTCTCCTTAATTGAATCAAATGAATCCGATCCGAAGAGAAAAAGATCTTCTATAGGAAAATTCGTTCGATACCCTAAATCTGTTAATGCATAACTGAGGTATTCTAAAAAGGTGACTCCGGGATCGTGGTAATTATAATCCGTCCAAATTTTTCCTGAATATTTTTGAGCATACGATAACCCCTCTTCAAATAGAAGATCGTACCTGAGGATAGTTTTTTCGGAATGCTCGCTTGGAATAAAATTAGACACAGTGAGGAAATTTACGAAATTTCAATTAAAGTGGAAGCAAACTACCAACTGTAAACTTAATTGGATAAGGCTCTCCTGATGTAGGATTCAATCCATAGTGCCGACCAGTTTTTACTTGCAAGCAATAATTATACAAACTCCCAGACCATCGGAATTCTAATTTATTACGACTGAAGTACCCACCACCATAGTGGGAATTAGTCTGGTTAATCTTGCCATAAGATGAAGAACCTCCATAGGTATTCAAGGCAATTACATGAGCCAGAGCATAACGCCCGCTACCCTTTTCCCCATCAATCTTGACCATCAATTCAAAAGCACATGGCTCTTTTAGTTGATCAATCATCATATGCCATTTTCCGTCACCAGGCACCTCTCCTACCAGCATTGAACTCGCTCTGCCTTTGGAGGTAATCACACCATTTACGTCAAGTTTAGATTTTGGATTTTCCTCATCAATGCCAACGTTTCCTCCATTTTTAAGTACCAGCAAAGGCTTTTTATCTTCCTCTTGGAAAGCTAATCCCCCATTTTGCTCCTTATCCAAGTTAATACTCCACTCCGGGTTAATTTGCTTGAAATTTTTATAGAAAGAAATCAATTTTTTGGATCTACCGATTGGAGTGATTCTAAAACCATTTTCTCCTTCTCTAGAAATTCCATCGTCCACAATATTTACAGTAGACTCAATCAAATCTGCAAAATGCCTTTCAGAAGGCGCACTACCTTTTTTAAAGTAGTTGATTAGGGATTGTCTATTTAATAATGCCATACCTAAAATTTAAAATTAAAGTGATAAAACGTCTCATCCTCCACCTTTTTTACTTCTACATAAGTTTCTAATACAGGTTCAGTATAATCAGAAGTAATGATTAGATTTTCTCCAATGACCATGTCCTCCAAATCAAATGCTTCGGATGGAAGATAGTTTTCTTCTTCCACAAGCTCCACCTTTTTTAATGGATAAGGAATAAGGATAGACCAGGGCTTTCCGACGGTTACAGTTTCCATCCCATCTTCTAAAAGTGCCCCATCGACAAACTGATAATCTCCTTGTTCGTTTTCATACATCTGAGCCAAAGAGAAGCCTGTGAAGAATTTAATATAAGGTCTACTAGTAATCAAGTTCAATATCTCAGCTCTTTTGGTCTCTCGTTGATTGAATGCCGTAGAAATATCATCAAAGAACCATGGACATGTTTCTACTAATAAATCATGGTATAGTTGCTTGAAAATAAGTCCGGTATCTGAAGAATTAAATTTGATTTTCCCCTTAATCATCAAATATTCATACTGAGGGTTGATTACTCTAAAATCCACAAAAGAATTCAGCACCTGCTTGAGGAAAATTTCCATCTCTTTGAGTTGACCTGGATTCAACTTAGGAAGGTAGAAGTTATCCCTATCTTCAATTTTAGGCATTCCTACGACCACGATCGAGCCTGAATCCACAATATTCTCCTGACCAAAGTTTCCAAAAACTTTTACAAACCCAAGCCAATTGAATTTTTGCAGCAACATTTTTTCTATATCCCAGCAGGTAGCTGCTCTAAACTTATGTTTTAGGCTTTCACTTACCCTCCTGTAAAAATGATTTTTATCTTCTCTTTCCCTTCCTCCCGATGATGGAATAGGCTGGGTGACACCAAGTATCCCTGGTATAGCTTGCTGAAATGATTCTACCTTAAACGCAGGAAGTACCGCGTCATGATGCACGCCTTCTTCTAATATGGCTTTTGCAGAAAATGCATTTAAATAAATCCCTGAAATGCTACTTGCCATGGGTTGCTGGTCTTTGGTACGGCAGCAAATCCAATACAAGCCTTTCGGCATCACCAAGTTATTCAGATTGATATCCTTTGGACTTTTGAAGGAAATTATCCCTGAACGAGTTAAGCCAAAGCTACTGTCAAACAGAATATCCTCTTTCTTAAATGGTTTCCAATTGTCATTAGCCAAATAGAACCAATCTAGCTTTGGGGGATCACCTTGAAAATCACCCTTATTTTTGACGATTTGGAAAAGCATACTAAATTCTTCCGCAAATTCCTTCGTTTCCAATCCTAGGTACAAAGCACCTTGAAGTTCGAGGAATGGTAGAAATGAGCTTTCATTTACAATTCCATCTTTTAGCAAAAATTTCTTGCCAAAAGGGTGGATTTGAATGAAGTTTTCTTGCTTTTTGGTCTGATTGGAAAAAGATCGGGTTCCCAAAAAGTTGATCTCCGAAGAAGAGGAATAGTCTATGAAAACATCTTTCACCATGGGTGAAAAAGGCTGGTTTGGTGCTTCCATAGAAAATGGCAACTTAGGATTATCTATTTGTGCCTTTGTAGCCTTAGTGACTTCGTTTGCATAAACTGTAGGGTACACATCGAATCCAAAACCTATAGACGGAGAAATTAGCTCAATTTTTAAAAATCCAGTTTCCTGATTGAAAATAAGCTCCCTACTTTCTATCGTATTCAAATTGTAATCCGGTAGAATTTCTAAAGCATCTAAGTCTATAGTATCGATGTACCGGTCTGTGACAATTTTTCCATCCTTCTCTTCAAACAAAGAAATAATAACCGATTGATTCTCATCTTTCGGCATAAACCTGTAGTCAGAAAGTGCTTGAACCTTGAATTTAAAACTATCGTTTTCTATTCCATACGGGTAACCTGAAAAGTAGGATTTCATATCCTCACCTAAGGGTAGACCATGATAGGTCCAACCCACATTAAGACTCTCTAAATCTTTTGAAAAAATCTCTTCGTTGCTAATTAAAACATAGCTTCCAACTTTTGGATTTGCACCAAATAATTCAAATGGGATGTTGGAATCAACAGAACCAAAATTATTTTGTAAGCTTAGGTTTTTAAGTTGCTTCACATCAACTCTGATCTTCACCTGCTCCAATTCTAAAAACTGCAAGAAAGAGTAGGGGTGAAAAACATGTTGATTTTTTAGGAGAACCTTCAAAACAGGCTGTGCCAAGTTTAATCCTTCCCCATGAACCTCCTCTTTATACGGAGTAATAGCAGGATGTCCTGGTCCAAAATCGAATATAAGTTTAAAACTGTTTTCATTCCAACTCATTGGAGGAACCACCTCGTAAGAGGATATCTCGCACCAGCCTTTTTCCGTGGTGTGTTGTAAACTTAAAGAGCCAGTAAAAATCTGATGAAATACTTCTTCTGGCAATTGATTTTTTGTCCTAGAAATGGACAAGAGCATTGCTAAAAAGTATTGATAACTTTCCGTCAAGAATATAAAGTCTAGCTCTAAATGTCTGTAACCTCCATTAAGATGTAAGGTGGGAGAAGAAATAGAAAATCCTATATCAACTTCCTCCATGGTTTTGGCTTCCTTATCCAAAAAACGCTGTTCTTCACCTAAGGCTTGGAAGGCTTTGAATCCATTATCCAAGGAAATATTCTTGTAATAGATTCCATTTACTGTTTGAAAAGGAGTGCCTGGATCGATGAGCTTATTTCGAGAAACAAACATCGTATACAGACTTTTCAATTTAATAGAGGAAAGTGAAACGCTATTGTGAACTTGGTAGATAATATCTTGACCAAACTCATTTTGCCCAGCAATTAGCCGAGCATTTGTTGGAATATTCACTTGATCCACCTCAGGATCTATATCTGCATAACAATTTACAATGTCTGCTTCCTGATTTTCTCTGGATTGACCTAGAATACGTTCAAAATAATACGTGAGAAGTCGATCTGGAACGGTATTGATCTCTTCCTGAAGCTCTCCAAACAAATGAAAAAAGGCGATCATCAAGCCAATTTGTGGCTCATGGTCTTGCTTATTGGAAAGGTTTTCACGGAAAAGCTGCTTCGAACGCTCTGTAAGATTCACGATAGTCTTAAAGATCGGTCTATGAAGTAAAAGCAATTGCTTTAGCAGGTAATTGGCATCCAAAAGTTCAGCACCCCATCCTATACTTGGTGCTTTTGATTCTGAAGCATTCCAAAGCGGATTAAATTGTAAATCATCAATGGCTAATTCTATTGGACTTCCTAATTCTTTTAATTCAGAAGAAATAAACAGCAGTTGGTCATAAACTGCTTTACAACGGTAGCTTATGGCACCAACAAGCTCATTCTCAAGGCCAGTACTTTCCCTTTTTTTGTTATACTTTGAGGATAGACCATACCAGTGGTCTACCGCACGAAGCATAATTTTGATTTGATCAAAAAGTTTTTGGATCAGTAGGGTTTTCTCTTCAAGAACATCAGTTCGCTCAAATTGAAGGAGAATTCCAGTTTTTTCCTTTTCTGCAGCTTTTAAATCAAAATTCTCAATTTCAGCAAGCAAGAAAAGTTCATTGGAAATAAAAAAATCAAACCAATCTCCATTTACCTCAAGTCGTTCGTCAAAAAAGTTTACCTGCTTCGACAAGCGATTGATAAATTTTAGGAAATCACTCAAGGTTCGTTCCTCCGGTAAAAAATATCGGGGATCTAGCGGGTCTTTTTGACGCGCCCTTGATGGATTAGTATTGAAACCACTTAGATTTTCCAAAATGCTTATTCAGGTATATTTGTGCCTTCCAATATATAAAAAGGATAAACGATATTATCTCTCACGTTAGTCGATTGTATCTCGTAATCAATCGTAAAATGTGCTACGCCATCGTTAATGTTTTTGGAATCGACATCCACTCCATGAACTATAATCCTTGGTTCGTAGACACGCAGATCATTTTTCAGACTCTCACATAGAAAATTCAAGTTGCCGTAAGTGGCTCTCTCAAACATATACTCGTGCATTATCGAACCGTAAGCAAGCCGAAGAAGCCGCTCGCCACGCTTAGTGGCAAGATAGATCTGCAGACTTTGCCGAATATCTAGTTCGTCACTAACCATATTTACTTTTCCTAGAGACTTATTAAAAGTTACAGGAAATGACCACCCTCTACCTAAGAAACTCTTTTCTTCCGCCATAGGACTTATTCGTTGTTCAAAATTATCTGAGATAAATTAATTAACATTTACCATTGATCCTTTAATATTTATAGTAGCAGAGGATTTGATATCTGTACCAGAACTTCCATTCACTTCAGCCTTTGCACTTCCTTTTAGGGTTGCGTTTTTTCCACTAACTGTAGTGTCCCCCGAAGAAGACTTTACAACTACTCCTTTGGTACCATTCAATTCTAAATTTCCAGCAGCTGTAATTTTGATATCCTTATCGGAATCCATACTTATTCCAGTAGCTGAAGTTACAATTGTATTTCCGTTTTGATCTTCAATTTTCACCCCCTTGTCTTTATCCGAGATAAAAATCATGTTTTTTCCAGGGGTAATTACTTTAAAGGTCTTGTCTTTATCCTCAAATTCCAAGCGTGTACCTCCTTTCGTAACAATGGATTTGATGAAGTTGTCTGCCGTAAATTTTTCTTCTGTCGTATTGTTTTTGCTGTACAATGAGCCTAAAACCACTGGGAACCGTGGATCATCATTGATAAATCCAACAATCACTTCTGAATTGAGTTCTGGAACAAAAAAACTACCTGAATTTTTTCCTGCATGAAAATGACCCAACATTGCCCAAATCCCACTTCCAGTACTCTTTAATGAAGGAATCATTACTTGAATTCTATTCTTTTTATCTGGGTCCGCATCCAATTTTTTAACAATTCCAACATGTAACCCTGCAATCGGTGGAAGTAAATTCAGTTCAGGGTGTAAAGTGGCTGAGAAAATTTCTGGCTTTAGGCCAAAAGAAGCTTTGGTTACAAATTGCCCATTTTCCACCAGGTGTTCCACACCTGTGATATACACCAATCCATTAAATAACTTCCCGAAACCAGCCAAGGTAATATAGCATCCCAGTATTACATCGGTGGTACCACGAAAACTCATTTCCCCGGTCATTCTTCGCAACCTACTCGCTGCTAACAATGCATCTGCATGCCCTTTGAGTTCTTGAGTTAAGACCGGCACTGGAACGTTCAAACTAACTGTAGTTGCAGCAGCCACTTTTCCCAATTCTGAACCCGTTATACTTCCTGGTATATTAAAGCTTGAGTCTGCACCGGTTTGTTTGACTTCCAATTCAGTGTAGATATTGTAATTTATTGCCTCAACTCCCTGTAATTGACTACTTGCATCGAGATTGCCTCTAAAAGTTTTAATATCTTTTCCGTAGGTAACTGTAAGTACGTCTGTTCCCGAAGACTGAGGTTCTATGACGGTAACCGCTCCCATTGCATTTAATACAACCATGCCATTGGCTTTAGCTCGGTTGAGCATAAATTCCCAATCACTACAATTGTGTCTTGAAATTAAATCGTGTGTAAGGGTGGTTGCTGTCACTGTTTTTGTCAATCCTGCAGTAGAAAGTAAGGTAGTAATGATGTCACTATCCTTTTTCGCCTCGTAAATCTCAGATTTTTTACCCACAATCATTTTTATTGCCTTGTCCGATGCTTCTAGTAAAAGTAGATTTCGGGAAGAATAACTAAGGTAATTAGTCGAAATGTCAAGGCTATGCTTGGTAATTATTCCAGAAAATACTTTGACATTTTTCTGCGCATAACCAATGGATATTTCGACATCTTTACCCGGCGCAAAAATAGCCTCTTCGCTTTCTGGGAATAGATTTTCATAGGATTTTCCTCCTAAAATTGAGATATACGCTCTAGCGATCTTATTCACCTCCAACTTAACGTGCAACTTCAAAACCACCATTCCTGTAGGAAGAGCACTCCCACCAACCTTAACCTC
This sequence comes from Algoriphagus sp., assembly GCA_040403475.1. GTDB lineage: Bacteria > Bacteroidota > Bacteroidia > Cytophagales > Cyclobacteriaceae > Algoriphagus. Next base: position 52,180 of record JBBAKO010000004.1, on the reverse strand, counting down.
AAAGGAAATGACGGTTTGCAAAGAATCATCAGGAGATTTTGACGAAGCCATGGATTATTTCTCTAGGGGTGGAAATTCGATTTGACTACCTATTTTCAAACCCCTAAATGAGGGAAGATTATTGTAAATGGCTACTTGGAGGTAATACTTAGGATCCTCATAAAAGGATTCACAAAGACCAATCAAGGTATCACCATCTTTTACAGTAACAATTCGAGTGATATCTGGGCTTTGAAATTCTCTACTAATTACCGTTTCGTCTACCTCTTCTACCAACGAAAAACCTATGTCTGCTCGGATAGGTTCACCATCCACATCAAAATAGGTATAGCTAATACTTAAGCCAAAGACTTTCCCAACAAGTATAAATTGGCCCCATTGCAATTGAACAAATGGTGGGCGGTGAGTCGCTTTGGTTGGCTTTACTGCCACTTTTAAAAAATGATCTACTGAGGCCTTTATAGATCCACCTGCCGAACTTGTAACTTTTTCAGGCTTAGTGGGTATCGCCCCTGAATTATCAATTGAAAATTCGACTTTAACAGTTTGTTTGTTGTATGCCGCATTTTTTTCACTAACCGGCATTCCCGCTGCAGAAGCAGGTTCATCACTTTTTGCCGGGAGCTGATCGTAACTTATAGATAAGTTTTCTGGATTGAGTTGCAAGGTATAGGTACCCCCACTTAACGCTGAGCTCGGCTGACCGCTTGCAAAATTCTCATAAGCTGTGAGCTTCAGATTTCCCATTACAATTCATTCAATTTTTTAATTCGCTCCATAACCTCATGGATACACTCATCAATTATTTGTTTCCTCGCCGAATAGGTCAAGTTGACTCCCTCTTCCTTCCCCAAACTCGGCGCTGAAGATTTACCAGAAGACTCTTTCGCGTCTTCCATTACCCCTTTTACCATCAACTGTTTGATTTCTACCGGCATATAATTCTAGGACATTAAAATACTAGCTATTCAAAGGAATAATCAGATTACAATCATACTTGAGAAAACTATTTCTATGGATTCTATTACAATATCTGATTTTTTTGCGTCTAATTCATCAATTTCCCATTTTACTGGAATTGCATTGTACAAAATCCAAGTCATCACAGGTGCATTATTGGGATTTTTATCCATAAGCGTCACTACAATGGTCTTTGGTGCTATAGCCACAGAACCTGATGCTGTTGAAAAACACCATAACAATAAAGGTGATGTTATAGTAGCCAATCCTCTCTTCAAAGTCAAAGAGCCGGGACTTACTCCATTCGGCAAGTGATATACTTGGGTGTTAGATCCTCCGCTTCTTACTTGCTTCACATTCAACTGTACACCTAATCCAGAAATTTGGGTAAATGCAGCGTCAGAGTCTAAACTCGCTAAAGCAGCTGAAACTAGCATTGAAGAACTAGTGGTAGTCGATGGAGCAAGTGTAACCTTGAAATTATAAGATACAGGGGGATCAGTTGGACGCAACGTGTTTGGCATGGCTTAATACATTCTCTATTACTTGAATCCTTGAACTAAATTAGTACTAAAATTTCTTATAAAAATATTACTAATTATAAGTACAGCTTCATTCTAACCGTCAAATTGTAAAAACAAGGGTTAGATTGATTTACACACCACTTCTAAATGAGTTTAAAGTTTCACGAAATTCTCAGAAATATAACTGTTTACAAATGGGTCAAATTTAATGCTCTGCGGACTTGGATTTGGAAGCGTTTTCTTATAAACACCCAATTGATTTGTACGTGATAATTTAAAGAAGCCTTTCCAAGTTGACTTCATGGGAAGCTCTTGCTTCGCTACAAATTTAAAAGCAGTTAGTCCAGAATCTGTAGTAATAAGTTGAGGAGGATCAAACTCAACCCTATCCTTAAATTCACCTTCGTTTTCAATTATCATTCCTTCAAACTGTCGTATTGTTTCTTCAGAAGCATAACAAATGTAAACTGGCTTAATCAAGCGATTGGTTAGAAAAACCTGTTTACGTCTTGGAACAAAACGATCAGCCAATCCACCTACGAGAGGTAAAATAGGAAAGTTAGGGTCGTGTTTAACTTTAATTATCCCAGACAATCCTGGCTTATCCAATTCTGGATCTGAAGTCCCTTCCAATGCACTCAGTTGAACAGAAGATTCTAAATTATCATCGATTAAATATCGAATCTCAGGATTTGTTAAAAGAACCGTAATAGAGAAAAAATGGGGATTAGTGAATCTAAACTCAAAATCCAATTCAAAAGGATCTCTGTAAATAAGGTTACTAAAATCTTTGTCAGAATTGACTGCGAGAACAAATCCTCCAGGCCTAGGCTTGAAGATCAGGTTGTAATTCTTTATTAAGAATTTTGTACGGGATGAGGGTTGAAAACTCAAATCGGTACAAATCTCACCATCGTAATACCCATGCTGAAAAACACATGAAAATACTTCAGTGAATTTGGTAACAAATCGATATGAACTTTGGAAATTATCCATCCTTTACACTAGGAAATATTTAATTGAAAATTGGAATGCCTTTAACTAAACCCGTATGATTTGAAAAAACCCAATTACTCAATACTACTATTATTTCTATTATTATCCAAGAAAGGATCATCAACATCCTTTATTATTTGATTGTCATCTACTGGCCTTCTCTCTCTAATTGGAGGTATTGAAGGATTAGATGAACCTTGCGTATCTCCCGGGTTATCCAGTATGGCATCCTGAGCATCATCCACGTTTCCAATTGAGTCTAGTGGAACTTTTGGTTTAGGCGCTCTGAAAGAACCTTGATCTTCTCCTGCTGCATAGTAAGATACTTGCTCTTCACCAGGGTTTTCGGCCATATCATCTTGCATATCTTTAATCAATCCGACAGTCCCTACTGGATTCATTTCTCTAGGGATTATGGGCGGAGCCTGATTGCCTGAAGGGCCTTTATTTCCTTGTGAACCATCAGATCCATTGTTACTAACTGGACCCGAACCACCTTTATTGTTTGATATTCCGACTGAAGGAACCTCTTCACGAATCAAATTATTGGTGAAGCTCAAAAGTTTAATTTTATAAGATGCTGAAGGCATGTATTTTAGCCCCAAAACACTCCAAACACTATTTAGTTCGTCGAAAGTGAAATTAACAAACTCAAAACTCAATCGTTCAACGTTTGTAGAAAGGGTAGGTAAATTAAATTTGTTAAAGACTTGCGTGCCTTGAAAGAACTCCAAAACCAATGAAATGTAGCGAAGGCCTTCCAGGTAATTTGGGTCTGGAAAATTAGCTAGAAACATCACATGCAAGTTGTAATGCTTGGGAGGATTAGTCCCTGCAAAAGTTTGGTAGCCACCATTTCGTATCACCCGCTCCTCATCTATATTGTGTAAAAAAAGACACAATTTGTTATCAATTTGAGAATTCAAATTACCAGACAAGTCCACAGCATTCGTTAAAATAACGACATCCTCCTGCAAATTCAATTCATTCCTAATGAATTCATTCAAGGTGGATACTACAGAAGCTAGGACGACATGAATCATGTGAATTCTTAGATTAGGCCTTAATTGATTTCAAAAAAACAAATAACATCCTTCCCAAATACAAACTAAAGAAAAGAACACCGACTCCACTTAAGATCATTGGGAAAAACAACAGATCAGAGATAGACTTACTTGTATCAGTCAACCAAAGGAATAGAAAAAAAATTGGTAGGCACACTACCGAAAGAAGGAGAATAGAAATAATCACCAATAACTCTTGTAATATCGACTTTCCCACGATCAAAAATAGAAATAAATGCGTTAGAATCAAGAAATGAGCATTAAAACTAAGGATAAAATCCTTTGAAAACACGGTTTAAACTTTTGAAATCCTACCTGTCAAGATTCCTATTTTTTAAATAAAAAAAGCGAAGTCAAATCAAAAAAAATACCCAGTACCCATCTCAATAGAACTATTGAGATTTGTACCGGGTATAGATAGGATTACCAAGCAATTATGCTGCTGCTATGCTTAGTCCCTCGTGTGTGAACACAATGGTTTCGATAGCTGCCTCACTGCTTTGCGAGTTCATATCCGTTGGAGTGATTTGCTTAGCAAATGCGTGCGTCAAAGTCCAAGTCATTTTTGGTGCTCCTTGTTCGTCTAGCAAGCGAATTACAACAGTTAATCTTTCGTAAGTGTTCAAGCTGATTTTAGAAATCCACTCATAGAACTTGTTATCAGTTGTGAATACACCTTTCTTCAAAGTAATGTCACCATATTTCTTTAATCCTGGCATTTTGATTACAGAGTGTATTGGACTATTTCCATGTCTGTATTCAATAACGTCAGCATCAATATCTAGTCCTGAAACTTCCTGAAAAGGTAAATCTGTCTGATCTCCGATATCAACGGAGAAGTAGAACTTTGGTAAGGGCCAAAATTGGTCTTGTACTCCACCTGTTCCTGCGGTTGGTGTTGCCATAATTAGTATATTTTAGTAAAGTAGTTGATTATGATTTTTGTTGTTGCTGCTCAAATGTGATGACAATGAATTCAGCTGGTCTTACGATTGCAACCTTAATAGTCATTTTCATCAATCCATCTAAAATATCATTTGGAGTCATTGTTGTGCCTAAGCCAATCTCAACAGAGAATGCATCTTCTGGACTTTGACCTGCCAAAAGACCACCTTGCCACTGATTTCTCAAGAAGTTTGTTACTGTCGCATTTAACGTAGACCAAGTAGTCGTGTTATTTGGCTCAAATACAAAACCTTCCGCAGCTGACTTAATGCTTTGCTCCAAGAAAGTCATTGTTCTACGTACAGAGATGTATCTAAAGTCTTGGCTGTTTCCATCCAAAGTACGCGCTCCCCAAACTAGTACACCTTTTCCTTGGAAAGAACGAATAGCATTGACTGCCTTACCGTTCAAAGGTAGGTTTAACTCCTCTTGGGTATCACTTGTGATTTGAACACTTGCACCTACTACAGAACCTAAAGAAAGGTTAGCTGGAGCCTTAGCAACGTTGATTGAACTATCTACCATCGTGTAAACACCTGCCATAGCAGAACTTGCTGGAAGCAAATTCAAACTTTCAGCGATTGTAGTAAGAATAGAGTTCAATTTACCACTCACTACCTTTAAAGTAGCTTGCAAGGAATTAATATCTTCTTTAGTTGAAGCTGACTCGATTTTAGCTAATTCACCTTTGATTGCAGTTGCTCTTGCTTGGTTGATACGATCAGCAGCCAAATCGTCATCTACTTCTTTTGACAAAATTTCAATTAGATCAGCAGTGTTGCTGATGTTGGTGAAATTAACATCACTAGAAGATACGACAGTGGTTTGTACAAAAGGATAGTAAGCAGCACCCCACTGAAGGAAGTTGGATCCTACACCTTCTCTGAACTGATTGATAACGTCATCGTCAGCATATGTTCTTTCCTTAGCTCCATCATAAACGTCAAGAATAGCGAAACGGCTCTTTGTAGCATATCCGCAGTGGATTAACATCGCTTGCTGCAAAGTAAAACACTCTGCCTTAGCAAGCAAAATTGCCTCAGGGATTACCAATAGAGTAGGCTCACTGTACTTCAGTACTTGAGGTAAACCTTTACCAGTACCTTCGTCATTGAAATCTTTCGCACTTAAACCAGAATTGTAATCACCTACAGACAATATGTAACAATCTGCTCCTCCATTTGAATAAAAGAATTTTACAGCAGAATATAGCAAGAAGTTTGTAGTAGCATCAACGACCAATTTGTAGCCATTCACACTAGACGCATCTGCGCTGATTTCAAATTTTACCTTTGGAGCTCCTCCAAAGAATTGCTCAAATTCCGCAAACGAGGAAATTCGAGTTGGAACGTTCGATAAAGACTTCGTTCCACGAGCCGCCTTCTGCGTATATCCCAGGAAAACTGGGACAGCTGTCCCTACCGGAACAACAGAGGAGGCAAAGGCGCTATTTTCTTCAATGTAAACGCCTGGTGTTGCTAATACAGTTGCCATAAATTTGTTTTAAAGTTTAAAATGATTTCTAATTTGGGGAGTTCAAGTAATCTAATTATTCTATTAGGTCAGAAAGAAAAGCAAAAGAAAATAATTTTTAAAATTTTTGTTAGTTTTTTTTTTATTTATTTTTTTTCTCAAAAATGTGAAATTAAACTTTATGATTATCCGCAATCATGCCAGTAAGGATAAATAGCAGCAACGATGAGCCTGTCAAAGAGTTTTTCACCGAAGTATCTTCTTTTTAGCTTGTAACAAAACTCATCCAGGTAGTTCTGCATCATCCGTTCACTGATCATATGGTAGGTTTGCAAGTGTTTCTTTAAGTTACTGATGGCTATATGAACCCATTTGAGGTTAAAATTGCCCTCTTTTGTTCCAGAGATTTCTCTGACATGAACATCGATACAATCACTCAGATCTGAGAAGGTGGTACTCTTATCTGTTTGAAGCACGGAGTCCGAATCAATGTATTCTTTGATCAAAGCCTGTACTGTTTTTGCCTCCAAGTTCTTTATCTTCTTCATTTTGAAGTACCTGCAACTCTTGTTCAGCTTTCCCGATTCAGGGTCTTCCAAAACAGTTGATTCGGCCATTACAGCCACTTTTGACTGTTTTTGAGTACCTCTGCCTCGTTTTAATTTACTTCGGACTTGGGCTTTAGTGGACTTTCCCACATAAGCTTCATCGTATTCGACCATGTCCTCTAGTCTATAGCGATCATCACGTTGCCCCATGACTGCCCTGAGTTTATGGTACATTCTGAACACAGGTTCATAGCGCTTCATTCCCAGTTGCTTTTGGAGTTCGGACGCACTGAATCCCTTCTTAGTAGCAGTAATAAAAGTGATAGCCATCATCCAGATTCTTATTGGTAAGTTGCTGTTTTCCATAACAGTACCACTCCTGATACTTGTTCTAAACCCACAACTGGCGCATTGAAAAGAATGCTTGTTCTCTAACCAATAATGTCTGGAACCAGTACATTTCTTACAAATTACCCCTTGCTGACTTCTTTGCTCTTTTATAAAGTCAATGCAGGAAGCTTCATCTGGAAACCGATTAATAAAATTGATAATATTCATGGTCAAAACCGTCTATTTTGACCTAATTTACAGCAAGTTAAACCCCTACAAAAGCAATTGTCACTAACTGTCAGTTACAACTTATTTGGCTACTGGTGTAATTGCGGATATACATATTAAACTTTAAAGAGAAGTAATATAAACGATTCCATTAAGTTGAGCATAAAGGAATTACATTAATATTTAACAACAACTATTTGGTATGTTAATTTTTGATTAAATGATTCCTCACTTTTCACCAGTCACCCTAGAAATAAGGCTTGAAGTTCAAAATAAGGTGTTTTAGATCTTGGGCAACGGTAGGTGAAGGATTATTCCTAACGGTTAAACTCCTATTGAGCCACTGGCATACTTGCGGATAATCAGCTTAAAAAATATCAACCTTGAACTGCATTTGAGGTTTAGGTTTGCAGCTAAATTGCTTTCTAATTAGGCAATTGAAACCCCTGGATAGTGTCAAAGATTCTGTAAATACAGTTTAACTACAGAATAAAACGAATTACTATATTGTAATTTTTTATTGAAAAAAAACAATTCTGATTTTATTAAGTATTTATAAATTAAAAATTACTTGAATTTTTAACTATAAATAATCTAGCAGTATCCAAATCTTCTTGGGTGTCTATGGCAATAGATAGATGAGTCGTCTCTACCATCTGAATAGGTATTCCTCTTTCGACCAAGCGAAGTTGTTCCAAAAGTTCGATCTGCTCTAGGTGACCCTTGGGCCATTGGGTAAAAGTTTGCAAAATCTCCCGACGATAGGCATACACACCGATATGCCTCCAATAAGTAAGTTCAATCCCTTCCCTATTGTATGGAATAGCTGATCTTGAAAAATAGATTGCTCGGCGATTTTTATCCACTACCACCTTGACGAAATTGGGGTTTTGAACTTGACCAGCATCCAAAACACACATGAGGCTTGCTACCTTGACCTCAGTGTTGCTAAAAACTGCCACCAAATCCCGAAGGGTGTTCGCATCTTGAAATGGCTCATCTCCTTGCACATTTACAATCAAGTCCGCATCCACTTGATCCAATGCCTCTGCAATTCGATCGGATCCGCTTTCATGCTCTTTTTTGCTCAGGATTGCTTTTCCTCCAATCGCCAAAATTTGATCTTGAATTTGGGTATGGTCAGTAACTACCCACACTTCATCAAATACTCCCGTGGCTACCGTACTTTGATAGGTACGCTGGATTACAGATAGTCCACCGAGATCCTGAACCAGTTTGGCAGGCAGACGAGTGGAAGCATAGCGGGCAGGAATAAGTGCAGCGATTTTCACAGATTTTACAAATAGTGATTTAATAAAAAAAGATTAAAAGAATCAATCATCCCCCTACCCTAGTCTACTACTAAATAATGCGTTTAGTAGTAGCGCACCTCACATTTTGGAAAGGACTCTTTTAAGGAATCAATATTTCGAGGGGTCAAACGCGTATTGAAACAGGTCAGTTTTTTGAGTCCCACTAGATCTTCCAGGGCTTTCAAGGATCTTAAATCTGTACTAGCCACATCCAAGTCCTCCAATTTCTTTAAGGTCTCAATTCCCTTTAGCGATTTGATATTCGTTCCTGACAGGTTCAACTTCTTTAAGTTGGTCAGCTTAGTTAATGCAATAAGCTCTTCAATACCTGTGTTGGATAAGTCGAGCTCTTCCAAATCCACTAAGCCTGCAATGGGTAAATAATCTATCGCTGGTAACTGGGAAAGCTTTAAGGAAGTGAGCTTTGTCAACTGTCGTAAAGGACTCAAGACCATGATGGGCGCGTCAAAAACAGTCAACTTTCTCAAATTTGAAAAAATTGTCAGAGGCTCTAAACTCGTAAATGAAACTCTTTCTAAGGCTAAAGAAGACGCAGAAGTGAGGTTATGAAGTTCCTCTGTGGTTGGAGAAGCTGAAAGTTTATACTTTTCACTCAACACTTGCTTCCAATCTTCATTGAGCCCTTCCCACCAGCTACCTAGGCTGTCGGATCGATAAATAATCAAAACATCTGGTCTACTTAAAAGAAATTCCGGGAATTCGATTTCCTTCACTTCGGAAGAATTTACATTCAGATAGCGAAGCTCAGGAAGGCTAGAGAGTGCCGCTATTGATAAGATGGGGCTACCCTCAAGGTCAATTCGTTCGAGCAGCACATTTTCTTTTAAACCAGAACCATCCTGAACACTGGTGTTTTTTGCAGTAAACTGGCGTAGCGTCTTTACTTCCTGCAAGGGAAGCAAATTGTCTAACTTTTGATTGTTAGAAACACTTATGGACGTAAGCGCAACAAACCTCACAAGGGGTATCAAGGTTTCAATTCCTGAATCATCCAAGTTAAGTTCGGATAAATTTAAAGTCTGCGTTAAGACTTCAATTTTGGGCTTTTCAATTTGAAGTTCAGGATTGATTTTGATAAGCACACTTTTCCAAGCCAAGGACAAACTCTCCCACCAAGATTGTAAGTCCTTTACATGGTGTATTAAAAGGATATCTGGATGATTTCGGACAAATAGGGTTGCATCTTCTTGACTCACCTTTGTTTCATCAGCGGCTATTTTTTCTAAGCTTTTTAGAGAAGCAACAGGAGATAAGTCAGAGATATTGCAAGCAGTGATATCCAAATGCACAAGTTTGCTCATACTTGACAATGGAGAAAGATCTTCAAAATTGGTTTCTGAAAGATCCAAAGTGACCAAGGAACTGAGTTTTGAAAGCAGTGAATAATTCAAAATGTAGTTTTTGCTCAATGACAACGTTTCCAAAACCGCTAGGTCCTTGATATTCTCTATCGAATTGAAGCCACTTTTTGTTAAATCAAGGTACTTCAAATTCTTAAACTGATTCAGAACAGCAAAACTTTGAATAGCGGTATTGGATGCTTTAAATACCTGTAGATTAGTTAGATTGACTAGCTCACTTATATCTTCAATTTGGGTATTGGAAATATCTAAATCCCTAAGCTTGTCTGAATACTTAATGAATTTTATCGCTGCTGTAGGAGTACTGGATAGATTTAAGGTTTCTAAAAAAGTAATGTTTGAGATCGGGGAAAGATCTTCAATAGCGGTATGGCTAATATCCAAAAACTTAAGGTCCCTTAATTCAGAAAGTGGTTTAAGGTGCTTGATCTGTGATTTACCAGATAAATTAAGAGAATCAACCGCTACAAATTTGTAGAGCTTGCCAAGATCAACTGAATCACTTTTGGAAAGCTGAAATCGAGACTTAAAGTACAGTTTCCATTCTGGATCAAGTGAGGTCCACCAAGCTTTCAACTCGTCATCACGACTGATTTTGGTAGTGTAAATACTTGCAATCTTAAGCTCTTGCGATTTTTCATCCAGGTTTACTTCAATAAACCTCGGTTTGATATTTGAGATTTTCTCTCCTTTCAAACCTGTAGCTGTAAGGGTACGGTCCAAAGAGGCTAAAAAAAATACTTGGCCATTTTCCTTCTGGCCTGGCTTGATCTCACGAATCTTGAATTTAAACTCAATGTTTTTGTAAAAAAATTCAAGGTCTCTAAAGTAAGCTGTAACATCTTTATTGGTAACCACTTTTCGATCGAAGACTAAATCATCTTCTACTTGGACCTTCCCATTTTGAAAAATTTTCAGGTAGCTCTCACGGATGATCACATCCTTATCACGAGCGGAAGTTTGAGAATTACCGACTGTATTGAGTAGGAATTCTAAGAAACGAATCTGATCCTCCACCTTAGTGGATAGTTCAGTTAATTGTTCCGTAGAATATCCTTTTATGGTTTGTCCTTGAGCAACAAATGACAAACAAAAAAGAAAAAACAGAAAAGTATACCTACTAATCCTGATCATAGATGTACTTCAATAAAGTCTCCTTATCGCCTGGGCCTAATCGCATCAAATTGGAAACTAGCCATCCCGTATTGAATCCTGGTCGATTGAATTGATTTACTTCAAAATACCATCCACCAATCTGGAAAAAATGAAACTTCACTCCATTAACCGTTTCAAATCGTAGATTATCCTGCTTCATCTCAAAAAGGAAAATTGCCAAATAATCTGGTTTATAGGAAGTTGGAGTAAATGATTCTGGATTTTCTGAGTCTTGAAAAGCTCTTCTCATATTCATGAATCCGAGCTCATGACTGAGCGGGTGAAGAAAATCTTTCGCTGAGCCAACGGGCTTATTGAATAAGTTTTTGAAGGGTTCAAAGATCACCTGATCAATGACCCATTCGTAACCCAAGCCCTCAGGCTGGATCTTCATAATAAAGGTCAGCTTCTCTTTTTTGCCCTTGTACCAAAATACTGCATCCACTTCAGCAATCCAGCCTGGCTTATGAAAAACCAAATATTGAGGATAGTTTGGAGAAAGAATATTGGTGATAAATTCAGATTTCAACTCGGGACTGATGCCAGAAGATTGATTATCAAAAAGTATGGAGACAAATCCCTTTCTTAACTTTTCATTTTGGTAAAGGGAATCACCAGGATAAAAACGCTTCGTTCCATCTATGGATTCCTCTCCGTTGAACCTTCTAAAAAATTGGTTCATTTGTTTGGTAGAGGCGACAAATCTACCATCATCTTTTATTGTCCCGGGGCTGCCTAAGCCTTGCCCCGAGACAATAGAGATGTAGGAAATAAAAATAGCAAAAATCAGTACGCTTTTTCTCATGCGGAAGTTTCAGTCACTCGAATATCGCCAAGCATTACGTCCCAAAATTCAATGGTACGGCCAGCAATTTGAGTTTGCTTCTTCTCTACATAAATGGTGATATCCTTTTTGGTCGTATCCTTGTAGTTCATGCCAGTTTCAATAGAGGTTCCCTCAAAGCGCTGGTAAACAGTAATCACACCTACATACCGACCATCAGGCTGTCTCTCCAAATCAGAAACATACTGGATGTCGTACCAAGTGATATTTACCTTATCGTAATTCAAGGCCATCAATCGCTCAAAGTATCTTCTCACTTTGTAGTAGGCGATCTCTTGCGTGTTTATGGAAGAAACTCCCATTTCTGCACCAGTTGCAAAAAGCTCTTCAGCTCTATCCATTACCCGGTTTGCCTCGGAAAATTGAGTTTCTTTATTTCCAATGATGGAAATGTACTTGGAAAGGTCTTTTACCTTTTCCAATGCAAGGGAGTCGATCGCTTGCTTTCTTCTTGGGCTAATATTGTCCTGAGCAAATGCTACTGTCATTGTAGCGAGAAATAGCCCTAGGATCAGAATTCCTGTATTTTTCATATGAACTATAGTTTCGGGGATAGATTATTTTCTTTTAAGTTCCAATTCAGTCACTTTACCCCCTGCCATTCGAATATCAGAGATGTAATTCAAGTTTTTCTTGGTGTCTTTCAAGTATTCCAAATACTTCTTGATGGTTGTTGGCTCATCGTAATCTTTAACTCCACCTTCTTCATGAATAACAACCAAAATTGGGGTCTCAGGATTGGAAAACATGGCCAAAACTTCCTGGATAGACTGGTTAGCAGCAGTCACATTGCTAGCTGATACGATAGAGGAAAATTGACTTTCAATCTTTTCAACTGCAACTTCATCTGCAGAGCGAACCAATGGAGCCGGCGGCGGAGCTGGCGTTACCACTTCTTCTTTTACAACAGGTGCTGGAGCTGGCTCAACAGCCTTCTTTTTGCTTTTACAGGCACCCATAGCCAAAAGGACTAGTACTGCCATCAACATGGTTTTCCTCAAGGAAATAGCGAACATTGGATGTTTCATCGTAATTATTGGTTATTGATTTCGGTTAGGTAATCCATTTCGGATTCTTAGATACTGCAAATTAAATAAAACATTGCAAAGATTTGAACTACTTACTCCAGTGGTCAACTTTTTTTTCATTGAGCTACTCTTGTATAAACGAGGTGGCTCCAATCAAAAACAATCTCATACCCACTAGTTGAATAATAACTACTTTAAAACCAAGCAATTATCAGGTAAATTCTATTTACAGGCGAGCATCCACTAAAGATCGATCCAACACTCCTTTGACATCATAGATGACCTGATTCGCATTTTTTCGTAACGGCATGGTAGCAAAAGCATCGTGTGAAACAGCCAAAACGATTGCCGAATACTTTGAAATATCAGGAGGGACAGGACCGACTTGAATTTTAATGCCATACTCCTCCTCCACTTCTTGCGCATTGGCCCAAGGATCATATACGTCTACTCCCATATCGAAGGTTCGCAATTCATGGTAAATATCAATTACGCGCGTATTCCTTACATCGGGACAGTTTTCTTTGAAGGTAAACCCTAAAATCAACACCTTGGCATCCAAGACTTTGATATCCTTACGCATCATCAACTTGATGATTTCGGTGGCTACAAACTTCCCCATGCTGTCATTAACCCTCCTTCCAGCAAGAATTATTTCAGGATGATAGCCTACCTCCTGCGCTTTTTGAGCCAAATAAAAAGGATCTACTCCAATGCAATGTCCACCGACCAATCCCGGTTTAAATTTTAGAAAATTCCACTTCGTGCCAGCAGCTTCCAAAACTTCTTGGGTATCGATACCCAACAAATTGAAAATCTTGGCCAGCTCATTTACAAAGGCAATATTGATGTCACGCTGTGAGTTTTCAATTACCTTGGAGGCTTCCGCAACCTTGATCGAAGAAGCCTTGTAAGTTCCTGCAGTAATGATGCTGCGATACAAGGAATCTACAAATTCTGCAATTTCTGGCGTACTGCCAGAAGTAACTTTCACAATCTGTGATACTGTATGCAACTTATCCCCAGGGTTGATCCGCTCAGGAGAATAGCCCGCAAAAAAATCAACATTGAACTTTAACCCAGAAATCTTCTCCAATACGGGCACACAATCCTCTTCTGTTACTCCCGGATATACGGTGGATTCATAGATGACCACATCCTCTTTCTTCAAATAATGTCCAATGTTTTCTGAAGCCTTCAACATCGGGATAAGAATAGGTCGATTGTGCTTGTCTGTTGGCGTAGGAACCGTCACAATGAATACCGAACAGTCGCTCAAGTCCTTGGAATCAAAACTTGGAAATAAGCCTTTTTGACCTACTTGAGGATTGGACAGGAGCAAAACAGATGAAAGGGATGCATCCGCAACCTCTAGGGTCGCATCGCGGCCTGAAACCAGTTGACCTACTCGCTTTTGATTGATATCAAATCCAACGACCGGGTACTTCTTTGAAAATTCTACCGCCAAGGGAAGGCCAACATAGCCTAAGCCTATTACAGCAATCTTTACTTCATTTATTGGCTTCACAAGCTATTTCAATTAGTCAAATCTGATACTTGGTACGTCTAGTTTTGATTTCAAGGGAGGTTTATTTATCAGAACGCATGTCCCAATAGATTTTTTACACTGACAAGCTAAATGGTAGGTTTTCCTATTCCCTGAAATCTAAATCCTATCTTTTCCATTCGAGCAGCATCCAAGATATTTCTACCATCAAATACCGTGGCTGGCTGCTTCATCTCCGCATGTATCTGCTCCCAGTCAAGAACGACAAACTCATCCCACTCTGTTAAAATGGCCACAGCTGCAGCATCTTTGCATGCTTCATAAGCCGAATCAACAACCTGAACCAGGCTTCTATTTTCTTCACTTGAACGGGTTTCTAGAAAGTCCAAGTCCGCATAAATCTTTTCTTTGGATACCTTAGGATCGTAAACCACCACAGAAGCACACTCATCCAAGAGGTGATCCGCTACATAGATGGCCGCAGATTCTCGGGTGTCGTTGGTATCTTTTTTGAAGGCCCAACCTAAAAATGCAATTTTCTTCCCATTAACCGTATTGTACAGGCTTTTGATGATTTGCTTCGCAAATCTTGCCTTTTGATGGTCGTTAATTTTAATTACCTGCTCCCAGTAATCGGCCACAGCATGCAACTGATAACTCCTACAGATGTAAACTAAATTGAGGATGTCTTTTTTGAAACAGGATCCACCAAAACCTACCGATGCTTTTAAAAATTTTGGTCCAATCCGAGAATCCATCCCAATCGCTTTGGATACATCATCCACATCTGCTCCCGTAGCCTCACAGAGTTCTGAAATGGAGTTGATGGAAGATACGCGCTGCGCTAAAAATGCATTTGCGGTGAGCTTACTGAGTTCAGAAGACCAAAGGTTCGTCGTCAAAATCTTTTCCTCGGTAACCCAAGCAGCATAGATCGATGCCAAAGCCTGAATTGCTTCTTTCCCCGCTGCACTTTGGTCTCCCCCAATCAATACCCGGTCCGGATTTAATAGGTCTTGTACCGCTGTTCCTTCGGCTAAAAATTCAGGATTGGAAAGAACTTGAAAAGAAACTCCAGATTGAGAATTATGCAAAATGTCTTTAATTGCCTCAGCAGTGCGCACAGGCAAGGTGGATTTTTCAACCACAATTTTGGAGGAGGTAGCAACTGCTGCAATCTGCCGTGCACATAGCTCCACCCACTTCAAATCAGCAGCCATCCCCTTCCCTTCCCCATAGGTTTTGGTAGGTGTGTTGACTGAAATGAAAATCATGTCTGCCTCCTCAATCCCCTTCTCAACCTCTTTGGAGAAAAATAAGTTTCTCCCTCTAGCTTCGGCAACTACCTCGGCCAAACCAGGTTCGTAAACTGGTAAAAGACTTAAATTATCGTGATTCCAAGCATCAATTCGAGCAGCATTGGCATCTACTACCACGACACGAATGTCTGGACATTTGAGTGCCAAGACAGCCATCGTAGGTCCTCCCACATAGCCTGCTCCGATGCAACAGATCGTTTTAATTTTTTTCATTGTTTGCTTTACTCGAGTCAACTAAAAAAATTAAGCAGCAAATAAAAACTGCCCATCTAAGAATTCGTCCCGCAAATAACGAAAGGAATTGCTGTTTTTTAGTAGAAATGACTACAATTTGTAAGTATTAAAACCAAAAAAAGCTGCATTAATCCGATTGTTTCTTGGTAGCTCCAAAATTCCAATCGAAAATTATTGCCTTAAATCCCCATTTTATTTATAACTTTTTGGAATTAACACCTAAACCCATGACCTACTCAAGCCTTATTCGAGGGCTTATTTGGATTTTGAGCATTGTTTCCTTTTGGAGTTGCTCAGAAAAATCCGCTACCCCTCCTGAATTATTGGAAGGAGAACAGTTGAGTTATAACTTCCATATTCGCCCTATCCTTTCAGACAAGTGCTTTTCTTGCCATGGTCCCGATGCCAATAAGCGAGAAGCCAACCTCCGACTAGATACGGAGGAAGGTGCTTTTGCAGCCTTAAAAGAAAGTCCAGGAAAATTTGCACTCGTAGCAGGAAAACCGCTCAGCTCGGAAGTTTACCACCGCATCACAAGCACTGACGCGAGCTTGATCATGCCTCCACCGGAATCAAACCTCAGCCTTACCGATACCGAAATTCAGTTGATCACCCGCTGGATCGAACAAGGTGCTGCCTATGAACCACATTGGGCTTTTACGCGAGTAGAAAAACCAAAAGTTCCCAACACCGATTGGGGCAACAATGAAATCGACCAGTTTGTAGGAGTTAAATTGAAATCTAAAGGACTAGAACCAAATCCTGAAGCAAGCTCCTTCGAACTGATCAAACGCGCAAGCCTTGACCTTACTGGCCTCCCCCCTTCCTTAGAGATCTTGGAAAAATATGCAGGTTTCAAAGGGGGAAACACCTACGATAAATTACTAGACCAATTGCTCAATAGCTCCGCTTACGGAGAGAAAATGGCAATTCTCTGGTTGGATATCTCTCGCTACTCCGACAGCTATGGCTACCAAGACGATAACATCCGAAGCCAATGGCCTTACCGCGATTGGGTGATTCATGCCTTCAATAAAAACTTGTCCTACGATAAATTTTTGACTTGGCAGCTAGCAGGAGACCTACTACCCAATCCTACCAAAGAGCAAATCTTGGCAACTGCCTTCAATCGAAATCACAAATACACGGAAGAAGGTGGCATCATTGAAGAAGAGTACCGTGTGGAGTATGTTTTGGACAAAACCAACACCTTCAGTAAAGGTATTCTCGGCATCACGATGGAATGCGCCCAGTGCCATGATCACAAGTATGACCCGGTATCCCAAAAGGAATACTACCAGCTCTATGCATTTTTTAACAACTCCCAAGAAAAAGGCTTTGAGGGGGACGTAAGTGTGTCCAAACCAGCAAAAACGCCAATTCTTTGGGTAGAACGAGACGATTTGGATGGCATCCTAAGTTTCATCAACCATCAAGACACGAGCAAATTGAGTATTTCTGTGATGGGTGAATTGGAAGAGAAAAGAACTACCTACATTCTCAATAGAGGTGCATACGATGCTCCTACCCAACCTGTAGAAGCTTCTACCCCCACTTCCATCTTATCCTTCTCGCCGTCCTTTAAAAAAAATCGACTTGGACTTGCCAAGTGGACCACGCACCGCGACAATCCACTTACAGCTCGTGTATTTGTCAACCTAATCTGGCAAGAAATCTTTGGAAGAGGGATTGTCAAATCTGCAGGTGATTTTGGGATGCAAGGCGACCTCCCTACCCATCCTGAACTACTCAATTGGCTAGCAGCAGATTTTATGGAGCAAGGCTGGAACATGAAAGGACTACTCAAAAAGATCTTACTTTCAGCCACATACAGACAGTCAGCAAGTATTTCCTCCAAGCATATGGAGATTGACCCTGACAACTTTTATTTGGCACGAGCTCCACGAATTCGACTTCCTGCAGAAAATATTCAAGACCTCGTACTAGCTTCAAGCGGGTTATTGGTCGGAGAGATTGGAGGACCAAGTGTCAAGCCCTACCAGCCCTCGGGGCTTTGGGAAGCGGCTACTTCTGGTCGTGGGGTACTCGCCAACTACCAACAGGATACCGGCAACAAATTGTACCGCAGAGGAATTTACAACTTCATCAAACTAACAGTTCCCCCACCAAAAGCGATCATCTTCGACTCGAGCAACCGAGATCGATGTGAGATCACTCGAAATCGAACCAATACCCCGCTGCAAGCACTCGCCATGATGAATGATCCCATGATTTTGGAAGCTGCTCGTGTATTGTCTACCCGACTTTCTGAAAAATTCACCCAATCGGATCAAGCCATAGGAGAAGCATTCAAGCGAATTGTGTGTCGAGAACTAAAAACAGAAGAAAAAGAATTGCTCCAAAATTACTACAACACCGAGCTTAAACATTTCCAAACGAATCCAAAAGATGCAGCGGCGATCTTGGATGTTGGGGAGTACCCCATCCTACCTCGAGCCATCACCCCACAAAATGCAGCACTCATGCAGGTGATTATCAGCCTCTACAATTTGGAAGAAACCATTACTAAAAGTTGATATGGATAAAGAATTTTTAGAACAAGGACTCAACCACAATCGAAGGAAATTTCTTTCCCGCGTGAGCCTTGGCTTAGGAAGTGTTGCCTTGGGGTCTTTATTGATTCCAGACCTATTCTCAGGAAAAAAGGAAGCCGAAGAATCCTTAATGAGGGCTTTGCCCCATTTTGCACCTAAGGCGAAGCGCATTATTTACCTCTTTCAAAATGGCGCCCCTTCCCAGTTGGAAACTTTTGATTACAAACCACAGTTGGTGAAAAGTTTTGGCCAGGAACTTCCCGAATCCATCCGCGCGGGACAGCGTCTCACGGGAATGACCGCCGGACAAAGCTCCTTTCCATTGGTAGGCTCCTACTTTGATTTCAACCAATACGGACAAAGTAGAGCTTGGATCTCTTCTCTTTTCCCGCACATCTCTTCTGTGGTAGATGACCTTTGCATCATCAAATCCATGCATACCGAAGCGATCAACCATGATCCGGCACTTACCTTTTTCCAAACAGGCGCCCAGGTAGGCAATCGCCCAAGCATGGGCTCCTGGCTGAGCTATGGGTTAGGAAGCGAAAATGAAAACCTTCCAGCATTCTGTGTGCTTCTCAGCCGAGGCAAAGGAAATGGACAAGGGGTGTATTCAAAATTGTGGTCAAGTGGCTTCTTGGATGCAAGGCATCAGGGGGTACAGTTCTCGAGCTCAGAAGATCCTGTCCTCTACCTCTCCGATGCAGAAGGCATGAGCAAGAATCAACGAAGAAGGATGCTGGATCAGCTGGCAGCGATGAATGAACTCAGCTACCAGGAGTTTAATGACCCTCAGATCACCACCAAGGTCCAGCAATACGAGATGGCTTTCCGCATGCAAACTGCCGTTCCAGAAATCACCGATGTCAGCAAAGAACCAGATGCAGTAGTGAAGCTGTATGGACCAGATTGTCTGGTACCAGGAACTTATGCCGCCAATTGTCTTTTGGCACGGAAACTTTCCGAAAATGGAGTTCGGTTTGTGCAGCTGTACCACCAAGGGTGGGATACGCATGACAATCTCCCCAATCAGATGATTGGCCAAGCCAAAGATGTGGATCAAGCATCTGCTGCACTGATCACTGACCTCAAGCAACGAGGACTTCTAGATGAAACCTTGGTGATTTGGGGTGGGGAATTTGGAAGAACGAACTACTGCCAAGGAAAAATCGCTCCCGAAAACTATGGACGCGACCACCACCCACGCGCATTTTCCATATTCATGGCCGGTGGAGGTGTGAAATCTGGGATGGTCTATGGTGAAACGGATGACTTTGGATACAACATTCAGGAAAATCCGGTTCATGTCCACGATTTCCAGGCTACAGTCATGCATCTGATGGGCATAGACCATGAGAAACTGATTTACAAACACTTGGGAAGAAGGTACCGACTTACCGATGTTCATGGCAAAGTAGTATCTGATTTAATTGCCTAACCTCTACTCCAGTTGAATCTCTTGAAGCCTAAAATTTTACTTGAAAATCTCCTCATTTTTTGGTGTGGATTAACTGCCATTCTACTTGTTGGAGGGGAAAATTTACAACTTCCAACATGGCTACAGGTAGTCGGAAGGTTGCATCCCCTGCTCCTGCACTTCCCAATTGTCCTCCTTCTTTTGGGGGCTTCTTTGCTGTGGATTCGAGATGAAAATCGAATGCGCTACTTCACTTGGCTCCTATTGATTGGAGCCAATCTAGCAGGAGCAACAGTGGTGGCTGGACTTTTCCTCGCAACAGAGGACTATTCTGGTGACGCTATTTCCTGGCATAAATGGACAGCAATCAGCAGCCAAGGAGTTGCAGTAGCGCTTTACTTCTTGCGTGATCGTTCCATCACTATCCTACGCTCCCTATCCCTTAGCCTTGCCTTACTTCTGGTACTTGCAGGTCATTATGGCGCAGCTCTCACCCATGGGGAAGATTTCTTACTTGCTCCTTTGCAGCTAACAAGCGAAGAACCCCTTTCCCTAGCCGATGCAGAGGTGTTTAGAGATCTTGTCCAGCCAATTTTTGAATCAAAATGCATTGCTTGTCACCAGGAAGGAAAAATCAAAGGGGAGCTCCGTTTGGATCTGCTTGCTGGTATCCAGAAAGGTGGGAAGTCTGGAGCGCTCTTTGTGGCAGGTAAACCTGAACTTTCCTTGCTTATCCAACGCATTCACCTCCCTCTAGAGGAGGAAGAGCATATGCCTCCAAAAAATAAGCTTCAGCTGACCGACGAGGAGCTGGAAATTCTTAGCCTTTGGGTGAGTTCAGGAGGAGGGTTTGATCAGAAGGTACTGGATCTACCCCAAGAAGACCCTATTTTTCAATTGGTTTCGGCTCGATTCTCTGCTCAAAAAAGCTATTCCTTTTCAGCTGCTGACCAGGACGATGTTGCGGAGCTAACCACCTTTTTCAGAAAGGTAAGACCCATTTTCCCAGGATCGCCCGCGCTAGAAGTTGCGTATTATGGATCCTCCGCTTTTGATGCCAAGTCCTTGGCAGAGCTCAAGGTAGTCCAAGATCAGGTAGTCAAACTCAATTTGAGCCGCATGCCCCTTGAAGAAGCAGACTTAAGTTTACTAGCTGATTTTCAAAATCTTGAATCGCTTTACCTCAACTTTACTTCCCTGACAGGAAATCAACTCAAGGAGCTGGTCAACTTACCCAAACTTGAAGTTCTAGCGATTTCAGGAAATACACTGGATGAGGAAGGAATCAGAGCCTTGGTAAGCATGCGGAAGCTACGTCACCTTTACCTATGGCAAACTGGACTCAAAGAGCAGCAAAAAAATCAATTGACTAAGGCGCTAACCACTACCCAAATTGACTTTGGCTATGAGGGGAATGGAGTGATTTACGCCTTAAATCCCCCAAAAATAAAGTTTGAGAGCACCCTATTTGAGGGGGAAACTGAGG
Organism: Algoriphagus sp.; assembly: GCA_040403475.1. Taxonomy (GTDB): domain Bacteria; phylum Bacteroidota; class Bacteroidia; order Cytophagales; family Cyclobacteriaceae; genus Algoriphagus. The sequence continues at coordinate 30,872 of JBBAKO010000004.1, read as the reverse complement.
TAAGCTTGACACATCCCATTCGATCTACTGAGATACGCTACACGCTAGATGGGAGCCTCCCAGATAGTGTTAGCAGTCCCATTTACAAAGAACCCATCGTGCTCAACGCATCTACACCTATCCGAGCGAGGGCCTTTGCTGCAGGTTGGATAGGAAGTACAGATACTAAAGAACTTTTGATCAAAAAAGGGATCACCCCAACTACCTATAATTTGGTCAATCCCCCCAACCCTAAATATGCTGCGAAAGGAGCTGTCAGCCTATTCGATGGCATAAAGGCAAAAGCCAATCATACCACTGGAGATTGGTTGGGATTTTCAGAAAAGCCTTTAGACATCACTGTAGCAATTGGATCAGTACAGCCAAAACTTCTGGAAGTAAGTTTTCTCCTGCATGAAGGAGCCTACATCTTTCCTCCACAATCTCTTGAAGTGTGGATTGGGAATAAAGGAATATGGAAAAAAATAACTAACCCAGCACAAGCTAGTTCCACCAAGGTGGAGGAACCTCGATTTGGTTTAGTATCGATTTCCTTACCTGCTGGCCCAATGGATCAAATTCGCTTGAAAGCACAGCCCATTTCCAAATTACCTAGCTGGCATCCTGGTGCTGGTGCCAAAGGTTGGGTATTTGTGGATGAAATTTTACTGCACTAACTTCTTTACTTCCCCTTGCCATGGCTGCCACCGCCTACCAAAAATATCAGCTGCTCCTCACTGAAAAAATGGAGAAGGCTTTCCAGCAGGAAAAAGAAATTAGGGAAGCCGCTTCCTACATTTCAGCTACCTTAAAAAATAAAGGCTGGATTTACGCCTGTGGAACGGGACATTCACACATGCTGGCTGAGGAAGTTTTTTATAGAGCTGGCGGTTTTGCCCGCGTTCGTCCACTTCTACTTCCGAAGCTAATGCTTCATGAAAGTGCTACAGGAAGTACCGAGGAGGAGAGAAAAGAGGGTTATGCCCCGCTCCTTTTTCAAGAGTATGAAATAACGGAAAGAGATGTATTGGTCATTTCTTCGAATTCAGGAAGAAATTCGGTTCCCATTGAATTGGCTTGCTATGCGCAGCAGAAGGGGGCAAAAGTAATTGTCATTACTAATTTGGCGCATAGCAAATCCGTATCTTCTAGGCACTCCTCTGGACTCAAATTATACCAACTGGGACATGTAGTCTTGGATAATTTCGGGGACATTGGGGATGCAGCAGTCCACCTAGAAGGCTTAATAACGCCGGTTGGACCTACCTCTACCGTAATCGGTACTGCAATCTTGCAAGCGGTTTGCGTTGAGGCTACTGCACAACTTCTCGCTCAAGGGATTGCACCAGAAGTTTTTGCGAGTTCCAACTCCGACCAAGGAGGGGCACATAATGAAGCGCTTCTCGAAGCATACAAGCCCTTAGTCAAGATGCTTTAATTGATACCGGAACTCAAGCCACTTTTTCCGGAGGGCATAAACAGCTTAAATCGAGGCGTATATCTAGGTCTTACGTAAATTGGTTCTCTGTAAATTGGAGAGGTCTCCGTTGGTTCTTCTCCTGAGTCCGTGTAGCGAATGAGCATTCCAGGAAACCCTGCATTCACCATCACTTGTTCATTGATAATTGAAACACCTGGTTTGGGAAGTCGAAATTCAACTCCACCAAAGATATGTTCTAGTCGGGGGAATTCGCGCCGACTCACGAGATTCACAAACTGGTTCCATTCTTTCGCTCTTCCGACCTTCATTTCGTCTTCTGTCGGATGATTCGACCAGTCAGGATCTCCATTCCAAGCGCGTTCTACATAGCCCAACATTTTGGGGAAAAGGTAATACTCGAGCATTTCGCCACCTTTAATCGTTTCTGTCCATACTTGACCGGATACGCCTATGATATTCTGGCGACCTTGGTCAGTTAGTTTGGTGAATTTTTGTGTTTGCTCCGACCAGTTCCAGGGCTTGCCATCGATAGTTTGATCATGAGACAGGTACAGTTTACCGGGCACGGCTTTCCAGGATTGATACAAATCGACTACCCCACTCCAACTATGCCCTCGCTCATCAGGATCCCAGGAGTAAGCCAGATCAAAGTAGAAATTGGCACTGGAACAGATGATGACTGGGTAGCCTGCATTCGCGAGTTTGTAGGCCATGTCCTCCCCTCCCCATCCAGCTACAGCATTCCAGGCATAGAGTTTCCAGTCTTGGTTGGCGAATTTTAGATTGGGGCTAACTGCAGTAGAACCGTGGGTCTGACCAATTTCTTCCCATCCGCCCATCTTCCAGCCGTACTTTTGAAGAATGGTCGCAGTTCGCTCGCGGAAATAATCGATCAGATCTCCTGTTTTGAGTTGGGGGTTTTTAGACAAAAAGTCTGCACAAATCGGAGATGCTGTCCATACTCCTTTTGGCACCTCATCCCCGCCACTGTGCCAATTTTTAGCCTCTACGCCTGCGGAAGCATACATTTTCCCGATTTCAACCACCAGTTTTTCGTAAAAGTTGTAGGTGGATTCTTGGCAAACGCAAACCGTATTGCCTTTGAAATTTTGTGCAGACAGGTACTTGGACTCATCGGCTGGATCTGCCAGTCGGTAAGCAAGCGCCTCTGTCTCCTTTCCAGCTTGCATAAAGGTTCGGTATCGCTTTTCCATAGCCAAGATTGCAGCTCTAGAATGAGCAGGTACACCGAGTTCGGGGATCACTTCGATATTTCTTTCCTTCGCATACCTTAAAATTTCTTGAAAATCTGCAACGGTATAAAACCCGGTACCCGAAGGGCTCGCATCTGGATTGGCACCCGAGGCATAGTATGGCCATAGAAATTCAGATTCATCGACTGAAAAACCTCTACGACCACCAAATTGAGTTAACTCAGGTAGTCCTGGAATCTCTATTCGCCAGCCCTCATCATTCGCCAAGTTGAAGTGGAATACATTCAACTTGTAGAAGGACATGAGGTCCAACAATTTTAAGACCTGATCCTTCGATTGAAAATTCCGTGCAACATCCAAAAACAAGCCCCTGTATCCGAAAGCCGGCTCATCTTCAATGGAGACCTGAGGGAGAGTCAGTGAAGTTGCTCCCCCCTTCCAAATGATTGGATTCAACATCGCCAAGAACGAATTGGCACCATACAAGGCCCCGACGGGTGTAGATGCTTGAATCAGGACCTGAGCACCTTCAATTTGGATGGTGTAGCCTTCCTTTGGTAAGGATTTCAGCAGTTCAAAACGAATGCGGAGCGGATCTCCCAATTCCCCATCTTTTGGTTTGTAGCCTTTTTGGAGGGTTTTTTCCAAGTAATCTCTTGTTTTCTCAAACTCTTTGGGTGCCTCAAGCTGTATCGAACTAGGACTCCATTCCAGGGCAGCAGCTGTATATTTCCAAGTTTTTGGACTCGGAAGATAGGGTGGAATTTCCTTGTCTGGGAGCGGATAAAGAGCTCTATTCTCACTGAAGCGCTGTTTGGAACTGGTCACGGGAAAGGAGGTGCCTGCTGCAAGTTCCACTAGATTGGCCTCCGTAATGACTTCTTTTTGGTACTGGGAAATTTCCTCACCTTTCCCATCTGAATGTAAAAAAATCAAGCCCTCGGGAGGATAGGCGTTCTTCAAAAATGTACCAGAACTTCGGTAGGTTAAAGAGAAGGACTCGTTGGGCTTCAAGGAAGGTGTCTCCCCTTCCCATACAAAGAAATCGCCTTGAAGGTGCTTTATACTAAGTTTCGGATCCAAGGACTGACTCAGAATGGAAATGAATATGGTATTGAAATACAACTTCCAGCCAGCATCTAGCGCCCCGGCACCACGATTGGTCAGTGTGAGGGTAGCAGTATGCTGCTGAGGAACAGTGATTTTATTCTCATCCAAAGACCAGGAAGCATGTACTTGAGCCCATCCTTTCGGAAGTAGAAAAACGATAAAAAGGGTGCAAAAAAAGACGCGTCGGAAGAAAAAGTGGTTCATATTGAAACTTCTAGTTGTGGTGACTGAATAAATTTAAGAGTAGTTATTTTTATAAGCATCTAATTTTAAATAAATTATTCAGCGAAAGATTAATCATCCAGTACAACCCAAGCGTAACCCATGCGAATAGATCAGCAGGCGAACACCCTCAATGGCCGGTATTTGGCTTTAGACGTCTTGAGAGGCATGACCTTGGCATTCATGGTCATTGTCAATACCCCAGGAGATTGGAGTACACTCTATGCTCCACTAGCTCATGCAGAATGGCATGGATTTACCACTACCGACTTGGTGTTTCCTACCTTTCTTTTTGTAGTAGGAAACGCAATGAGTTTTGCACTCAAAAAGATGCAGGACATGCGGCCAGGAGATTTTTACAAAAAAGTATTCACCCGAACGGCCCTTATTTTTGCTATTGGTTGGTTGCTTAATGCGTTCCCATTCTATGAACCTAATGAAGTTGGGCAGCTGGCGTTTATTGATCTTAGTGCTGTGCGACTCCTTGGAGTATTGCAACGCATCGCTTTAGCCTATTTGGGAGCAGCATTGATTCTGTATTGGGGTGGCGTTAAGTTAGGCTGGCTATTTAGCATTGCTGCCTTACTGCTCTACTGGCCTATCCTTTATTATTTTGGCACTCCAGGTGATCCTTACAGCTTGGAAGGCAATGCTGCGTTACACCTCGATTTGTTAGTAATTGGTGAAAAACGCATGTACATGGGTGAGGGCATACCATTTGACCCCGAGGGCATCTTGAGTACGCTCACCTCATTTGTAAATGTGATTGCCGGATATTTGGCTGGGAGATTCATTCAAAAAAATGGAAATAGTGTACCTGCCATTCGTTTGCTCCTAATTATAGGAATTCTATTGATTGGATTAAGCTATTGGTGGGATCCTGTATTCCCGATCAACAAGAAGATTTGGACGAGCCCCTACGTATTGCTTACTGTTGGCTGGGAATTAGTGCTTTTATCACTTTTGATTTTTGTGATTGAGGTTGCTAAATTCTCCAAATGGACCTACTTCTTCCAGGCCTTTGGCCGCAATCCACTCATCTTGTACGTCTGTTCCGGAATTGTCATCGCAGTCATTTCATTCATTCCTGTTGGCGAAAGCAACTTGCAAGATGTGATCTACGCTAAAGGGTTTACCAGCTGGCTGGAACCTAAAAATGCCTCCTTCCTGTTTGCCATTTCCTACATGCTCTTGATTTGGAGCATTGGATTCTTGATGGATAAAAATAAAATCTACATCAAGGTATAAGTACTCTTAAAACAAAAAATGGCAGCAAGAAATCCTTGCTGCCATTTTTTGTTTGTACGCCAAAGAAATTGACTCAAAGATAGCCTTTGGTAATCCGCTGAATGTATTTGCCGACAATATCAAACTCTAAGTTGATTTGATCCCCTGCTTTCAGTTCATGAAAATTAGTGAACTCGTAGGTATAGGGGATAATGGCTACCAAAAAGGCTCCAGGGGCAGAATTGAAACAGGTCAGGCTGGTTCCATTCAAGGTAATCGATCCTTTTTCTACCGTCACATTCCCCAAGGAGGCATCGTAACTAACATCTACAAGCCAAGAACCGTCTTGATCCACAATCCGCTGGATCGTCCCAATCTGGTCCACATGGCCCTGTACAATGTGTCCATCAAATCGTCCATTTGCAGCCATGCATCGCTCCAAGTTTACCTTTTTACCTATTTTCCAAGAGGATAAGTTGGTCTTTTGCAGGGTTTCGTCGATTGCTGTAACGCGGTAGCCGCCAGGAATAATTTCAACTACCGTAAGACAGACCCCATCGTGTGCCAAAGATTGATCCACCTTCAATTCGGAATACAAGGGACTAGAAAAATAAAAATGAGTATTTGTTCCTTCGGTTTTGATTTGACTAAGGGTTCCGATGGATTCAATAATTCCAGTAAACATGCGCTGTCTTTTAGATAATTCTGGCAATCTATACCAAAAATTGCCTTTACAGATTCAAAGTACGGCAATTAATCAATTATCTTCGATAGCTCAAGTCCAAAATTCATGCTCAAGTTAGAAGATACCTACCTACACAAAGGAAAGCGAAAAGGACTAGTAGCCGAACTTCGAAAAAAGGGTATCCAAAACGAAGCGGTATTGGAAGCAATCAATACGCTACCACGCCACTTTTTTTTTGATACGGCCTTGATTTCTCATGCCTATGAGGACAAGGCATTTCCTATTGGTGAGGGGCAGACCATCTCCCAGCCATTTACGGTAGCTTTTCAATCTTCGCTTTTGGCTGTTTCCCCTGGGGACAAAATACTCGAAATCGGTACAGGATCAGGGTACCAAGCTTGCATCTTACACCTGTTGGGCGCTGAAGTGATTAGCATCGAGTATCAAAAAAAGCTTTTTGAGCATACCAGCCGCTTTCTGCAGCGACTGGGAATTCAGCTTCAACTGTTTTATGGAGACGGTACCGCTGGCATTCCTGCGCATGCACCCTACGATAAAATCATCGTCACTGCAGGTGCCCCAGTAGTTCCGGATGCCTTAATTCAGCAACTGAAAATTGGCGGAATCTTGGTTATCCCAGTCGGAGATCGTAGCAAACAGGCCATGGTGAAGATTACCAAAAAGTCAGCCACGGAAATTCATCGAGAAGAATTTGAAGGCTTTGCCTTTGTGCCTTTACTAGGAAAAGATGGCTGGAACGCATAAATTTTCTCTGCTTCAATCTTTCTCGTTACCCAAATTAAATTTGGAATTAATTAAAGTATTTATCTCCAGCAGAATTTTATTGCTATTTTTGATATAAATCAGAGATTATGCCTAATCAAAAGTTTGCCAAAGACTCCGTAACCATCATGACGGAGATGGTGCTTCCCAATGATACCAACACGCTTCACAACCTCATGGGTGGAAGATTGATGCATTGGATGGATATTGTCGCAGCTATTGCTGCTCAAAAACATTGCAATCGTATCGTAGTCACTGCCTCAGCAGATAACATTTCATTCAAGGAACCCATCAATCTTGGCAATGTGGTCACGCTTCGCTCACAAGTTACCCGAGCTTTTAACTCTTCCATGGAAGTATTTATCGAGGTCACTGCAGAGGATATTCCGGCAAGCAAAAAAATAATGACACACCGCGCATTCTTTACTTTTGTAGCAGTAGATCAAAATGGCAAGCCCATTGAAATTCCTCAGGTGATACCTGAGACAGCAGAGGAAATTGAACTCTTTGAAGGAGCTTTGAGAAGAAGGCAACTTCGACTTGTGCTTGCGCAACGCATGAAGCCAGAGGATGCGGTAGAATTACGCGCTATTTTCAACTTGGAGAAGAAATAAAACACTCCTTTTTAATAGGACCTTTCCTTAAATGAATGAATCACTGCCTCTGCAGCAATTCTACCGGAGGTCATGGCCGCATTGATAGATCCGTGAAGTAGGTAATCTCCCGCTAGGAATACCTGATCCAACACCTTGCATTCTGTAAAGGGAATACTGAATTTTAAATCTGCCACTTGAGGTAAGGCATGGTTGATTACGAAGGTTTTGAGCGGCTTAAAAAGCTCTCCTTTATATCCAGAGATGTTCTCTAACTCCCCTTGCACGGTTTTGATTAGTTCTTTTTCCGCCAAATCGCTATCCAACACCGTCACAGAAAGTAAGGATTTTCCTGGAGGGGCATAGTCTTTGGATACGTCGTCCATAAAAACCAAGTTGTTGATCACACGCTGTCCTGTGAGCAGGGCAATCATGGGCCTTGCTAGAAAGGATTTTGGAGCTGAAAAATAAAGGTTGATCACCTTTCGAGATGGCGCAAATTGACCTTCAAGCTGCTTCATCACTCGATCAGGTTGTACCGCAACTATGATTCGATCCGCTACGAGTTGTGTTCCATCTGACAAAACGACTTGTGTTCCTTCCACTGACGAAACCGGGCAGTTCAGCCGAATCTCCGTCTTCCGAAGCTGATTTTTGATCATCTCTGGAATCTGGCCCATACCCTTTGCGGGAACTGCAGCATAGCCTTGGGAAAACATTTTAAACACAAACTCAAACATTCGTGAGCTGGTTTCTAGGTTTTTTTCCAAGAAAATTCCTCTAAAAAAAGGAGTGAAAAAATTACTAATGATAGCATCCGAAAATCCGTAGTTTTTCAAATATTCATGTGTGGGCAAAGAAGGTTGATCGAAAATCTCCTCATTGCTCTTCTTCTTCAATTCTTGTGTGAGGGTAAATACTTTGACCTTATCCAAAAAGGTTCCCACCCTCGAAACAGCCATTCCGACTAATTTAAGTGGGTTTCGGAGTGGATCTGTCAAAATATACGAGTCCTTCCCTTCAAAAATGATGGCTCCAGGATCAAATTTTTTGAGCTGCAAGGCTGTAAAATCAAGGTATCTTTTCGCTTCAGGGTAAGCCGTGTTCAGCACCTGAAAACCATGGTCCAAGCGGAAGCCATCTACTTCGTCAGTTTTCATTCTTCCGCCTACACGATCTGAAGCCTCCAAAATTACTGGCTCAAAACCTGCTTTTTCGAGTTCTAGGGCTGCAATAAGCCCTGAAAGACCTGCACCTACAATGTATATTTTTTTATCGCTCATCTTCAGAAACAAAATTCAAAGGAATGCAACTTGGTTTTCACCGCACCCAATTTGATTGGGTAGGTAATCTATGAAACACAATCTTCCAGAAAGAGTTTGAAGTCCACTGCGCAAAAAAGATTTGATAAATGGTCAGGGTTTTAATCAGTCATTGTGGTAAACTAGTGGAAAAATGGGCCTAATTATGAAAAATCTCTTCCTTTCTGCATTCCTACTCTGCGTTAGCTTCCTTTCATCTTTTGGGCAAAGTTATTTTCCAGAACCAGGAAATTGGCAAAGTAGGACTCCAGAAAATCTGGGAATGAACGCATCCAAAATCCAGGAAGCGATTCGATTTGCCATTGCTCATGAAAGCCAGGAAGATCCCAATTTAAAAATTGCACATTACGAGAGTGCCTTCGGACGCGAACCTTTTGGCTTTCCTGTGGGCCCCATGAAGGAACGAGGTCCTGCAACAGGTCTGATTATTTACAAAGGATTTGTGGTCGGTCAATGGGGCGATCCTGCTCGCGTAGATTTGACATTTAGTGTAGCGAAAAGCTTTCTTTCCACCACCGCTGGATTGGCTGTAGAAGCGGGGTTAATCCGTTCTGAAAAAGATTTGGTATATCCTTATATGGCACCAATTTATCCCTATGACCCTTTTCGCTTGACAATCAACAAAGCGGATCACCTAGAGGAGGCCGATGTATTTGAACTATTTGGTACACCGCACAACCGGAAAATCACCTGGGACCATCTCTTACGACAAACCTCAGATTGGGAAGGTAGCCTTTGGGGCAAACCCGATTGGGGAGATCGACCTGCTGAGGGGGTGAAACAAAAAAGAAGCCGAGATCAACGTGAGCCAGGCAGCAGCTACGAATACAACGATACCCGAGTCAACGTCTTGGCGCTGGCCCTCCTGAATGTGTGGAGGAAGCCACTCGCTCAAGTGTTGAAAGAAAAAATCATGGATCCAATCGGTGCCAGCCCCACTTGGCGATGGACTGGATATGAAAACTCATTTGTAGTCCTCGATGGGCAAATCGTCCAGTCGGTGAGTGGTGGATCGCATTGGGGAGGTGGGATGATGCTCTCCGCATGGGACCAAGCACGATTTGGTTACTTGACGCTTCGAAATGGAAATTGGAAAGGAAAACAGCTGATCCCTGCTTCTTGGATAGCCCTATCGAAGAACCCAACACCCGTGCAGCCCGATTATGGATTTATGAATTACTACTTGAATCTGGAGCAAAAACAAATTCCTGCTGCTCCCAAGTCAGCTTTTCTCCACCTCGGTGCAGGCTCAAATATAATCTACGTAGACCCAGAAAATGACCTCCTAGTTGTGGCTCGATGGATTCCAAATGGAGACAAAGCCGAATTGATTCGCCTTATTTTAGAGAGTTTACCCAAGCAAAAATAGCTTAAGCTCCCGATTTGAAATCTGAGGATTCAGGTACATTTCTTGCTCAGCAGGAGAAAGGATGGAGTATCCTAGTTCCAAGGGTGATGGACCGATCCAACTGCTTTTGCGGCCTATAAGCGTGAGTTTTTTAGCTTTTCGATCTAAAGTCAATATCCCAAAGAGAACAGCTGCATAGGGGCAGGTCCAAGCTAAGGATGGATATGCACCATGGGTTTTGGCATCCAAACTCAAATGAGCATGTTTTTCTCCTACCCAATAATAGGAAGCAGAATTGAGATGCAAATACGACACCCCACCCACTTTGAGAAATTGGTCCACATGTGCGTGTCCGTTGATTGCCAAGATGATTTTACTAGCATGCGCAGACAATAGGTTTTGGATTTCCAACGCATTATCAATCGTATAGATGCCCGCAATCGGCTGATGAGAAATGACGATCACTGGCTCCTTAGAGTCTGCCAACTGTTGATTCAACCAGTCCTGCTGCTCCTTTCCAATGTAGGAAGCATAGCCCCCCTTTGTCGTTGGAGAGCCTAGCTCATTCCCATCCAACACCAAAATTCGTATCCCTTGAATGACTTGTGCATAGTAGGCTGCCGGCATCCCAAAAGCCTGAATTGCCTGCTCCTTGCTATAGCCCTCATCCATGTCGTGATTTCCCAAAACATGATAGGCTGGAACATTCCCTTGATTAAAGGCTTGAATAAAGGCTTGGTTTTCCTTTTTGGGTATGGCAAAATCTCCCAACTGAATTTTGGCATGTGCCCCCACTCGATTCATTTCCTCCAAAAAGGTTTGAAGCCGAAGATTTGCATCATGGATAATATCTCGATGGAGGTCGGTAATCAATCCTAATCTTAAATTTTCTGTTGGCCCTGCCCATAACTTCAGAATCGAGGAAGGCAATGCTAGTGAAAAGGAAGTAAGGACTGTGGATTTAATGAAATTTCGGCGATCGATGGACATAGTGAATTGAGACAGGTGAATTGAATCCTGATAAACCTATAATTTTTTGTAAAAAATCAGCGCAGGGACCAGACCCAATTGCGGATGGCGATAGGCCTCTGGTATTTCTCCAAGCACTGAAAATCCCAGCGACTTCCATAGGTTAACTGCTGGCTGGTTTGTTTGAATTACAAAATTGAACTGCATGGCTAAAAAACCACGGGATTTGGCTTCTGCCTGGGCAAATTCCCCCATCCAGCGTCCCAATCCTTGCCCCTCAGCCTCAGGAGCAACTACAAAGCCTGCATTACAAATGTGGTCACCCAAACCTTCTTGATTGGCTTTAAGGTAGAAGGTGCCAACAAGCGCTCCTCCCCTTTCGATAGCAAAAGTGGTTTTATCAGCCCCCAGCCAATAGCCCATCAGGGATTCTTTGCTTTTATCAAGCGAAAAAACATAGGTTCCCCCCTTCCGAATCACAGGCTCGAGGATTTTCCAAAGAGCTTCTTCATCTTTTTTGGTGGCAACTCGAACAGTGGGTAATGGATACATGGATAGAGGAAACTTAAATTGGAGGAGCTATGCCAAAAAGTTGGACTACTTTGAGGTGCAAGGTTAAGCAAGTTCAGAAATAGCCAGAGATTTCACAAGGTTCCCTTTCCGACAGGTTTAACAAAATAGTTACCAAAGGCAATCCATTTTACAAGTTGCTGGAATATATTCGTGATTTGATTCACCCCATGCATTCAAGCTCTTATCAAAAAATTACAGGTTTTTCAATGGCCATCGCATCGGCCATTTTCTGGGGCATTTCAGGAACCTGTGCTCAGTTTTTATTTCAAACCAAAGGAGTAAATCCCGCTTGGCTTGTCACTTGGCGCATGTTGCTTGCGGGCACCATCCTTGTACTTTATTCGATTGCCAAGGAGAAAAAAGCAGCCTTAGGCATCTGGAAAACCCCTAAAAATATAGGTAAACTATTGCTTTTCGGCATTGTAGGAATGGTTTCGGTGCAATACACCTACTTCTACAGCATTTCCTTATCCAATGCTGCCACGGCTACGATATTACAATACATAGGCCCTGTATTTGTGCTTGGTTTCTATGCCCTAAAAAATAAAACCTGGCCGGTGCTAGGTGAATATTTGGCCTTGATTTTTGCGCTTGCAGGCACCTTCCTTTTGGTCACTCATGGATCTACCGAAACCCTAGTGATTTCAAATGTGGCCTTGTTTTGGGGGATTTTATCCGCATTAGCACTCGCCTTTTATACCATTCAACCGGTGGGCTTACTGCGTAGCTTCTCTCCCGCAGCCATTACGGGATGGGGCATGCTGGTAGGCGGCATTGTATTGTCAATCGGTACCCAACCCTGGAGTTTTTCAGGCACTTGGGATGGGGAAACTTGGCTCGCATTTGGCTACATCGTGCTTTTTGGGACAGTGCTTGCCTTTTATTTCTTCCTAACTGCCGTTTCCAAAATTGGGGCTACTTTCGCCAGCTTGCTGTGCAGCGTGGAGCCTCTAGCCGCTACATTGACAGCCGTCCTCTGGTTGGGAGTATCTTTTTCAGGATACGATTGGGCAGGAACAATCTTGATTTTGAGTACGGTTGCCTTGCTGACCCTATCGAAGGAAAAGAAAAAGGACTCCTAAGCCCTTAAATTCGTGCTTGATAGGTATACAATTCAAAATACCTTCCTTTTTTAGCGAGAAGTTCTTCGTGCTTGCCTTGCTCCACCACTTGACCATTTTCAATCACCAAAATTTGGTCTGCCTGTCGAATGGTGCTCAATCTGTGCGCAATGACAAAGGTGGTTCGCCCATGCATCAACTCTTTTAAGCTCGCCTGAATCAAGGATTCCGATTCCGTATCCAAATTGGAAGTAGCCTCATCTAAGATAAGGATTCGCGGATCCGCCAAAATAGCTCTTGCGATTGCGATTCGTTGCCGTTGCCCACCCGAAAGTTTGACTCCTCGCTCACCGATCAAGGTATCCAAACCTTGTTCAAAGCGATCGGTGAATTCATTGACGTAAGCGGCTTTTACCGCCATTTCCAATCGTTCGACCGATGAATCTGGCCTTGGAAATAATATATTTTCTCGGATAGTGCCTTCAAAAAGAAAATCATCTTGCAAGACCACACCTAGTTGTGCTCGAAAGGCATCTAAGGTGATGGTTTGCAGATCATGGCCATCCAAGTAAATAACTCCGGAATCTGGGTTTAAAAAGGTGGCTGCTAGCCCTGCAATCGTAGTTTTTCCAGAGCCTGAGGTACCCACCAATGCGGTAACAGAACCGGCAGGGGCATCAAAGCTAATCCCTTTCACCACTTCCTTTCCAGACTCATAGGCAAAAGAAACCTGGTCAAAGCGAATATCACCTTTTATAGTAGCCAGGGCAATAGTTCGCTTTTTGTCATCTGATTCCAAAGGCATGTTCATGATTTCTTCCGTACGGTCCAATCCTGCAAAGGCTTCGGTAAGCTGGCTACCGATGTTTGACATTTGGACAATCGGTGCAATCATAAACCCTAGGTACAAGGTGAATGCAAGGAAGTCTCCAAAGGTCATGGCCCCTTGCATAATTTGATAGCCTCCTAAACCCATGATGCCTGCTGAAGCTAGGCCCAGCAACAATGCTCCGGCAGAAGTAACAAAGCTCGTTGCCGTTAAGCTGGCCTTTACATTCAAAAACAATTCTTCAACACCTTTTTCAAAAGTTTTAATCTCCTGATTTTCAGCATTAAATCCTTTAATCACACGAATTCCACCCAGGGTCTCCGTAAGTCTACCGGTTACTTGCGCATTGATTTTCCCTCTTTCTCTAAAGATGGGTCTGATTTTACTAAAAGCCTTGAGCGATACTAATCCAAAAATTAATACTGGCAATAACACAAAGGCTGTCATCGATGGACTGATTGAAATCAATAAGCCCAGAGAGATCACTGCTGCTAATCCGCCTCCGATCATCTGGGCAAATCCTGTTCCGACGAGGTTACGAACTCCCTCTACATCGGTCATAATGCGTGACACCAACTCACCCGTTTTTGTATTATCAAAAAATCGGATTGGGAGTTTGATGATGTGCTGCTGCACTTTGGATCGCAATTTGGAAATTAAGTGCTGCGCTTCTACACTGAGAATTTGGGTTAGCGAATAGGAAGTAACTGCCTGCACAACGATAGCTAGGACTACTGCTACAATTAGCCATTTCAGCCGTTCGAGGTCATTACTCGGAATTACCTCATCAATCAAAAATTTGGTAGCTCCAGGGAGAACCAAACTAGCTAACCTGCTGATAATAATTAAAATAAGGCCTATAAAAAGTTGTTTTCGCCGGGGCCAAATGATGGTCGCAAATACTTGCCTTGTTGTTACTTTACGTTCCTTTTTGGGTGTCATGAAATCGGTAATCAGTTAAAGTTGAGAGGTAATAAAAAAGCCTGTTACTGGGAACAGGCTTTTCAAATTCTAAATTAGTTTCTTTAGTTCTTAGGGGTCAACACATTCGAAATCAAAGAAACTTTCTCGATAGGTTCGGAGGCATTGGAGTAAATTCGTACGACCGAATTTTGTTGCCCCACCTTTCCAGCGGAATTGAAAGAAACTTTAATTTCAGCAGATTTTCCAGGCGCTACCGGCTCCTTTGGCCAGCTAGGAACAGTACAGCCGCAGGTAGCAGCTACGTTAGAAATGATCAACGGTTGATTCCCTGTATTGGTCAATACAAAGGTATGTGCCACTTGTTGCCCTTGGGCGATATCCCCAAAGTCCTTGGAATTTTCCTTGAAGGTAATTACGGGACCTGACTGTTGAGCCTGAGCTTGAAATGCAAGCGCCAAAACAAATACGCTGAAAAGAAGTGCTATTTTTTTCATGTTAATGTGGTTTAATTGTCAAATATTCAAATTTTGATGGATTCTTCAAAACAACAGCTAAGAAATGAATTAAATTCCAAACGTTAGCAAAATCCTAAATAAAACCAAAATCTAGGCATATTAGATTAATTAACGCGTTTTCGTAGCTATTCCTCGGATTCTTCATCTACCAATCCTTTTACGAAAAAAGTTGGAGAAAAGTTGACAAGGTAGAGTTCCTCTGATGCACGCGTCACGGCGGTGTAGAGCCAACGAACAAATTCTTTATCCACCTGCTCTTCGACCAAATACCCTTGATCGATAAATACTGCCTTCCATTGCCCTCCTTGCGCCTTATGGCAGGTGATGGCATAGGCAAACTTAACTTGAAGAGCATTGAGGTAAGGATCCTTACGGATGTATTCCATTCGTTCAGTTTTATTTGCCAGATCGGCATAATCTTCACTTACCTGATCGTAAAGCGATCGATACTGTTCTCGAGTCAGCGATGGACCCGAAGAGTACAAGGTATCTAGGATCACTTTGGCCTCAAAATAGGGTTCCTCGGCATAATCGAGCAAGCGCAACTCCAAGGTTGCGTATCGTAAGCCATATCGCTCCTCAAAATTTCGAATCTTCATCACTTCAACCAGGTCCCCATTGGCTAAAAAATTCACCTTCTCGGATTCGGCCATGTAGGTGTAATTATTCTTGACGATCATCAACAAGTCACCCGAACATATTTCATCCTCGTAAAAATGAATAGTCCGTCGAATATACCCGTTGTATTGTACGGCGGACTTATTGGAACGGGTGATGATGCAGGTGTTTTCTGTTCCATATTTGGAATAGGCATAGCGTAAACCATCTTCCAGCTTCTCAGAAGTCATCTTGAAGATATCCTTGAATAGGTGCGTTTGGATTTTAATAGCTGCCTGATCAGCTCCTAATTCGTGCCGCAGGCTTGTGGCATTGAATAAAATCCCAGACTCTAATTTCTGCCGCATGACTTCTACTAACTCAATTTGGTCTGCATCCAGTCGGTAATGCCGAAGCAGGTATTCCGCATCTAGGGCTGGACTGTATTGACTTCCTACAGGTGGCAACTGGGCGGTATCCCCAACAAATAACAAGCGATTGCCCACACCTGAAAAGGTATAGGTAATCAAATCCCATAGCAGGTTGCCAGACATACCTCCATCATCAGCTAGCATAGACGATTCATCCACCACAAAAAGAGTGTCTTTGAAATAATTCTTTTGAAGCGTAAAGCCACCACCTAGCGTACCAGCATCTCCTTTTGGCTTGTAGATAATCTTATGAATGGTAAATGCCGATCTACCCGAGTAGGTACTCATCACCTTTGCAGCCCTGCCTGTCGGTGCCAATAAAAGGGGGCGCAAATTTAAACTAGGTAGAATTTTGACTACGGCAGACAAAAGGGAGGTCTTTCCTGTTCCTGCATATCCTTTTAGAATAAAGACTGGCTTATCTTCGGAGGGCTTTTGGAAAAAATCATCCATTTTTACAAAAAAACTGACCTGGCCTAGAGTAGGTTTGAAAGGGAAGCTCTTTCGCAATAATTCCGAAGGAGCTGGGGACAGGGAGGTCAGTTTGTTCATCGCTAGACGAAAGTACATGTCAGAAGACAAGATCAGCAAAGAAATTGAGTCTAAATTTGGACATCACCTCAGAATACGTGTGAATGGCGTATTGATTGAAGGTGATAAAATTCTTTTGGTCAAGCACAAGATGGGTACGAATCGAGATTTTTGGTCCACACCAGGCGGAGGGATGCAATTCGGGAGTTCTGCTCAAGAAAATTTAGTCCGAGAATTTTTGGAAGAAACTGGTTTAAAAATCACTGTAGGCGAATTTCTATTTGTTCACGAATACTTGGACTCGCCCCTTCATGCGATCGAGTGTTTTTTTCTAGTAAAAAGGATTAGCGGTACTGCAACTTTGGGAGAAGATCCAGAACTTGCAGCAGCGGATCAAATTCTAACGGACATCAGCTGGATGACACTGGAAGGACTGAATTCTTTGAATAAGAAATCCATTCATCCTGTATTTCTTGGAATAAAATCGCTCTCGGAATTAGTATTGTATAAAGGATATTTTAATTTTGGAAATAAATACCTAAAATAGCACGTTTTAAAACCTTCAACCCTAACCGGATTTCTAAACCTTACTCAAAATGAATCTAACAAAAGTCCTCTCTGTCGTATTCTTTGCTGTTGCTGCCTTTCTTGGTTACCTACTTTGGAAAGGGGTCGACGACGTCGTAGAACAAGAAAAAAGAGTTGCCTTGCTAGAAGCGGCTACCATTCAAAAACTTGAAATGCTTCGCGATGCCCAATTGGCATACCAGGCTTCAAATGGAAAATATTCAAGTACTTGGGATTCTTTGAGAACCTTTATTGAAACAGGTACCATTTGGATCGTTCAGCGTACCGAAACCACCAAACTGTTGGATTACGGTGCAGAAGAAATCAATGTATCCTATGACACCATTGGATCAATTACAGTGATGGACTCCTTGTTTAGCGCAGCGAAGCACCCAGACCTTAAACTTGATTTGCTTCCTGTTGTTCCAGGTTCTGGAGGAAAGCAATTTGAATTCTTTGCGGACAAAATTGAAAAGACTGGCGGGTACAAAGTAAGCGTATTCGAAATCCGTGACCCAGTTCCAATCAATCTTGAAAGAAGAGCAAATAACAACGAAAAGGCATTAAGAGTAGGATCTAGAACTGACGCATCTACAGAGGGTAACTGGAAATAACCGGTTCTTATCTTGGAAAATGACCTAAAGGTTCTATTGAGTGATAAGTTTGCTGTTCAAAACACAGCAAGCTTATCACTTTTTCTTTACCCCTCTTCTTTGCATGTATTTGCAAGGGACAAAAACCAAAGCATCACTGCAATTCATTCTTACGAAGGAATTAGCTGGAAAAAACTAGATGAAGTTCTTTCATCAGACACCCTAACCAAATTGGATGTTCCAGCCAAAGTTTATTTTCATGATGCGCTTTTTACCCTTCTACCGGGAGCCATTTTCGAGCCCGGAAACGAAAAGGAATACCTTCAACTAGCTGGGAAACTTCCTGAATTCCCTTTTTTCTTTCATACCTCAGTAGATAGCAACAATGTGCAAATCCTGAGTTGCATCCCAGAGAAATTGCATAAGCCGTTGAGCAAGCGGTTTTCAGAGCTCAGCTTGTATCATGGGTCTTGTTCTTTCCTCTCCTATTTATTTAAGGAACGATTCAACTTGATCGGTCAGGAGATTTGGATCAACCTTTTTGACTCCCATGCCTACTTGGCAGCTTTTACGGACCAAGAACTTTCTATTTTCAATCGGTTTGAGGTAGAAACAAAGGAGGATGTATTCAAGTACGTATTTATTTTAATGGAATCCCTTCAGCTCGACAGGAACCATGCACGAGTAACCCTATTTGGTACCACTGAAAAAAGTGGGATTACTGAGGAATGGGGAAAAAGTTACTTTACTAATTTTAGGATTATTCGACCTCATGCCAACCAGAATTACGGGCATGGATTGTCGAAAGATAAAGCTCCAACCATTTTTGAATCTTTTTGGCATTACGCATAGCCATGAAAAAAATAGCCATTTTCCCGGGTTCGTTTGACCCCTTTACCAAAGGGCATCACGATATTGTTTTGAGAAGTTTAGCACTTTTCGATGAGGTGATCATTGGCATTGGCTACAACTCAACCAAGAAAAATCGGTATTTCGATATTGAATTGATGGTAGAAAAAATCGAAGAGGTCTATAAGGATACGCATAGGGTTTCTGTGGTCGTCTACAATGAACTTACCTCTACCCTAGCCAAAAAGTATGAGGCGCAATTTTTAGTTCGAGGACTACGAAATACTACCGACTTTGAATATGAAAACACCATCAGTCAAATGAATCGCTACCTAAATGGCGAACTTGATACGGTGTTTTTAATTACTGCCCCTCAATATGCCGCCATCAGCTCCACAGTAATTCGTGAAGTACACCGCTATGGTGGCGATGTTACTGAATTCCTTCCCTATTCCCTTTAAGCGACCCCATATTTTTTTAGGTATTTCTTAAGCAAATACCGCATCGATGGGTAAGAATCCATTAAAGCTGTGGTTGCTTCGGCTTCGGTAAACCACCGGATTGCATCGATTCCTTCTTCTTCCTGTGGTTTCATGCTGTCATCATTGGTACAAGCCATGATATACCAGTAGGTCTTCTTCAAGATGCTGCGTCTATTTTGGGTATAGGTATGCCAGGTAGTGCAGAGGTGTTCTCCTAAGCGAACTTTAACATTACATTCCTCTTCCACTTCTCTTTTTGCACATTGTTCTGGCGTTTCGCCTTTATCAAATTTGCCTTTTGGAAAATCCCATTTTCCGAGTCGATGAATCAATAGTACCTTTTGCTTTTTGGTAATTACTCCCCCTGCAGCCTTCACAATTAAAAATCTGCTTTTTACAAATTCTTTAAGCTCATTTTTCGATTCCGAAACCAAAGTGACCGAATCCAATCGCTTCATCTTTCGAGTTCGCATCAAATAAAGTAGGCGAATCACTAGATCCAGGCTCGGTTCGTAAAAAATAACATTCCCTTCCCACTCTACATCCTCAGGGATTTCATCCACATTTTGGTAGCGATGTTCAAAGCGCTTGGTCGGATCAAGCTTTGCAAAGGAAATAAGTTCCAAAGGCTTGTCGTTCACAAAGATCTTCATGCGTAAATGGGAATAGTAGTTTTGAATCGTCCAAAAATGCATAAAAATTTGAAATAATTAGCTAGACTTTTTAGACCTACACCGCATCAAGTTGGGGAATGAAAAAACTAGCGCATTTATTCCTAAAAAAATTGCGGGAGCTCCCTTTCTACGCTGAGGAATCTCTTATTTTTACGCCATGGAAATTCTCAACCCCAGCATCGCTGCACAAGTTGCGCGCCACCTTTTGGAAATTCAAGCCATTCGACTACAGCCTGAGAAACCCTTTACCTGGGCATCTGGCTGGAAATCACCCATCTATTGCGACAATCGACTCTCCCTCTCCTATCCGGAAATTCGAAATTCCATCAAGGAAAGCCTGGTGAAAGCAGTGAAACATTTTTTCCCAGACGTAGAAGCGATTGCTGGAGTAGCTACTGCAGGCATCCCGCAGGGAGCCCTACTCGCTGATGAACTTGTGCTCCCTTTTATTTATGTGCGTTCCAAGCCCAAAGGGCATGGCATGGAAAATATGATCGAAGGAAAAGTAGTGCCAAACCAGAAAGTCGTGGTGGTAGAAGACCTCGTATCCACTGGCGGAAGTTCACTCAAAGCAGTTGAAGATCTGAGAAATGCTGGATTTGAAGTTTTAGGAATGGTGGCTATTTTCTCCTATGGCTTTGAGGTAGCCGATAAAAATTTTGAGAATGCAGGAGTTCCCTTGGTTTGCTTAAGTAACTACGACTCCTTACTTCCTGAGGCTGTAAAAGAAAACTACATCGATCATTCGACACTAAATTCCTTGGCCGAATGGCGCAAAAATCCTAGTGGCTGGATGCAGTAAAAGGTCCACAGACCACAGCCAACGGTCCACTGCACACCTAATGGAACTTCATTTTTTTTTGGTTAGCAGGAAATTAGAAAAATAAGCTGTAGACAGAGATCTTTAGACGAAAATTATCAATGGCTAACGGTCCATGGTCCACATCTCACTCAATTTGACCATAACTGATGTATTTTTATACTATTCACTAAAAAGCGGATAAGGGGAATACGTTTTAAAAATTACCGATTTTAAAGTCATTACCCCAAAAATTAGGTTTGACTTTTGAATAAATGGGCCGTGGACTGTGGACTGTTAACAGTTAACTACCCTTCCTTTGGAAACCAGGTGGCATACATTGGGTAATTTTTTGCAGTTCGCAGGATCACTTCCCGCATGTTATCCCCAATGTCTTTGATTTTTTTTGCAGGCATGCCTGCATAGATGGATCCAGCCTCCACCACTGTGCCTGCTAGCACTACTGCTCCAGCAGCAATCACGGCATCGGAATGGATAATTGCTCCATCCATCACAATGGCTCCCATTCCCACCAACACCCGGTCGTGGATGATACAGCCATGCACGATGGCATTGTGCGCAATAGACACTTGATTGCCAATGAATGTGCCCGCCTGCTTGTAGGTGCAATGGATCACCGCACCATCCTGAATATTGGTGTCATCTCCAATTCGGATTTCATTCACATCGCCTCGAATGACTGCGTTGAACCAAACGGTACAGTTTTTTCCCAATTTCACATCCCCTACCACGGTAGCGTTGGGTGCCAACCAGCAGTTTTCACCCATTTCAGGAGCGACTCCATTTACCTCTAGAATACAAGCCATAGTGCCTTTAATTTATGCTTCAATTGTTAATTCACGGGAAAATTAAAACTTTTCAAACAGTCGCGCTTCTTTTTATTCAAATTCGGTGGTTCTAAATGCCACCACCTCCTTTTAACCCAATTCCACTGACTAAAAAATAGTAGTTTAGGGCAGCAGATTTCACTAGCAAATCCTAGACTCCATTTGCCTCCGGTTAAATTCGGCTTTGAACATGGAAAAAAGTTTATACGACTTTCCGATTCGAAAAATTATCCACTTGGATATGGATGCATTTTATGCGTCTGTAGAGCAACTAGACCATCCCGAGTGGCGGGAAAAACCTTTGGCAGTGGGTGGCAATGAAAGCCGAGGTGTGGTGGCTGCTGCAAGTTATGAGGCCCGGAAATTTGGTGTTTTTTCCGCCATGTCTTCCGTCTTGGCTGCCAAAAAATGTCCTGACTTGATCTTTGCCAAGCCAAGGTTTGAACGCTACAAAGAAATTTCGAGCCAGATCCAGGAGATTTTCTTCGAATACACCGACCTGGTGGAGCCCCTCTCCCTGGATGAAGCTTTTTTGGATGTGACTCAAAATAAGTTGCACCTAAATTCCGCCTCTATGATCGCAACAGAAATTCGTGAAAAAATCAAACTTAAAACTGGTTTAAATGCCTCAGCAGGCATATCCTACAATAAGTTTTTAGCTAAAATCGCCTCTGACCTCAACAAACCAAATGGCCAAGCCATCATCCTTCCCGAGGAGGCATCCGAGTTTTTGGAGAAACTTCCGATCGGTAAATTTTTCGGGATTGGGAAAGTCACCGCTGAAAAAATGCGCCAAATAGGAATCCATTGTGGTAAAGATTTAAAAGAATATTCCTTGCAGTACCTGGTCAAACGATTTGGAAAAGCGGGAGCTCATTATTTTCAAATTGTCCGAGGAATTCATCTCTCAGCAGTTCAGCCTGAACGCACTCGAAAATCCTTGAGCGCAGAAAATACCTTTGAAAAAGATCTTTTTCTTCCCCATGAATTGGAGGAACAACTTCAGCACATCTATCAGGAATTGCTTCGCCGGTCCAAGAAAACAGGCATTCGAGGAAGGACAGTTACGCTAAAAATCAAATACAATGATTTTTCACAACAAACTAGAAGCAAAACTTTTGACCGGTTTCCTGAAGATGAAGCTTTTTGGCGAACTGCTTTGGAGCTATTAAACCAGGAAACCATGACCAAACCCATACGCCTTCTAGGATTGGGAGTTTCCAACTTTTCTGAAGGTGATCCCCCCTTGAGTTTACCTGAACAGTTGCCTATTCCATTTTAAATCCCCTTTTTCAAAAAGGAAAAATATCCTGCCATTTTGTCTGTATTTTCTTAAATTTGTGTCCAATAGCAATTCTTTTTCGTTGCGACTTAGTTAAGCAAGCACTGAGATTGCAATTACTCATACGACCACAGTTCCATGGATCTGATTAAAGACATAGACATTCTTTCCGCCGAAGAAGCGCAAGTTTCTGATTTTCAAACCACACCAGAGGGAAACACCGGAAAGGCCAAAAAGGTCTATATCGAGAGCTATGGCTGTGCAATGAATTTTTCGGACTCCGAAATCGTCGCTTCCATCATGAAGGACAACGGCTACGATACCACCTCGGACATGAAAAAAGCAGACGTGATTTTTTTAAATACCTGCTCTATCCGAGAAAAAGCAGAGCAGACCGTACGAAACCGCCTTACCCACTTCAACGGACTCAAAAGACAGAAGCCGAACATGACCATCGGCGTGCTGGGTTGCATGGCCGAGCGCCTCAAGGAAAAATTGCTTGAAGAAGAGAAAATTGTCGACCTCGTCGTAGGTCCCGATGCCTACCGTGACCTTCCCAACCTGGTGAATACGGCCGAAGAAGGCCTGAAAGCCATCAATACCTTCCTTTCTAGGGAAGAGACTTATGGTGATATTTCGCCTGTGCGTCTCAACTCGAATGGGGTATCTGCCTTTATTTCCATCATGCGAGGCTGTGATAATATGTGCTCTTTCTGCGTAGTGCCGTTCACGAGAGGTAGAGAACGAAGCCGAGACCCTGAATCTATCCTTGCGGAGGCGCGGGATTTGTTGTCCAAAGGCTACAAGGAAGTAACCCTCCTGGGTCAAAACGTAGACTCATATAAATGGTCTCCCGAAGAAAACAACAAAGCGCGACTGAATAAAAAAGAAGAGGAGGTCAGCACGGTGATCAATTTTGCCCACCTACTCGAGCAAGTTGCTTTGGTAAGTCCCCAACTACGGGTACGCTTCTCCACCTCCCACCCCAAAGACATCACCGACGAAGTCTTGCACACCATTAAAAAGTACGCTAACATCTGCAACTACATCCACCTGCCCGCACAATCGGGAAATGATCGGGTGCTAGAGCTCATGAACCGAACTTATGACCGAGATTGGTACATGGATCGAGTACGCTCCATTCGCGAGATCTTAGGAGAAGAATGCGGAATTTCTTCCGACATGATTGCTGGCTTTTGCTCCGAAACCGAAGCAGAACACCAAGACACCTTGAGCCTGATGGAGCTCGTAAAGTTCGATTTCTCCTACATGTATTTCTATTCCGAGCGTCCTGGTACGCTGGCAGCAAAAAAATACCCAGATGATATTCCTCTGGAAACAAAAAAACGCAGGTTGGCAGAAATCATCGACAAGCAGGCCGAACTATCTACAGCTCGCAACCTGCTCGACGTAGGGCAAGAACAAGTAATTCTCATTGATGGCGCCTCCAAGAAGTCTGCTGAAGAACTGCGGGGAAGAAACTCCGCCAACAAGGTAGTCATCGTAACCTCAGAAGGCTTGAAGCTGGGTGACTATGTGCGCGTCAAAATCACTGAAAGTTCCAGAGGTACCCTATTTGGAACTGTCCTAGAAATTAACCCAAGCAGCATCGCATGATCACAGCACCGGAAATCCAGACTGTCAAGCAGCGATTTGGGATCATCGGCCATAGTCCTTTGCTCAACCATGCTATTCAGGTGGCCATGCAAGCATCGCCTACAGATATGACCGTACTGATTACTGGAGAAAGTGGCAGTGGTAAAGAGAGTTTTTCAAAAATTATCCACTCCCTATCCTTGCGAAAGCATGGTAAATTCATCGCCATTAACTGTGGAGCAATTCCAGAGGGAACAATTGACTCTGAATTATTTGGTCACGAGAAAGGATCCTTTACAGGTGCACATGAGGCTCGAAAAGGGTATTTTGAAGTAACCGATGGCGGCTCGATTTTTTTGGATGAAATTGGAGAGATGCCTTTGGGAACCCAAGCTAGGCTCCTTCGGGTCTTGGAAAATGGGGAGTTTATAAAAGTAGGATCCTCTAAAGTACAGAAAACCAATGTTCGCGTAATCACTGCGACCAATGTCAATTTGATCAAAGCGGTAGAAAAAGGAAAATTCAGAGAAGACCTGTATTACCGACTAAACACCGTACCCATTTTTGTTCCACCCCTTCGGGAAAGAGGCGAAGACATGGTGCTACTTTTCAGAAAATTTACCGGTGACTTCTCTGAAAAATACCATGTTAAACCCATCACCTTGGATGCTGCCGCCCAGGAGGTATTGCTGCGGTATCCATTTCCAGGGAATATTCGGCAGTTAAAAAATATTGCTGAGCAGGTCTCCCTGTTAGAAGAGCAGCGGGAAGTAGATGCACTTACGATGTCACGGTATTTGCCTGAAGCGAGTAACCGTCTCCCCCTGGCCTTCAAAGGAGGCAATTCAGAGTCTACGGATTTTTCCGAAAGAGACATCTTGTACAAAGTCCTTTTTGACATGAAAAAGGACATGAATGAATTAAAAAAATTGATTCTAGAATCCTACCAAAGCGGTGGAATCAATTCCTCACTAATTCAAAAGCATCAGGGGTTATTTGAAGATATGGAGGCGAGCATCATGCCTAAGGAGATGCCTGAATCGGCAAATCAATTCACCATGCCTTTGCTTCTTGAATCAAAGAACACCGATGCTCCTCAGGAAGAGGGATATGAGGACGAAGTTTTCCAAGACATTGTACATGAAGAGGATGATAATTCCCTTTCCTTGGAGCGGAAGGAGAAAGAAATGATCCTCAAAGCATTGCGGAAACACAACAATAAAAGAAAGTATGCAGCCAACGACCTCGGCATCTCCGAACGGACGCTCTACAGAAAAATCAAGCAATATGATATTGAATAGATCTTGGCTGTTGTTGTTTGTCTTATGTCTAGGACTCTCTGCCTGTTCCGTCAAATACAGCTTTACAGGCACCAACATCAATTACGAGCTGGTAAAATCATTCTCAGTGGAGAATTTTTTCAATGACTCAGGAGGTGGTCCAGCAAACATGGAGCAGCGATTTACCGAAGCCTTGAAAGAATATTACCAGCGAAATACGCAGCTTGAACTAGTTCGGAATAATGGAGACCTCCAGTTTTCCGGATCCATTGTGCGTTATGCTTTATCCCCGCAGGCCGTCGTATCCTCCGGTGACCCCAATCTACCTGACCGAGCAGGACAAATGCGACTCACCATTGCTGTGGAAGTGGAGTACATCAACTTGACCAATGAAGAGGAAAACAAAAAGCAGACCTTCACCTTTTTCCAGGATTACGATCCTCGAACAGTGACCTTGTTAGATGTAGAAAATCAATTAGTGGAAGATATTTTCGAAACAATCATCCAAGATATTTTCACTGCCACAGTCGCCAACTGGTAAAATCCGTATATTGAAATCAAAATATTTGTTGTGAACGCATCTCAATTTCTAGAACTTATTCAAAAAGCAGATCGGCTTGAAAAAGCGGATTATTTGCTGCTTGGAAAGGTTCAGAAAAACTTTAATTTTTTTTACTTGTCCCATGCGTTGGCTACAAGATTTGAATTGAAAAATCAAGAAAGTAGCCCTTCCCTTCCGCTAGCCGCCGTCACAAGTCCAGATCGAGTTTGGCTGAAAAATTGGTTACTCCAACCGCATGGCTCCCAAAAAAGGCAAGGAGAAGGAGTTTCTAGTGAGCATCTAGAAGGTGATCAGGCGGGGAAAATTAAAGCCAAAAAACGAGAGGCTCCCAAAGACGATTTAATCGAGAGTATCCGAAGAAAAGAGAAGAAAGAAATTTTAGACGCTGAAAAAAGAGCGCATAATGACTTGATTAAGGAGTTTAGCAAAAAGGAAATCAAGCTTGCCACTATCAAGGAGATTGAAGCCAACAAAAATAATGAGAATTTAGCCACTGCAAGTACGAGCTTAAATGAAGGGTTAATTTCCGAAACTTTTGCTGCTATTCTTCTCCAGCAAGGCAAAAAAGCAAGGGCAATTGAAATTTATGAGAAGCTTGCTTTGAAGTTTCCCGAGAAAAGGGCTTACTTTGGGAATCTAATTGAAAAATCAAAAGAATAAATCCTATTTTATGTTTACTCTATTATTAAGTGTTATTTTGGTTTTAGCGGTTTTGCTAATCCTAGTGATTTTAGGCCAAAATTCTAAAGGTGGTGTTGGCGCCGCATTTGGTGGAAGTGCTACACAAATCATGGGGGTAACACGCACAGGAAATGTTTTGGAAAAGGCAACCTGGATTTTAGCGATTTCTATTCTAGGATTGGCTCTAGCATCATCTGTATTTTTTACAAGTGGGCAGCCCAACCAATTTTCATCTCCGAATATTGAGACTGCTAAAGAGCAAGTGGTAGCTCCAGCTTTCGGAGATACTCAAAATGCACTTCCTGCAACTGAAGCAGCACCTGCTGATTCCACTGCAAAATAATTAGTCAAGCCTTACAAAAAAATGAGCCTTACTGATTACAGTAAGGCTCATTTTTTTTTTGACTGACACATTTAAAGCGTTGAAGCCGAAAAAGAGAAATTTTGGCAGATAGAATCCCTTTAAAAAATATTTTCTGGGTCAGAAAACTAGAAGTTTTGCGTCGATTTGTCAGAATAAGGCCAAGATAATCCCTTGGCATAAGAAGTGCAGGTAAGTGTTTGTAAGTTACTATAACCCTTAACATTTTATATCTATGTCAAAAGTGAACATCAAACCTCTTGCAGACCGCGTTTTGGTTCAGCCAGCAGCTGCAGAAGAAAAAACTGCTTCCGGTCTTTACATTCCGGACACTGCAAAAGAAAAGCCTCAAAAAGGTCTCGTTATTGCAGTAGGCAACGGAAAAAAGGATGAGCCATTGACCGTAAAAGTTGGAGATACTGTGTTGTACGGCAAGTACTCTGGCACAGAGTTGAGCGTCGATGGAAATGACTACCTCATCATGAGAGAGTCCGATATTTTCGCAATCCTGTAAATAATTAATCACACCCTGAAAAATTTAACTAAAAATGGCTAAACAACTATTTTTCGATACTGACGCTAGAGATAGACTCAAAAAAGGCGTAGACGCACTTGCTGACGCAGTAAAAGTAACCCTTGGCCCAAAGGGTAGAAATGTCATCATTGACAAGAAATTTGGCGCTCCCACCATTACTAAAGATGGTGTATCGGTAGCGAAAGAAATCGAATTGAAAGAGCCTATCGAAAACATGGGCGCACAATTAGTAAAAGAAGTTGCTTCCAAAACTGCCGACCAGGCGGGTGACGGAACGACTACTGCAACTGTATTGGCGCAAGCAATTTTTGGTGTAGGCATCAAAAACGTAGCGGCAGGTGCAAACCCAATGGACCTCAAAAGAGGCATTGACAAAGCAGTAGCTGCAGTGGTTGCTGAATTGAAGGCCAACTCCAAGCCCATCTCCACATCCAAGGAAATCGCTCAGGTAGCTACTGTATCTGCCAACAACGACGAAGCAATTGGTAAAATGATTGCCGATGCCATGGACAAAGTGGGTAAAGACGGAGTCATTACCGTAGAAGAGGCAAAAGGAACAGAAACTGACGTTAAAACTGTGGAAGGAATGCAGTTTGACCGTGGCTACCTTTCTCCTTACTTCGTCACCAATACCGAAAAAATGGAAGTAGAACTAGATCATCCTTACATCTTGATCTACGACAAGAAAATCTCTTCCATGAAAGAATTGCTTCCTGTCCTTGAGCCAGTAGCTCAGTCTGGAAAGCCACTTTTGATCATCGCTGAAGATGTGGATGGTGAAGCGCTTGCTACACTTGTAGTCAACAAAATCAGAGGCGCTTTGAAAGTAGCTTCTGTAAAAGCGCCTGGCTTCGGTGACCGAAGAAAAGCCATGTTGGAAGACATTGCTGTCTTGACTGGTGGAACAGTAATCTCAGAAGAGAGAGGCTTCAAGCTAGAAAATGCAACGGTTGACATGCTTGGAAGAGCAGAAAAAATCAACATCGACAAGGACAACACTACCTTGGTAAACGGTGCAGGTGATAAGAGCGCTATCAAAGGTAGAATTGCTGAGATCAAAGCTCAAATCGAAAAAACTACTTCTGACTACGACAAAGAGAAATTGCAGGAAAGACTTGCAAAGCTTTCTGGCGGGGTGGCCATCCTTTACATTGGCGCTGCTACGGAAGTAGAAATGAAAGAGAAGAAAGACCGTGTAGACGATGCCTTGCATGCGACTAGAGCAGCTGTTCAAGAAGGTGTGGTCGTTGGTGGTGGTGTCGCGTTTGTACGCGCTGCTGCAGCCCTTGACAGCTTGAAAGGTGAAAATGAAGACCAAGATACCGGTATTAACATCATCCGCATCGCGATCGAGGCTCCTTTGAGGACCATCGTAAGCAATGCAGGTGGAGAGCCCTCTGTTGTGGTCAACAAGATCAGAGAAAACAAAGGCAACTACGGCTACAATGCGCGTACGGACAAATACGAAGACTTGTTCAAAGCAGGTGTCATTGACCCAACCAAGGTGACTCGTTTGGCTTTGGAAAATGCAGCTTCTATTGCAGCCTTGCTTTTGACTACCGAGTGTGTGGTAGCAGACGTGAAGGAAGAAGGTCCTGGCATGCCTCCAATGGGCGGCGGCGGAATGGGTGGCATGATGTAATCATCCTCCACTTCTTACAAAAACAGAAAGGAGATCCAGCTGGATCTCCTTTTTTAGTTTACTGCCGAATGAGTTCAGCGTGTTCTCAACACTGACTTTACAGTTGTATCAGGATCAAATCCAACTCACTGATTTTTGAAAATCCCCTATCTGCTGTCACTAATGGGAGATTAAATTCCACTGCTGTGGCACAAATTATCGCATCGGGAAGCTTTAGACTATATTTTTGCTTTAGTTGAATAGTTTGATTCTTTAATTTTGAACTCCATTCTAACTGATAGCAATCATTTAAAAGTAACTTAAGCTTTGTTTCCTCAGATTTTGAAATACCAGGAAAACCAAGTAACTCAATTTCTGAAATAAATGAGATTGCAAAATTATATTCTAGAAAGGGTTCTGCTATTTTATTTCCTTCATGGATATAAATCAAAAAATTAGTGTCAGCTAAAAAATCAATCTTCATTTTCTCTGATGGAAATTTGATACGATAGACCATCAATATTTCGCTTCAACTTTCCAAAATGCTTCATCAAATTGCCTTTTTTGCCTGATTTTTTAAGTTTCTCATTAAGAATCTTTGCTGTGTTTTTCAGGTTGGATTTGTCAATTATTAAAGTCATGATTGAAACGATTTTTCTTAAATATAGCAAAAATGTGAATTGCTTCTAGAAAATTAAAAGGCAATAACAAGGACCAAGATACCGGTATCAACATCATCCGCATCGCGATCGAGGCTCCTTTGAGAACCATCGTAAGCAACGCAGGTGGAGAGCCTAAAAATTAATTTCCATAGAGCGGAACCTTGGTACTTTCTAACTGCTGTCTGAAAAAGCGGTTCTTAATAGCCCTCTCTTCAAGTAAATCAACTTGTCGTTTCAATAAGTCCTCAAGTTTTGATTTTAGATTAAAATACAGATCGGTATAAATAAATGGGTCCTTTTCATCAAAATCAACAACTAAATCTATGTCTGAATCAGCCTTGAAATCATCTCTTGTCACTGAACCAAAAGCAAAAAGAGTCTTCACTTTGTGCTGCTTACAACGGTGCATATACATTTTCAACAAACGCTCTCACCTCCTGTACAAAAGAGGGCAAGTCTTTCCCTTTGTCGGCCACCTTATTATGGTACCAGCTGGTAGCTGCTACGGTAGGAAAGTACACGCTGTAAGGCAAGTCCTCGTTAGGCGCAAAAAACAAGGTACGTAGGTCAAACACAGCTGACACCATGATCACCCCATTCAAGGCATACCCCTTGTCCAAGAGGTAATTCATCACCCCTGCATTTCGAAAAGTACCGTAGCTTTCTCCCAAGATATATTTCGGGGAATTAAGACGGCCATGCTCCTTCAAAAATTGCATGATAAACAAGCTGGTACTGCGGATATCCTGATCTACTCCCCAGAAATCAGCGCCTTTGGAATCGCCAATCGGCACACTCAAGCCTGTTCCTACCGGATCCATCATGACCACATCGGCCACATCTAAGATAGAAAACTCATTGTTGGTCAGTTCGTAAGGTGCAGCGGCATTGTAATTTGGATCATCTACTACGATTCGCTTAGGACCCATTACACCCATGTGCAACCAGTAAGAAGAAGATCCTGGACCTCCATTGTAGGCGAAAACGATGGGTCGATTTTCACCATCCGCCGCGGCGGATTGATGCGGTGAACCAATGTTTGATTAACCATCAGCCGCGGCTGATCTGCGTAGCACTGAACCGCCACTTTTGCCAAACCGCTGTTAGTGGCTGGGCTTCTTTGTTT